>CAIUMM010000147.1 GCA_903900265.1 uncultured Pseudomonadota bacterium
ACGATGTTCGCTGGTTTCAAGTCGCGATGTACGATGCCAAGACCATGCAAGTAGTCCAAGGCCTCGGCGATCGGCGTCAGCAACCGGACCACATCCGCTACCGGAAGCCCGCCCGGAACGACCTTGTTCGTCAACGGCTCGCCGACAACCAAGGACATCACCGTGCCCAACCACGCGCCCTCGGACAGCACATCCCAGGTCGTCAAAAAGCCCCGGTGTTGCACCTTCCGGCCCATCGCCGCCTCGGACATGAACCGCGAGCGAAAGGCAGGATCGGTCGCGATGTGCGGGTGGATCAGCTTGATCGCGACGTCCCCGCCCTGCTGCCGCGCCCAGCCCTCCTCGGTGTGGCGTGCGCGGACTACGGTGCCCATCCCGCCGGAACCCACAAGGCCGAGGACCCGGTAGTTGCCGAGGCGTTCGGGGAACGCGGCGGGCGCGTCCATGCGCGTAGCGCCAGAGAGCGGGGCTGGAGTCGGCGGCTCAAAACGCGTCGCGCCGGAGAGCGGAGCTGGAGTCGGCGGCTCAAAACGCGTAGCACCGGAGAGCGAGTGGGCGGGAGTGCCAGTCAACCCGGCGACGGCTGCTTTAAAGCGCTTGCGGTCGAGGTACGGCCCCATCCCAAAGTCGGTTCGCAGGTCTTCATCCGACAAATGCCCAAGACCCTCGAGTCCCACCTGCTGCGCCTCAAACGCATCCGCGTAGGCACTGAGAACGTTCTGGGTAAGGAATTCACGGACAGTCATCGCGATCCACCGGAGGAGAGACCGCCGCCTTAACACACGAGACCGGGAGAACATCGGGGCTGCCGCCCCGAACCCCGCTCAGATCCAGACTCTACCGCAGCACAACCCTACCGCCCCGTTCCCTCCGTGTCGGTGCGGCGGGCGGCTAGCGCACGCCCCGCCTACCCGCCACGCCGGGAGGGGCTGAACCAGCGGTACCGCGCTGCGCCGCAAAATACAGACAAGGGACAAGGGATCAAGCGTCAAGTGCCGGTCCTCGAAAGACGAAAGCCGAGGTTGACGTTGCGGAGCGTGGGGTCGTACCTGTAGCGGAACGCCACACGGGCGCGCTGCGCGGAGTAGTACCAGCTGCCGCCCCGATTCACCCGGAAGGCGCCAGTAGATGCACCCGTGGGGTCGGTGACGTTGCCGCCGTAGTCCCCAAAGATGTCCCAAGTCCACTCCCAAACGTTGCCGCTCATGTCGTACAAACCCCACCCGTTCGCCTTCTTCTGGCCTACGGCGTGCGTTGTTGCCTCGCTGTTGTCGTCGTACCAACCCACCTCGTCCAAGTCGTCGCTGCCCGAATACGGAGACGCCGTTCCAGCCCGCGCCGCACACTCCCACTCCGCTTCGGTCGGAAGACGAAAGCCAGGCGCCGAGAAATCACACGTCACCGTAGGCTCATCTCCCGCACCGACCGTATACGCCGCACGCAGCCCAAGCTTCCTGCTCAACACGTTGCAGAACCGCACCGAATCAAACCAGCTCACCTGCTCCACCGGACGCTGCGTCGCTTCGGCGCCATCCGTGAAGCTGGAGGGGTTCGCGCCCATCACCGCGGTCCACAGCGCCTGAGTCACCGGCGTGGTGCCCATCGAAAAGCCGCGCGTCAGGCGGACGGCGTGCTGGGTCTCGTCATCATCGCGGTCGGGTTCGCTCTCAGGGGAGCCCATGGTGAAGGTACAGGGCGGGATGACCGCCATATCGAACGAAACGCCATCCAGCGAGTGCGTCACGCGCTGCGGGCCCGACTGCAGCAGCGCCCCCACAAACCCCGCACACGTCGCGTACCGCGCCCCCGCGTCCAACGAGACCATCTTCATCACCGCAGCCACCACATGCGACGGCAACCCCGCGCGCACTTGGGCCAACGGCACAAGCTTCCCGGTCATCTTCGAAACCAAAACCCCAACCTCGCTCGTGCCCTCCTCCCACGGCAATCGACCCGACAACAACGCATAGGCGATCATGCCCAGCGCATAGCGATCCGCTGCACCATCGACGTTCTTGGCATCGGCTTGCTCCGGCGCCATCCACGCGCTTGTGCCCATCGTCGTCATCGTTCGCGTGTGGTTCTCCAAGGCCGCAGCGTCCTTCGCGATGCCCAAGTCCAACACCACCGGCTGACCATCGGGACGAACCACGATGTTCGCTGGTTTCAAGTCGCGATGCACGATCCCAAGACCATGCAAGTAATCCAAGGCCTCCGCGATCGGCGTCAGCAGCCGGATCACATCGGACACCGGAAGCCCACCCGGAACCACCTTGTTCGTCAACGGCTCGCCGACGACCAGCGACATCACCGTGCCCAACCACGCGCCTTCGGAGAGCACATCCCAGGTCGTCACAAAGCCGCGGTGTTGCACCTTCCGGCCCATCGCCGCTTCAGACATAAAACGGGAGCGAAAGGCAGGATCGGTCGCGATGTGCGGGTGGATCAGCTTGATCGCCACGTCACCGCCCTGCTGCAACGCCCAGCCTTCTTCAGTGTGACGCGCGCGGACCACCGTGCCCATCCCGCCGGAACCCACAAGGCCGAGGATGCGGTAGTTGCCGAGGCGTTCGGGGAACGCGGAGGGTGCGTCCATGCGCGTCGGGCCCGAGAGCGGGGCTGGAGTCGGGGGCTCAAAACGCGTCGGGCCGGAGAGCGGAGCTGGAGTCGGCGGCGCAAAACGCGTCGCGACCGAGAGCGAGTGGGCGGGAGTGCCAGTCAACCCGGCGACGGCGGACTTGAAGCGCTTTCGATCGCCGTAGGACTTCATCGCGAACACGTTGATCAGCTCGTCGTCGCTCATGTCGGCGAGATCGGCGGTCCCTACGTGCTGCGCCTCAAAAGCATCCGCGTAGGCACTGAGACCGTTCTGGGTAAGGAATTCACGGACTGTCATCGCGATCCACCGGAGGAGTGACCGCCTCCTTAACACACGAGACCGGGAGAACATCGGGGCTGCCGCCCCGAACCCCGCTCAGATCCAGACTCTACCGCCGCGCCACCCTACCGCCCCGTTCCCTCCGTGTCGGTGCGGCGGGCGGCTAGCGCACGCCCCGCCTACCCGCCACGCCGGGAGGGGCTGAACCAGCGGTACCGCGCTGCGTTGCAAAATACAGACAAGGGACAAGGGATCAAGCGTCAAGTGCCAGTCCTCGAAAGACGAAAGCCGAGGTTGAGGTTGCGGAGCGTGGGGTCGCTCCTGCCGCGGAACGCCACACGGGCGTCCTGCGCGGAGTAGTCCCAGCTGCCGCCCCGATTCACCCGGTAGGAGCCAGCAGATGCACCCGTGGGGTCGGTCGCACTGCCAGCGTAGTCGCCGTACCCATCCAAAGTCCACTCCCACACGTTGCCGGTCATGTCGCACAAGCCGTACCCGTTGCGCGACAGGCCACACACCGCGTGCGTGGTGTTTTCGCTGTTGTCGTCAATCCAGCCCACCGATGTTGCTTCGTCCGACCCCGAGTAAAGAGTCTCCCACCCAGTCGTTCGACCTCCTCGGGCCGCGTACTCCCACTGGGCCTCGGTCGGTAGCGTGTACTCCACGCCGTCCCTCTCCGACGCCTTCTGCGCAAACGCCACCGCGTCGTCCCACGAAACCTGCTCCACCGGGCACGTGGCACCGCACGCCGTAAAGTTCGACGGGTTCGAACCCATCACCGCCTGCCACTCCCCCTGAGTGACTTCGTGTTCCATCAGTAGAAAACCATTCGACAAAGTCACGCTGTGTTGTGGCTCGTCAAAGAAACGGCCAGCTTCCGTCTCTGGGCTCCCCATCGTGAACGTACCCGGAGGAATCCACTTCATAGTACCTAAGGTTGGACTCTCCCACGTTCGCCCCAACTCGGAAAGAAGCGGACACCTACGAGTGTCTATGACGACGCCATCTTCCTCAGCGCCAGCTACGAGAAGCGGCACTTTTAGTTGTGGATCCACATATATTATCGCGGCATACGTTTTAGCCGCATATCCGCGAACGTTCGCCTCAACCCACCTCGAAATGATCTGCTCGTTCTCTTCGGCAAACGGTACAGTCACACCTGACAGCGCAGGCGCATTACAAAGCTTAGCAAACTCTTTCTCGTCGTTGGGAATCCAAGCCCACACCCCGAGTCCGACGATCACTGCAAGCCCTGTGGCGACAACCAACGGCCGGGGCCTTCCAGATGGCGCATTGGGCGTTGTGTCTTGAGCCAAGCTTTCAGGCTCCTGCGGCACCACCGGCTCCGCGCGCACCTTCGCCACTGCCTCGCGCGCAAGCACCGCCGCCAACGCAGCTTTCGCCCCAGCCGCCTCCGCTTCAGCCTTCACTCGAGCAGCAGTTTCGGCGTCCGCCTCCGCCTTCAACTTCGCCGCCACTTGCTCCTGCAACTTCGCCGCAGCTTTCGCCTCCGCCTTCACCCGAGCAGCAGCCTCCCTTTCCGCCTGCAACTTCGCCGCAGCCTCAACCTCAGCCTTCAACTTCGCGGCAGCCACCACAGCCCGAGCCGCCCCATCATCCACTCGCAGCGCCTGCACAAAACCGACGCATGTCGAATACCGATCCCCAGCCTCCAACGACACCATCTTCATCACCGCCGCCGCGACATGCTGCGGAACCCCAGCGCACACCTGCTCCAACGGAACAAGCTGACCCATCAGCTTGTTCGAAAACACCCGCGCTTCGCTCGTGCTCTCCGACCACGGCATCTGTCCCGCCAACAGCACATACGCGATCATGCCGAACGCGTAGCGGTCCGCCGCGCCATCCACATGCTTGGCGTCCGCCTGCTCCGGCGCCATCCACGCGCTCGTGCCCATCGTCGTCATCGTACGCGTGTGGTTCCCCCCCGACTGCATGTCCTTGGCGATGCCCAGATCCAACACCACCGGACGACCGTTGGGTTGAACTACGATGTTCGCCGGCTTCAAGTCGCGGTGTACGATGCCAAGACCGTGCAGGTAATCCAGCGCCTCGCCGATCGGCGCCAGCAGCGCGATCACCGCGTCCACCGACAGGCCGCCGGGGACCACCTTGGAGCCCAACGAATCCCCCGTCACAAACGACATCACCGTGCCCAACCAAGCGCCCTCGGAGATCACGTCAAACGTCGGCACAAAGCCCGGATGCTGCACCTTGCGACCCAGCGCTGCCTCCGACATAAACCTTGACCGAAACTCAGGATCCGTCGCGATCTGAGGGTGGATCAGCTTGATCGCCACATCCCCGCCCTGCTGCTGCGCCCAACCCTCCTCTACATGACGGGCTCGCACAACCGTGCCCATGCCGCCAGTACCCAGCAACCCAAGCACCCAGTAACTCCCCAGCTGCTGCGGGAGAGCGGCTGCGGGCTCGATGCGGGTAGCACCCGAAAGCGATGGCGTGGGACGTGCGCTCGGCTCAAAACGCGTGGCGCCGGAGAGCGGTGCTGGAGTCGGCGGCTCAAAACGCGTGGCGCCGGACAGCGGTGCTGGGGTTGAACCACCGGCAGCCAACGACGCGACCGCAGCTTTGAAGCGTTTGCGGTCTTGAAAGGACTCCATGCCCAGCTCATCCCGGAGGTCATCCTCCGACAACGACACCAAATCGGACATCCCAACCCGCCGCGCATCAAAGGCATCCGCGTAAGCGGCGAGATCATGTAGGTTCAGCAATTCACGGACGGTCATACATTCGCTCCGACAATTCCGGCGCATGTAGCACGAACCACAAGAAATTCAGCCTACGCACGCCCCCGATTCACCGCGGCTGCTGCACCCAAGCGTCAATCCCCGCGCTCTTGCGGAACTGCTCATCCGCAAGCTTGAACCCGGTCACGCCCAACGCCAACGTGCTGTTCGCTTGGGCGTACATCGTGCGCGCCATGTCGATGTCGCGGGAGCTCACGGTGCGCTGGCTGGCGATCAGCGCCATTTGAGCCGCCGGACCGGACAACAAGCCGCGGGCACGCGACATAAACGCGTCGAGCCCGGCGCGCAGCGTCGGGTCTCCCTGCCAATCGCCAGCCTCAGCCTGCACCAGCGCGCGGCGTTGATCCACCGCTTCAAGCGCGGCTTTCTGGGCGGCGGCGGCGGTGTGACTGTCTACGCGCCACGCGGTGAAAAAGCTGTTCAAAGCCTCCATCGTCGCGACTTGGTGGGAGACGACGTGGTTGTAGTACCGGAGCGCAAACCCGACGTGCTCAGCCGCGGTCAGGCAGCTGCCCGTCGGCGGCAAGCCCGGCACGACCAAGGAGGCGCGGACGTCCGCCGCAGCCAGCGCAGATAGCGGGCCGACCGGACCGGAGTCGGGGAGCGAGGCTACGCCCGGATTGTGGGAGGCGAAGTCCTGCGCCGCTGCGCGCGTCGCCGCAGCGAGCGAAACCGACTCGGACCCCAGGCCGCAGGCGATGGCGTTCAGGCGGGCGACGTCGGCTGCGCCCGGATCCAAGCGCGTCTGCAAGGCCTGCACCTCCGGTAAGGTCTTCGTCCAGAAGTCCTGATCGTAGTCCACCATCGCTTGCACCCGCGCGCGGTAGGCCGCGGCGTTGGGCCACTCCGGCAGCGCGGCCAGCTGGGCGCGGCGATCCTCAAAAAGTGACACCACCGCGTCATTGGATCCCGCGAGCGTATGCACCCCTTCGGGGCTCGCGAGCAGCGCGACGACCGCCGGGAGGCCGCGCGGGTCCACCTCGGCGGCGATGCTGTGCAGCGCGTCGTTGTACCGGGCTGCGGTCCAACCCGCCGGCAACGCCGGCGCTGCAGGCGCGGCCGCGAAGGTCGGTGTCGCCCCGCAGGCAAACCATAGAGTCAACAGGGTCATCTACGCTCCGGAGGTCACTGCGGACCCTTTACCTCAAGCACCACCCACATGCGCCGGTTCGCCAAAGGTTCGGTCAGCGGCAGCACGCCTTCTTCGATCAAGCCAGCCCGAAGCCGAACCGGCGGCAGGGACGCCATCCGCGCCGTCCACGCGGCTACCGAGTCGCCATCCGCGCGCAGGCTCCCGGCGGTGACCATGTACATGCGCGCCGAGTGCTCGCGACGCACATGACGCGCCACCGCCTGCGCGACGCGCCCCATGGTGACGCGCGGGTTGAGCTCGACCAACGGGCGCAGCTTGAAGCCTTCGCCGCTGCGCGCCACGAAGGCGTCCACCCCGGCGGGGCCCCGAAAGCCGCGCCGCGCCATCTCCAACGCCACCGGGCGTATCGCCGCGGTGAGCTCGGCTTGAAGGTCGCGGCTGTGGATCCAGCGCAGCAGCGCCGGATCGCGCACATCATCGAGCGGGCGCCCGACGCAGGCGCCCCGGTACCGACCGTGGCCGTCCACCAGAAAACGCGCCCACGGATGGATGCGGATCTCCGGCTCGGGGCCCGGCTCAGCAGACCTCGCCGCGCTGCCCCGCACGCTGTCCGACTCGGGGCCAAGCACATCAAACTGCACGGAGATGTCGAGCACGCGCTCGTCCCAAGGCTCGACCACCACCGCGCCCTGCTCGGCGAGCACCCGCGCCGTCCAACCCTCCCGCCCCGCGCGCTCCCAACGGTGCAGGCCCCGGCCCGCCGTTGAAAACGGCGCCTTCAACAGCATCCCCGGCCCGCCTATCTGCTCCGCCTCCTCGAGCGTCCGCGCGACGCTCCCCTCCCCGCGCTCCCCGAAGCGCGCTTGCAGCCACGCCTTGTCGTAGAGATCACGCCACTCGGGCCGCCACGTCGTTCCGGTGCGCGCGCACACCGCGGGGCTCAACCCCCACGGGAGCCAGCTGCCGACGCGCTCAGGGGCCTGCTCACCGAACGCCGGGATCGAGAACCCCGCCTCCTGCAACCGAGCCAGCCACGCGAGGCCTGGCATCGGCGCGAGCACGTGATCATCGACGCTGAGCAGGAACATCGGCAGCGTCGCCAGATCGCCCGCGACCTGCGCCGCGATGCCTGAGACCGCCGGCGCACCGACTGGCGCGCCGACAGGTCCGCAGCTTGAAGCGGCAAGCGCGCTCTCGACGTCGGGCACAAACCAGCCGATCACGGGCGGACGCCCCTTCGACGCCGAATACACCGAGAGGCGATCGATGACGTCAGCGGGGATGCCGGCCGACACGCGGGCCTCTCGCGTAAACGTCAGGCCTTTGGCGCGCGCGGGGGTGAGCGGCGGCTCCAACAGCGTGGTCCAGGTGGCCCAAAAGTCCGCCCCGGGGTGCCACGCGCCGAGCCAACGCACGCCGTGGGCGACGTGGGTGATCTCGTCGGCGAGCACGCGATCGAGCAGGGACGCGGTGTCGTCATCGCCGACTTGCCGGAAGCGCGCGGCAAAGTGAGAGGCGTAGTCCAAGTTGGCCTGTTCAAAGGTCAACGACAAGCCGGCGGCGAACGCGGACGGCGTCGGAACATTAGCGAGCGCCGACCAGAAGTACCGGTTGAGCGGCTGCTCGCCGAATTGCACACCTGCCGCGTTCAACCTCTGGATGTAGCCTTGAAGGTGCTGCTGCTCTTCGGATAGGATCGCGACCAGCCCGCGGCGCCAGCCCGGATCGGCGTCCGGAAAGCGCAGCAGCGCGAGCGCCAACAGCTCGATCGCCAGCAGCTCATGGTTCGCAAAAAAGTGCAGGATGCGCGCCCGCGAGCGGGGATCGCCGAGATCCTTGGGGAACGGTGTTCGGGTATCGGAGGGCGCCAAGCCCGCAGGACGGCTGGGGGCGTCGGGCACCGCGATCGGCGCGCCACGGGCGCGATCGTCGTAGGACATCGGCGCGAGCTTGTCCGCGAGGCTGCTGCTGAACAGCACCCGCGCGGCCGACTCTCGCAACGTCAGCACCGCCTCACTCCGCCAACGCAAAGCGGGCGCGCCAGTACGGGTAGCGCGCCATCGCACGCAGCACGCTGACCACCGAGGCCGGCGTCGTCGGCCCAAGGCGCGCGGAGGAGAGCGTGCGCCGCAGATCCTGATCGGCCCAGATCATCCGCTGCGCCACGTCGTAGAGCTCCGCCGAGTGCCGCATCTCAAACAGCAGGCGCCCCGCAGCCTGCCCGGTGATCTTCTCCTCCACCAAGGTGTGAAACGCCGTGCCCTTCATCGGGTGCGCCACCGACAGCAGCGTGACCTCCGGCAACATGCGCCGCAGCAGATCGCGCGTGGCGAGGATGTCCGCTTTTTCTTCGCCCGGGTAGCCGAGCATGGTGAACACGCCGAGCTCGATGCCTGCTTGTCGCAGCAGCCCAGCGCCGCGCTCGATGTCCTCGACCGTGCTCTCTTTGCGCATCGCGTCGAGCACGTGCTGCGCGCCGCTCTCGGCGCTCACGTACATGCGGTAGCAGCCGGCCTCGCGCATCGCCTCGACCAGCGGAAGATCCAAGGTCTCCGGTCGCCCGATCACGTAGAACGGCACGCGCGCGCCGCGCTCCACGACCCGCGTGCAGAAGCGGTGCACCCACTTGCGGTTGATGGTGAACATGTCGTCCACAAACCAGAGCTGATCGGGGGCAAACTGCGCCATCACCGACTGCATCTCATCGATCACCGCGTCCGGGTCCCGACGCCGGAAGGTGTCACCGTACACCTGCTTGGAGCACCAGGTGCAGTGGTAGGGACAGCCCCGCGACGTCGTGAGGCTCATCGCCGTCTGCCCGTGCCGCGCCCGCCACGCGGCGAAGTAGGCGTCCATGTCACGGCGGCCGCGTCGGGGATGCGGGAGCTCGTCGAGCTTCTTGATGAGCGCGCGCGCCGGGGCCTTGCCGACCGTGCCGTCCGCGCGCAGAAACGCGACCCCGTTCACCGTAGCGAGCCGCGCGGGCGTCCAATCGGGCTCGCGGAGCAGCTCGGCGAAGCTGTGCTCGCCCTCGCCGATCACCACCGCGTCTACGCCCATGCCAAGGTATTCGGCGAGGTATTGCACTGGATCAGGGCCGCCGGCCACCACGCGAACGCCGCGCCCTTTGGCCTCGGCGACCATGGTTTTCACGAACGGCCGGGTGATCGTGTGCCCGTAAAAGCCGACGACATCCGGACGCTCCCGATCCAACACCGACGACCACTCCGCGCGCGAGCCGAACGTCGGGTCCCAGATGGCGACCTCGTGCTCGCCCTCCAGAAAAGCGGCTAAATATTGCAAGCCCAACGGCGGGAATGGCCGCATCAACTCCTGTTCTCGCGGATCATCCGCGATCGCGTAGGCGTGGGCGAGCAGCAGCTTCACTCGACGATCCTCCGCCCCCACGCCTGGGCAAAGCGACCCGCGAGCGCCGGGGACAGCGCGCCGCCGGAGATGCGCAGGCCATCGTCGCCCATCCGCACATCGCCGAGCTCCCCGTCCACCAGCGCGATGTCCAGCAATGACCGCAGCCGATCGCGGCGGATCGCCGCCATGTGGCGCGGAACGCCCGCGTCGAGGATGTCGACCACGTCGAGCACATCTTCGTTCCAGAAGCCCGGAAGCGGCGCATCCAACAGCGTCGCGACCCCCGCTTCGATGCGCATCCCTGAAGCTGCCACGTGGGTCGCGGCGAGCAGCGCGTGCCGCCCTTCCTCCACTCGCATCGCGTCCGCCAGCACCTGCGCACGCCGACACGCGGCGGCGCAGCGCGCCGGGTCCTGAGGAGGAAAGCGGCTCCACAAGCCGCCCTTGCGCACATCCGGCACCAGCGCAGCGCTGTCATCCCCCGCCCGGGCCGCCAACCAGCGCAGCGCCATGCCCTCGCGGATTCCAAAGGCCGACACCCGCAGGTGATCGAAGCCCCCTGCGCGCATCAGCAAGAAGAAGAACAGCGCACCCGCCGAGATGGTGTCGACGCGGTGCGCAGCGAGCCCGGGGATGTCGCGGCGCGTGTCGGCGGTGACCCTGCTGACGCGCTCCCAGATGGTCTCTACCGAGTCGAGCGAGAGCTTGTAGCCGTGGCCGTGGGACACATGCGAGGGCGCGTGCAGCAAGCGATCGCGCCGATCGATCTTGCCCAGCGTGCGCAGCGAGCCGCCCACCCCGACCAGCGTGCCTCCCGTGGCATTGAACCACCCCAACGGCGCGATCAGCTCCTGCACATGGCGACGAAACAGCGTGACCGCGTCGGACGACGGCGGATCGTTGGTGAAAAAGCGATCGGTCAGCCGCAGCGCGCCCAACGGCAAGCTCACCACCTGCCGTGCTCGACGCGTCACCACATGCGCGATCTGTACGCTCCCGCCACCCATGTCGACGACGAAGCCGTCCTGAATCGGAAGCGTATTGACCGACGAGACCACGGCCGCGACGCCCTCGTGCTCTCCGTCGAGGATGCTCACCGCCACGCCCGCCTCATCGCGGATCCGCGCGAGCAGCTCCTCCTGGTTGCTGGCGTCGCGCACCGCGCTCGTGGCGACCGCCTCGATGTGCTCCGCGCCCAGCGAAGTGGCGCGCTGGGCGAAGATCCGTATCGTGTCGACGGTGCGGTCCATCGCCGCCGGGCTGAAGCTGCGGTCTGGGCGGATCTGGCGGATCAACCGGAGCGTTTCACCGTGCTGGTAGATGCGGTTGACGCCGTACTGGGTGGACCCCTCATACACCGCGAGCGTCGAGGTGTTGGAGCCGATGTCGATGATCGCGAAGCGAGGCATGCGGCCCGGCTAACCGTCCGCCGGGCGCTTACACCGAGCCGCTTCAGCGAATTCTCAGAACGCCGAGCCGATCGTGAAGTCGAAGACACTCTTGCGCTCGTCCGGGTTGGGCGCGATGGGGAAACCCCACTCGAAGCGAAGCGGGCCGATGGGGCTGAACCAACGCACGCCGAAGCCATACGAGAATCGCAGATCCAAGGGGTTGATCGCCCCGTTACCCCAGGGGTCTCCGAAGGTGTTGCCGGCGTCGAAGAACGCGACCAAGGAGATGCTCGCCGCCTTTACGATCGGGCTCTCAAGCTCAAAGTTGTTGATCCACGTCTGCGTGCCGCCGATGACGAGCTTGTCGTCCGCCGCCGAAGGATCATCCGATCCGTACGTGCTGGTGCGGGTCTGCGTGTAGTCTTTGGAGCCGGTGATGCGCACGGTCGGGCCGAGCGAGTAGGGCTCGTAGCCGCGCACCGAGGTGATGCCACCCGCGCGATAGCGGTGGATGTACGGCAC
>CAIUMM010000148.1 GCA_903900265.1 uncultured Pseudomonadota bacterium
CGGCTGTAATAGAGCAGCTCGCCCTCGGCCCAGCGCAGGTCAAACAGGTCGACCGCTCGCTCGGCGTGGTCCTCCGGCGGGTTCATGTACGCCAGCTCGGAGCTGACGATGTTCTCGATCGCCCCGCTGGTCTGTATCGACGAAAAGCCGCCTACCGGAAACGCGCTGTCCTCCTCGATTCGGGAGAGCGCACGTCCGGATCGGCGCCGGCTGCGCACGTGGGAGGGCAGGGGAGTGGTCGCAGCCACGCCCGCTAACTGCTCCAACGCTACGCGCGCTTCGAGCCCGCGCAGCCTTTCCATCCACGTCAACAGAAAAACGTCCCCCGCCGCGATCAATTCTGGAACGCTTCGGGCTCGTTGTACCAGATCGGCGTAGCCGTGCTGCAGCAACGTCTGCGTGTCGGGCGTCGGGGTTTGCGGAGCCGGGCTTGTGAGCGCACGGCGAACTACCCCAGGTATGACCTGTAATCCTACGCTTCCGATTCGCGCGAGGATGACGCTCGCAAACAGCCCCGCAGCCTCGGCCCGGAGCGGGGAGGGGAGCGCGGCCACAGCGTCCTGAATGGCGGGGAGTCGACGATCGCTGCGAAGTCGCCCGAGCACCTGATCTTCCCACTCCCGCAGCGCACGTCGAAGCTCCGGATCGTCGGGCAGCGTGCGGGTGCGCGGGGTGCGTGCCCCTTCGGTGGCCAGCTCCGCGAGGTCGACGACGCAGCCGGGGGGAGGTAGGCCGGGGCGCTCGGCCAGCACGGTGTTGAACCACGTGTAGGCGTCGCGGCTCCGGTCTCGCTCGCTGTGATGGGCGCTGTCGTCACCGGGCCGCAGGCAAGCGAGGCGCAGTCCAAAGCTCATCCACGCTGCGATCGCGTCGGCGTCGCGGAGCTCGGTCACCCGTTGAGCCCGAGCAGACGGGGCACCTTGTCCTCCAACAGGTCGATCTCCTCGCGGGTCTCGCCCAAGTAGGAGAGCAGGCGCAGATCCTCGCGCTCGACCGCGCCCCCGTGCATGACCCAGGCCCGCGTGCGCAGCAGACGGTACAACTTGACGATTTTACGGTCGCTGATGAACACGCCGTCTTCGCGCACCAGCGTACGCAGCACGCGCCGCAGCTCCAGCAGCAGCGGCTCAGGAAAGTAGCGGTGACGGTCCCGTTCTTCTCCGTTCGGACCCTCCGCCATCCCAAACTGAAAAGACAGGTACCGATTTGCTTTCAGGAAATCCTTGAGGTTCGCGTGGCCCTCTACCCATGGCTTTTGCCCGAGGTCTTTCCAGGTCTGGTTGGACAGACCGGCGTCGATCAGCGAGAGGAAGTGGTCTTCCGCGACTGAGCGGCACGCGGCCTTCAAGCAAAAACGGTCTTTGAGCGCCGCGAGCTCGTTTTGATCGGGGATCTCGTTGGTAGCCGCGAACAGGATCTTCAGCGCCACCGGCACCGGCTGGCCGTCCTGGTAGTATTTGCGCTCGTTGACCACAGTGAGGAGCGCGTTCAGGATCGCCGAGTTCGACTTGAAGATCTCGTCCAGAAAAACAAGCTTCGCCGTAGGGAGCTTGCCCTCGGAGCGCCGCAGGTATTGTCCATCGCGCAGCTTGGCGACGTCGATGGGCCCCATCACCTCGCCGGGCTCGGTGAAGCGCGTCAGCATGTACTCAAAGTACGCGTTGCCCTCCAAGCCGAGGGCGTCTTTGAACTTCAGCACAAGATCGCTCTTGGCGGTGCCGGGCGGCCCCACCAACAGCAGCGGCTCCTGCGCGACCGCGCACACGGTCATCAGGTCGATGAGGTCCTGCTTCTCTACAAAGTAGCGCCCCAGCGCTTTGCGGAAGCGGTTCAGCCGCTCGCGCAGCGGCTGGGCCTCGGCGGCGAGCTGCGCGAAGCTGAGCTCCTGAATGTCGATGTCGGATGTGCTGGCCATGCGACGTCCTAACTCCGCGCCATGCGCCCGTAGGTGCTGCGCGCGAACGGCGGTGGCAGACTACGACATCATGCGAAGGTAGTCCATCTCCTCGAGGGCGCGCCCCGAGCCTTTGACGACGGCGGAGAGCGGATCGTCGGCGACGATCACCGGCAGACCTGTGGTCTGCGAGATCGCGGTGTCCAGATCCGAGAGCATCGAGCCGCCGCCGGTCATGATGATGCCGCGATCGACGATGTCGCCTAACAGCTCGGGAGGCGTGCGCTCCAACGAGCCGGTCACCGCCTCGATGATCAAGCGGATCGGCTCTTCGAGGGCCTCGCGGATCTCATCGGAGTGTACGGTCACGGTGCGCGGGAAGCCGCGTACCAGGTCGCGACCCTTGACGATCATCTCGCGGAACGGGAAGTCCGACGAGGCGTTACCCAGCTGGATTTTGATGTCTTCGGCGGTGCGTGGCCCGACGAACAGGTCGTGACGGCGGCGCAGGTGGTTGATGATCGCCTCGTCCAGATGATCGCCGCCCACCTTGATGGAGCGAGAGTAGACGATGCCCGACATCGAGATCACCGCCACTTCGGTGGTGCCGCCGCCGATGTCCACGACCATGTTGCCGGTGGGCTCGGTGATCGGAAGATCGGCGCCGATCGCCGCGGCGAGGGGCTCCTCGATCAAGTGCACTTCGCGGGCGCCGGCAGACTCAGCGGAGTCCCGGACCGCGCGCTTCTCGACCTCGGTGGTGCCGTAGGGGATGCAGATCACCATGCGTGGCGCGACAAAGTTGCGGCGTCCGTTCACCTTTTCGATGAAGTAGCGGAGCATCTCTTCGGTCAGCTGGTAGTCGGCGATCACGCCGTCTTTGAGGGGGCGAATCGCCTGAATGTCCTGCGGGCAACGGCCCAGCATCGACTTGGCCTGATCGCCCACGGCGACGATGTTGCGGTTGCCCTTGCGGTCGTGCTGAACCGCGACAATCGAAGGTTCATTGCACACGACGCCGCGCCCCTTGACGTACACCAGCGTGTTCGCGGTACCAAGGTCGATGGCCATGTCCTGAGAGAACAGACCGAGCATGGAGTTGAGCATGGGGGCTCCGGGCGGATGAGGAGGCGGGCGGGGCGGGGCGTTCGGGAGCGGGCCGGGTGGCCGACGATCGAGCAGGGACCGATGCTATCACACATAGTCTTGACGACACAAGGGCGAGCCTCAGAAGTCCTGAGAAACTTTTTGTGCGACGAGGATCCCCACGGCAATCGGAGCCGATAAGAGCCCGCATGCCGCTCCTCACTGGTCGTTTGCCATTTTCTCCCCCCACTCCGGGTGCTGTCGCGCCCGTGCTGCACATCATGGGCATCGGGGGCACCGCGATGGCGGCGCTGGCGGGGATGTTGAAGGACGCTGGTTACACGGTCACCGGCAGTGACACCGGCGTATATCCTCCAATGTCGACGTATTTGGAGTCTCTGGGGATCCCGGTGATGATCGGGTACAACGCAGAGAACATCGCAGCTTCCCGGCCCGGTGGCGCGCCGGATCTGGTGATCGTCGGCAACGTGATCCGCGCCGAGTACGCCGAAGCGCAGGCGCTGCTCGCATCCAACCTGCTGTATTGCTCTTTTCCGCAGCTTCTGGGCGCGATGTTCCTCGGCGAGCGCCAGAGCATCGTCGTCGCGGGCACGCACGGCAAGACCACCACCACCTCGCTGATCGCGCAGCTGCTCGACCATGTGATGCCGGTCGGAAAGAAGCCGGGCTTCCTCGTGGGCGGTCTCGCCAAGAACTTTGACCGCACCGCGCGTCTGGGCGATGGGCCCCATTTTGTGATCGAGGGGGACGAGTACGACACGGCCTTCTTTGACAAGGGACCGAAGTTCCTCCATTACCGGCCGAAGACCGCGATCATCACCTCGGTGGAGTTCGACCACGCCGACATCTACCGTGACCTCGACCATGTGAAAGAGAGCTTTCGCAAGCTGGTGAGCATTGTTCCGGCAGCGGCTGCGGGCGGCCGCATCGTCGCTCGCTGGGATCACGACAACGTCGCGGATGTGTGTCAGGGCGCGCTGGTCGAGGCCGGCCCCGAGATCCGGCGCTATGGTCCAGGACAACAGTGGGATGGTCGCATCGAAGCGGTGGACACCGCGCGCGGCACCCAGCGCTTTGTCGTGCTTCGCGATGGCAACGTGTACGGGCGGTTCGAGAGCATCCTCGTCGGCGAATACAACCTCTACAATCAGGTAGCCGCGGTCGCAGCGTTGGACGCGGAAGGCATCACCGCAGAGCAACTTGTACCGGCGTTCGCCAGCTTTCTGGGCGTGAAGCGTCGGCAAGAGGTGGTCGGTGAGGTGCGTCAGGTCACCGTGCTCGACGACTTTGCGCATCATCCCACCGCCGTCGACGTCACGCTGAGCGGCCTGCGGCTGCGCTTCGGGAACCGCCGCATCTGGGCGATCTTCGAGCCCCGCAGCGCCACTTCACGTCGCGCGGTCTTCCAAGAGGCCTACGCCCACGCGTTCAGCCAAGCGGACGTGGTCGTCGTCGCGCATCCCCATGACCAGGCGCGCATCGCGGTGGACGAGCGTTTTGACAGCGAGCGGCTGATTCGCAAGCTGCGCGAGCAGGGAAAAGAGGCGTTTGCGTTTAATTCTGTGGAGGAGATCGTCGCTGCGGTCGCGGCCAACGCGCTCCCCCATGATGTGGTCGCCGTGCTCTCCAACGGCGCGTTCGGAGGGATCCATGGAAAGCTACTGGCAGCGCTTGAACCGGTCGCACGCTGAATTCCGGGGTGAAGCTGTGCTGCGCGGCGTCTTGCTCTGCGGCGCTTTGCTGCCGGGGCTGGTCAGCTGCGCGCCGGAGGTGAACCGCGCGCCCGTGCTGGAGACGGCCACGGTGGCGAACGGCACCGAAATTGAGGTTCCGACGCTCGGTATTGACGTCGCCGTCACCGCGAGCGATCCCGACGGCGATGACATGCAGTTTCGGTGGGCGGTAGACGGCGTCGGGGTGCGCGGCGAGGACGAGACCAACGTGTCGTCGACCACCAGCACCTACGCGGTCTACGGCGCGAACCTCGACGGGACGACGCTGACGTGCACCATCACCGATGGGACCGACGACATCGTCATCGCTTGGCCGCTGGTGTACGTCGGGGATTGAACCTGCGCGGCTAAACCCGCGCGAGGCGCTGCAGCCCCTTCACCTCGGCGCGCAGGCGCAGCACTTCGTCGGCGTAGAACGCGTGCGCTCCGCCGCGGGTGTTTCGGCACTGGTGCTTCCGCAGCGCGAGCGTGATGACCGCGCGCACATAGGGCCAGCGCGGAACGCCGCTGGGGAGCCAGGGGCCGTTGCCGCGCTTGAAGGTGCTGGCGATGGCGCTCGCGTGCGCGAGCGGGAGCGTGCCTTGTTGGACCTCGTCGGCGAGCTCTCGGCGGATCGTGGCGCGCTCGTCCCAAAGCGCGAGCTGGAACACGAGGAACACGAGGAGAAACTCGCCGATAAACAGTACAAAGTTCAGGGCCGACAGATCGGGGAGACCGTATTCGCTCGACACCGTGAGCATTCCGTTCCACAACGCGTGCATGCCCATCGCCGCGCCAAAGCCGAGGGGCAAGCAGACGAGCTTTGGGATCAAGCCCCGGAACCGAGCCCAGCCCAGCGCGGCGCCGACGCAGGAGGTGGCGCACGCGTGCATCACCGCCGAGAAAAACGTTCGGATGAACACCGTCGTCAGCCAGGTCCCGGCGTCTCCGTACGAGGCGACGTCCGAAAAGTAGAGGAAGTTTTCGGTCATTCCGAAGCCGAGGCCTGCGGCTGCGCCGTACACAAAGCCGTCGGAGGCGTTGTCGAAGTGCCGCGAGTACATCACCGCGAACAGGATCGCGGCCTTCGACGGCTCCTCAATCAACGGCGCGATCAGCACGGCGGACCAACGCTCCGCGACATCGGCGCCGGCGATCCAGGCCAGCGGCTGCATCAGCACCTCCGACCCGATGAGCGCCAAGAACACCGCGCCGATGACGCCCCACAAGAAGGTGAGCCCAAACAGCCAGAGCGGTTCGCGATCGTTGCGATCCAGCCACCAGACCAGGCCCAGAAAGCTGAGCATCGGAACGGCGGCGCAAAAGACAGAAAGAAGAACGAGGAGAATGGCCACGGGCCCGTTTATCCCGGCGCGCCAAAGCCGACGAAGCGTGCGGCCCTGCGTAGCCTAGGGCACCATTCCCACGCGGATTCCGGACTACATTGCTGCCACCGAAGGAGTTCTCCATGGGCCTCGTGGACCGTATTAAGCGCCGCCTCCCGATTTTTGGTCAACCTGAGGCGGCCTCGCCGCCCCCTCGGCCTCGCCCGACGTTCGCTGCTGAGCCCGAGCCTCCGGAAGAGCAATCGGCGCGCGGCAACAAGCCTGTGGCCGAGTTCATTGAGCAGTTCGTCCGCGACAATCAAGTCGTTTTGTTCATGAAGGGCTCGCCCCAATCCCCTCAGTGCGGGTTCTCCGCGAACGCCGCGGGCATCCTCGCCGGGTACGGCAAGCCCATCGCGCACGTGAATGTGCTCGCGGATCCCGATGTCCGCGAGGGCGTGAAGCAGGTGACCTCGTGGCCGACGATCCCGCAAGTGTTCATCGGTGGTGAATTTATCGGTGGCGCGGACATCCTCCGGGCGATGCACGAGTCGGGCGAGCTCAAAGAAAAGATAGCTTCTCTCGGATAGAAAGTCGGCTGATCCCGCTTGGCGTGAACGGTATGCAGGCGCATAGGTGCCCGCGTACGGTCTCCGCGTGGCCGCTCCGCGCGATAGTCCACCGGCCTTCGATTCTTCCGCCGGCATTATAGCATTCCCCTTTCAATCGAACGCGCCGAGGCGCGCACTTTCCGGAGGTCCGTCATGGGCATCGAGAGCAAGTCAATCTGGATGGACGGCAAGCTTGTCCCTTACGAGGACGCGAAGATCCACGTATTGAGCCACACCTTGCACTACGGGCTCGGTGTTTTCGAAGGCATCCGCAGCTACCCGCAAGCCAATGGCCGTGGTGGCGTGTTCAAGCTCGATGAGCATCTGCGCCGCTTGCTGGACTCGGCCAAGATGTGCCGGATGGACGTGCCGTGGACCCACGCCCAGCTCAAAGAAGCGGTGGTGCAGACCCTCCGCGAAAATGACATGCCGGACTGCTACATCCGCCCCATCATCTTCTTCGGGGCAGGCAAAATGGGCCTCGGCGCGCGCGACAACCCGGTGCACTGCGCCATCGCCGTCTGGGACTGGGGCAAGTACCTCGGCGACGAAGGCATCCGGAACGGCATCCGCGTTCAGACGAGCACGTTCACGCGGCACCACGTCAATTCGAACCTTCAGCGCGCCAAGGTCATCGGCCACTACGTCAACAGCGTGCTCGCGCGCTACGAAGCGGTCGAGAACGGCTATGACGAGGCGATCATGTTGGACGGCGCCGGCTACGTCGCTGAAGGCACCGGCGAGAACTTGTTCGCATGCCGCGACGGCGTGGTCAAGACGCCTCCGGTGGTCAACATCCTCGGTGGTATCACCCGTAGAACGGTGATCGATGTGCTCAAGCACGACGGCATCCAGGTGCACGAGATGCACTTTGGCCGCGACGCGCTTTATGTGGCGGATGAAGTGTTCTTGTCGGGCACCGCCGCCGAGATCACGCCGGTTCGGGAAGTCGACCGTCGCGCGGTGGGCGTTCCCGGCCCGCTCACCCGTCGGGTTCAGGACGTCTACAACCGCGGCGTGCACGGCGAAGTCGATTGGCTGCGCCCCTTCATCACGAACTGGTAGTCTGCCGCCGATGGGCTCGGGGCGGTGCTCTCCGGTAGCCGTCGGCTACCGGATCACGGTCGCGCGTCCGAACGCGTCCCAGACCGTGATCTCGGTAGGACGCTGCACGTAGACGCCTATCAGGCCGCCTTCTGCAGCCGTTGCGAACGGCACGTTCCCGCCGCCCACAACGCGGGAATGGACGGCGCCGGGTGCGTCGATGGTCCAGCCGTCTTCCGTGCGGCGCATGGCAGCGATCGCCGGTGGCGCGGCGTTGTCAACGATGCGCTCGCGGAGACTCGTGGCGAGCGACAGCGCGTTGTCGGCGGTGGACTTCACCATGACGGCGACGTTGCCGTCGCGGAACAGCAGCACGCCGAGCCCATCTCCCGCGGCCACGTCGGCGAACGCGTAGTCCGGCAGCGGCCTGCTGAAGCTCTCGCGCTGCCGCTCAAACCAGTCCGCTGCCGCGTCCGCATCGCGTCCTACGTACACGCGCACCAAGCCTTGCCCGTCGGCCAGCGGGGCAGACCAGCCGTTCTCCGCGCTTTGAAAGGCGGGCTCCCCAAGGTCAGGCTGGCGCACCGGGATGCCCGAGTGCACGATGCCCGAGGCTGCGAATCCAAAGTGGATGAGCGCGGAAAGAAAGACGATCATCGGAGGTATTCCTTCTGGGTGTGCATGTAGGATGCGTTTCCGCTCATCACGAGGCGGTCCAGGTATTCCTGGCCATCAATGGTCTGGACGAGCAGCTCGGTGAACGGGGCGGCGCCTGGGTCGTCGTCCCCGTCGAGGGCGAGGGTAGCGTCGTAGATCGTGGTAGCGTCGTCGGGGGTGGTGACGGCGTGGTAGCTGAACCCGCAGCCTTGCGAGCCAAACGGGCAGTGGGTGTAGTCGGTGGCGCCGATGGACTTGATGAAGTTCAAATCGAAGTTTTGAAGGATGATCGTGTACTCAAGGTTCGCGCCGATCATGTCGGAGTACCCTTCGAGGATGCTGGCGCAGTCCGAGCAGTTGATCGTGCTCCCGTTACGACGGGAGAGAAAGCTGGTGAAGTCGAACTCTCCGCGGTCGTAGCCGCGGCCTGCATACTGGGTGTAGGCGCTGGCCCCGTAGCGGGTGTCGTACACCAGCCCGAGGTCCCGGTAGATCCACTCGGTCAACGCGCTCAGCACCGCTTCATCGGTGCCTTCTACGCCTTGAATGGCGCGCAACGCAGGGTCGATCGCCGCTACCCAAGGCTCGTAGGGAGGGCCTTCCTGCTCGAAGGTCGGGGTACCTAAGGTAGCATAGAAGCGCGCAGGCAAGCTCTGGACGCCGATCGGGACACCGTCCACCGACCAGGTCAAGGTCAGCGTCTCTTCGACCACGCCGGGGCCGGTCGCTAACGGCGTCGCGCGCTCAAACACCGGCGCGTCGCCGGGGCTCACCGATTGGGCCGTGCCCCAACCCGCGATCTCCAGCTCGACAGGCGCGTCTCCGATGTCGCCGCCCGCGCTGAGCGTGATTGTAGGCTGCACATCGTAGGGGTACGCCGCCGGCAGCGTGTGACCGACGTGGTCCTCTGGCGGTTGCTCCAGATCGTCCCACAGCGGGGGGAGCGGCGTGGCGGTAGTGCCGTCGTCGATCGCCGCGACCTCGAAGGTGGGATCGGTGCTGGCTTCCTCCCAGTAGTTGCCGTTGCGGTGCCAGATCAGCGGGATGCGGTCTCCGGAGAGCGTTCCGGACAAGACGCCCACGCGCACGATGTAGAAGGTGGACGTGGTGCTGGTCAGCACGCTGCCCGCGGCGTCGAGCAGGTCGGCGTGCACCGTGTACGTGCCGACGGGCTCCAGCGCGCCGGTGTCGTCCCGACCGTTCCACGCGATGGCGTCCACCATGGTGAGCCCGTCCGCGAGCGTACGCACGGTCGTGCCGGCGGCGTCGGTCACAGAGACCCGCACCGTCGCACCGTTGTCGGCGGTGACGTCCAGCAGGGTCTCCGCTGCGAGCAGGGGATCGAGCGCGCCTCCGGACACGCTGATCACCGGGGTGTGCGGGTCCAGGGTTGCGGTGTCGTCTCCCAGCGCGATGCCCTTGGGGCCGCAGCCGAGCAGGAGCGCGAGGGGGATGAGGCTGACGGTCCCTAAGGGGCGTGCGGTCGTGAGCATAGCCAACGGTACACCACCGGCGTCCGGTACGCACGCGCGAATCGTGTCCAACCTGTGTAGATTTCGGGGAATTCTTTGGCGCCAGTATATGCTGCGCACGATGTCGGAAGCTCCAAGCGCGCGTGGGTTGGTACGCAGGCCAGCGTTCATGGCGTGCATCGGGGCGATCCGCGCGCCGGAGCTGTATCGGAACTTCGCGATTCACTTGTTCATCATGCTGCCTGCGGCGCTGACCATGTGCTGGATCGCGACGAAGCTCGATGCGGCGTGGCACGTGTCGATGCAGGTGCCGTTCGCGTGGAGGGCGCCTGTGGGGCTGGGGCTCATTGGCGCAGGTGGCTTCTGGGTCTGGTACGTGTATGGCTATTTGTTCCTGTCGGGCGGCGGTTCGCCGGGCACGCACGTGGATGGTGGGCCCACGGCGTTGGTGGACACCGGACCGTACACGATGATCCGACATCCGAGCGTGCTCGGGAAGCTCGCCGGGGTGATCGGCCTCGGGATCTGCTTTGGATCCAAGGTTTTTCTGGTGGGCTTCGTTCCGGTGCTCATCGTCTATTCGCTGGTCACCAATCGGTACCTGCAAGAGCGCTTTTGCGACGCCCGTTTCGGGCCGCGGTACGCGATCTACCGGGCGCGGGTGCCTATGCTGGTCCCGCGCCCCTCCGGCGTGCTGCGGTGGTGGAACGACCAAGCTGCGGTGCCCGACGGGGCTCCCCGCGAGGAGCTGTCCGCGCAACCTGAGGGCATCGCGCTGGAGTTTCGCGGATATCTGGTGGGATTAGCCCTGCTGATCTCGATGTTCGCTGGCGTGGTCTGGGCCTTCGGCGGGTGATTCGCGGAGCACGCGGGCGATCAGCGCATCCGCGGAGAGCGGCGCGGTGCCCTGCATCCCGGCGAGCAATTTTCTGCGCTCGGGATGCTGTGCGAGCTCGGGCCGCGCCAGTACGCTCCGCGCAAGTGCGTAACGGCCGCGCTCCACCGCCCATCCGGCGATCGTCAGCAGGCCGTGCGTGTCAGCGCCGACCTCTTGGAGCGCCTCCGCCTCCAGGCGATCGCGCTCGGTCACCGAATTCGACGCTGCTGCGCGTGTCAGCAGCCTCCTCGCGCGGCTGGCGCGCTCGCTGCGCACACGGGCCGGGATGAGCACCAACGTCAAGCCGACCACCGCGCAGGGAAACGCCCACGCCGGCAGCACAACGCCGCTTGAACGTACCAGATCCATCACCATGTTTACGAGCGCAGCGAGACCGTTCACCGGATTCAGGGCTCCTCTAAGATCTCCAGCACGTAGCGCTTCTTGTTCTTGCCGCCGACCGCGTGCACGATGCGTCGAATGGCATCCGCGTGGATGCCCTTCTTTCCGATGACCTTTCCAACGTCCTCGGGCGATACGGACAGCTCGATGACGCAGCTGTGTGTGCCTTCGACTTCAGTCACGGAGACCTTGTCCGGCTGATCCACCAACGCGCGCACGATGGACTCGACTAAGGCCTTTACGTCAACCACCCGCGCTTTGGGGAGGGCCGCGCCCTCGGTTTTAGTGTCGGCTTCGTCATCCATGCGCTTCACATCCACAGCAGCTCCAGCGTGCGCTGAAGCAAGCATGGGGCCGCTTGCGTCCTTAGTCAAGGGGCGGGTGGCTGCCATGTTCCTCGACAGACCGCGATGCCGTCCCGCTTACACACGCGCTCGCGTCGGGAGAGCTCGGTCCCGAGGTTCGGAGCTACGGTCGGTGACCAAGAAGCGACGAGCGTTTCTACCCAACGAAAGTACGGTTCTACGTCAGTAGCAAGGTACAGCGCGCCATCGGGTTTCAGCGCCCTCGCGCACAGACTCACGAACGCGGGGGAGAAAAGCAAGCGACGGTCTCGGTTGGTTTCGGTCCAGATCGGATCCGGAAAAAAAACGTAGATGGTCGTCAGCCTGCCTGCTGGGAGGACGCTGCCGAGCACGGTGCGTGCGTCCGCGCGCCAAGCGAGCGCGTTTGGCGTGAGGTGCGGGCGCAGCGCGTTCACCCGAGCCTCGCGAATTTCAAGTCCGAGATGGAGGGTATCCGGCCACCGCCTTGCTCGATCCGCCAAGCACATGCCGTGATCGAAGCCGATCTCGAGCGTAGCCTCCCCGGGCTGCGCCAAAAACGCGAGCGCCTCCGCGGCCTCTGCGGCGTATCGTCCAGCGCGAAACAGGTGCGAACCGTTCATCGCGGGGATGCGGTCGGGGTCCTCCGGCGCGTGCGAGGGAGGTTTCCACGGCGCGTGCGGAAGTCTCCCTACGGGGTCGCCGGGAGTCACTTCTGGAGGATCTGCTTGACCGTGGCGTAGTCGGGCTCGCTGATCGCGCCCATCCGCGTGCAGCGAATCTTCTGCTGCCCGTCGACGAAAAAGTGGATCGGGATGGACGCGTTGGCGTTGAGGCCTACGCTGTCGAGCCAGCCGCCGAGCAGGCTGAAGTCAGTAAGTCGGGGCCCGACGGGCGTGCCCGGGTGCGCCGTGCGCCACTTCGAGACGTCATCCGCTTTGGCATCTACCGAGAGAAACGCGAGGTTGAAGGTCACTCCTTCCTTCTCAAGCTTCTCTTTCCAGCGGGTGAGCATCGGCATCTCGGCTACGCAGGGGCCGCACCACGTCGCCCAGACGTTTACCCAGGTCCAACCTGTGGAGGCGGGAGCGGGGCCGTCGATTTGGGGCCAGTGGAAGGTGCGCGCGGCGTCACCCTCTTCGTGGGTGTCACAAAAACCGTCGACCGCATCCTTCTTGACCTCGACCGGAGCGACTGCGTCGAATCGGGATGCTTTGGCTGCAGGTGCGGGGGGCGCGCCGTCGCATGCGACCAGCGCCGACATCAAACCCAGCGCTGCAGGGAGTAGGGGAATGCGCATCTCGTTGTTCATCACAGCCGGCAATCGATCCACGCGACGAACGCGCTGCGGTTGAGGTCCTGCGACTGACAGGCCTCGCTGCTCCCCGACCGCTGCCAAGAGCAGAATTCCTGATCAAGCTGGGCGAATTCCTCGCCGAGCCAGAGGATACCGACCTCCTTGTTGAGGTCGGCGTCCTTGAACGTAGCCTGGAGGTGCGACAACACCGCCTCGCCGCGCTGCTGCGACAAGTTCCGGTTGTACACTTCGCTGCCCTCCGGGGACGACCGCGACACGACGAAGAAGTAGCTCGCGCCCCGCTGGTCGGCGAAGGTGCGGTCGAGCATCGCGAGGTCACCGGCGTCGAGCTCGGCGGACTCTTTGTCGAACTGGATGATGCCGGCCCGATCGGCCAGCGGCAGGAACAGCGCGTTGAAGTCCGACCCCGCGAGGGTGGCGACGCTCTTGGCTTCTAGCGGCTGACAGCCCCGAACCTCCCCGGAAGAAAGCAGGCCGCAGCTCTGGAGCACGCGACGGAGCACCTTCTTCAGGTCGGCAGAGCAGTAGCCCTCATCGGCCGCAGCAGCGATCGCGACGGAGGGTTCGCTGGAGGCGCTCGCTTCGTTTGCGGCGAGCTGGGCTTTGGCACCGTTTACACCGATGCCGACGAGGAGCAGGGGCACGGCGAGGCAGGTCGCGGCCAGACCCGCATGTACAGGCGCGTTCATGGGTTCTCCTTGGCGGCGACGGGCGCCTCCAACAGGCGGGTGAGTGCGTAGTCCAGACCGAGGTCGGTGTCGGCATCACACAGCTTGGTGTTGTCTACGTAGAGCTGCGGCGTGAGCACGGGGAGCTGGTTGGCGACCGCGTAGCGCAGCGACTTGTTGAGGCGGGACTTGACGGTCGGGGAGCCAATGCATTCCTTCAGGTCGGGGAATGCTGCGACCACCATGTCCTTCGCGCTATCCGGGTTGGCCTTCGCTGCGGTCAGGATCTCTTCCTGATGGGCGAAGCCCCACGCGATCACCTCGTCGGCCTTGGCATCTGCGCAGAGGACGGCCTCGCTCATCATGCACGCGCCGGGGTGCATGGTGTTGGAGACCATCCAGTTGCAGGAGTTGTCGAGAGGGAACAACACCGCCTTGCGCTTGACCTGCGTCGCGAGGCCGGAGGCGTTCAGTCGGCCCTCAAAGCCCTTGCAGGCCGAGCACAACGGGTCGAAGACCTCGACCGCGGACTTCCCAGAGACCTGCTGCCCGATGCCGATCAGCACGCCGTTGGCGTCTTCCGGCTTGGGAAGGGTGCCGCAGGTGCCGATAAACCGCGAGTAGTCGGGGCTCATGATGGTGTAGATGAGCAGAGGGATGAGCACGAAGCCGGTGCCTTCTGCGAAGGAAAGGCCGAACTCACGCCCAAAGCCGTTCATGTCCTCGCCTACGCCTTGGGCACGGATGCCCACAGCGGCGGCGAGCGCCACGAAGGAAGAGATGTAGATGCCGATGCACAGCTTGCACGCAGCGCCCAGCTCCACCATCGAAAGGTAGCCCATCACCACGGAGGTGAGCGCGGGCAGCACGGTCGCGAGCAGGAGGAACGTGGTGGCGCGCTTGTCGTCCTCGCGGCGATTGAACACGAGGTCCAAGCCGCGGAACATCAGAAACGCGAACACCGCGAGCCCGGGGAGCGCGATGGGGATTCCACCCCACACGGTGGTTCGAAGCACCGAGCTGTAGGGGCTCATCATCGTGACGTGACATCCGCTCGAAGCGGAGGTGTCACTCGCGAGAAGTCCGGGTATAAAGGAGCATGTTACGTCGTGAACGTCACGGTCCAGATGGGCGATAAAATCCCATGTGGACATGCCGGCGAAGAACATTCCGCACGCGGCGGCAACCAGAAAGAGAATGGTGAACGGGCGCACAGCAGTTCCAGAATCGGGCGCGCTTTAGCTTGCTTCGTCGTACGGTGCCACGTCCAGCGGGCAATTACATCGGGTGCGTGGACGTGGCGCAGTGTTTGTGTGCTTATTCTGGGGTCGCGGCTTGTTCGTCGGCCTTGAAGTTGACCATACGCTCGACGGTTGCTTCTGCGACCAGAGCGGTCTTCCAGTCGTTCAGAAATTGATCCTGCCGCGCCCGGAGGAGGCCGAGGCGCACGCCCGCTTTCTGAGTCTGGTAGTCTTCCTCAGTAGGGTCGGTGCGGCTGCTCAGCGCGGCGACGAAGAGCGTTCCTCGGCTTTCGAAGGGGATCGGAAAGACCTCGCCGGTCTTGGCGGTCGCGAGCATCCCCTGCAGCATCGGCTGTGCTCCCATCCCCGGAATCTCCCGAGCGTCCATCGAAAACGCTCCCGTCTGGTCTACCGGGAGGCGCTGCGCTTCCGTCAAATCACGAGGAACCGAGCCCGTTGCTCGCCACGCGTCGACGATCTTGGTGGCGTACGCGCGCTGCACCTCTCCGACCTTGCTCTCGCGGAGTATCGTCTCGGCGATGGACGCCTGAGCTTCTTCGAGCGGGACGACGCGTGCATCATCGATGGCTTCGACACGGATGATCTCGAAGCCCCGGCCCGTCTCTAGTGCCGGAGACACCTTGCCGACGCCCGCAGCGTCTGCTCCCGCTACGAGGACGGAGTCGAGCTGCGTCGGGGTACGCTGCCCCAGACTGCCGCCGCTCGATGCCGTGATGTCCTCGCTCCAGGTTCGCGCCAACGCGGCGAAGTCTGCGCCGGGCGCAGCGGCGAGCGCAGCGACCTGTTCGGCCTTCGCTTTGGTTGCAGCCTTGTCGGCGCCGGGTAGGTCGGTGCGAAGTACGATTTCCGAGAGCGTGTACCGCTTTGGAAGGTTGTACTTGCTTTCAAACTGCTCGTCGTACCGCTTTTTTATGCCGTCCTTGTTGCTCGCGATGTAGGCGTCCCGATCCGCTGCCGCCACGGGGACAGAGTCCAGAAACAGCGCTTGCGGAAGGCGGACGTATTGGATGTCAAACTCCGTGGAATAGGCTTTCCACGCCTCGCGGACTTCGCTCTCTGGGACGACCACACCGGCCTTCGCGAACTCTGCCACCTTCGACACCAAGAGCTGGCGCCGGACGCTCGCCTCGAAGCGATCGGTGGTCTGACCGTTTGCACGCAGCGTGCGCTGGTAGGTGTCTTGGTCGAACTTGCCGTCCTTCTGGAACGCCTCGATGTCTTTGAGCACCCGAGCGATCTCCTCGGCCGAGACACCGATGTGGAGGTCGGCTGCTTGCTGCAGCTCGACTTCTTCGAAGATCATGTTCTCAAGCAGTCCAGCCGCGAGCTGCTTTCGTTGCTCGTCGGTCATGGTGCGGTTGGCTTGTCGGCTCGCGCTCCGCATCCGGTCGTCGAATTCGCTCTTCGTGATCGCTTGCCCGTCGACGACCGCGTAGATGCTGCCGCCAGACGAACGTCCCCGGCCGCCCATGCTCACAATGACGGCTACACCGACTAAGCCGATGATCACGCGGGTCAGTGTGCTATCGGTGCCTGCGCGGAGGGTATCGAGAAACGACATGAAGATGCTCGCGGATCGGCGGCCGCTATCGCGTGCTCGCAGGGACTACAAGGCGAGCCACGCGCGGGAGCAGGGTGCGACGGTATTTGACATCTGGGCGAGCGCTTGGCGGAGCCGGTCGATGTCTTCGGGTTCGTCTACGTCAAAAGTGCCGTCCATCGTACGGATACGCAGGCCCAGAACCTGCGCGCGATGCAGCTGCGCGGCGGCGGTCTGGGGAGTAGACCACGGAATTGCGTCGAAGACCCCGCGCCGGACGGCGTGTAGGCTGGCGCCGACGAACGTGTAGCCCCCGTCGAGGGCGAGGCCGAGTACGAGGTCCGCTTCGGTTTGCACGGCTTCGTGCGCGATTCGCAGCGTCTCCGGGCTGAGGAGCACGCAGTCGGTCCCGATGGCGACGCCGCCTTCGCGCAGCGCGTGGGTGAGCCGAGCGCCGAGATCTCCGGCGCACTGCGGCTCGATGGCACACGAGAGGTCGCGTGTCCACGGATGCTCCGTCCAGCCTTCCAGGCACATGCGCCACGGGAGCCCTGTGGCCTCGGCGATTTTACGGACGTCCTCGGTCATCGCTGCTGAGAGCGCGGCCGCGTTCTCGGCGCCGATCGCGGGAATCAAGCGGGTTTTTGTGCGTCCTGGAACCGGGACCTTTGCCATGATGCACAACATGGCGCTCAGGTGTCCCGGTCGAAGGGTGTTGCGTTGGCCAATCCCCCCGTTGGGCGGGACAAGGGCGCGTGTGCACGGTGGGGCTGCGTCATCGGGGCTCGGCGGGCCCTAACGCCTGCTCTCGATTCGTACAGCGGCGAGCGCAGGGGGAGCACCCGTCTGACCCGGCATCCGGGAATCGGATACGCTGCCGCCTGTGTCCGACCAGAGCCTACAAATCACCGTCGCCGCGCCAATGGATGCGTGGTATTCGGGGTTCTCCGCAGCAGTTTCGCGGGATGGGGTGAAGTCCGATGTGGTGCTGCACGATGATGGTTCGACGGCCTCCGACGAGCCTTGGGATGGCATCTGGGTGGGTGAAAGTGTAGGCCCGTCTACGGCTTCGGTGGAGCTGACGCTGACCGGCACCAACATCGATGGTGCTGTGAAGCTTTTCTCGGGGTGGATCCCCACCGAGGGAGACAGCTCCGCGGTTGCGTTGGTGGTGCGCGCGGGCGAGGACGACGTGCCTACCGCTGCGATCGTCGCCTCCGCTTGGCCGGATGGCATCCCAGACATACGCTCCGAGTACCGTGTTGCGGCGCTGCTTGGCGTGATCGTACTCGTCGCGGGTATCGCCTATTTTCGCTTTGGAGGGAGGTAGTTTGATTTTCGCCCTCGTGTATACTTGGCTTGGAATTCCGACGGCTCTGGGAGCGGGGAAGGATTACCGCGTGGTGGTTGAGGACCGTGCCGGAAACGTGCTGACTGAGGGCACCGCTCTTTCGGCCGTATCGAGTGGTGGGGAGTCCGAGTCCACCACGCTCAGAGACGATGGCGTGAACCCGGATTCCAAGGCAAAGGATGGCTTCTGGACGGCATCCTTGACCGTCTCGGCGACGGACGCGGTCTTTCTTACGGTCACTACGTCTACGGGGATCGTGACCGGTTCGGGTTCGGTGGACAGCACGCGGCCAGATCTTCGGATGATCCTCAGCAACAGTCAGCTGGTGCCGGAGCGGGGCAACGAAGTGAAGGGCGCTTACACGCCTACAGGCGGCGCGACGACACCCACCACGACATCGTCTCGGTCGGTGGCGGTGAGTGTCACGTCGTGGAGTGATTTTGATCTTGGCCTGCATCTCTGGTCATGGTTCGCAGTGGGCATGGGTTGCGTGGTGGGTGGAGGATGGTCCTACGTGATCTGGAAGCGCACCGATGTCCCTGCTGGCGGACTCCGTGGACGTTGGCAGATGCGCATGGTGGATGAGTGGCAGCGTCCGGTCGGGCGTCCATCCGTGGTCGTCGGTCCGGGGGACGCCGACACGATGATCGTTGATCCGGTCACTGCGAGCGAGGTTCTCGCGTGTGCCGGGCGCCTGGGACCGAGAACCGTGATTGGCATCACCGACGTGAGCGTGCTCGATCGAGTTCGGCCGGATGAGTCGGCGTTAGACGCGCTCATTCGCGTGGTGGACGGACGGCACGAAGTGCATGTGGCCCGCGCTTTGCCGGAGCCTCAGTCCAACGCGTAATGGAGGAACGGTCCCAAAGGCTCCGATTTTCCAAGCAGGCGGTCGGCGCAGTAGATGTAGTTTGGCCTGATTTTTTGACCACGTTCTACGTGCAGGTAGACGTCCCTGACTCCGGCTGATTTGAGCCAAGCGGCCGTGCTCCAGTCTTCGTCGGGGAAGGGTTCGTCCGTGACTTCGCAGGCGAACAGCGCCGCGAGCGGACCCTTTTTGGGTTCGACCTGAAACAACGAGGTGTAAGCCTCGGGCGCGACGCCGGTGCCGGGGCGCATGTTCCCGTTGACCGTCGGGCGCCCGTACAGCGGCTGAAGGATGAAGAAATCGAGGTCGGTGAAGCCATCTACGGTCGTGAACGGCAACATCAGCAGCGGTCCTGTACCCGACTTCAGCGCCTCAACTTGACTGGGCAGGTCCCCTGCGCGAAGGTCGGTCGTGTTGATGGGTAGGTAGGTCGAGTTCAACCACATTTCGACCACGAGCCCGGCGGTCGCCCACCGTGCTCCTCGGGGATTGCTTACCGCAAACCGAGCGATACCACCAGCAGCCAGGATGGACGTGCCGACCGCGGCGATGAAGAGCATTCGGTCGGGCCACCAAAACCTACGCAACAAGGGAAACATTCCCAGCGTAGCAAAGGGACCGGGCACCGCGAAGGGCGGCGCAAACAGACGCCAAGCCTGAATCACGGGCCCCATCGCAAACACGGTTGCGACCACCACCCACACCAACGGAAGCAGGGTGCGGCGACGCTGCGCGCGCAACGCGTACAACGCAGCCGCGATGAGCACGGGGCGAAACACAAATTCCGTGTTTCCGAGATCGTGACCGTCCAGCAGATCGATGAGCGCTCCAGAACGGCCACCCTGCCACAGCCCATCGATGCGAAAGGTGGAGAACAGGCCCAGATCCGCGCCCGCGTGACCATGGGAGGCCAGTACGGTGTACGTCACCGGCAGCCCGGTAACGGCAAGGCCACTCGCGATGATGATCACGATGGGGCGAACCAAGGCGCGTCGCTCCGGCAGCGTGGCGGCGGCGAGGCTGATCAGCAGCGCGATGATGAACGCCCCGTAGTACCAATACGCCAATGCGGTGCACGCTGCAGTGATGCCGCAGAGCGCTGCGGACAGGTCTCGTCGCATCGGACTGCTGCCCGTTCCGCGATCCGTCGCGTCCATGGCGAGGCCGATCGTGACTGGGACAAACGCGGCACCGAGCAGATGGGTAGGACGCCCCTCACAGATCTCACGGAGGAAGATGTTTGCGGTCTGGTAGGCGAGTCCGCCGGCCAACGCTGCGGTGTTGCTCTTCCACCAGCGTCCCGCCAACCACGCCATACTGATGCCTGCGCCGGCGATGTAGGCCCAGACGCTGATCGTGAACGCTGCTGTGATGCCAAACACGCTGGCGAGCGGCCACCCAAGGAAGGCGTCGAGGGGGAAACCATGGGCCGTGAATTGGTCGTGGATCGCCGGATACATGTTCGCGCGCGTGTGCGTGATGTGCGTGAAGCCGCTCTCGAAAAGCAGCCACCACATGCCGAAGGCGCCGGGTAGGTCCGGCCCGGGCTGTCCGGGTAGCATGCCCCACGGGGCTGCGGACGCGGGCAACAGCATTACCCAGGCGTTTAGAGCCAGAAAAATGGCGGTCCACCGGAACCCGGGCGGGGTCTCGTCGAGCCTCGGTACGAGCGGGGTGGGGTCGGCGGGAGGCACTGTGCGTTCGACGGGTGGAACGGTCATTGTTCCATCCCCATGTTCGGTCCCTTCGCGTCTGTCACGCCTTCGTCTTCCGCATCGGCTGGTTCGCTCACGGGAATTTGCAGTCGGAACGTGCTCGCGATGCGTTGGTTGCTCACCGGACCGCCCTCGGTCGCGGGGTCCAGCTGCCACGCCTCCTGCCAGGACTGCACGCTCTCCTCGCTTCGACCGGAGGCCTCAAGAGCGCGCGCACGTGCGCTCCACGCGTCGGCGTCGGGCCTGATTCTGAGAGCCTTTTCTGCAGCTTCTAAGGACGCGCTCGGCTCATTGGCCCACAAGCGCGCATCCGCGGTAGCGAGCGCTGCATCGGCGTCATCGAGTCCGGTAGCGGGCGCCGCTGGGTCGGACTCCCGCGCGCTTCGGGCCCGTAGGCGTGCGGCGACGTCGTCGGGTGCGCGATCCGCAGCAGCGTCCAACTGCCCGGTGGCGGTCAACAGCGCGACTTCGAGGGCGTCCGTGGGAGGCCCGGGAGCGCGGGTTCGTAGCGCCGGCAGCAGGGTGAGGGCCTCGGCGTAACGACCGGTCTGTACGCGCTGACGAATACGACGTCGTACCGGCTCCGGTGACCTCAGGTCGGTCTCTTGCCAGTGTGCGAGCAACGGCTCTAGATCCGCGCTGCCGCTGCCCTCGGCGATGCGGACCTGCAGCTCGGCGTAAACCGGATCCCGTTGGAAGATAGGGGGTAGTTTATCGAGAATGGCGCGGGCTTCTACGGTTCTGCCCAGCGTCGCCAGCGTGTTTGCGTACGGGATGAGCCAACGCGCATCGTCCGGGGCTTGTTCGGTGAGCGCGAGCCACACCAGCGCGGCTTCTTCGTGCTTGTCGTTGAGCTCGAGCGTGGTTGCGAGGTCTGCCAGCAACAACGGCGACGTTGGACGCGCAAGCGACGCGCGGCGCAGCGCGTCCGCTGCGGAACCGGAGCCGGGCACGGCGTACACCTGCCAGCGCGCCCACATCCATTGGGCGATCGGCTGGGTGGGATCGATAAAGATGGCGCGTAGAACCGAGTTCTGCTTCTTGTCCGTGGGATCGGTCGGTGGAGGGAGCAGTCCAAGGTAGGTCGCGCAGCCTCGCCCGGTAATAAGCTCGGCATAGCTGTCTTTTGATCCGGCGGTGCTCCACGCGGCAGCGGTGGCCGCATCAGGGACCACGCCCAGTTGTTCGGCGGCTTCGTTCAGGATCTTCGCGAACATCGGGTACGGGGCTTGTCGGCTGCCGGTCGCGGTGTGCGCTATGCAAGCGCCCGAGGCGCTGGAGTCACACAGCTCCAACGTAAGGGTCAGCGCCGCTTCGGTGCCGGATGCTGAAAACGTTGCGGTGTACCTTCTCTCTGGCAACGGATGGCTCAGCGCCCAGGTCGGTGGGGGAGCGTCCCCGGGCACACGCGCGGTGACGCCGGGCAGGTCGCTCAGCCCAAGCTCCATCGCGGCGGTTGCTAAGCCGCGGAACTCTGTGTCCCACCGAAACGGGGTGGCTACGGTCAGCACGGACAGAGCAATCTCGGTCAATTGCGTAGGTGCAACCGTTACTGCCGGGGTCTCAACCGGTAAGGTGGATGAATCCTGCGCGCATCCCAGAAGGCCGGCAAGCATGAGCATACGCAGATCTAACCGTACTTGTCGTGGCAGGTTCAGGTTCAACGTACAATCTGGCCGGCAGGCGGGCGGGGATCGATCGCCGGAACCAGGCGACCATGGTGTTCGACGACCGTCTCCACGAGCGGAAGCGGAGCGCCGAGAAAGCGCGCCCCGTGCTCCGCGAAGGAGGTAGGATCTCCCGAGCAAAGCACCCGTGTCTGTGAAGTTCCGTCCGCCACAAAGCCGGGATGGCGTTCCAGCCAGTCGGCGAGGCGATCCGCCACGGTCTCGCTCGGATCCAGGACGCGTACACCGGGGCGTACCTCCTGTTGAATTTCGCGAGCCAGGAGCGGGTAATGGGTACAGCCGAGCAGGATCGCGTCGCATTCGGCGAGATCGGCCAGATACCGGCGGATCGCGCCCTGAGCGATGGTCGAGTGCTCCCAACCTTCCTCTACAATGGGCGCGAGCAGCGGCGCGGCGCGCTGTCGCACTTGAATGTCGGGGTTGAGTTTGTGGATTTCGGTCGTGTAGGTGCCCGACGACACCGTTCTGGCCGTCGCGAGGATGCCGACCGTTCGTACACCGGCTGCAACCGCCATTTCTGCGGCAGGGATCGTTACTCCAAGGATGCGGAGTTTGGAGTTGGCGGGGGCGTAGCGACGCTGCAAGTGCCGAAGCGCGACGCAGCTCACGGTGTTGCATGCGACGATGATCAGCGTGCAGCCTTCTTCGAAGAGCCGCTCCACAGCCTGCTCGGCGAAGTCCAAGATGGTGTCGGCGCTGCGGCCGCCGTACGGCGCTCTCCCAGAGTCGCCGAGGTACAGAAAGTCCATGTCAGGCAGTTTTGCTCTCAGCGCGCGCAACACGCTGAGCCCGCCGAATCCAGAGTCATAGACGCCTATCACGCGCTACACGTCATCCGAAAGACCACTGATCTTCAGCATCAGCTCGTCTGGGTTGTTCGCTGCGCGCATGGCGTCGGCTTCGGTGATTCGATTCGTTTGGAGCAGCTCGTAGATGTGCTGGTCAAAGGTCTGCATCCCATAGTTTGCACGGCCCTTACGGATGTGGTCGCGGATCTCTCGGGTGCGCGTGCCGTCTACGATGCACTCGTAGACCGTGCCGCTGTTGCGCATCACTTCGATCGCCGCGACGCGCCGGCCGTCCACTGAGGGGATCAGGCGCTGGGAGATTACGCCGCGCAGCACAGAGCCGAGTTGTAAGCGGGTTTGTTGTTGTTGGTGAGGCTCAAAGAAACCGATCAGTCGGTTGATGGTCTCATGCGCGTCGATGGTATGCAGGGTGCCCAGCACCAGATGGCCGGTCTCTGCCGCCTGCAGCGCGATCTCGACCGTCTCCAAATCACGGAGCTCGCCAATCAGAATCACATCGGGGTCTTGTCGCAGCGCCGACCGGAGCCCTGAGTGAAACTCTGCCGTGTCAATACCGACTTCGCGCTGGTTGATCACGCTCATCTGTTCGGTGAACAAGAATTCGGTAGGGTCTTCGATCGTCAGGATGTGGTGGGCAAAGGTGCGGTTGATCTCCTCGATAATTGAGGCGAGCGTGGTGCTTTTTCCGGAACCCGTCGCGCCGGTCACCAAGACGAGGCCACGACTTTCGCGCGCAAACAGCTTCAGGGTCTGGGGCAGCTTCAACTCGTCGATGGTCATGACCGTCGAAGGGATGGCCCGCAGCACCGCGCCGATCTTGCCTTGCTGACGGAAGACGCTGCATCGGAAGCGCGCGACGTTGGGAACGCTGTACGCAAGGTCACAGTCGTTGGTGTCCTTGAAGCGCTTTCGCTGATGCTCGGACATCACGTTCCAGAGCGCGGCGCCGAGTCCTTCGTTGGTCACCAGCCCGAATTCGGGTTGCGGTGTGAGCGCGCCCTGAACGCGAAAAGAGGGAGCTAAGCCCACCTTCAAGTGGATGTCGCTCGCGTGGTTTTGGAGCGCGGCGGCGCAAAGGCGATTGAGGTCCAAGGTGAGCGCTCCGAGGCTGCAGTATACGCGGAATCCTATTTCGCTGCGGGCGTGCGCGTCGAGACCGATGCACCCGCCCACGCGCTTCGACGTTCGGTGCGAGTGGGGTCTGGGGCGGGTGGAGGGCGTCGACTTCGAAAAACTGCACAAATATTTTCGATGCGGACATTTTTTGGTCTACTTTGGCTGGCGTGCGTGCAGCATCATGGTAGGATGCATGTGTTCAGTCCGAACACCATCTACCTCTCATCTCGTTACGCTCAATCCCTCTCTGGAGTCTGTCATGGCCATTGATCCCGATCGTCAAAAAGCCCTCGAAGCGGCTGTTACTTCCATCGAACGTCAGTACGGTAAGGGCTCCATCATGCGGCTCGGAGCCGCTGAGCACGTGCAGATTGGCCACATTTCGACGGGGTCCATCGGTCTGGACATCGCGCTCGGTATCGGTGGAATCCCGCGCGGCCGTGTCACCGAAGTGTACGGGCCGGAGGCCAGCGGCAAAACCACGCTCACCCTTCACATCATCGCGGAGGCCCAGCGGAAGGGGGGCGTTGCTGCGTTCATTGACGCCGAGCACGCGCTGGACGTCAACTATGCGAAGGCGCTGGGGGTGAACGTTGAAGAGTTGTTGATCTCCCAGCCGGACACGGGCGAGCAGGCGCTTGAGATCGCCGATACGCTGGTTCGCTCTGGGGCGATCGATGTCGTGGTGGTCGACTCCGTCGCCGCGTTGGTGCCGAAGGCGGAGCTGGACGGCGAGATGGGGGATGTGCAGCCCGGAGCTCAGGCGCGTTTGATGAGCCAGGCGCTGCGTAAGCTGACCGGCAGCATCCACAAGTCGAACACGGCGATGGTGTTCATCAATCAGGTGCGCATGAAGATCGGCGTCATGTTCGGCTCTCCTGAGACCACGACCGGAGGCAACGCGCTGAAGTTCTACGCCTCCGTGCGTTTGGACGTTCGTCGCGTCGGTTCGCTCAAGGCCGGCGAAGAGACCATCGGGAATCGCACGCGCGTCAAGGTCGTCAAGAACAAGCTCGCTGCGCCGTTCCGTCAGGTCGAGTTCGACATCATCTACGGCCGCGGCATCAACAGCGAAGGCGAGCTGATCGACATCGGCGTTGAGCTTGGCATCGTTCGTAAGTCCGGCTCGTGGTTTGCGTACGGAGAGGAACGTATCGGCCAGGGCCGCGACAAGGCCTCGGCCTACGTCTCCGAGCGTCCGGAATTGCGTGAGCGTCTACGCGGAGAGATCTTGAACCGCGGCGCGGCTGCGGTTCAAGTCGTCGCTGGCGCTTCGGCCGAAGCCTGAGGGCTTAGCCGAGCTGGCGCCTCAGGAGGTCCAGCGCCAAGGCGGTGGTCATCTGCAGGTTTCTCGTCCTGTCGAATGGGACATGGATCTTCCGGTGCACTGTGCCGGAAGGTCCTGCCACAGCGATGTGGACGGTGCCGACAGGCTTCTCTGCGCTGCCTCCGCCTGGGCCTGCGATGCCGGTCACGGAGAGGCCCCAGGTTGCGCCGGTGCGGGTGCGAATGCCCTCGGCCAGCGCTCTCGCCACAGGTTCGCTCACAGCCCCGTGCGCGTCCAAGAGCGTTTGCTCGACTCCGCACTGTCGAACCTTTTCGGCGTTGGCGTAGACCACGGCTCCGCCGACGTACCAAGCTGACGCGCCCGCAACACTGGTGATGTCTGCGCCGATGCGCCCCGCCGTGCAGCTCTCCGCCGTCGCGACGGTCTCGCCGCGCGCTTCGAGTCGTTTGCCTACGACCTCTGCGAGCGGTCCTCCCCCTACGGTGAACACATAGTCCCCGAGCCGCTCGAGCGTGTCCGCGATCAACGGCTTCTCATCCACACCTGGGTCCAGGTGGAGCTTTACATGGATCTCTGGCAGGTTCGCCCTGTACCCAACGACGACGCCGGGCTGTACCAAGCTCGCCATGCGCTGCGCGGCCTCGGACTCTGCGAGCCCTACGCACCGAAACAGCAGGGTTCGCTTCGGGGGCAGCTGGAAACGGCTCGCGAGGTCGGGCAAGACGTGTGCCTCGAACATCCGCTTCATCTCGGACGGGACGCCGGGCAAGAAGTAGAGGTGACATGGTTCGGCGGCGGTGGTGACGTCCAGCCGGTAGCCCGGAGCGGTGCCCCAGAGGTTTTCCAGCAGGCTTGCGCCTGCGGGGAGGATCGCCTGCTTTCGGTTGGCGGGCGGCATGGGGCGATTCCGAGCGAGGTACCGCTCCTCGACCTGGGCGAGCGCGGTTGGGTCCTCGGCGAGCGGGCGATCGAAGGCGTGTCCTGCGGCTTCGGTGGTCAGGTCATCGGAGGTCGGCCCGAGGCCTCCGGTGCAGATCACCACGCGCGATCGACCGGCCGCTTCCGACAACGCGTCGCGGATCTCGTCGAGCTCATCGCCCACCACCGTGATGCGACCCGCCGTAAATCCTCGTTCTTTCAGCTTTTGGCAGATCCATCCCGAGTTGGTGTCGACCGTGGAGCCGCTCACCAGTTCTTCTCCCTGGGAGACAATGTCGAAGCGGATCATGGTGTACTCCGGATAGAGGAGGCGTATGAGCGAAGCGGACGGCGGGATCAAGAGCGCAGGCCTACCTCCGGCGGAGGTGGTGCTGGCGCTCGACGTAGGCACCAAGACTATCGGGGTCGCGGTCGCCGAGCGGGGAATTGTGTTGCCGGTGTGTACGATCGCACGCGCGTCCGTTGCAAAGGACTGCGTGCGCGTCGCGGAGATTTGCAGGTTGCGCAAGGTCGTTCGTGTCGTTGTAGGACTTCCGTATGAGTTGGATGGCAGCGAGACACGCTCCGCGCGCTTGGCGCGCCAGATCGGCACTGCCGTCGCGGAGGCCGGATGGCCTGTCGATTACCAAGACGAGCGTTTCTCCACCGTCGAAGCCATTGATCGGCTTGGTGCTGCCGGTGTGTACGGACAACGTAGGAAGTCCGCCGTGGATCAGGTCGCTGCGGTGGTCATCCTCGAAGAGTGGCTTCGTAGCCGGGGCTGACCGGCGCTTCGACGGTTACCAGAACGGTATGTCTACCGATCCTGCGCACTCTCCCGCTCCCGTACCGTTGCGGTTCGCTATCATCACCGTCTCGACCTCTCGGAGCCAGTCTTCGGGCGGGGATGACCGGTCCGGGGCGGCGATTGTGGACGCGTGCGTGGCCGCCGGTCACTCGGTGAGCTCTCGGGCGCTCGTAGCGGATGACCCACAGGCGATCCTCGACGCCCTCGACGGAGCTCTGGCGAAGGACGTGGAGGTGGTCGTCCTGACCGGTGGAACCGGCATCTCTGCGCGTGACGGCACGCCTAATGTGGTTCGCGCACGGCTTGATCGCGAACTTCCCGGTTTTGGAGAGATCTTTCGGATGTTGAGCTATGAGCAGGTCGGGTCCAAGGCGATGCTCTCATCGGCGGTAGGGGGCGTGGCCGGGGGCAAGGCGATCTTCGCGTTGCCTGGGGCGCCGCGGGCCTGTAGCCTGGCGATGGAGCGTCTCATCCTGCCCGAAGTGGGTCACATCCTCGCGCAGCTGGCGAAGGAGTCTCCTCTTCCGACGGAGCGTATCGCCGCGGCGCCGGCTGCACGCGGCGCTCGTTCGGCGCCGCGCACAGAGCCTGAGCAGCTTGGTGGTGCGGTGGCGGTGAGCGCGCCTGCTGTGCCTGCTGGGATCTCCCTTTCAGTCGCGCCCGACGCCGAGCGCATGGACGCGCCGCCGATCGCGTCAGGATGGGAGGCCGGCCTGCGCGGGCTCAGGGGTACGATCGAGAGGACACAGCCGGAGATTCCGCAGTCTCTGTTGCGGATGCAGCCGGTGGTGGACGTACTGAACGCCGCAGGAGCGCGGGCTGTGGTTCGGCTCTCGGACGGCCGAGAATACGGCGCCTACGGGTTCCCCGACCTTGCGCGTCGTGGGTCCAAGGTGCTCTTGGTTCGGGAAGCGGACCCGGTGGCGGAGATTGTCGCGTTGCACCGCTGGCCGTCGCTCGTGGGCCTCTGCGCGGAAGAAGGCGGAGTGCTGCCCGACGCCACGCTCGCGGTCGCGTCCTTCACAGAGGACCGCTGCGGAAGAGCGTTTGATGGGCCTGGGCAGATCTTCGCGGTGGAGGGCGGCGATGTGTGGATCGAGCACAATCGCCGCGTGTTCCGGTGGGATGGCTCCCGCTCTGCCCAGACCGCAGCGGCGTCCTCGGAGCCTTTGTCGGCTGCGCTGGCCACGCTCGTCCTCTCCTGGTCGGGCCGCTGACATGAGCACGTCGGACGACGTCTTGGAGCGCATGGAATGGCTGGTCGCCGCATTGAACCGCTATGGTCGCCTGTACCACGAGCAAAACGTGTCCGAGATCCCCGATCAGGAATACGATCGGCTCTACCGGGAGTTAGAGACGTTAGAACAGACGTATCCGACGCTTCGGCGCGAGGACAGCCCGACCATGCGCGTGGGGGGCGCTCCGTTGGAGGGTCTGGAGCCCTTCGTGCACGAGGTGCCGATGCTCTCGCTCCAGAATGCGTTTTCCTCGCAAGAACTTGAAGAGTTCGAAGAGAAGATCCGCCGGTATCTGGGGGGCGGGCCAGAGGTGATCGCGTACCGTGTGGAGCCGAAGCTCGACGGGCTCGCGATGGAGCTGGTGTATGAAGATGGCGTATTTGTTGCTGGCGGGACGCGGGGAGATGGTCTGACGGGGGAGAACGTCACCCACAATCTGCGTACGATCGCGACCATCCCGTTGCGCTTGCGAACTGCGCCTGCTGGCCGGTTGTCGGTGCGAGGTGAAGTCCTCTTCGATCTCCCGGGTTTCGAGAAGATGAACGACCGGCGAGAGGCGGAGGGCGACAAGCGCTTTGAGAACCCGCGCAACGCTGCGGCCGGTACGATGCGGCAGCTGGATCCCAAGATGGTGCAAGGGCGCCCGCTGCGCTTCTACGCGCACTCTGCCGGCTTGCTACCGCCGGGCGTGGAGGTCGCTTCGCAGTCCGAGCTATCGGCGCTCTTTTCGAGCTGGGGCTTCCTCGTCGACCCGATGAGCGACGTCGCCAGCGGGATGCGTGCGGTGGTGAGTGCGGTCGAGCGTATTCGCGCGCAGCGGTCGAGCCTCGATCACGAGATCGACGGAGCCGTGGTCAAGGTGGATTCATTCTCTTTACAGGATCAACTTGGCTTCGTGACGCGCTCTCCGCGATGGGCGCTGGCCTACAAGTACCCGCCCGAGCGGGTGCGCACCGTGCTCGAAGACGTCTTGTTCAGCGTGGGCCGCACCGGCGCGGTCACTCCGGTCGCGTGCCTCCGCCCGGTTCGGGTCGGCGGGGTGACGGTCTCCCGTACCACCTTGCACAACGAGGACGAACTCCAAAGGTTGGACCTCTGCATCGGCGATACCGTGGAGGTGGAGCGGGCAGGGGACGTCATCCCCAAGCTGGTGCAGGTCGTAAAGGACGCCGCGCACGCTGAGCGCAGCCGGGTCCGCTACCCGAGCGCGTGCCCCGAATGTGGCGCCGGTCTGGTGAGTGATCCCGAAGCTGCGGCGATTCGATGTCCGAACGAGCTGGAGTGCCCGGCGCAACTACGGAGGGTGATCCAGCACTTTGCCAGTAGGTTGTGCATGGATATCGAGGGCATGGGGGAGCGCTTGTCGGACCAGTTGGTCGGCGTCGGGCTGGTCCGACGCCCGAGCGACATTTACCGATTGACCTTGGAGCAGCTGATGGGGTTGGAGCGGATGGGCAAACAGTCCGCTCAGAACCTGTTGGAAGCCATTGAGACGTCGCGCTCCCGTGGGTTCGATCGGGCGCTGATGGCGCTCGGGATTCGTCAGGTGGGCGAGAGCACCGCGCGCGATCTGGCCCGGCACTTTGGCACCATGGATGCGCTGCGCGGCGCGTCGGCCGAGGAGCTTACGGCCGTTGAAGGCGTGGGTGCGATCGTCGCGAACAGTGTGGTCGGGTTCTTGGCGCTCGAGCGCAACCGGGCTGAGATCGATGCGTTGCAGAGTTTGGGAGTTCAATTCCGGCCGATCGGCACGGGCTCTCGTAGCGGTGGACTCTCCGGAAAGACCTTCGTGTTGACCGGAACGTTGCCGAGCTTGGGGCGGGATGACGCCAAGCGACTGCTGCAGGAAGCCGGCGCGAAGGTGAGCGGCAGCGTGTCGAAGAAGACCGACTATGTCGTCGCTGGGGCCGAGGCGGGGAGCAAGCTGGATCAGGCCACATCTCTGGGCGTGTCGATTCTTGACGAAGCGGGGATGCTCGCGCTTCTCGCCGCCGCCCGGTCACCGGGGTAAGCGCTCCCATGGTTTTTTTCTCCGCCGCGCTCGCTCTGCTCGGATGCGTCGAACCTCCGGTCGTGGACCCGGTCACCGACAAGCTGGCCGCGATGGTCCTCGACTCTGCGGAGCCTGAGTTTCGCCTGTTCGTCGCGGTGACGGGCGTGATCGCGGAGACGTGTGCGGTGGATCGCATGTCCGAATACACCTTTCGTGGCGAGGCTGCTGGGGCGCTGGGGGTCACGCGTCCGACGGTCACTGAGAGCGCGTCCGGTCAGAAGACGTGGGCGTTCCCGGATGTTGGACTCGACGGGGTTGCTGGCAACCTCGTCCTGACCACCGACAGCGAGCGCTCGACGTTCTCGACTACATACGCCGTGGATAACGCCACGGTCATGACCGGGGCGTTTCACCTGATGGATTGCAACGCCGCGTCTGACTCTGGCGGGGACTCGGCGGCTGTGGAGTCAGCGGACGCTACGGCGATTGTCAGCGGAAACATCGACGTGAGCGCGGGGGCGGCGACGCACCATCTATACATCGATGGCCCGCTGCCCAACTCCGCGACGATCTGGTCCCCTCCCACCGGGCTCGCGCCAGCCGCAGGCTGGGCCCATTGGTCGGATAACGAGCAGCGTCCCACCGAAGAGGTCACCTTGGAAGACGCCTCTCGGATCGACTACCCGACGCGCTCTTGGCCTGCGAAAGCGACGGGTACGGGTTGGGAACGCTCCGTCGAAGTGAGTTTACCTTGATGTTCGCGTTGTGGATTCCGTTTGCCCAGGCCGCACCGCTCGCTCCTGCGTCTGCTCAGAGCGCGCCGATGACGGTCGAGATCGCTGCGGCCGTAGCCAGCGACAGGCTGTACTTGCGTGTCCCTGGCTGTGCGGGGGCCTGCGCCGCAATCCGGAAGGAGCACTGGCAGGGGGGCGAGGCTGCGCTGTGGCTGCTGCCCCAGCTTGCGGTCTACGGCGGGGCCGCGCATGACGGCGAGGAGACCGCCGCGGCGATCTACCAAGGCGCAGGGTTTCGGGTGCATGGTGGGGTCAAAGGGGGCTTCGACCTTCGGCCCGGTTTGGGCGTGAACGGCTGGGTGTCCGTCGCCCATGTGGAGAGCAAAGCGTCCCCGCCTGACGCTGCGCAGGAGGCGCAGGAGTTTCCTGACCGTGCGCGTCGCAACCAGCTGGAGCTGGGTGCGGTCGTTCGGGTGGGGCAGCGCGACGGTGGCCTCGACGGCTGGGTAGGTCTTGAAGCCTTGCCATACTCGGTGGATTTGACGCGTGTAGTCGAGGGGGTCGCGGTCGTGAAGTTGATCCCCACGGTGCCTGTCTCTGCGGTAGGCGGAGTGCGCCTCGTGTCCGAGCCGTTGGGCGGGCCTTGGTCGAAGCGGGGTCGTTTGAGCGCTGGGTTGACCGGTTCGGCGGGGTATCGGGTCGGCTTCGCGGGCTGGCTGTCCGTCTCGTTGTAGGGGGCCATGCTCCTTCGCCTGCTGAACTATTTGCCGGAGGCTGTGCGAGCGGAGCCCGTGGTGGAGCCCGCGGCGACGCCGGGTGTGGGCCTGCTGGACCCGGACCGTCCGTTTACGGTCGCCACCTGGAACATCCAGTACTGCGGTACCCGCCGTCACCACTTCTTTTATGATGGTGGTCCCGATACTTTTCCTGACCCGGCGAACGTTCAAGACGCGCTCGTAGCGATTCGTGAGACGCTGGACACCCTGCGGCAGGGTGGCCTCGACGTAGCGCTGTTGCAAGAGGTGGATCGCGGAAGCGCACGTACGGGCTTGATCGATCAGCTCCAACGGATCGCCGAAGGGTGGCCGACGTGGGTCAGCACGCCCTACCATCGCTCGGTTTTCGTGCCGCATCCCATGCCGCCGCGCCGCCCCTTGGGGCGCGTGGACCTGCATGAGGCGATCCTGTCGCGCTTCAAGCTCGGTGCGACGCGCCGGCTCGCGTTGCCTTCGTTGGTGGAGTCCCCGGTGCGGCAGGCGTTCAACTTGCACCGTGCGCTGTTGGTCACGACCATGCCCCTGCTCGGTGGCGGTCGGCTGCACCTGGGCGTCACACACCTCTCCGCCTTCTCAAAGGGGGACGGCACGCTGCAACGTCAGATCGACGCGATTCGCGCGTGGATCGCCTCCTGCGCGGACGAGCCCTTCGTGCTTGGCGGCGACTTCAACCTGCTCCCTCCGGGAGACAACCCGGCTCGACTGGGCGCGGAAGCGGTCGAATATGCCGAAGATGTGCTGGGGAGCTTGTCCGACGTCGCGCAGCGCGCGCCCCTGTTGGGCGAGCACACCTACTTGCCGCCCGGCGCGAGCGTCCCCGATCGCACGCTGGACCATCTGCTGTTCAGCCCCCAGCTCACCCTTCGCCATCACCGGGTGGTGGAGGTCCCGGCCTGGCTGTCCGATCATTGGCCGCTGGTCGCTACGTTTGAGTTTGCCAAACGGTAAGCGTTGACGCGTGTTGATACGGTTCTGGCAGGCTCAGGGTAGACGATGCGCCGGTCTTGTGCAATGTAGTGATGTCATGGAGCGTTCATGAAAGTCTCGCTGATCAGCCCGTACCCGGACATCACGAACTACGGGCTGCGGTCCATCTCTGCGACGCTGCGTCAAGCAGGCCACCAGACGCAGGTGATCTGTATGCCGGACTTCGCCGGAGACGGCGAGAGCGTGCATGTGCGCATGACGGAAGAGCGCTACAGCCCGCAGGTGATCGACGAGATGTTGGAGCTCGTGCGCGACTCCCAGCTCGTCGGCATCACCCTGATGACGCACTACTACGATTCGGCGCGGCAGCTTACCAAAGCCATTCAAGATCGGCTTGGAATCCCGGTGATCTGGGGTGGCTTCCATCCTTCGGTTCGCCCGGATGAGTGTGCGCGTCAGGCCGAATATGTCGCGATCGGCGACGCCGAAGATCTCATGCTGGACCTCTGCAACCGGCTGGAGAACGGCGGGGCGAACAACCTGCACGGCATCAAGTCGCTCGTCTGGCGCAAGGGCGACGACGTCATCCGGAACGCTCCGGGATCTCTGGAGCAGGAGCTGGACCGTTACCCCGCGCCTGACTTCGCGCGGGACGACCATTACATCCTCTTTGAAGGACAGATCCTTCCGGTCACCAAGGATTTGCTCCGGCGCTACCTGCACAACGGCACCGTCAGCCGGATGTTTGGTCGCACGGGATACCAGACGATGACCGGTCGCGGCTGCCCGCACGCCTGCACCTACTGTGGCAACAGCTTCTACCGCGACCTCTACAAGCGCCAGCGCTACGTGCGTTTTCGCTCCACCGAGCATGTCATCGGCGAGCTTGAGGACATCAAGCGCGAATACCCGTTCATCAACTTCATCTGGTTCTCGGACGACAGCTTCTTCGGTCGTCCGTTGCCGGATTTGCTGGATTTTGCCCACCAGTACAAGACCAAGATCGGGGATCCGTTCTACTTGCTCGGCTCGCCTGGCACGATCACCGAAGAAAAGTACGAAGCGCTGGTCGATGCGGGGCTCATGAGCATTCAGATGGGCGTCGAGCACGGCTCGAAGCGCATCCAGAAGATCTTCAAGCGCTCGACGATGGGCAACGACAAGATCCTGAAGTCCGCGGAGATCATCACCAAGTATGCGGATCGCACCGCGCCTCCGCAGTACGACATCATCTACGATCTCGCGTACGAGACCATCGAAGACAAGCTCGACACGCTGCGCTTGATCTCCGACCTCCCGAAGCCGTACCGTCTGCAGGTGTTCTCGGTCATCTACTACCCGGGCACCTCGCTCCATACGCTCGCGGCGCGGGACGGGCTCGTCAACGACGAAAAAGCCGAGATCTACGACCGTATGTTCTTTGAGCGCCACGACAGCTACACCAACACGCTGCTGTTCCTCGCGCGCTCGGGGCGGTTCCCGCATCCTTTGTTGAAGCTGCTCATTGACCGCCGCGTGGTGGATGTGATGACCAGCGACTACATGGCGCCTGCCGGGAACGTTGCGAAAGCGGCGATCCACTCGCTGCGTCAGGCGTTGCGCAGCCCCGCAGTGGAGCGCGCAAAGGCGATGGGAACCTACAAGGCGCGTCTGACCGGCATGACGGGCGCCGATGCCGGCGCGGCAGCTCCTGTCGCTGGGGCTACGTTCTAATCGGTTTTTACCGCGGTCTTTGGGGTATACTTGCCGGCACTGGTCGTTGTTCCCACGCGGAATGAGGTGGAGAACATCGCTGCGATGGTCTCCGCGTTGTCCCTCGTGAATTGCGCGGTGCTGGTGGTGGACGACGCCTCCCCCGATGGCACGGCCGCGACGGCGCGGGCCGCCGGCGCCGAGGTGCTTGTGCGGGGAGGGGAGCGGGGCTTGGGGCCCGCGTATCGGGATGGTTTTGCCTGGGCGCTCGCTGGGGGCTTCGACCCGATCGTACAGATGGACGCGGACTTTTCTCATGATCCCAACGATGTGCCGCGGTTGATCGCCGCGGCAGAAAACGCGGATCTGGTGTTGGGCTCCCGCTATGTGCCGGGCGGCGGGACGCGCAATTGGGGCGTCGGTCGGCGCCTGTTGTCGCGATTTGGCGGCGTGTATGCTCGGGCTTTGCTTGGATTGCCCTACGCCGACCTGACCGGGGGCTTCAAGTGCTGGCGCGCGGACCTGCTCTCCCGCGTGATGCAGGGCGGTCTGGTGAGCGACGGCTACGCGTTTCAGGTCGAGACCACGCTCGCCGCGCACCGTCTGGGCGCGCGGGTCGTGGAGGTGCCGATCGTCTTCACCGAGCGCCGCGAGGGCCGCTCCAAGATGTCGATGGCGATCACCGCCGAGGCGATGTGGCGGGTGCCTCGGTTTTGAGGCGGCGGGGGTGCGGGGTTTGTCCCTGCAGGCCGCGGCGTTCAGGCGGCTGCGACTCAAAAAACAAGGGTAAAAACTGCGAAGTCCCGGCCGGATTTGGTCCGGTCGGGACTTGCTTTACCTAAGAGTGGAGCTGTGGGGAATCGAACCCCAGACCCCCAGAATGCCATTCTGATGCTCTACCAACTGAGCTACAACCCCGAAGGTGGAGCCTTTCTAACGCGTGGCGTGAAGGCTGCAAGGGGGATCATACGCTTGCGTTCGGATCGGGCTCCGGTTCGATGCCGACGGCACGCATCTGGTCTTCTAGATCCTGAATTTTCTTCTCGAGGTCGCGAATTCGCTCTACGCCTCGCCCCACGCCGGGGTGGTTCAGCTCGCCCGCTTCGAACAGGTGCCGGGCCTCTTTGCCGAGCTTCTGGTACATGCGGTCGCGGTCGCCGCGCAGCTGCCGGATGGTGAGGCGCTCGCGTGCCCAACGGGCGGCGTTCCCCGCCTCGGAGCGGCTGCGCTGCCACAGTTTGGCGAGGGTGTCGGTGAGCAGGTCGGGGGTGCCGGCTTTGCGGCTATCGCCCGAGGGGGCTTTGGGTTCGTCAGCGTCGTTGGCCATGTTGAAGAGCTAACCGGTGCGAGCCGAGTCGCACGGGGATACCCTATGCGGGTGTTGGAAGGCTTATGATCCTCGTTGTTGGCGGAACCGGTCGGCTCGGAAACCAGATTGTACGTGCGTTACGGGATGACGGGCACGACGTTCGGGCCCTGGTGCGCAAGGGTAGCGAATATTTCTGGTTGAACGACACAGGCTCCAACTACTTTTTTGGCGATCTGCGTGACCCGCAGAGCCTCCACCGGGCGCTGCGCGACTGTGACACGGTGATCTCGTCGGCCTCCGTGCGCGTGGAGTCCACCGACAACAACCACAAGACCCTCGCGGACGGTCACATCGCGTTGTGGGAGGCTGCCAAAGCGCGTGGTGTCAGCCGCGCGATTTTTGTGAGCTGC
>CAIUMM010000149.1 GCA_903900265.1 uncultured Pseudomonadota bacterium
GGAGCGTTGGCTGCACGGCCAGCGCGACGGCAGCGAGATCGACATGAACCGCGCGATCACCGCGATCTGCGACATCCACGCCGGCCAGCAGCCCGATGATCGCATCTTCAAGCGGTTCCAACGTCAGAAGCAGCAGGTGTGTATCCTGACGATGGTCGACGTCTCGGGCTCCACGCAGGGCAACGTGCTCGCGCTGGAGCAAGAGGCGATGGTGCTGTTTGCCGAAGGCCTGCGCACCCTGAACTTTCCGCATGCGTTCTACGCTTTTGGCAACACCCATCCGCAGGAGTGCAGCTTCGGACGGATCAAGGGCTTCGAAGACACCTACTCCGATCCGGTCTACAAGCGGCTCGCCAACCTGCGCGCGAACGGCGCCACTCGACTCGGCGCGTACATCCGCCACGCGGGATGGATCCTCGCGCAACGGCCGCAGGCGCGGCGCATCCTGATGATCTTGTCCGACGGAAAGCCCGAGGATCGCGGCGATTACCGAGGCACCTACGGCATCAAAGACACCGCGATGGCGGTTCAAGAGGTACAACGCGCCGGAGTCCACGTGCACTGCATCAGCTTGGACGCTCGCGAAGACGCCGGGACCTACCTGCAGGAGATCTTCGGTCGCGGACGCTTCCTGCAGGTGGGCGACGTCGATTCGCTGCCGAAGCGCTTGCCGGAGGTGTTCCGCAGCCTCGTGAAGTAGTCCACGGTTGCGGATAGGTTGCGGTTAGGTTGCGGTTAGGTTCACGAATGTCCTCGACCCCTGCGTTGGCGTTCCCCCCGTTCGGTCCCGACCATGAAGCCTTGCGCCGGACGGTGCGGGACTGGGTGTACAAAGAGCTGCACCCGCATCGCAAGACCTGGGACGACGCGGGCGAGTGGCCTGCGCGCGAGCTGATCCAGCAGCTGGCACAGATGGGCTGTCTGGGCATCCGGTACCCAGAAAAGGACGGCGGACAGGGCCTCGACTGGTGGTTCCACACCGCGTTCGTCGAGGAGCTGGCCCACGCCCGAAACGGCGGAGTGGTCATGAGCATCCTCGTGCACACCGACATCTCGACGCCCGTGCTCTCCGAGATCGGCACACCCGAACAGAAGGAGGAGTTCCTCATCCCCGCGATGCGCGGCGAGCTGATCGGCGCGCTCGGCGTGACCGAGCCCGACTGCGGGTCGGACGTCGCCGCTATCCAGACCACCGCTCGCATCGACGGCGGCGATTACATCATCGACGGCGCCAAGACCTACATCACGAACGGCGCGTTCGCGGACTTCATCGTGCTGGCGGTGCGCACCGGCGCGGCCGGACACGCCGGCATCTCATTGGTGCTTTTCCCCACCAACACCCCGGGCTTCTCGGTCGGCAAGAAGCTCGACAAGCTGGGTACCCGGGCGGTAGACAGCTCGATGTTGCACTTCGACGGGTGCCGAATCCCCCGCCGGAACCTGCTTGGCGTCGAGAACGGCGGGTTCATCCACATCATGCAGAACTTTCAGGGCGAGCGGCTCGTGGGCGCGCTGATGGCGACGGGATGCATGGAGGTCAGCCTGCAGGACGCGCTGGAGTACGGTCGCACGCGCAAGGCGTTCAACCGTCCGATCGGGAGCTTTCAGGTGTGGCGCCACAAGTTCGCCGAACACTTGACGTCTCTGCAGGCGGCGAAGCTGGTGAACTACGCCGCGGTCGCGCGCATGCAGACCGGCGAGGATCCGACGCTGCAGGTGTCGATGGCGAAGCTTTTTGCCGGCGACCTCGCTCAAAAAGTGCTCTATGACTGCCTGCAGTTCCACGGGGGCGCAGGCTTCATCGAAGAGTACGACATCGCCCGTGCCTGCCGCGACATGCGGCTGATGCCGATCGGGGGCGGGACCAGCGAAATCATGAAGGAGATCATCGGGAAGTGGAGCGGGTTGTAGGGATCCCCAGAGGCGTCGGGTCAGCAGAGCGCCGCGCCCTCCGCCCCCGCGCCCTCATCCCCCCTCTCGGACCTCACTTCGAAGTTGCAGGCACTCGGAGAACAGCTGGCGCGAGCGCCCTCCAAGCTCATCCGGAGGCGCACCCCGGTCTGCGGCGGAGCGTAGGTCAGCGACCATCGCCTCCAACATGCGGCGGCGGTCGGGATCGTTCTCCAGCAGCACCCGAACCGGACCATCGAGCAGCGCATCGACGATGCGAGCTTGTTCCATCGCGGCCTGGGTGACGGCGCGACGCATCGCAGCTTCCCGCTGCTGGGCTTCGTCGAACATCCGCCTGGCCTGTTCGAGCTTCTCCGACGATCGGCGCCATTCGTCCACCTTGGAGTCCAAGCCCGGACCGGGGCCAAACGCCTCTTCGTAGGCTTCTGCCGCAGCAATGTACGCTTCCAAGCGCGCACGCTCCGCTTCGGTGATGAAACCCCGTTTGTGCATCGCCTCCGGCGTCAGCGGCACGCGGCGCGAGGGGGACGGGAGCGTAGTCGAAACCGGTGTAGATTTGAGCGCCATGAGCAAGGTCCTCGCCAACACAGAGTACTACCGCCCCGCTCCCATCGGGTCCACGCTCCGGGGGCGCCCTGGTGAATCGTGCCCCCAATCCACCGGGCCTCCTTGCCCTTTAGGACCGTCGGGAACTCCCGGGCCACCGGGAACACCCGGACGTCCCGGTCCTCCCGGTCCTCCCGGTCCTCCCGGTCCTCCCGGACCTCCCGGGCCTCCGGGCCCGCCGAGTCTGTTCGGGGGTGGAGGCTCCTCAAATACCACGGTCGGCTCTACGGGCTCCAATGCGAGCGCAGCGGCGCGCAAGCTAGCAGGAAACGAGAGCCCCGCGGCGTCGGACGCAGCCTCGAGGGACGCCAACACCGCGCGCGACTCAGCGGTGCGCAAGCTCGCGGTGGTGGAGGCCTTCAACAGCTCCACGTCGGTCGGCAGCACGGCGTTCGGCGCAACGCTCTCCACGTCGACGCGGAGCGCCAGCAGCGTGAGACGGACGCCCCATTGGCGCTCGGAGCGCAGCCTGCGCTCGGTGGCGGGCTTGTCTTCCGGCCGCGCCTTGGCCGTGCTGTTCCCGCGTTTGCCGCGCACGACCTGTGGCCCGCTGCGCGGCACGGTGAGCGAGGCGGGGTCGACGGTGAGCACGTGAACGCCAAGCTCATCGACTGAGATCCGACCATCCTTGTCGACATCCACCAGCTCACCCGGCGACGCGTGGAACGTGACCTTGCCATACTCTGCCACCGACACCGACCCGTCGTGGTCGAGGTCCATCATCGCGAGGGTAGGCGCAAAGGCGCCGTCCTCGGTCCACTTCGCCGCGCAGCCCATCGCCAACAACAAGAGGATCATTGGGCGTCCCAATAGCCCTTGGCGCGCAAGGTTTGCAGGAGCGCATCGGGGATCGCCGCCGCGGCGCTTTCGCCGGGAGGCGGGGCGAGCGTACGCAGCCAGCGCACCAGCTCGGTGCGCAACGCCACCGCTTCGTCTTCGGGGAGGCCGGCGGTATGCTCGAACGCAGGCCCATCGATGCGCATCGCTTCGACCACGCTGGCAAGATCCGGCGAGGTCAACGGGATGCCGGTGTAGGTCAGCCGGCCCTTCAAGCTACGCGCGGACAGCAAGCGGGAGCCCAGCCCGCCCTGAGTCATCGCCGCCCTGCGCCCGGTAAAGGGTTCGCCGCGCAGCGCAGCGCCGAACGACTGGCCACGCATATGCACCGGCGGCATCGCCCCCACCTGCTCGAGGATCGTCGGGTAGATGTCGACCAGCTCGACCACCCCGTCCACCCGCTCCCCGCCGTACTCCCCGCCCGGCAAGCGAACCATCAGCGGCACGTGGGTGACGTCATCCTCGAGCGAACAGCAGCGGTGAAACAGGCCGTACTCGCCCAGCGCTTCGCCGTGGTCGCCCATGAGCACGATCAGGGTATCGTCGAGCAGACCGCGCTTCTCCAGACGGGCGAGCATCACGCCGAACATCGCGTCGGCGTAGCTGACGGCCCCGTCGTACACCTTGCGGATGATCTCTTGATCTTCCGGCGACACCTTGGGAAACGGCATCGGACCTTCCGAGGCCATCTCCGCGAGCTTGGCCTTGCCCTGCGCTGAGCGCGGGTAGAGCTCGCTGACCGTCACCGCCGTGAGCAGATCGAGGTTCCGGTGGTGCAACCCGTCCATCACCCGCTCGGTGGCGTTGATCTCGTCCTCCTGAGCGCGGGTGAAGCCATCGACGCCGGTGTGCAACAGACCGTACGGCGTCGGCTTCAGGTAGGTAGTGTGCGTGTCGTAGCCGTGCAGCAGCAAAAAGAACGGCTTGGCCGAGTCGATCGAGTCCAACCACGTCGTCGCCATCGGCAGCGTGTGCCAAAGCGACCCGAAGTCCACCGAGCTCTCGTAGCTGCTAAACCCGCGGGTAGGACCGAGCGCGGGGTTCAAGTCTCCGCCCGCGACCCGCGCCGCCGTCTGGTAGCCGTATTTTCCAAGCACCTCCGGCAGCGTGTACATCTCTTTCGAGAGCGCCGGCGCCCGAGTCGAGCCGGTAAATTCCGTCGGGTAGCGACTCGTCAACATGCTGGTGTGCGAGGGCCCGGTCACGGTGGACTGGGAGTAGGCGTGCGTAAAAACCACCGACTCCGCCGCAAAGCGATCCAGATTGGGGGTGAGCCCGTCCGCGTTTCCCAAGGTGCCAACGCGATCGGCCCGGAAGGTGTCCAGCGACACGATGAGCACGTTGGGCGGCCCCTCCCGAGGGGTGTCACACCCCACGACGCACAGCCCCGCCGCGAGCACGAACACCGATGCCCACCGCGAACGAAAAGCCGTAGGCCCGAAGCCAAATGAACCAACGGTGTGCATAGGCAACTCTACCCCTTCTCCCGCGCGCCCTGCAAGGCCTCCCGACCCCAAAGGGCTCCCTCGCTACCCGATGCACGCCGTGAACCCAGCCCGCCAACCCCCAACGCTCGCGTGGTAAGCACCCTCCTTATGGGGCTGCACGGCACGATCAGCGCGATCGCCAACTGGCCTTCGGTGCTGCTCGCCTTCGAGTGCGGGGTGGTCGCATGGCATCGCTGGCGCGTCGGGGTCCGGGGCCTGCTGAGCTGGCGGTACCTGCTGTTGTTCGCGAGTCTGCTGCTGTTGTCCGGTCCCTACCGCATCGCGCTGGCGTTGCAGTTGCCCTGTGACCACGCGCTCAGAATGCCGTTCGCGACCACCTGCGACGGGGGCCGAACGCTGGCGGCGGTCACCCTCGGCCTGAAGCTCGCTGCAGCGGCGGCGGTCGCGGTGAGCAGCGCCGAGACGGCAAACACCTGCAGCCGCTCCACGCAAACGCCCCTCGCCTACCTGCTGGGCGTCGTGCCGCTCGTGCTGCTGATCCTCGTGCTGCAGGGCGATCCAGGCTCGTTGTCGGACAACCTCATCCCGGCGGTACGAGCGGCGGCGAGGCTGCCCAACGGCGGCGTGATGCTCGCCGCGTACGTGGCCTCGCTGACCATCACCGAAGAGCTGTTCTGGCGTGGCTTTCTACAGCCGGTGCTGCTCGAGATGGTCGGCAGCAACCGAGCCCAACAGGTGCTGGTGTTGGGACTCGTCGCGCTTGCGTGGACAGGCGCCCACACGATCGTCGAAGGCTATGGGTCCCAGGCGTCAGCGGCGGTGTTCATACTCGGCGTCGCGCTTGGGGTGTTCGCTCAGCGATTCGGGGTGGCCGTCACGACGGCCACCCACGTCCTCTTCAACCTGCTGGTTTTGTGGGCGAACACCCGGCACTGAGCGACCGGGCTGCCCGTCTCCCCGCTACCCGAACAGCGAGTGAACTGCGACCAGCTGCGCGATCAACAAGGACACGACGCTCATGACCTTGATGAGGATGGCGACGCCGGGGCCGGAGGTGTCCTTGAACGGGTCGCCTACGGTATCGCCGACGACGGCAGACTTGTGGGTGTCCGAGCGCTTGCGATGGCCGTCGCCCAGACCGCCCTTCTCGATGTACTTCTTGGCGTTGTCCCAAGCGCCGCCTGCGTTCGCCATGAACAGCGACATCGACGCGCCGACCGCGAGCGCACCCGCGAGCGTGCCAGCGAGGGCCGCCGGGCCAAGGACGAAGCCGACCAGCACCGGGCCAGCGACCGCGACGAGGCCCGGGAGGATCATCTGCGAGAGCGCGGCGGAGGTCGCGATGTCGACGATGGCCTTCGGGTTGGGCTCGGCGTTGCCTTCCCGCAGACCGGGGATGGTGTCGAACTGACGGCGGATTTCCTCAACGATCGCGCCCGCCGCCTTGCCAACGGCCAGCATGGTGCTGGCGCCGACGATGAACGGCATGACCGCGCCGATCAGCAAGCCGATCAGGATCTGCGGGTTGACGAGGGAGAGGTTCATCTCGGGGAGATTCGCGCTCTCGCGGGCGTGGTTGACTTCGAGGCTGTACGCCGAGAAGAGCGCCACGACGGTCAGCGTAGCCGAGCCGATCGCGAAGCCCTTGCCAATCGCCGCAGTGGTGTTGCCGACCGCGTCGAGCTCGTCGGTGATCTCCCGGACCGCGGGGTCAAGGCCAGCCATCTCGGCGATGCCGCCTGCGTTGTCGCTGATCGGGCCGTAGGCGTCGACGGTCATGACGATCGCCGTGCCGCCGAGCATACCGACCGCGGCGAGCGCGATGCCGTAGAGGCCGAGCGTGCCCATCTGAGCGTTCGCGATGAACGCGACGAGCGCGACGAGCAACAAGCAGGTAGCCACCGACTCCATGCCGACGGCCATGCCGCGGATGACGTTGGTGCCCGCGCCGGTCTTGGCAGCTTCCGCCACCGCTTTCACCGGGCTGAAGCTACCGGTGTAGTACTCGGTGATGAGGCCGATCGCCGCGCCGCCGAGCGCACCGGCCGCGAGCGCGACAGTGACGTTCTGGGACACGTTGAACAGCGGCAGGAACGCGGCGGTGACCGCGACGAGCACGATGGGAGGCAGCACCATCGCAGCGCGGAGCACAACGGCAGGGGCGCTGTTGCGCATCATGCGCGCCACGAAGATCGCGATGATGCTGACGACGAGGCCGATGCCGGAGAGGATCAGCGGCAGCGCGACCGCGATGCTGCGTGCGTCCAAGCCCGCGGCAGGCGCGCTGAGCAGACCGTCGATCGCCGACTGCGGCGCGGTGAGGCCGATCGCCATCGTCGCGACGACCGCGGCGACGAGGGACTCGTAGATGTCGGCGCCCATGCCGGCGACGTCGCCTACGTTGTCGCCCACGTTGTCAGCGATGACGCCGGGGTTGCGCGGGTCGTCTTCGGGGATGTTCTCGATCACCTTACCGGCGATGTCCGCACCCACGTCGGCGGCCTTGGTGTAGATGCCGCCGCCGATGCGCGCGAACAGCGCGATGGACGAGGCGCCTACCGCGAACGCGTGCAGGTTGGGGCCGAGGTCGGGGGTGCCGACGTTGATGAAGTACACCGCGGACAAGCCCAGCAAGGACAAGCCGGCGACGCACAGGCCCATCACCGCGCCGCCGTCGAGGGCGGTGAGCAGGGCGTTGGCCTTGGAGCCGCCCGCCGCGGCCTGAGCCGTGCGGACGTTGCCGAAGGTCGCGGCCTTCATGCCGATGAAACCAGCGAACAGCGAGAGGAAGGCGCCCAGCAGGAACCACCCGCCGGCCACCGGCGAGATCGCCAACGCGAGCAAGCCGAAGACCACGGCCGAGTACACCGCCAACACTTTGTATTCCCGCGCGAGGAACGCCATCGAGCCTTCGCGGATGTAGCCGGCGATCCGCTGCATGGTCTCGTTGCCTTCCGGCAGCGCCTTGACGCGGAAATAGAAGAAAATGGCGACCAGAAGTCCCACGACGCTCGAAGCGGCGGGGAGAGCGGTCCAGAGTTGCAGGTTCTGCATCGAGCGTTCCATCCAGTGGGGAGGTGGGCCGTGAAATTGGCCCTTTACGGAGCCGCCTCCTTTGCCACGTTCAGGGGCATCCGGCAAGCCGAAACCGCGCCAAAATGCGCGGCCTGCGCGGATTCAGCGGGTCAGCGCCCCTCGCCTCGCGACTACGGCACGCCCGGTCGCAAATACTGTTACCCAGCCGCATGGATCCCCTCCAAACGCTCAGTGAGTCGCTGAAGAGCCCTTCCCCGCTGTACGTGCTCGTCGGAGGCGAGAGCTTGCTGCGACGTCAGGCCCTCGCGCTGATTCGGGACGCCATCGCCAACGGCCCGGTCGCGGCGTTCAACGACGCCAGCTTCACCGCAGGCAGCTCGGCCGATGCCGACCCCTTAGGCTTCTCCGACATCGCGCGCACCGCGCCGATGATGGCGCCCCGTCGGCTCGTGACGCTGCGCCAGATCGAAGACGCCAACGTCGCGTTGCTCGACGCGCTGCTCACCTATGTTCAAGCGCCCGTCGAGAGCACCGTGCTGGTGATCACCGGCGAGAAGTTCCCGGCCGCCGCCGGCGGCATGGACCGCGGGCTCCGCATCCAAAACGCCGCAAAGAAGACCGGCGTCGTCCTCAAACTTGAGCTCGACACCAGTGACCGCGCCGCGTTCGCGCGCAACACCGCCAAGTCCATGGGCGTCACCCTCGACGCCGCGGCGATTCAGCAGCTCCAGACGCTCAACGGCGACGACCTCGCGGCGCTGATCGCCGACGTGGAAAAATGCGCGAACTTCGTGGGCACAAACGGAAAAATCACCGAGGCTGTAGTCTCGGAGGTGTGCGTGTCTACGGCGGACGCCGACTCCTGGGGCATCACCAACGGCATCCTCGCCCGAGACCGCAACAAGGCCCTCGAAGCGCTGCAGCGGCTGCTCGATGACGGCGAGCCCCCGCACAAGCTGCTTCACGGCATAGCGTGGCAGCTGCGCCAAGTGCTGACGCTGCAAGACGGCATGAAGCGCGGCCTCAGCGAAGGCCAAATGGGCCTGCGGATCAACCCGCGCACCGCGAACATGGTCCGCGCGCTGGTACAGAAAAAGCCCGTGTCGCCGTCTGCGATGCTCGATGAGATCGCAAACGTCAACCGGGCGATGAACTCGTCACGCGCAGGCGACCGCAGGGTTTTTGAGGCCTGGGTCGTCCGGCTGACCGAGCTGTAGACGTCGGCAAGGCGAGCCGTGAAGCCCGCCCTACGTTCAGCCTACAGGAAGCCTACTTGGGGGCTTCGAGCTTCTTGATCGCCTTGGCGAGGCGGCTGATGCGCCGAGCCGCGTTCTTGCGATGAATCACGCCCTTGCGCGCGAGCTGCTGGAGCTCGGACATGGTGGCGGGGAGGCTCGCGGTAGCACCGGCGAGGTCACCCTCACCGATCTTCTCGCGGATGTCACGCAGCTGCGTGCGCATACGGGACTTGCCTGCACGGTTACGCGCGCGGGCTTCTTGGCTGGTGCGGATACGCTTGATGGCGTCCTTATGATGGGCCATGGTCTAAATCTCCAGGTAAGTGAGCCCGGGCGTCTATCTCGCTGGGCAAGGGTGTCAAGGGCTATCGGGCGCCGGCACCCGAAACATGCCCCTAAAAACATGCATGGGCGGGCTTTTAGGGCTTGTTTCCAGCACCGATTCGGATAACCTCCCAATCGTATATCCTCCCCTACGAGTCCCCCCCCGGGACTCCCCGCCGCTCCCCGCGGTCCCGCCCACCTCCCCGCCAGAAACCCACCATGCCCGCCGCGCTCGCGCCCGTAGCGCCGAGGCCCGTCGCTCCCGCCGTGCACATCGGCGTCTACGATGGCCCCCTCGACTTGCTCCTCTTCCTGGTTCGCCGGGAAGGCGTAGACGTGCGCTCCATCCCCGTGGCGCGCATCTGCGATGCGTACTTGGCGGTGTTGCGGGATTCGGACGTCGTCGATGTGGACGACGCCGGGGACTACTTGTTGATGGCCGCGACGCTGTGCCAGTTGAAGGCCAGGGATCTGCTGCCCCGTGCGCCGGGGCCGCGCGACGAAGAGGTCGAAGAGGAAGATCCCCGCGAGCGTCTGCAGCGCCGCCTGATCGAATACGAGCGCTACCGGCTCGCCGCCCTCGCCCTCGATGAGATGCCGCGCTTGGATCGCGACGAGTTTTCTCGTCCGGCGACCGACATCGCACCCGAAGAGCAGCCGGTAGAGGCTGGCGTGAACGCATACGGGCTGCTGCGGATGTACTACGCGCTCGTCGCGCGCAGCGCAGCGCCTCCGCCGGTCCACGCGGTACATCGCGAGCCGATCCGCCTCGCCGACGCCGTGCACGACATCCTCCAGCACTTGAATGACGGGCAAGAGCACCTCTTGGGCGAGCTGCTCGCCACCGGCGATCGCCCCCGAAAGGTGTTCACGTTCCTCGCGTGCTTGGAGATGGCGCGCCGCGGGCTCGTAGACCTCCGCCAGCTCGTGCATCTCGGCGCTGTGCGCATCCGCGCTCTCGTGCGCGCCGAAGACGTCGACATCAGCACGATCACCGATGAAGCGCTAACCCCGACGATAAAGCTATGAGCGACGAGCCTGAGCTCCCTGAAGAGACCGACGCCCCCGAAGAGCACGACAACGTCGTCTCGCTGCGTCCCGTCGCCGAAGCACCGCCCGAAATGGCGGCGGAGGGTCCGGTCGATCCCGAGCGTCCCTGTCCGCTCGATATGCTTGTGGCGGCCGTAGAGGCCTGCTTGTTCGCCGTGCCGGGCGTCGTCAGCCTCTCCCAGCTCTCCGCGGCGCTGCGCGTCCCCGAGCACCATGTCGCCGGAGCCCTCGCGGCGCTCGAACATCGCCTCGTGCACACCAACGCCGGGATCAAGCTCCTTCAGGTCGCGGACGGCTGGCAGCTGCGCACAGACAGCCGACTGGCGCCGTGGGTAGCGGCGATCCGCGGTGGAAAGCCGTTCCGGTTGACCCGCGCCGCGAACGAGACCCTCGCGATCGTCGCGTTCCGGCAGCCGGTGACCAAAGGGGTGCTCGACGACATCCGAGGCGTAGACTGCGGCGGCGTGCTGCGCATGTTGGCCGACCGCGGCCTGGTGCGCACCGACGGCCGCGCCGATGAGCCGGGTCGCCCGCTGAACTGGGTGACGACGCCGGCGTTCCTCGAGCTCTTCGGGCTCCAGAGCCTCGCGGACCTCCCCACCTTGAAGGACTTGCGCGCGCTGGGCGACGACGAGGCCCCTGAACCCAGCTTCGCTCCCGAGGATGTTGAACGTCTCGCTACGCTGCTGCGCCCTGGCCCCCGCGAAGTCACGGACGACTGAGGATCCACACGTGCCAGCCCCGCGGCGCGCCTACCGACTCCCAACCGTCTGGAACACGATTGGACAGCAACGGCGCGAGGCCGGGAGCTTGCCGCCTCGTACGCCCGGTCTCGAGCGCGACCACCGTAGCGCCGGCGGTGCGCATCTTCGCCGCGAGCACGTTCGGATCCATACGCGGTCCGCCGCCCAGCCCAGATAGCTGAATACCGCCTTCGATCCACACCCCGTCGAAGCGATAGCACCACGGCGAGGTGCAGACCAACGGGCCGCTCAGCTCGGGATGGGCGGCGAGCAGGTTGGCGACGCCGCCCGCCTTTTCGGCCTCGAGGTCATTGTCCCCCGGCACCCGGCTCGACAGCGCGCCGACGACGATCGCGGCCACCCACAAAAGCCGAGGAGGAACCAGCCACGCCGCCCCCAGCGCTACACAAGCGGTGATCGGGAGCGCAAGACGCGCGTTGGAGAAGCCGAGCCCGAGGGCCGCCGCGTGCAGCAGCGCGAAGCCGATCAGGGCCCACGCCCGACGGTCCCGGCGCAACAGCGCAGGGACAAAGCCGAGCGCCGACAGCATGACCACCGGCTGCCCGGCACCGTCCAGCAGCGCGCGCCCACACCCGCCCGGCCAGCGGCGCAGCGTATCCAGCGACAACAGCGGCACCGGCGCCCCCGCTGCGATGGCCATGTTCTGCGACTGGTCGGGCAACATCGACGCGCCGGTGTACAGGGCGACGGCCCAATGCGGCGCGGTGAGCACCGTGAGCGTCAGCAGCGTGCGCAGCCGTTGCTTCGACAACAACAGCACCACCGGCACGGCTGCGACCGCCGTGTACCGCATCAGCAACGCCCCCGACAGCAGCGCGGCGGACAGAATCGGGCGCTCCACCCACAACACTGCGGCGAGCGCCAGCGACAAGGCGGGCAGATCCGTACCTTCGGAGGTCCCTGCGAGCAGCATCGCGTGGCCGGAGAGCACCCAGAGCGCAGCACCTCCGCCCAACCTCGACGCCACGGCAGCGACCAGAACGACCCCGGACAACACCGAGATCGCTTTACCCGCTACCAGCGCGCTTCCGCACACCGGGGCGAGCAGCGCGAGCACCGCCGGGTACCCGATCGGGTACAGCGGATCACTGAGGTGCGCGCCGAGCCAAAGCTGCCGCGCGCGCTCTGAAAATCGAACAAAGTCCACGAAGCGCAGCGCCGGATGCTGCGCGGTGAGCACGGAAAGCACAATGGAAATACCGATTATCAGGCAAGCCCGCACCCAAGGCGCGGCCGGAGCAGGGTTCGGCAGGCGTTGGAGCACGCGGCTGCATATCCAGCGCACGGTTTCATGACGGCTCGTTTCTTGATAGCGGCCTTCCGCCATGTCAAACGATCCCGAATCCCCCTCCTCTGACGCTCCCGCCCGCTGGTTTGAGCAGGTCCCCGGTCCGCTTGTCGCTGAGCCGCGGCAAGGCAGCGCTCCCGACGGCCTTTGGGTGCGTTGTCCGGGCTGCCAGACCATCCTGTTTCGTCAGGTCGTGAACGAGAACCTCGGCGTCTGCACCAACTGCTCCTACCATCACCGCTGGGAGTCGCTCGCGCGGCTGAACCACCTGTGTGACGAAGGCAGCTTCGTTCGCCATGACGCGGACGTACTGCCCACCGATCCCCTCGGTTTTGTCGACGGAAAGCCCTACAGCCAGCGCTTGACCGCCACCCAGAACCGCCTCGGCGAGCCTGACGCCTACGTGGCCGGCAGCGCGACGATCCTCGGGCTGCCCGTCGAGATCGGCACCTTCCACTTTGCGTTCATGGGTGGATCCATGGGCAGCGTCGTCGGGGAGCTGGTGACGCGCCAGATTGAGCGCGCGCTTGAAAAACGTGTCCCGTGCATCATCATCTCCGCGTCGGGCGGAGCGCGGATGCAAGAGGGCATCTTCTCCCTGATGCAGATGGCCAAGACCTCGGCGGCGCTCGCTCGCCTTCGGGACGAAGCCAAGATGCCCTACATCAGCATCCTCACCGATCCCACCACCGGCGGCGTCGCAGCGAGCTTCGCGATGCTGGGCGACGTCATCCTCGCCGAGCCCAACGCGCTGATCGGCTTTGCCGGGCCCCGCGTCATCCGCGAGACGATCCGCCAAGAGCTCCCCGCCGGCTTCCAGACCAGCGAATACCTGCTGGAGCACGGTCTCGTCGATCAGATCGTGCCGAGGGCCCAGCTGCGCGAGACGCTCGGAAAGCTGCTCCGCGTGCTCACGCCCCCCACCACGCCGGCGGCGTAGCCCGTGCAAACGCATCCGATCCTCGACCCGTTGACCATGGCGGGCGTCAAGATGGGGCTCGAGCGGATGCGCGGGTTCCTCGCTACGATTGGCAATCCCCACCTGCGTTATCCGGTCATCCACGTGGCGGGGACCAACGGCAAAGGCAGCGTGTGCCGCATGGTCGGCGCGATGCTAGCAGCCCAAGGGTACAAGGTCGGCATCACCACCTCGCCGCACCTGCAGCACATCAACGAGCGCATCCGGGTCTACTCCGGCGAAGGCCCAGCCACGCCGATCTCCGACGCAGACCTCGACGACGTCATCCGCCGCATCCGGGACGCCCGCGACCGCTGGGCTCAAGAGGCGCTGAGCCCGAATGAGCCGATGCCGCTCACCTGGTTCGAATTCTCGATCGCCGCAGCCTTCCAGCATTTTGCGGATGCACAGGTCGACGTCGCCGTGGTGGAGACCGGCATGGGCGGACGTTTGGACGCCACGAACGTCGTACACCCCCTGCTCACCGCGGTGGTCACCATCGGCCTCGATCACACCGACCATCTCGGCCCCGATCATGCCAGCATCGCCGCCGAAAAAGCCGGCATCATCAAGCGCGGCGTGCCCGTGGTCATCGGACCGCTGCCCAAGGCCGCGCTGTCGGTGGTTCGAGCGCAGGCGCGCGACATGCAAGCGCCAAGCTACGAATGGGGCGAGCAGTTCGCCGGCTGGGGCTCCAGTGACGGCGCGGCGCACGCCGACAGCAGCAGCACTGAAGTGCACGTGCGCACCACCCTCGTGGACCAGACGACCACCGAGCGATCGGGACTCGCGCTGGGTCTGCCGGGGGACCACCAGATCGTGAACGCAGCGGTCGCGTGTCAGCTCATCGACCTGTTGCCTGACGGCCTTCGGGTGTCGGACAACGCCGTGCGCATCGGCCTCGCAGCGGCCAAGAACCGCGGGCGCTTGGAGTGGCTCGCGCCGGACTTGCTGGTGGACGGCGCCCACAACCCCGACGGGGCCAGCACCCTCGCGCGCTACCTCGCGAGCCTGCCCCGCGATCGCCGCCGCACGCTCGTGCTCGGCGGAGGCTCCGACAAGGACATCCGCGCGGTCGCGGTGGCGCTCGCGCCGCAGGTGGATCGCATCTTGACCACCGTCGGCACGCATCCGAAAGCACGTTCTCCCTGGGAAGTTGCCCGCGAGCTTGAGGGTCTGATGGTGCCGGTGGTCCCGTCAGGCGGGCTGCCCGAGGCGCTGGCGTCGGCGCGAAACGGCGAAGACTTGGTGATCGTCGCCGGATCGCTGTACCTGATCGGCGATGTTCGCGAACATTTGGGCGTTTCATGAGCGAAGATCGCACCCTGTTGATCGCCGGGCTGGTGGAAGGTCCGGACGCCGCTGCGGCGCTGGTCGAGGTGGGCCCAGACGGCACCCGCGTGCTCGCGGTCGTGCATCAGCAAAGCGTAGACCGCGTTTTGCACAGCGCCGCGTTTCCCTCCGCGGCGCTCGATGCGTGCCTCGACGCCGCAGGCCGCAAGCCGCGCGACCTCGACCGCATCGTGGTCACCAACCTGACCGCCCTCCCGCGCCGCTGGGCCGATCTTGAGGCATCGCGTCCCACCGCGGGCCGCGCGCTCGCTCGCCTGCTTCGGCGCACCGGCGCGTACCGACTCGTGCATGACCGCGCCGCCGACCGCATCCAAGAATGGGCGCAGGGAGCCGGCTTTCGCGCGACGGTCACCACGCTCGAAGTCGACCTCGCCTACGCGCACCTCGCCTATCGCACTCAAAACGAAGACCCCGTGCAGATCGTCGTCGCTGGGTACACCCGCGACGGCGGCTCGGTCAGCTTGTTTGAAGCTCGAAACGGTCAGATCGATCCCATGGAGGAACCACCCGGTCTCTCCGCCTCGAACCTCGCAGACTTGAAGAAGCGCATGTCAGAGCGGTGGCTCCCTGTGGTGTACGCGGGTCCAATTCTCGACGCGCTCGCCCCCAACGATGACACGCCGCACGCGCCGATCGTCGGCAGCGCGGCCGCGGCCTTGGGCGCTGCGCTCTGGGACGCTGGCAGCCCGCCGCAACCCCTCTCCACCCTGCTGTTGGGCCCCACCTTCACCTCAGACGCAGCATACAAGGCGCTGTCCAACGCGACCGAGCCGCGAAACCGAGCCTCAGACGAGGAGATCCTCGCAGCAGCGATAGAGCACCTCAACGCGGGCCGCACCATCGCGTGGGCCCGAGGTCCGGCGGGCGCCGAGGCGGACCTGCTCCCCTCCCGCGCGTTGTTGACCAAGGATGGAGCCGGACGGCGTCTGGTCGTCGCCAGTCAAAACCCGCGTGCGGGCGACGTCGTCGTCACGGAACCGCTGCTCGCCGCGCTCGTCGAGCGCGCCGGACCGATCCACGCGAGCCCCCTCGCCCGCGCCGGCGAGCCCGCCGCGCTCACGCCCACCGACGTCGTGCGCACCTTTCGCGCCGAGCGCCAGCCAAGTCGCGGCGAACGGGCGGTCGCGCTGTTGGTGCTTCACGATTACCTCTGCGTAAACGAACCCCTTCGCCCCGGAACCTCCCCATGACCACGATCCGCTCCAGCCGCAGCTTCCTCGCGGTGCTCTCCGTTCTGCCGGTGCTTTTTTGCGGGACCACGACGCTGAGCTGCGCAGGCTCCACGGCGGACTCGGAGTCGAGCGCCGACCTCACGATCCTCATCAACGCTCCGTCCCCCGCCGCCACCTACTACAGCAACGAAGGCGTGCCCTTCGAGGTGATCGCGCGCGTCGACGGCTCGCCGACGGACATCACCCACGCGACGTGGTCGCTCGACGACGGCGCTCAGGAGCACGACGGCGCGACCGGCACGTTCTCGCCGATGAGCGCGGGCGAGCACACCGCCCACGTAGAGGCGCTCGTCAACGGACAGACCGGCTCCCGCGACGTCACGTTCACGGTGTTGGCGCCTGAAGCGGACGCGGACACCGACGCCGACACCGATGCGGACGCCGACGCGGACGCCGACGTGATCTACACGGGCGTCATCGCCGCGACCATCGACTATTCAGGGACCTACGGGGAGTTCGGCAGCGACTGTCCTGGCACGATCCAGTTCACCGTCACGCCCGGCGGCGTGATGGCGGGCGACGGCACCTGCAACGCCAGCGGGAACGATTTTCCGTTCACCGTGGAGGGCTCCGCCACCGCGGGCGACATCAGCGGCGCGCTCGTGATGACCTCCGACGGCACCGAGGCGCGCACCCCGTTCACGGGCCACGGCGCCGTAGGCAACCCGATGAACGCCAGCTACGACGCGACCCACCGCTCCGGCGGGGACAGCGTGCACATCTACGGGACCTGGACCGCGAGCCCGCAGTAGTCCGCGGCGCGGGCAGACCGCGCACAAGACGCACGCAAGCCGGGCGGATTCGCGATAGCTCGACGCCATGCATCCCTTTCAACGAACAGAGCTGCTGCTGGGCAAAGACGGGTGGTCCCGTCTCCAGCACGCACGGATCATGGTGGTCGGACTCGGCGGGGTCGGTGGCTACGCCGCAGAGGCGTTAGCGCGGGCCGGCGTCGGGCACCTGACCCTCGTAGACTTCGACAAAGTCTGCTTGACCAACGTCAATCGGCAGGTGCACGCGCTGCGCAAGACCGTCGGGGCCTCCAAAGCTGGGCTCATGGCCGAGCGATGCAAGGCGATCAACCCGAAGCTTGACTTGTCGGCTCAGGCCGTGTTCTTTGAGGCAGGGAACGCCGATACCCTGCTCTCCCCCGGCTACGACGTCGTGCTTGACGCGATCGACAATGTCACCGCGAAGATCGCGCTGCTCGCGGACTGCCATCGCCGCGGCCAACGCGTGATCAGCGCGATGGGCGCTGGAGGACGGACCGATCCCACGCGCATCCGGGTCACCGACATCGAACAGACCGCTCGCGACCCGCTCGCACGGGTCGTACGGCGCGAGCTGCGCAGCCAAGGCATCGAGCGCGGCATCGAGTGCGTGTGGACCGACGAGCCCACGAACGAGCTGGATCAAGAGGTTCAAGACGAGTTTCATTGCATCTGCCCGTGGGGCGACAACGACCACCACACCTGCAGCCACCGCAACGTGGTGCAGGGCACGGTGTCGTGGATCCCGGCGATGTTCGGCATGATGATGGCGGGCACCGCCGTGAACCGCCTGCTCGGCCGCGCGGTGCAGAGCGCCGACCGCGGCAACTGATGTGACGGCCACGCGATGAGCGCCTCCCACGCCAAGCACGTCAGCATCTGGTCCAACCGGGCGTTCGCGCTGGTGTTGGTGCTGCTTGTGCCGTTGGGCCTTTGGTGGACGGTGCTGATCGCTCGACTCGTCAATGAGAACCATGATCTTCGCGTAGCGATGGAGGGCGACAGCCAGACCGTGCGCGAGGACCACGACCGGCGCCGGCGCATGTTGTGGGGGGAGAGCGGCATGATGGCGCTGCTGAGCGTGTCGGTCGTCGGCTTGTCCTACGCGACCGCGTCCCGTGAAAGGCAGCAGCTACGCCGGATCGAGGAGATCCTCGCCGCCAGCACCCACGAGCTGAAGACGCCGCTCGCCGGGGTGCGAGCCTTGTTAGAATCGCTCTCTTCGGGCGTCCTTCCTCCCGAAAAAATGGCACCCCACCTCGAGCGCGGCTTGGAGGGTTGTGAACGCCTCGAGCACCTCGTCGACGCGGTTCTCACCTGGCAGGCCGTGGCTGCAAACCCGGAACAGCCGGGCTTGAAGGTGGAGACGCGCCCGTTGGGGGACTGGCTCGGTTTTTTGCCCCAAGGCGCCTCCGTAGAGGTAGGTCCGTTCGACCAAACGCCGGTGCAGGCATCGCCGGACGCGATCCGCGTGATCTTAGAAAACCTGATCGACAACGCGCGAAAATACGGAGGTACAACCATTCAAGTCCGCGCCGAGCGCCACAGCGATGGCGTGTACGTTCGGGTGCAAGACGATGGCATCGGGTTTGAGAGCGGCGACGCCGAGCGGCTGTTTGAGCCCTACCAACGCCTGAACACCCAGACCCGCGGCACCGGTCTGGGCTTGTACATCTCCCGGTCGCTGGCACGTGCGATGGGCGGAGATCTCACCGCGACGAGCGCTGGCCCTGAGCGCGGCTCGACGTTCACCCTGCTGCTGAGGCTCTCCGGATGATCCTGATCGTAGAAGATGAGCCGCTGGTTTCGGATATGGTGTGTTTGAACCTTGAACATGCGGGCTACGACGTGCAGGCGTGCACCACCGCCGAAGCGGCGCTAGCGCACGTCCCCAACGCCGAGCTGCTGATCCTCGACCGCATGCTCCCCGGGATGGACGGGCTCGCGTTCGCCCGGCACCTGCGCGCGGCCGGCGTGGCGACGCCGATCCTGATGTTGACCGCGCGCGGTGAGGTCGCTGCGCGGGTGGCCGGCTTGGACGCCGGTGCCGACGACTACCTCGCCAAGCCCTTCGCGATGCCCGAGCTGCTCGCTCGGGTGCGTGCGCTGCGGCGACGCGCTCAGGACGCCGCGCCCCGTCCGCCCGCTCAGACCGGCTCCGCGCCGGGCAGCGCCCCGCGCACCCTGCGCTTCGACAAGTACACGGTGAACCTCAACACCCGCGAGGCGTTGACCAACGACGGCGTCGAAGTCCTCACCGAGACCGAATGCCAGCTGCTCGTCTACTTCCACGATCACGCCGGGGACATGCTCAGCCGCGCCGACATCCTCGAGAGCGTATGGGGCATGGACAAGTTTCCGACCGCCCGCACCGTCGACAACTATGTGCTGCGGCTGCGGAAATTGTTTGAGCCCGACCCCGAAAACCCGCGCTACCTCATCACGGTACGCGGGCGTGGCTATGTGTTTCGGCCGGAGAGCACGGCTTGAGCCTCGCGCTCGACCTGTTGGCGCGGCTGCGGACCAGCCCCTACGCAGTGTTGGCGCTGCGCGACGGCATCGAGATCGAGCTTGGCCCTCCCGAAGCCCGCATCCGGCTGCGATCTCCAGAAGGACGGCTCGGCGTCTACACGGACGTCGCGTCCAGCGGGCCCATCGACGGCAGGCTTGAGTGCAGCGAAGCCGATGTGCTGCGGATGATCGCCGGTCTGGCCCCTCTGGACGGGGTGCGCCTGTGCCACGGCTCCCGAGACCTCGCGCCGCGCCGCAAGCAAGCCCACCTGCTGCTCGTCGCGGCCGGGTTGGGATGGGACGGCCCGTGGCCAGACCCCGAAGCGAACCCCGATCACCACGCGCTCATCGCCGAAGCGCTCGCTGATCTGGCGATCGGCCCGCGCGACGCCCTGTTTGATGCCCGGCTGGACGCCAAAACTGAGGGCAACTTGGCAGGTACGGCGCTGCGCATCCGCCAGACCGACTCGGCCGGCGGGCGCACGCTGCTGCTCGACGCTGGCCACAACGCGCTCTGCCTCGATGTTTCGACGCGAGGCGACCTGACCGCGGACCTGACGCGCCTCGCGCGCGTCGGTGCCCACCTCGCGACGCACGGCTCGGTGCCCGAACATGCGCGATTTCACGGGATGATCTGGACCTTCACCCCGGACCGCCGGTTCCCGCGGGGCTGGACGATGCCCGAACACCTCGGCACCGTCTGGAAGGTCACTCCGGCAACGGCACCGGCGGATCAAACGCGAGGCTGACCGGCGACGGCAGATCGGGGAGCGTCGTGTGAAGGTCAATATCGGCGGTCGCGGCGTCAAAGCGCTGCAAGTCGCCGGGACCGCTCTCGGTCTCCCCGCCTACCCAGATGCCGTTGGCGCCGTCGCGCACCAGGCCGCCGGGGAATCCGACGTCGTTGGTCGTGTACGTGAAATTGCTTCGGACGGCGCCGTTCGCGCTGCGCGACACATGCGCTGCGACGCCCGAGCCGCGGTAGAGCACCCACAAGCCAGTTTCGTCCAACATCATGTCGGTGGGCTCGACCAGATCGGCGGGTCCGGTGCCCGGATCAATGCTCACGGTAAACGCGGCGTCTGGCGTCAACGCCCCGTCCGCCGGCGCGGTGGCGTCGGCCCCGGCGACCGTGCCGAGCGCGGCGACGTGGAACACCGAGTCCGTCCCCGGATCGGCGACGTAGAACCCACCTTCTGCGTCAAAAAACAGCCGCTCCGGTGCGAGCGCTCCGGCGATGCTCCAGCTGCGCGACGGCGTGATGTCGGTGACGCCGAGCACGCCGTTCCGAAGCGCATCTTCCCCGAACACCAAAACGCCCGCGAAGCCGTCCGGTCCAGCGCTCACCGTCACCCACAGGTTTCCGGCCGCGTCCAGGTCGAGATCGTGAACCTCCGCGCCCTCCAGCGCCGTAGAGGTCACCGTCTGGAGCACCGAAGCGTCGCCCTTGCCAGCGACCGCGGCGGGCTCGACGACGAGCAGCCTCGTCCCCGATGACGGCGACGTCGCCGCCCACAGGTTGCCGTAGCGATCCCACGCGATCCCGCGCAGCTCGCCCGCGCCCGCAAACCGGAGCACCGTATCGGCGCCGACCTCCGCGCCCGGGTCCGAGATCCCGGTGTACCCCGCGAGCGTCTCGCCCGAATAGCCCCACAGGCGACTGCTAGACGGCTGGGGCTCAGCGGTCACGTCCAGCGCGTAGGAGCCACCGTCGGGGACGCACACTTCGGAGACCGTGTCCGACAGCAACCCGGAGGCCGAACCCGCGAAGGTGTCCGGCGCCGCAACGCCTCGGCGCACCGCCACGGTGTAGACCCCGCTTGGCAACGTGGTCGTCCCGCTCTCCGAGAAGGTACCGACGAGCACGCCGCTGGAATCGTAGACGTCTACGCCCGGATCGGTGACCCACGATGCGTCAAAATCCCGAACGTGCACGTCGAGCGTACCGGAGCCGCCTTCTACGCAGCCCTCCTCGGTGTTCTTGCCGGGGCAACCGGTCAAAAGAAGGGCTACGGGCAGAGCGGAGAGGGCGATGGCGTTGCGCATCCCCCCTGCTATCAAGGTTGCTGCTGGCCTGTCTTACAGGTCGTAGAGCATGTACTGCAAGATCGCCAGCACGTCGTCATCGGTGTTCGGGATGACGCGGAAGGTGCTGAACACCACCTTGCCCTGCACGTCGTTGAAGCTCGTGAGCATCGGGACGGAGGTGAGCGTGTAGTCGTCGAGCCCGTCGGAGTACGAGATGTTTCCAGAGAGGTGCACCGACACCGACGTGGAGGTGTTCTCGATCGGCGGCCACACCGGCAGGTCGTACTCGATGTCGATGTAGCTGGAACCAAGGTACTCGGCCATCGACGTATCGGCGACCGCCGCGGTCACGACGTCGTAGTTCCCGGTCTGCGCGTTGTTGGGGATCTCGTCGGCGCCGACCCAGTCGATGCGATCGGGCCAGCCGAGCTCGACTGCGTCATAGGCCCAGTCGCTCGCGTAGACGCTGCCGCCGGCCTGCACGTAGTCGCGCAGGTTCTGGAGGTTGGTCTCGGGCACAGGATCGGTGGCGTCGGTCAGGTTGTAGATGACGCCGTCTTCGGTGAACCCGCCGTTGAGGAACACGAGATCATAGGCCGCCATGCCTTCGGCATCCCCGAAGAAGTAGTTGGTGGCGTCGATGTCCAGACCATCGATGAGCGTGTAGTTCGTGAAGCCCAGCTCTTGCAGCACGAGATCGAAGTCATCGTACAGCCCGGTGACGATGGCGATGTTCAAGTTTTGAGGGTCAAAGCACTCAGGCTCGTCCAGCTCGTAGGTGTCACCGGAGCCGAGGTAGAACTCCTCGTCGTAGAGCACGGTGTCCCCGTACTGCACGTAGAGGTGGTAGTCGTGATCGCCGGGGAGACCGGAGATGTTCCACTTGCCGTCTTCATCCGAGTAGGCGCTCAAGGTGTCGTACACCACGCCGCGGTCATCGGTCAGGTTGACGTAGGCCATCGCATCGGCGAGCCAATTACGACCGGTGGGGTCACACACGCGGCCGCTCACCGTGCCCGGCAACACCTCGGCGACCTCTTTCGGCTTGTAGACGATGCTATTGTCGTTGCAAGCAACGAGGGACGCGACGGACAACAGCGTGATCGGGAGCAGGTAAGAACGCACGGGCATCTCCAAGACGTGGCGGATTATAGCCCTAATACGCTCCCGGTGTGCGAGATGTGACGCGGTTTGTGTGCGCAGGTGTAGACGCCGTGACGGAAAGCGCCTGACGATAGAGCGCGTCCAGCTGCGATGCGCGGCGGAGCCAGCCCCAGTCCCGCTGCACCGCTGCGCCGTCAAGCCGCGGCAAGTCGGCAGCGTCTCGCACTGCCGAGGCAAACTCTGCAGCTCGAAGCTCTAAGGTTCCTGCTCCCGTCACGCAGTGCTCCCCGGGGACGCCACGCGCGCTGCCCACCGAGACCACGGTGCGCAGGCCGAGGGCCGCGTAGTTGAGGAGCTTCAAGGGAAAGCCCGCGCACACCCTCCGAGGCAGGGCCGCGACGTCCGCGCCGGCGATCCAATCGCGCACCTGCAGCCAATCGCCGCCAACGTGCATAACGTCGGGGTTCGCGCTCGCGATCGCCTCCCACCCCGCGCCGACCAGCAGCAGCCGCCACCCCGGGAGCCGCTGCACCGCCGGTATCAGCACGTCGGCATCCTGAAAAACGTCTGGCGTCCCTGCAAAAACCAGCCATCGGCCAGGACCGGCGCGCCGAGGCTGCACGCCTGCGAAGTCTTCGGGATCAACGCCGGGAGGGATGACCGCCACCGGCCCGTTCACGCGCGCCCGAAGTCCAGACGCGCCACGATCCGACAGCGCGACCGCGCCATCGGCCGCGAGCGGCAAGGTCACGTCGAGCGCGCGCCCGAGCAGCGACCACACCCGCGCACCGGCTGAAAAGTAGGTAGCGAGCTCCTCAGCGAGCAGGGTGTGCTCCCCGTAGACCAGCGCCGGGCGACGTGCAGCCCGAAGCTCCGCGAGCCCTAACGCACACGCCAAAAGCGCCTCATGGTTGTGCGCGTGCACAACGTCCACGCGGTGCGTCCGCGCGACGCCGCGCACCGTGCGCGCGAGCAGTAGATCGAGCCCGGGCTTGACCGGATCGGGGCCAGAGCGCGTGCGGGTGTACCCGGGCCATCGCGGAGCCCGGTGCACGGTAAGTCCGCGTTCATCGCCCACGCCGTGGTGGTAGCAAACCACCCGGACCTCATGACCCAGCGCCATCAACGCCCGCGCCGTCCCGCCAAGCAGCACCTGCGAACCCTGCGGAGATGGAAAAGGGAAGGCGCCGACCTGCAGGATCTTCAGCGGATCGGTCACTCGACCTTCCACAAGCTCGCCCACACGCCGCCGTCATCACTCAGCTGCCCCACCTGCCGCGCCTTCACCCCGACGGACGCCGCCGCCTGCATGACTTGAGCGGGGTTCGGGCTCCAGTTGTAGATCATCGGCGCCGTCGGACGAAGGCTCAGATAATGACCGCCCTGCGCGAGGCGCAACACCCCCGCCGGCGTAGGCACCTTGCGGGAGAACGCCGCCCACGTGTGCGTGGTCGCGATCCACGGCGCCCGCACGTCCACCATCCCGTAGACCTCGTAGTCACTGGTGACCAAGCGCTCGACCTGCGCGTCCGCGAGCATCGCGAGCAGCGCTTCTTGGCCACTCTCGCGGAAGGTCGACTGGGGCGCGGTGCGCAGCACGTCGTCGGTCACGAGCAGCTGGCGCGCGCCGGCGACGCTGGTCGGCACCGCAAGCGCGCCGGCGAGCACGACGCGGCGCAGGGTGTGAGCCCGCGCGAACACCGCGGTGACACGCGCGATCGCCAATGCGAGCCAGATGCACCCAAACAGGCTGGCTTGCGCGAGGTGGTGGAGGTCGTGATTGGCGCAGAACAACAGTACAGTTTGCAACGGAAAAAGAACCGAAAAAAACCGCAACAGAGCGTCCGACGGCGACGGTGCCCCGCGACGGTCCGCCCACGCCAGCCACGTCCCACAGCCCAACACCACAAAGCCCAAGCCCCGACCCCACGAGAACGCCGACACGACGTCGGCGTGCAGCGCCCAGCTCCAAAACGCGTTCGGGTCCCCGAAGAACGCCGTGAGGTTCGCGAAGCTCTCCCGCGCCATCGCGCTCCCCGAGCCGGGCAAGGACAGCCGCGCCACCTGCAGCGCGAGCGTGTCATGCGATCGCACGCGCAACGCCTCGGGGATGCTGTAGGCGTGCAGGTTTGCGAGTAACAACGGGCTCAGCGCAAGCACCGGCACCGCCACCAACACGCCCCAACGCAGCGGCACCGGCGCGGCGAGCGCCGGACGATCGCGACGCGTCAGCAACGCCGCGAGCACGATCGCGGCAAGCGTAGGGACAAAGGTAGCTTTGGCGTGCAGACCGAACGCGGCGCCCAGCGCGATCCCGACCGTGCCGTGCACCCCTCCCCGCCAGCGTCTGGACCACAGCGCCCACACCGCGAGCAAGCCGCCGGCCTGCAAGAGCACCTCGGTGCCAGAGAGCACGCGTTTGAAGAACACAAAGCTCCAATCCGTCGCGAGCAGCAGCGCCACCAAGCCGGCGGCCAACGAGCCGGCATGGAAGGTCAGGAAGCGCGCCGCGAGCACCAGCAGGAGCGCGCCCAAGGCCACGCCAGTCCAGGCGCCCGCGCGCCACCCACCGAGCGCAGTGACGCCCCGCGCGACCCAATCCGACGCTCCACCGGTGTACGCGTTGATCGCCAGCGGGAGGGTCAACGCCTGCCCGCCAGAGCCAAGCTCCAAGCGTTCAATCGGTCGAGTTTGCGAAGCTCGCAACGGGCCCAGCGCCGGCGGGCCGAGCGACGACGCCGGATCGAGCTGCGCGAGCACCACCGGCGGCGTGGCTGCTCCCCAGCCGATCGCGACCTCCCCAACCAGACCCACCTCCTGCGCGGAGCAAACCGCGAGGATCGCATAGACGAACAGGCCCGGCAACCAGGGCCCTACATGCGCGACACGCGGCATCTGCGCAGCGTATCCCGACGCGCAGGCCAAAAACTAAAAAGCCCCGGTCAGAGACCGGGGCTTTGAAGCGATCACCCGCCGAAGCGGGCGAAGGGCGGAGTTACTCAGCCATCGCCGAGTCGCTGTCGGTGCTGCCAGTGCAAGCAACGACAGTGGTGGTGACGGCGAGAGCGGCGATAAGGACGAGCAGGGTCTTGATGAAGTTCATGGGGGTCTCCTCTGTAAATCCCGGATTCGCCGGGCGCGAGCAAGACTGGCGATGATCGACAGAATGCGCCAACACGTCTACCGCATCATACGGACAGTGTCAACACTTTTCTTGTCCCCGAATCTCAGGATTCGGAGGCCGCACGGCGACGACGACCGAGCAATACCCCAAGGACGAGGGTGGCAAACATCGCATCGGCGCCGCCACCGCTCGTCGCGGAACAGCCGCAGGTGGCGTCGTCCGCAGGTTCAGCGCCCTCGCAGCCCTCATCCACCGCGCCGTCGCAGTTGTTGTCGCGCCCATCGCATTGTTCGTCCTTGCTTGGGGCGACCGTGCTGTCCCGATCGTCGCAGTCGGTACCTCCGGAGATCGCCGAAGCATCGCCGTCCCGGTCGACGTCGTAGTTGTCGGAGCCCGAGCAGTCCTCGTCGATGAAATTGTCGGCGATGTCGACCGCGCCGACATGAATGACCGGGTCGGTATCGTCGCAGTCCCCGGCCATCGGGGAGGCGCCGTCGCCGTCCCCGTCGGCCGCGGTCACCGTGCTGTCGGTCACCCCGTCACAGTCGGAGTCCACGCCGTCCACGCCGTCTGCTGCGTTCGGATGAACCGCGGGGTTGTCATCGCGGCAATCGCCCTGATCGTCGCGGTAGCCGTCCCCGTCCACATCGGCCCCTTGCGGCACGTCATCCTGACCGTCGCAGTCGTTGTCGATCCCGTTGTAGACGTCATCGGCGGCAACAGGGCTGCGCTCAGCCGAGTTGTCGTCGCAGTCGCCGGCGTATTCGCTGTAGCCGTCCTGGTCGTCGTCCCCGAAGATCGTGCCTTCGTCGACGACGCCGTCACAGTCGTTGTCCGCGCGGTCAATGCGCTCGGGAGCGCCCGGGTAGCTGGCGATGTTGTGCTCGTCACAGTCCACGGAAGACGCCCAGCCGTCCCCATCCAGATCCGCGCCGGTGCCCGAGTCAGGCACCTCGGCGGTGTCCCCGCCGGAGTCGCCGCCCGAATCCCCGCCCGAATCCCCACCGGTGTCGACCGGGATGTCTTCGTCGAGGATGCCGTCGCAGTCGTTGTCGAGCCCGTCGGCGATCTCTACGGCGCCTACGTAGGTGTTGCCGTCGTGGTCGTCGCAGTCAAAAATGTTGATCTGACCGTCGGAGTCATGGTCGGACCAACGCCCGGCCGGCCCTCCGAAGATGCCGAGATCGGCGGTGGAACCATCGACGTCCGCCGAACCGGCGCCGGCGTCGATCATCGGAGACCCCGCGGCGGGGGAGAAATCGATGAACGGCAGCTCCAGGCGGGCCGACCACGCCTTGAACAGCGGATCGCTGTTGGTGAGCGCGGTGTGCGGCTGCGTCGACGCCGAGCAACCGGAGTCCACGTAGTTGAGCCAGGCCACGCCGCGATCGTAGGTGGGCAGCGCACCGGAGCCACAGGTGCTGACATACGCGACGTCGCGAAACACCGCGTTCTTGACGGTCGCGTTGGCGTAGACGCTGACACCGCCGCCAGAGGTGTTGACCGCGAGCAGGTTGGCGAGCGTAGGCGAGACGTTCTGCACCCGAAAGCCGGAGACGCCTCCAATCGCGACCGAGTTCTGAACCGTAGACGCCGCCTGGATCACAAAGCCGTCTTGCCCGGGGTTCCAGGAGAGCGATCGCTGCGCGGTGGTTGTACCGTTGGAGAATACAAAATTGTGCTGGCGGGAGTCGAACACCGCCACTTCGGTGAGGCTCACGGTGCCACCGTTGACCGTGACGCCGTTCGCGGGCGCGCCGTGCACCTCGACGTCATCGATCGTCACGGTTCCGCCGTCCATGAACAAGCCGTACGCCGGAGCGGGGTCGAAGGAGACCCCGCGTACCGTGATCGTGCCATTGAGCCAAAGCGTAGAGGGCACCGCGATCTTTGTGCGCTTCGGCCCGTCTTCACCAACGATCGTCAGGGTACGACCGCGCAAGTCGAGGTTCTCGGCGTACGTCCCTGCACGAAGCACGATGGTGTCGCCTGCAGCGGACGCCGATAGCGCCGCCGCGATCGTGGTGTAGGATTCCGAAGGCCCGACGTACAAGGTCGAAGCAGCGACGGCAGACGGAGTGGCCAGTGGCAACAGCAAGCTGAGTAGGTGCATCCGCGCATCATACCCTGTCGGCCAGCCAGCATCCCGGGCGGATTCTTGATAGCCACCGCCCTCCCCGTCAAGGATCCTCTGGACGCCACCGCAACCGGTTTCCGCCCCACTCCGCTCTTCTGGGCGGGCGTGCTGTTTGTACAGCTCGTGCTGCTCAGCCTGTTCATCTATGACTGGCGGATCTCGGTGCTGCTTGTCGCCGGCATCGTCATCGCGACGGTCTTGCTGGACAATCCCGCATGGGCCGTGGGCTGCATGTTGGGATCGCGGCTGATCTCGACCAGCACGACCAGCTTCTTCAGCATCGGCAAGATCACCATCGGGCTGTTTGAGCCGGTGCTGCTATTTTCGCTGGTGGCGCTGGCACTCAGGGCGGTTCTGGCGCAAAAAACGCTCTTTCGAGCATGGCCATGGCAGCCTGTCTACCTGACGTACATCAGCTGGTGCGTCGCCGGGTTGTTCTGGTGCACGAAGATGTCCGACGGCATCAAGGACATCCTCGGACTCTTGGTCATCCTCGCGACAAACCTCGTCATCCTCGCGTTCATCGAGACCTGGGCGCAGATCCGGGCGATGGTGTGGTTCTGGATCGCGACCTGCGTGCTCATCGGAATTCTCGCGATCTTTGGCGATTCGCTGGGTCTTACCAACTACGGCGCGCAATGGAAGGCCAGCGCCGGCGGTGGTCGCGAGACCGGCCTCGGTCAGCAGCCCAACTGGTTCGCGATGAACCTGATGTTCATCGTCCACTCCTGCGCGGCGTTCGCGCTCGTGCAAAAACGCGCGATCATCCGGTGGAGCTTGATGTTCGCGACGATCTTCATCTTCTTCGCGATGATGACCAGCGGCTCCCGAGGCGGGGCCTACTCCATCGTCATCGGCGGGATGATCGTCGCGCTCGGCCAGCCGCTGTTTCGCAGGTGGTTCATCGGTTTTGCCTCGGTGGGCTTCGCGTTCTTCGCCATCGCGTACTTCTTCGACATCGGCGACATCGGCAAGGGCATGAACCGCATCACGATGAACCTCGACGTGCTGTTCGCTCAGGACATTCGCGGCCTGAACTGGGCGGCGTGTATGGGCATGTTCTCCGAGACCTGGGGCCGCGGCATCGGTCCGGGCGGCTACATCGACAACCTGCAAAAGTACTCGGACTGGCTGTACCACTCCGTGTACCGCTACCCCCATGGCATCTTCTGGGGCGAGGTCGCCCACAACGGCGTGATCGGGATCATCCTGCTGTTCACGATGGTGTTCACCATCGGCCGCATGGCGTGGAAGACCATCGGCTACACCCGAGGCACGGAGGCCGAGGTGTTGGCGTGGTCGATGCCGGCGAGCATGGCTGGCTATTTCGCGTGGAGCTTCGTGGAGTTCAACTTCTACGAGAAGCCGTTTTGGGAGTGGCTCGGCCTCTACACGGCGCTGTATTTTGTCGCCAAGCGCGACTTTGAGAAGCGCAGTCGCGGCGAACCGTCGGAGATCCCCGACTGGAAGTTGGAGCTATGAACCCCAACGCGTGGGTGGTGGACGCCGCGCTCTGGTCGGCGGTGGTCGCGCTGACGGCGATGGCGCTGTGGCTGTCTCGCCCGGTGCCGCGCGCGTGGGACCCGGCGCGGATGTTCGCCGTTTGCCGGTCCATCCTCAACGGACAACCGGTTGAAGACGCGCTGAACCACCCGCGCGCGCGGGTTGGCGTGGCGTGCACCGACACCGCGCTGCTCCACTGGCATCACTCCAGCGGGCCTGACGACGGCGTCGCTCGCGCAGTCGGTCGTCACGCGGCGACGCTGCTGTGGTGGGGAGCGCCGAGCGTGACGCTGCCCAGCTCAAAGCGCATGCCGGGGTGGGAGACCGTGGAGCTGGGGACCACGGCGGGGCCGAAGCTTGAAGCCACGCTCGAGGCGCTGCTCGCCGACAAAGCCCGTCGCTTCGTGGTCCTCGTCAGTCAGGAACCTGCCGCGTTCTTTGCGTTTTTTGCGGATGTTCCCGGACTCCGGGACCGCACGCGCGCCGTGGTGCTCGCGGGCGCGGAGCTTGGACCCGACACCTCCTGGATAGAAACCACGTTCCGGCACGAAAAGCTCGACCTCGAGATGGACCATGCGCTGCCCTACTTGACGCTGCGCGCCGGGTCGGAAGTCCAGCTGCGCACGCCCGCCCCCGAGCCCACCGGGAGAGACAGCATCGAGGTGATCGACCTCGGCGAGCAACGCCCGAATGTCTCCGACGAGGCCACGGGAGCCGCGCTGCTGTTGGTGCTCGCGGCGCTGGGGTGAGCGAGACATAGGCGGCCGCGGTGATCGGAAAATAGTGACTCCGGGTTGAAAAAAACGACGGCCATTCGGTAGCCGTGCATACGTTCTGATTGCGCAAGTGATTCGGCATTATCCTACACAATTGCGCTTTGGGAGCCCTATGTCTGCACTACAATACCCCGTCCCGTCCGTTCTGTTTTCGCTGGTCGCCGTCGCGCTCCTCGGAGCGTGCACCACCGCTGGCACATCCGCGCTCGTCAAGCTCGAGGACGAACCCGCTGGAGAAAACTGTGCCAATGGAGGCACGCGGGTGCTCTCCGGCGCGGACACGGACGGAGACGCCAAGCTGGACAGCGATGAAGTCGACAGCACCGCGTTCCTCTGCAACGGCACGGACGGGAGCGTAGGCACCGACGGGACCAACGGTACCGACGGCACCGACGGCACCAACGGCACCGACGGGACCAACGGCACCGACGGGACCAACGGCATCGACGGGACCAACGGCACGGACGGGACCAACGGCACCGACGGAGCCAACGGCGCCAGCGGCAGCAACAGCTTGATCTCGATCACCGAGGAGCCGGCCGGCGACAACTGCGTTTACGGCGGCCAGGCTGTGTCCTACGGCGTGGACGACAACAACGACGGCGTGCTCGACGAGAGCGAGACCGACGGCACCGCCTATGTCTGCAACGGCTCCACCGCTTGCGCAGGCTACTCTCAGGACCTGGGCGGTGGAACCGGGTGCTGGTACACCGCCGAGACCACCGGCCTGAGCTGTGACGACGTGTGCGCCGATCACGGCGGCTTCGACAGCGTCGCGAGCACCCACGTCGGCAGCGCCGCGGGCATGTATTTCTGGCCCGACAAGACCTCCGACTCAGGCAACTGGATGTCGGTAGAGTGCTCCTCCACCGACAACGACACCAACTGGGGCGCCGACCGATCCACGCCGGATCCGACGTGGAGCTTCGGCGCCTGCTACGTAAACTGCGCCTGCGTGAACTGAGCGCGGCGTAGGCGATAGCGCCTGAACCCAGAGCGCAGCATCCGTACTCCGGCGGCTGCGCTCTCGGTCTGCGCCTACTCGACCTCAACCGAGCCCGTAGGCAGGGCCTTCTTCACAAACCGCACGAGGAATGCGCGGCCCCCCTCTCCGGATGCGGCCAGATCCTGGATCTCCACCTTCAACTCAACTCAACGCGGCCGACAATGACTTCTCCCGCAACTGGTGTGTGGCCGAGTCGTACCGAGGCGGCCCCAACCCGCTCTGCCCCTGAGCCTCTACGGCGTCTCAAAAAAGTCGAAGACCGCGGTGGTACCCGAAAAGTCCTGGCCCACCGGACCAATGAACGATTCCCCAAGGTAATCCCAGCCTCTCGGCCAGGTATGGCCGCCACCTTCCACCCGCAGCAACCGCACGGGGGCGGTGCAACCCGACCAGTCCCGCTGGGTCGTGAGGGTTCCGTCGTCGGTACTGTCGGGGATGGCAATGTCCTCCGAAGCACTGCATTGGTTGAGACGGGACCATCCCGGAACCAGGGCGGTGCCTTCCAGACTTTCCTCCACCGACGCCTTGTTCTTGCCGTCCACCTGCAGACAACTCTGGGGGCCCCCCTCAAAAGGCCAGCAGGGATCGGCGGTACCGTGGATCTCCAGGACCCGCACGGGGGCGGCGGGACTGCAGCCCTGCACCATTCCGACCTGATTTCCACCTCCCACCGAGGCAATCCCCGCGAAAATCCCCGCTCTTTCGCAGGCGAGGCGATAGCTCATTGCCCCGCCATTGGAGATGCCCACCGCGTACACCCGAGTGACATCGACCGGCACGATCAACCGCACCTCTTGAAGCAGGTCGTCGATATACCCAATATCATCCACACTTTTTTTGCAGGCCTCGCTGCTCACACACTGCCAGTCCCCCTCCCCGCCTCCCGCATTCCAACTGCGTTTGTTCTGGGCCAATCGCGAAGGGGTTCCATCGGGATAAGCCACCATATATCCTCGTTGATCGGCCACCGCACTCATGCAGTTGTCGGCACCTTCGTCGCCGTTGGCGCAGGTGCTTTGGTTGGCTCCCTCCTTGTGTCCCCCGCCACCGTGGAGGGAGATCACCAGGGGCAGGGCGGTACGTCCGTCGAAATCTGGGGGCAGATGAAGGATAAAGTCGCGGTCACTGCCCGGAACCCTGCAGGTCTGGTCCCCCACGGCCAACGAGCCTGCACAGTCGATGGCCGGCTTGCCGCCGCTACAGGCCAGAAGGAAGATCCATCCCATCTCCCCAGTGTAGCCCCTTCGAGCGGGTTTGACCCGCCGCCCGAACGCGATGCCTCGCCCATCGAATCGGCGACCTCGGCGGATAGAAGCAAGAACGGCCTGTCGGAAAGCACGCCCCGGCATCGTACACCCCGTCGCTCCTCGCCCGCAAGCCCCGGAGCCCGCCGAAACTCGCCTTTCAGCACCCCGATCGGCCTCGTGCTTCCGCTCCGGACGCACCTCGGCCTTCCGGCCCCGCGCGCGCCCATGTGCTACGCCCCCCGGACCTCGACGCCTACGCCGCGACCGGCGGCCCCGTCGCCCGCAACAACCCGCTCACCACCTTCGTCGTAGCAGGCTCGCGGATCACGATCGTCCGCAGCGTCATTGGCTTGTTGCAGTGCGGACAGGCCCAGCCGTTCACCTCGAACACCCGCTTGAGCATTCGGCCCAGCA
>CAIUMM010000150.1 GCA_903900265.1 uncultured Pseudomonadota bacterium
CCGGTGCCGTTGACGATGGCCTTCGATGATGCCGCAGCGGTGCGCGATCTGGGCTTTGCACCCCGGTCGCTGGAGGACGGCATCCGCGATGTGCTCGCCCATCCCATCGCCGCCCGCGTGACCTGATACCATCGGGCATGACCGCCCCCGACGTACCGTCCGAGCTCCCGGGAGCGCGCTCCTCGATGCGTCGGGGCTCGGCGCGCTCGGCGCGCTCGGCGCGGGCTTCGCTGTTGGTGTTGGGCGTGGTGTTCGGGGCGTTGCTGCTGCCGATGTCGCTGCAGATCGCCGTCGCCAGCGCAGCGTTCGCGGCGCAGGGGCGCACGTTGCTGCAGCTGCTGTACCCGCTGGCGCTCGCGCTGGGGGGCGCCGGGGCCGCGGTTCAGGCCCGCTTCGGCGGAACGCTGAGCCGGTGGGCGCGGGCGAGCGGCGCGCTGGTGCTGCTGTTCTTGGTGTGTATCCTCGCGATCGGGCTTGACCCCGGCCCCGATCTCGTTGTCCGCATCGCGCTCGTAGGCGGGGCGCTGTGCGCGGCGCTCACGTTTAGCGGCGCGGCGGTGGGGGGAGCGCTGATCGGCAGCGGCGCGCCGGGGCAGGGCTGGCTGTGGCACGCGGTGGGCCTCGCGATCGGCTACGCGGCGTGCTCGCCGCTGCTCGAACACGTCGGCGGGAACGCGATCGTAGGCGTCGGCGGTTTCGCGCTGCTCGTAGCGGGCGCCCGTCCCGAGGCCTTGCTCGGCGTGCTCATGCTCGGGGGCGCGTTGTCGGCGTCTACGGGCCTCGATCGTGCGCTTGAGCGGGAGCGGGTGGCCAGCCGCTCGACGGAGGACGAGCCCCAGCGCCGCGAGAGCATGCGCGGGCGCCTCGCCGACGCCGCCTACATCGGCTGGAGCCGCTACGGGCAGCTCGCGGTCGTGCAGCGGGAGCGCCCGCTGCGCTGGTCGATCCTGTCCAATCGGGCGCGCCAGTACACGGTCAGCGCCGCAGACTTTCGCGCTGAGGCCACCGGCGGGAACCGCGCGGTGCGCCGCGGGGTGTATGGGAGCGTCGGCCCCGACGACCGCGCGCTGGTGATCGGCATGGGCTCGGGCCGCGGCCTCGTGTCGATCCCTGATCTGGATAGGCGCGTGACAGGCGTAGAGCGCGACCCCGCGTCGTTTCGCTGGTTCTCCGCCGTCAACCCCGACGCCAACGCGCACATCTACGCCCGCTTCGACGCGCGCAACGAAGACGGTCGCCACGCGTTGTCGTCGCTGCCCGGCGGATGGTCGCTGATCGCTTACGAATCGGCGATCTACCAACCCGAGAGCCAGCTTTTACCTGCGACCACGCCGTACTACCTGCTCAGCGCCGAGGCGCTGTCGCTGTCGCTGGAGCGGCTCGCGCCGGACGGGCTGCTGGTGATTGAGCTGTTGGAGGTGGGGGACGTGCGTCGCCTCGCGCTGCCCGAGCACGTGAGCGCCTGGATGCAGGCCCACGCCGTGCCTTCGCGCGCGCTCACCGATCCGGCCGAGGCCGGCGAGTCCTGGACACTCGTGGCCGCGCACACCCCCGAGGTGCTGGAGCGCTGGCTCGCGCCCATCCGCGCGGAGGGCGAGGTCACGATCTCCCCGCTGCCATCGGTGTCCGAGCCGGCTCCCGACCTGCGCGACGAGCGCCCGTTTCTGACCTGGCTCGGCATGGAGGACGACGACCGCGCCGGTCTGCTCGCTGCGGCTGTGGGCATCGCGTTGCTTCCGCTGGTTCTCTTAGGCAGTTTGACCCCGCGCCGGGATCGTTCGGCCGCGGCGTGGTTCGCGGCGGTCGGCGCGGGCGGCTACGCGGTGCAGCTGCACGCGTTTCTCGTCGCACGATCCTTGCTCGGCGACGAGCTGGGCACCGCGCTCACGCTGATCGTCTCGTTCTTGGTGTGGGGGGCGATCGCCGCCCGCGTGGCGCTCTCCGGCTCGGTTCCTCCGGCCTGGGAGCGCAGCATCGCGCTCGGCCTCGGCGTTGCGTGGGTCTTGGCGCTGGCGGGGATCCCCGATCTGTCCTTGTCGACGCCGCTCCGTTGGGCCTGGGCCTTGCTCGCGACGGCGCCGGGCGGCGCGCTGGTGGGGATCGGCCTGCCGTTGGGCTTGCAGCGCATCCGCGCCGAGGCGGTGCCTGCGGCGCTCGCGGCCGACGCCGTGGGCACGCTGTTCGGCTACGCGGCGTCGTGGCTGCTGCTCTTGCCCTTCGGCGTGTCGGCCTACGGCCTGTTCGCGGCGATCACGTTGACCGGGGCGGCGTTGACCCTGCCCCGGGGGCGGGGGTAAAGTTCGGGGTTGCGCGGATCCGCCGGCCGCGCGGATGGACACTCCCGCGTCCTCCGCTCCGGCTGTCGCCTTGGACGCTGCGGGTGCAGCTACGCTCCTTTGATTGCACCACGTTCGTGATCACCATGGTCGCGATGACCGCCTCGCGCAGCTTCGAAGCGCTCGCGTTGAACCTGCGACGCCTTCGCTACCTTGACGGGATGCAGCGGGCCGACGCCGATCCTACCGACGGGAACGTGCTGGACTACGGCTACGAGCTCGGAACGGACCGCGCTCGCCGCTGCGCCTGAGCTTCTTCGCCTGACCATCCCGCTCCAATCGCGGGCGATACATCTCCCTTCAATGCGTCGCGATGCACGCCGCTGCGGACTGGAGGACCTCGCCTTTCTTCTCGGGGACGGCGAACTGCATCTCCTGCCCGCCGACCGAGCTGCTCACGGCGGTGAGGGGCGAGGCGGCGAGCTTGGCGAGGGCTTCGGGGGTTAGCGGGAACTCCACGATCCACTGGGTAAATACGCCGTTCTCGTTGGCGTTGGCGACGGGGATCGACTCCTTCCCGCTCACGAACTCCAGCACCGTGCCGTCCAAGAGGGCCACCTTACCGGGCGTACCGGCCGGCACCCGGGTGTCCATCGCGCCGCGCTGCACGAACATCATCTGCAGGTGCTTGTCCGCGCCGACCTGCCCCACGACCACGGCGAGGTAGCCGCCGATGCCCACGTAGGCGACCGACCCGCGCGACTCCACGCCAAAGTGGTATCCTGCGGGTGGGCAGGCGCGCCTAAAAAGTGCATCCGCCAGACGTCGAGCAGCTCTGTGTTGTCACGCCGGAGCCCTCCCAATTGGAGCTGCCGACGGCGGCGTCCAGACCCTTTCCACCTGCGCCATCGCTGTTTTCGTCAGCGCCGGTGCC
>CAIUMM010000151.1 GCA_903900265.1 uncultured Pseudomonadota bacterium
ACGGCGGGCTTGGGCTGCGAAGGCACCCGCGAGTGCTCGATGTTGGCGATGGACGTTCGGGACTTGCGCGAAGCCTGCTTGGACCTCGCGGTGTCGCAGTGGCGCAACGGCGGCGCGGGCACGTTGACCGCTTCGCGCTGATGGCTGCGCTGTAGCGTACGAACGGGGCTTCCGCGTGCCCGGGGGGGCGTTTCTGATTACGGTCAGCATTCGCCCGGTGAGCTTCCGAGATGCGGAACCGTCCCTTGATGATCGCTGTGTTTTTGCTGCTTTTAGCGGTCGTTGTCTACGTGGCGCTGGATCAGGCCGGACTGCGGCCCTCGCACACCCTGCCGTTCTCGGAGCTCGTCAAGCTGGTCGAGCAACAGCAGGTGCAGTCGCTGAGCATCAAGGGTGCGGAGCTGTCAGGGACGTTGACGGATGGCAGTCGGTACACGTCGATCGGTCCGCAAAACTCCGACTTCTACAACGAGTTTTTTGCCAAAAACGGGGTGACGCCCGACTTTGAGGCCCCGCGCGACGCGATGTGGGTCGACCTCGCGTTCCAGTTCCTCGTGCTGATCGTGATGGTCTCGCTGTTCACCTTTGGATTGCGCCAGATCCAGTCCGGCGCCGGTCGCGCGATGAGCTTCGGAAAGACCCGTGCGCGCTTGCAGGGCGATCCGGGCAAAAAGGTGACCTTCGCAGACGTCGCTGGCGCCGATGAAGCGAAAGAAGAGCTGGAAGAGATCATCCAGTTCCTCAAAGAGCCGCGAAAGTTTACGCGCCTTGGTGGCCGTATTCCCAAGGGTGTGTTGCTCATGGGATCCCCAGGAACGGGAAAGACCTTGCTGGCGCGGGCGGTAGCCGGTGAAGCGGGCGTGCCGTTCTACGCGATCTCGGGCTCTGAGTTCGTAGAGATGTTCGTGGGCGTCGGCGCGAGCCGAGTCCGGGACCTGTTCGAGCAGGCCAAGAAGAGCGCGCCTTGCATCGTGTTCATCGATGAGATCGACGCCGTGGGCCGGCAGCGCGGAAACGGGATGGGCGGCGGCCAGGACGAGCGCGAGCAGACGCTCAACCAGCTGCTGGTGGAGATGGACGGCTTTGATGCCACCGAAGGGGTGATCCTCGTTGCGGCCACCAATCGACCCGATGTGTTGGATCCTGCCTTGCTGCGTCCTGGGCGCTTTGATCGGCGCGTGATGGTCGCATCGCCGGATGTGCGCGGGCGCCTTGGGATCCTGCAGGTGCATTCGAGGCGCGTCCCGCTCGCGGATGACGTCGACCTCGACCGGATCGCGCGCGGCTGCGTTGGATATTCGGGCGCCGACCTTGAAAATCTGGTCAACGAAGCGGCCCTGCTCGCTGCGCGTCAGGACAAGCGCAAGGTGGATCAGGCCGATCTCGAGTCCGCGAAAGACAAGGTGGTGCTCGGCGCGGAGCGGCGGTCGCTGGTGATCAGCGACGATCAGAAGCAGCACACGGCGTACCATGAGGCGGGGCATGCGATCGTCGCGCGGTTGCTCCCCGAGGCCGATCCCGTGAACAAGATCACCATCGTGCCCCGTTCGCGCGCGTTGGGTTTGACCCAGCAGACCCCGTTGGAAGACCGGTATACGTTGACGTTCACCCGCCTGAATTCGATGATCGTGACGGCGATGGGCGGGCGCGCCGCGGAAGATGTGGTGTTCTCGACCTTCGACAGCGGCGCGGCGCAGGACCTCAAGCAGGCCACCCGGTACGCCCGCGCGCTGGTGTGCGAGTTCGGCATGAGCGAGGCCCTGGGTCCAGTCGCGCTGGGCGAGCGCGATGACGGCGGCTTCCTCGGACACGATCACCGCATCGTGAACTACTCTGAAGCGACCGCGCAGCGAATCGACGAGGAAGTTCGCAGGCTGTTGTCCGAGGGCTACCAGACTGCGCGCACGCTCTTGTCGGACAACGTGCACATCCTCCACAAGGTCGCGCAGGCGTTGCTGGAGCGGGAGACCCTCGACGGCCCCGAATTCGAGCGTATCGTCGACGGTCTGAACCCCGTGGGTTTGCCCCCTCGGCCTTCGAACCCCTAAATGCCATCCTCTTTTTCACGCCCTATGCCGCGCGTGCTCGGCATCTTGAACGTCACCCCCGATTCGTTCAGTGACGGCGGCAAGCTCCACCGCGACGGCATGATCGACACCGGCGTCGCGCGTGCGGTCGCGGAGCAGCAGCTCGCCGAGGGCGCCGACGTGATTGAGGTGGGCGGAGTCTCCACGCGGCCGAACGCTCCAGACGTGGATTTGGACGAGGAACTCCGTCGGGTGTTGCCGGTGGTGCGCGCGCTGGCGGGCTTGCCGGTGTGGGTCGACACGGCGCGCGGGCGGGTCGCGGATGCGGTGCTGTCCGCGGGAGCCTGTGGCATCAACGACCAGCGCGCTGGGGAGGATCCCGCGCTGCTGCGGATCGTCGCTGATGCCGGGTGCCCTTATGTGATGATGCACAACCGCGGGACCCCGCGCACCATGCGCGCGATGGCGGTGTACGAGGCGGTCGCGCTGGAGGTCTGGGCTGAGCTCGCCGTCTCCGAGCAGGCGGCGCTGGAAGCCGGCGTAGATAGGGCGAAGATCATCCTCGATCCTGGCCTTGGCTTTGCCAAGACCGCGGAGCATTCGATGGCGATGCTGCGGGACCTGCCCTCGCGCACGTCGCGTCCGGTGCTCGTCGGCGCGTCGCGAAAGTCCTTTCTGGGTGCTGTCACTGGGCGTGAGCTGCCCGCTGAGCGTCTCGCGGCCTCGCTCGCCGTGGTCGCGTGGGCCGCGTCTGCAGGGGCTGCTTGGGTGCGCGTGCACGATGTCGCGGCGACGCGTGACGTCCTCGCCGTCTGGAGCGCGCTCGCGCATCGCGAGGGCCCATCATGAGCACAGTGATGGCGTGGGTGGACAACCTGCGATGGACCGACGCTCTGGACATCGCCCTGCTGTGGTTCTTGCTGTACCGAATTCTGCTGCTGCTGCGTGGCACGCGCGCGATCCAGAGCTTGCTGGGCTTGTTGGTCGTCCTGCTGATCTACGTGCTCTCGGGTTGGTTTCAGCTGTATGCGCTGCATTGGATGCTGGAGACCTTCTTCGGCTACATCGTCCTTGCGTTGATCATCCTGTTTCAATCGGACATCAAACGCGGCTTGGCCACCGCGGGTGGGCGGCTGTTTCCGAGCTTCAAGGGCAAGCCCGACACCGGCGCGACCGAAGAGATCATCCGCGCCAGCTTTCAAATGGCCAGTCGGCGAATCGGCGCGTTGATCGCGCTCGAGCGCGAGGCCAGCCTCGATGACTACGTGGATGCCGGGCAGCGCATTGAAGCGCGGGTCTCCGGAGACCTCTTGATCTCGATCTTCCACCCCACGTCGCCGTTGCACGATGGCGCCGTGGTCGTTCAACAAGGACGGTTGGTCGCCGCTAAAGTGTTCTTGCCGCTGTCCATGTCGCGGGATGTGAGTCGGTTTTATGGGACGCGTCATCGGGCCGCGATCGGGTTGACCGAGGAGACCGACGCGGTGGTCGTGATTGTCTCTGAGGAGCGAGGCACTGTGGGCGTCGTCGTGGCGGGAGAGGTCGTGCCGGTCGCCGATCCGAATGAGCTGCGGCTGCGGCTGCTCGACTTCTTTCAGGGGCGCCGTGATGGGCCGCGGACCGGAGGCGGAGCATGAGCCGGCGCGCTGAAAACATCGAGGCTTTTCGCTCGATATTCTTCGACAACTGGCCCTACAAGGCGCTCACCTTCTGCTTTGCGGTGGTGACGTGGGCGCTGGTGCAGAGCCAGCAGGTCGTGGAGGAGCGGATGCGCGTGCGCATCGAGTGGGCCTTGCCCGACGGGTTGGTCCCGGTAGAAGCGCCGCTCGAAACGACCACAGTGACCGTCGCGGGCATCCAGACGTTGATGCGCACCGTACGCCCCGGGGAGCTCGTGCTCCCCATCGACCTCTCGGCGGCGCGGGAGGGGGACGCCACCGTCGACCTCGCGGAACACGCGATTCGGGGCCTGCCGAACGAGCTACGGGTGGTGTCGATCAACCCGGGCACGCTGCGCGTTCAGCTGGACCGCGTGTTGAAGCGCCGCTTGAAGGTCGAGGCGCGCCTCAAGGGGGACCCCGCGGACGGCTACGCGGTGCGCGAAGTCCTGGTGAGCCCCGATCGCGTGGATGTGACGGGTCCGGCCTCGGTGGTTCGTACGTTGGAGTCCGTGAGCACGGCGGACATCGACGTGACGGGAACGCACGAAGATGCGGACTTTGACGTCGGTCTGAGCCTCGCGCGTGGGGGGAACCTACGCTTGTCCAAGCCGGGGCCGGTCACCGTCAGCGTGCGGGTCGCCTCGACCTTGCGTACGCGGGTGTACACCGGCGTGCCGGTCGTCGTGCGGGGAGGTCGGTACACCGCTGAGGTTGCGTCGGTGGATGTGACGGTTGAAGGTCCAGAAGCTGCGGTCGCGGAACTGCGTTCCGACGCAGTGTCGGTGCTGGTCTACGCGCCGGATGACTTTGTGGAGCCTGTCGGCGACGCGCGCTGGACGGCTGCCGCCGCAGATGGGCTGCGGTTCGAGGTGCTCGGCGTGAGTGCGCCGCTCCGAGTCACAGGCGTTAGCCCGGATACGCTCCACGTTGTCGCTGCCCCCGAGGTGACGCCATGAAGTTTGGAACCGATGGGCTACGCGGCCCCGCAGGGACGGTCATTGACGGCGTTGTGGCGTGGCGAGTGGGGCACGGTTTGGGCCAGTACTTGCGGCAAAGCTACGGTTCGGGCGTGGTCGCTGTGGGTCGGGACACGCGGCCTTCGGGGCCCGCGCTGCTCCAAGCTGTGGTCGCTGGGGCGCGGGCTGCAGGGGCAGATGTGGTGGATCTGGGCGTTCTTCCTACACCTGCGCTCGCTTCGGTCGTGCGGGCGGAGGACTATGGCGGCGCGGTGATGGTGACTGCGTCCCACAATCTGTCGGCGGACAATGGGCTGAAGGTGCTGGATCGGGGAGGGGACAAGGCGGGGCCTGCGCTGCGGGCCGCGCTGGAGGCAGAGCTCGCCGCGATGCGCTCGCCCGTGCCTTGGGGGCCGCGAGGCGCGCTGCTGTCGGCGCCGGCGCTGGACGCCTGGGATCCATGCGGCGGCGCGCAATTGAGCGGACTACACATCGTCCTCGACGCCGCGAACGGCGCGGGTCACGACCTTGGACGGGCTCGCCTTGAGGCCGCGGGGGCTCGCGTCACGGTTTTGGGGGACGGCGATGGGCGTAGGATCAACCTCGCCTGTGGGGCGGTGCATCCCGCTCAGCTCGTGGAAGCTGTCGCACGATCCGGCGCGGATGTGGGCATCGCGTTGGATGGCGACGGCGACCGGCTCGCGATGGTGATTCAGGCGCTGGACAGCGCCGACGCCGCTCAACCCGCGTGGTTGGACGGCGACGCGATCCTCTGGGTGCTGGGTCACGATCTACCTGCTGGTGGCGCGATCGTCGGCACGGTGATGTCGAACCTTGCGCTGGAGCACGGGCTCGGGGCGAGGGGAGCACGGTTCGTGCGCTCGGCGGTCGGCGATGCCGAGGTTTGGGCCGCGATGCAGGCCGAGGGCGCGCTGTTGGGCGGAGAGCCCAGCGGACACCTGATGTTTCGCGGCGGCGCGCACGATCCTGTTGGGTCCTGCGGGTTGGCGACCGCGGCCCGCGTGCTCGCGCTCGGGTTGCCGACCGTGCGGGATCGGCTCGCGCGCTGGCGTCCAGCCACGCAGCGCTCTGGGGTGATCGCCCGGGCGGCGCTGCCTCCCGAGCTTTCGAGCGCAGAGGCCATCGCCGCGCGCGTGGCATCGGCCTCTGCGCGCTTGCTCGCCGAGGGGGCGCGGGTGGTTGTGCGACCGAGCGGCACCGAGCCGATCATCCGCGTGATGGTCGAACACGCCGATCCGGCGACCGCCGATGATGGATGTAAGGAACTTTTGAGTCTGCTGCGCGCGGACACAGGACGCTCATGAACACGAATCCCGATTCTTCTCGCGTTGCGCGTCGCCTTGGCGTCAACGTTGACCATGTCGCTACGCTCCGTCAGGCGCGTCAGGCGCGCTACCCCGATCCGCTCGCCGCGGCGTTGATCGCTGAGCGTGCCGGCGCCGCGCAGATCACGGTGCACATCCGCGGAGATCGACGCCACATTCAGGAGCACGACATCGTGCGCATCGCCGCGAGCGTGCAGACCTTGCTGAACGTCGAGGCCGCGATGACCGAGGAGATGGCGGAGATCCTCGAACGGACGCGTCCCCACCGCGTCACGCTCGTCGCCGAGCGGGCCGGGGAGGTCACCACCGAAGGCGGCTTGGACGTCGCTTCGCAGCAAGATGCGGTCGCGGCATTTTGCGGCCGGTTGTTCAAATGGGGGATTCGCACCTCGCTGTTCATCGACCCAGACTCGGCCCAGATCGACGCGAGCGCGATCCCCGGCGTAGACATGGTCGAGCTCAACACCGCGCGCTGGTCGGAGACGGGCACCCGCGCCGAGCTGCACCGGCTCGCGCATGCCACCGAGCGCGGCATCGCGTCGGGCCTCGCGATCGCCGCGGGCCACGGGCTCACGCTGCAGAACCTGCGGCCGCTGGTGCTCGCGGCGCCCGGCATCGAGGAGTACAACATCGGCCACGCGCTGATCAGCGATGCCGTGTTTCTCGGCCTCCACGAGAGCGTGCGGCGCTATCTGGAGCTGCTCGAGTGAGGTGGGTGCAGTCGGCGGCGGGTGTACGCTCGGTGGACCGACAGCTGATCGACACCATCGGCATCCCGAGCGTCGTGTTGATGGATCACGCCGGACGCGCAGTGGCCGAGGCGATTCGAGCGTTCGCCTCCAGCAAGGGAATCTCTGCTCCGCGGGTACAGGTGCTCTGCGGCCCAGGAAACAACGGCGGCGACGGCTATGTGGTCGCGCGTCACCTCGCGCTCGCCGGGGTGACCGTGCGTGCGCTCCCCGCGTTTCCGCCGGTCTCCCCGGATTGCACGATCTTCGCGGGGGTGTGTGAGCGACTCGACTTGATCGGCGAGCTCCCCGCGCCGGACGTGCTGGTCGACGCGGTGTTCGGCAACGGCCAGCGCGCCGGGAGCGCCGATCCCGGCTGGGCTCGGTGGTCGGCTGCGCTGCACATCGCCTTGGACGTGCCCACCGGCGTCGACGCCGACTCGGGCGCGGTGTTCGGAGCCGCTCCCGATCGGATCGATCACGTCGTCACCATCGGGCGCGCGAAGCCTTTTCTGTTCGGCGGCGCCTGGATGGAGCGCTGGTCGGGCAGCTGGGAGTGTGTGGACATTGGTTTCGGGGACCGAGGTGCCCCTGACGCGCTGCTGTGTACCGAGGAGTCGCTGCCTGCGTTGTCTGCGACCGCGAACAAGTGGGACCGCGGGCACGTGGGCGTGGTCGCGGGATCCTTCGCGACCGCCGGGGCTGCTGTGCTGTGCAGTCGCGCGGCGTTGCGCGCTGGCGCGGGGCTCGTCACGCTGTTCGCGTCCCCGGACATGATCCCGCGGCTCGCAGGCTTGCCCGCTGAGGTGATGCTCGCTGCGGGGCCGTTCGAGGCGCGCGGCCTGAACGCGGTGGTGGTTGGGCCGGGGCTTGGGCGCGCGCGGGATGCCGAGGTGCGTCAAATCTGGCAGACCTGCGCGCTACCGGCGGTGTATGACGCCGATGCGCTGCGGACGGAAGGGCTCGGAGAGCCTGCGGGGCTGCGGATCATCACGCCCCACGCGGGCGAGGCCGCATCCTGGCTGGGCGCGGAGTGGCGCGCGCTCGAAGCGGACCGCTTCGGGACGATCCGACGTCTGCGCGGTCCACGGGTCGCGGCGGTGTTGAAGGGGGCATGTCCGCTGGTGAGCGGCGATCCTCCTGTCGTTTTTGAGGGGCGTTGTCCTGCGCTCGGAACCGCAGGGAGCGGCGATGTATTGGCAGGCCTCGCCGCAGCGCTGCTCGCGCGCGTGCGACCGACGGATCGGGACGGCGCCGAGCGCGTCGCGCGGATCGCGGTCTCTGCGCACCTCGCCGCTGGCCGTACGCTCCGGGTAGGTGCTTTTGCCAGCGAGATCGCCGATGGTTTGCCTGCCGCGCTGGAGCACCTCAGACACGAAGGTACCGTACTGAAGGAGTCGTCATGAGCAACGAAGCGTTGTCCGCGGCGCGCGCGCTGTTGCCGGGGGCCGAGTGGGCCAGCTACACCTTGAGCGTGCTGCCGTTTTTTGGAGGGTTCTTCGCGGCTTTTTGCGGCGAGCGGCGCTTCTGGCTGGTGGGCGCGCTGTGGGGCGTCGCGATGCTCGGGCTGTGGGGTCCGTTCAACGCCCTCGGCGCGGTGCAGTGGATGATCGGCGCTGTCGCCCTGTCTGGGGCTGGGTGGGCGCTGCTGGTGGGGCGAAAGCCGCGTCGAGCCTGGTTGCTTGGGCCGGTGCTCTGTGGGATTGTCGGCTTTATCGTTCGGCAGTTTCCGGTAGTCGCCCTCACGCTCGGGACGGGGGGAGCCGATGCAGCGACGGCCTACGCGCTGGAGCGTGCGGAGGCAGGCGAGGTGGATGAGGGCATCGTGTTCGGCGACGCCGCGCTGCAGATCGCGCCGGAGGATCCACAGGCGGCGCTCGTGGTCGCCTCTTTGTACGCGGCAGAAGGGGACTGCGACACGGCGGTGGTTCGCGCACGAATCGCGCACTTGGGCCTTGGATCGGACCTTCCCCGCATGGACGCCGCGATTCGCGCGTGCTTGAGCGCCCGCGGTCCCTGAGCCGGCTCGGGTGCGTAAGCGTCGACGCACCGAAAGGGCGGGAGAGTTTGCGAGTTCTTGCCCCTGAAACCCCAAGGTGAGCGCGCGACCAGCGATAGCTTTGGAGGGCGTACGGAGTGCCCATGTCGACGATTTTTGAGCAGCTCGCCAGCTATGACCACGAGCAGATCCTGTTTTGTCGCAACGATGATGTGGGGCTGCGGGCGATCATCGCGATCCACAACACGACGTTGGGGCCTGCGCTCGGCGGCTGCCGCCTGTACGACTACGCCTCCGAGGCGGACGCCGTGCGCGACGTCTTGCGCCTGTCCCGCGGCATGACCTACAAGGCAGCGGTCGCGGGTCTAGACCTTGGAGGTGGAAAAGCCGTGATTCTCGGCGATCCCGCCACCAAGACCGAAGCGATGTTCCGGGCCTTCGGCCGTCATGTTCAGTCCCTGCATGGTCGCTACATCACCGCCGAGGACATGAACACCTCCGTGGAGGACATGGACAATATCCGTCGTGAGACCAAGCACGTCACCGGATCTGCCGCAGCGCAAGGCGGCTCTGGTGACCCTTCGCCCGTGACGGCATGGGGGTGTTTTCACGGCATCCGCGCTTGCCTCGAGGTCACCTACGGCTCGCCGGAGGTTTCGGGGCGCACCGTCGCGATTCAGGGCGTTGGAAACGTCGGATACTGGCTCGCGAAGTACCTGCACCAAGCCGGCGCCAAGCTGGTTTACGCGGACATCTCGCGGCGCAACCTGACCCGCGCTACCGAGGAGTTCGGCGGCACGGTGGTCGAAGGCGATGAGATTTACAAAGCGAACTGCGATGTGCTCGCCCCCTGCGCGATCGGCGGCATCCTGAATGGCCGTACGATCCCGATGGTGCGGGCGCCGATCATCGCGGGCGGCGCGAACAACCAGCTGGACGACGAGACGCGCGACGGGGAAACTTTGGCGTCGCGAGGGATCGCGTTTGCGCCGGACTACGTGATCAACGCTGGCGGACTGATCAACGTGTACTCGGAATTGAAGGGCTACCCCCGTGAAAAAGCCATGCAGGACGCCGCGAACATTTTCAACACCGTGAAGCGCATCATCAACAAAGCCAAGTCTGAGGGCACGACCACGGTGCAAGCGGCCAATCAGGTGGCTCAGGAGCGCATTGAGCAGGTTGGCCGTCTGCGTCGGCTCCACCTGAGCCCGTGACCCGGCGTCGGGGCGCCGAGCGCGGGTCTCTACGGTCGAACTATGGGCTGAGCACGTGCGCGTCGCGGTAATCTGCTCGGCTCATGGGTATGGGCACACGGGTCGGCAGCTCGCGGTGGTGATGCGCCTGCGCGATCTGGGACACGACGTGATCCTCTACTCGGCGGCGTCGCCCGAGTGGATCGCGTCGAGCGTGGGCACACGTCGCGTCGAGGTGCGACCGTGGCGCGTCGATGTCGGCATCGTGCAGCGCGACAGCCTCTGCGAAGAGCCAGAGCGTACGCGCATCGCGTGGGCGGACGCCGTGGCGGGCATCGACCGGCTCGCGGACGACTTGCGCGGGGTGGACCTCGCGATCGTCGACATCGCCCCGACCGCGTTGGAAGCCTGTCGGCGCGCAAATGTCCCCGCGGTGGCCGTGGGGAATTTCGATTGGGCGTGGGTGTACGCGCACTACTCCGAGCTCGCGGACCTCGCTCCGCAGATGCGGACCTGGCACGCCGCGCATCCGGCGATCGCGCTCTCGCCGGGGCCGTCGCTGACGGGGTTTGCGTCGGTTCGGGAGGTGCGGGCTCCGTTAGCGCTCCGTGCGGTCCCGGTTCGTCCCCGCGTGGCGCACAAAGCCGTCCTCGTCGGGTTTGGTGGGCTGGGGCTCGACGGCTTGGATGCGTGGCTGCCTGAACTTCCCGGGGTCACCTATGTGATCGCCCCGCCTGGGCCCCGGCTTCAGCGCCCGGACGTGCTCTGGGTCGATGATGTGCCTTTCGCCTCGCTCCTCGGCGGCGTCGACGCCGTGCTGACCAAGCCTGGCTACGGCGTGCTGTCTGATACCAACTGAGCGTGATTACCCCTCGCAAAGGTGTTCCGTTGGCCACCAGTGGTACTTGGTCAGCGCTCGGACTTGGTCGCGGTTGTTTTCCATGTGGTCGCACCGCGACTCGATCACCTTCATGAGCTCAGCGAGGG
>CAIUMM010000152.1 GCA_903900265.1 uncultured Pseudomonadota bacterium
ACAGCAGGTGGTCACCGTAGTACGGAGCCCCCTTCGACCGCCAATGGTACGTCCAGAAAAGCTGGTGCTCGGCGCGGATAGCGGCCCACACTCCGAGGAGCGCGTTGATCAGGTCGTTGTTCATGGGAGCACCCTATCACGACACCTGCGAGGTGCTCAATGCCGCCAAAACTTCGAGTGCTACTCCCTATGGGGCAGTATCACGGACGGAGACCGTGCTTGCTGAGCATGAGCCGGTAAGGCTCGTCCTGAAGCCACTTCTCCGCGTCCCTCTCCACCGCGCGCAGCGCGAGCGAGAAACGATCTGTTTGATGCACACGCTCTCCGTAGCCCGGAGCATCGTGGCGGTACACGACGAACTCATTTTCCGCCACCCGAGAGACGTTCCACAGAGGGTAGGTAGTGTTCTCCTCGTACCACTCCCGCTCTACAACCGGATCACGCGCGAGCATGGCGTCCGCTGTCTGCTTCTTTCGGTCAAAGTCCAAAAAACGCACCACAGACGGGTTCGTCTTCGGAGCAACGCCGCCTAAGAGGGCGATCAAACGGCGAGTCGCTTCCGTCTGCGAAGCGTATCGCTCGCCGCCGACGTACCAGCCGTCGGACTTCTTCTCTACTTTCAGCACGTTACACCCACACCTTGTTTGCCGAGAGGATGCTCCGAGCGCAGCGGTCTACCGCCCACACGCCCTTCGGGGTGAGCGTCCACTTCTCCAGATACGGACGGTCGTTGTCTGGGTGCTCGAAGAAAGGGTCGGCGCTCCGTTGCCACGCGAGCACGCTCGTGTCGTCCGGTGCCGTAGCGAAGCCGAACCAGCGCAGCGTCTCGTTCAGCCGGTTCGCCACATCCCCCGTGTGCCAATGCAGGCCCGTCGCCACGACCCCGAGCTTTTTGCCCCGGAGCGGGTAGGGTTCTCCATAGGTACTCGCCCGGTTCTCCAGCGTGTCCATCCGTTCGATGATCTTCTGGCACAGCGCGGAGTGGGAGCCCCACCGGGTCGAGGTCGAGAAGATCACCGTGTCCGCCCACGCGAGCCCGTCATAAATGACGGGCATCTGGTCTTTCCCCCCGTACTTCGCGGGGTCTTTCAGGCTCTCTACATGCGCCCAGCAGCGATACGGCCCCGACTGCGGGTTCGCGCAGTCCCGTTTCCCGTTGGCGTAGCACGAGAGGTTCTGCACGATGTGCAGCTTCGATGCGTCGATCCAACGCACCTCCGTCCCCGAGGAGAGCGTCGCCATGCGGTCGAGCAGGGCACGGGTCAAAGCAGCGGACGACGACAACTTCATGTCGTGCGTGGACGTGTGGATAGCGAGGATGCGGCTCACGCTACCCTCCGTAACGCCGTGTAGACCCCCTGCCACCGCTGCCGCAAGTCCTCGGGGGATTGTCCCCGAACGACGACGGCGACCACGGCGCGGTTGCCTTTGTACTCCGACGTAGCCTCCGTGAAGGGGGAGATCATACGCTCGAAATAGCGCGCGTGCGCCATGTCCGGGAACGAGAACCCGATGCGCCCGACGCCGCTGATCTGCTGGAGCTTGCGACGCAGTTCCTCCTTCTCCGGAGGCACCCATTCCGGGAGGCGGGGTTGGTGCAGCTTCCCGGTCTCGGTGTCCCGGAACAGCAACGTCCCGGCTCGGATCTCCTCCGCATCCCCCACCAACCCCCGGTACATCGCCTCGAAGGCCGCCGGGTCGTAGAAGTGCCCCTGACAGGAGGGCAGGGTGAAAATGCCTCGGCTGTGGGCGTACGACACGATGTCGCGGAGCAGCGGGTCAACCGTCGTCGTGTCTACCCGGCTCCCGACGTTCGGCTCCGTCCGCGTGAGCCAGTAGTGCCACACCGGGACGCCGGGAGGGCGTTCGGGCACGAGCCACCGGAGGTTGTCGAAGTCGGCGAAGGGCACGTAGGTCGCCCCGAACAACGGCGTACCCGGAGGGTACACCACGTCGAGACTCTGCCCGGGGCGCTGCACGGCGAGCCCGGAGACGTAGGGGATGACCGCCTTGTAGCCGTAGCTCATGTGAAAGCACTCCGGTTTCTACGGATGTACTCTTGCGAGGCGTGGAGCACCTCGGGGTCAAGACCTTCCATCGAGAGCGAATCAAGGCCGGTCTCCGTAGTGCGTGCCTCCTTGATCTTTCCTCCCGTTGTCAGCAGTTCGCGTTTCATGCTCGCGCGCGAACGCACGCCTCGGCTGTCCACGAGCTTCCCTGACGGATGGAAAGCGAAGGCGTGGATGAGCGTGTAATCGCCCTCGTCCCAACCGTCCGGCCCTATCTCGTAAAACGCGCCGAGAGGGTAGCCGAACTCCCGGTGGAGGGCGACAGCAAACTCTCCGCACATGCCCACACACGCGAACCGCAGGAGTTCCGCGTCGGATAGCGGATTCCGCCGATATTTCCGTACCTTCTCCGCGATGCGCTTCGGCTGCGGCACGAACTGCTCCCCGTGACGCATCCCGGCCCGTTTCGCACGGGAGGTGATCGCGTACTCCTCCGGGCTCAGCGCCGCGATAGCGGCAGCGGGCAGGTAGCGTTCTCCCGTCTCCAAGGACGGGCGACCCGAGCGGGTGCGCCAATCCTCCCGCGTCCACTTATCGAGGGCGTTGTAGGGCGATTTCGGGCCGACGTAGCCTCCGCCACGCTGCTGGTAGAGTGCGACGGCGATCTGCGCCTTCCGTGCGCTCCATTGACCGGGAAGGCCACCCCGAGAGCCCCGGGTCACCTCCACCTTGACGGACTCCCACAACTTCGGGTGCGTTCGCACGGCGGAGGTGTACCGGGGGTTCTTCTTCGCCTTCCGGGCTTCGATTTTCTTCTTCGCCCAAGCCACCCCTTCCGGGCCGATAATCGCGGAGCTTGCGAGGCTCGCGGTGCCTTCCTTCCAGCCGATCTGCTCCCCGGCTTTCCGTCGCTTGTAGAGGCTGCGCCCCTCACGCGCTACGTCTATCGCCATGAGCGCCTCGCCGACCAACGGCACGAACTTCCCACCCGCTTTGATGCCGACCTTTGCTCCGAGCTTCGCCGCCGCCTCGACCGCAGCGGTCTTGACACCGTTCGTGCGTCGCGCAGCGGCCCCGTAGGTGGCCCGCCCGATGCCGTCCCGCTCGTTCCACGCCACGGCGGGATCTCCGCCCCAGTTCAGCCACGCCATGTACCCGTTAGAGGGGTGCCGTTCGTCGCCGAAGCTCCTCCCGGCCTTGTCCTTCGCGTGATCGGACAGGTAGCGTACCATGCGCTCCCGCGTTCGCAGGGGCACGGAAGGCATGAGGGCAAGCTGGATAGCCCGAGCGATGCCGAAGAACTCCCACCCTCCGTAGTTGTTCGTGTAGGACAAGCGAAGCCCGTGCATCGCCGCGTCCCGAACTGCCTTCGGCACGGGCTGGTCTCCGGCTGCCGTGTCCGCGTCCGCTTTCCCGCCCGCCGTGTTCCCGAGGATACGCATGGCCTGTTCGGGCGAGGGCGTTTCCGGGAGCACCGGCCCGCCATTCCGAGCCAGCGTCTCTCGCCCGACGCGGTACTGCCGCCGCCAGCCCGAGGGCATGTCGCGGAGCATCGCAGCGATTTCAGCACGATAGGACATGGGTTACGCCTACGGGGAGGGAGTGGGCGACTGCGTCATCTGCGCTTGCGTCAAGGTATTCTGAGTCTTGACGTTGCGGGGCAACGCCACCGCGACGTTGGTGAAGGTCATCTGACCGTAGAGGAAGGTGCCGTTGCCGGAGACGCAGTACCCCGCGCCAACCGCGACATCGAACACGCCGTTATTGAGCAACAGCACGCCGGGATTGGTGACGGCGATGCCCGATCCGCCGCCGGTCGTATTCCGAATGAATACGTCCTCGCCGGAGAGTGTGCCTCCGGTGATGCGACCGACTTCAGCGGCAAGGGCGTACTCCGCACGCACTTGATTGAACTCCAGCGTGCCGCCTGCGCAGGAGAACGCGAGCGCGCCCCCGTGAAGCTCCGTGTCCTGCACCTTGGTGTAGCCTTGCGTGTGGACGAGGATCGTACCCGCTGCGCCCTGATCGGAGAGGCAGTTGTCGAGGTAGAAGCTGGAGCCCGCACCGCTGTTGTTGCTGGTGATGCCCGTGCCCGATCCGCTGTTGGACACGAAGCAGCCGGTGGCGCGGAACCGAGCCGGGGCGGTGCCTGCGAACGTGATTCCCGATCCGCCCGTGAAGTCGCCGCTGACGTAGAGGTTGTCGAGCCAAACCTGATTTTGGCCGATAGTGCCCGCACCGGGCGAGTACGCGAGCGGGCCGACTTGGATCGTTGTCGAGTGCGCCGCGCCCGAGAGTCCGTTTAGGCTCAGGAGCTTCTGCGCGGGGAACGTGCCCGTGCCCCACCCGCCCGCTTTCGGGCCGACGAGAATCGTGTCCCCGGACGCCGCTGCGTTGATTGCATCCTGCAACGTGGCGTACGCTCCACCGACGACCAGCCACAGGATGTTGCCTCCGAGGCCGGTCGCCGCCGTCGCGCCCGCGTAGAGCAGCGGCGTGACCGTCGCCGCATTGACCTCGGGTTGCCAGCCACGTTCAACGCGGAAGATCGCCGACGCGATAGCCGCCCCGTTGTTGACGAAGGTGATCGTGGTCGCGCTGACCGACTGCACCGCGATGGTTGTGGGCCGGTCGGGGAACGCGAGCGTCGGCGCGACGCTGACATCGTTGCTGGCGAGGCCATGCGTCACGGTGAGCGTAGCCCCGCCCGCGAGGTTGGTGACGGTCAGTACGTTGACGAGCAGTTGAGCGGGCATGGGACTCCGGTATCAGAAAAGATCGAGTTCGACGGTGAGATCGGCGGCGGCGTTGGCGTTCCCCACGCCCGTGACCTGCACCGCGAGGTAGTCGAACTGTGCGAAATCCACGCTGGTCAGGTAGTTCGTCGCCGAGGTTGTCGCGCCCGCGATAGTCGCGGTCATCGCCGTGGGTACGCCGCTCCCGGCGACTCCCGTGGACGACTTCAAGATCGTGACGACCACCGACTGCCCGACGCCGGGAGCGGTACGCAAGTTGATGAAGATCCCTTGCAGAATCGTCTTTTGCTGGAACCGATAGAAAACCTGCGTCGTGTCACCCGCGTTGCTTAGCGTCCCCGGCCAGCAGTAGCGCACCGTGCCCGCCCCGCTGGACGCGATGCCCGCGTTGAGCCCGTAGGTCAGCGTAGTCGGCGTGACGTAGGTCGTGAACGGATGCGTTCCCGCCGTGCGCGTAATGAGGTCGGTGCCGGGGCCGATCTGAATCCCGTTCGTTCCCGCACCCGCTTGGGGGGCGTTCTGCAAAATGTCGCTTCCGGCATAGCGTTGGAGAAACGTAAGCGCGACCGCGCCGACGTTGCCGACCGTCGTACACTCCCATCCCGTGTGCGTGTAGGTGCCGCCGTTCACGAAAACGTAGGCTCCGAGAGCCGCGCTGCCCGCCGCGTAGTCCAGCGAGCGCGTCCACGCGCCCGCTGCGACGACGTAAATGCCGTTGTCGATGCCCGCCGTCTGCGCGGAAACGAGCACCCGGTTTCCGGCGACCAGCGGAACGCCTTGGATCGTCGGTGTGCCGCTCAGCGCGGCGATGTTCGCGTCGGTGCGAATCACGACGGGGAGCTTCTGCGCGATAGCGGGGTAGGGCGAACCCGCGATGCTGCTCGTGCGCACCTGCACTTGGGAGTTGTTGTTGTCGGTGTAGATGCCAACGTACAACCCCGTGCTCGTTGCCGTGGTCGGGGCCACCACGTAAATGTTCATGTCGCGGGCGCTGATCTGACTCGCCGAGGAGGACGGCATGTAGAGGCCGAACTTGTTGCCCGCACCGTTTGACTTCACGTTGAGGGTCGAACCCTTCATCATGTTGAAGCTGAAGGTGGCCGGGCCGAGCACGCCCGTCCCGCTGCACAAGACACCGTAGACGTTCGTGGTCGTGCCGACGGCGAGACCCGAGTTGTCCACCGTGACGACGGAGGTGCGGAGCTTGCTGGTCACCGAGGTCGTGCCCGGGAGGGCGACGCCGACGAGGTTCGTCGTGGCCTCTGCCGAGGTGAGCGTGAGGCTTAGATCCTCGACACGGGTGTTCTCGCCCATCGTGAGCATCGTGGCGGTGCCGCCCGGGACGCTCGCCGCCCACGTCAGCTTCGTCGTCTGGAGCGACAGCCCGCGCATCGAGCACGTGTCGCGCATCGTGATGCCCGCCGTGAGTGTGTACGATCCCGGCATCACCCAAACGGTCACACCCCCCGCCGGGAGAGCGATTCCTGCGACGTAGGTGATCGCCGCGTTGACCGTCTTGAAAGGGAGGGCGTTGACCGCTCCGGTGGCGTCGTTCCCATTGACCTGATCAACGAGGACGACGTTCCCCATGTGCGGCAACGCCGACGCCCCCGGGATGACGCCGCCGCCCGCCGCAGGGAGAGTAAGGCCGCTGAAGGGAGGGTAGGGCACTCAGGTCGTCCGAGTCTTACGGAGAATGGGGCGACCCTTCTCGTCCACGAACACTTCCGTCGTCGGGCTGTTGAACTCCCGGAAGCGCAAAGGGGCGCTCATGCCAACCCCTTTGATCCCTCCGGTGTGCACGGTCGGCTTCTTGTAGGAGGAGTAGATAAACCACCCTACGCCAGCCAGAGCCACGGCTCCGCCGCCAATGAGCAGGGCTTTCTGTGTACCACGGGTCATGGACGCCTCTAATCAAACGACCGTACCACGGCACTATCCCCCCGCCGAGGAAGCGGTCAATCTTCAAGTGCTCTGGTCAGTTGGCAAACCGTAAACATTCCTCTTGACGGCTTACTGTCCGGACGATAAGGGGCGGTTAGGAGTTTCTCAATGACCGACCGCCCCGAGTTTTTTGCGTTTATCAGCCCCGACGGCTTGATCGCCGGCCTCGCCCGGAGAGTAGAGGAAGGAGCCGCCCTCTACGGCACCGCTCTCGCCGTCCTCGACACCCCCTGCGACCTCGAAGATTGGAAACGCTGTCTGACTGAGGAGGTCAGCATCAGCGATGCCACAGCCCGCATCCTCCGGTCGAACGGAGGCGCTACGGTGCGCATCACCGTGCCTCTCCGGGAACCCTGCTGGCTCTGCTCCCCGTCTGTCGTAGGGGAGGCATAATGGAAGCCCCTCGCTGGGTACGTGCTTCGCGCACGGGAGAGGCCGCGCGCACGGACGGCGTGACCGTGATCCTGACATCCGGTTCGTGGATGTTGCACTCTCGGCGGAGCCCCACCGCACAGAAGTTGAAGACGCCGGGGCTCCTTGCCTACCTCGACCGGGCTATCGAGGAGGCGGACGCTGCGATTCCTCCTTCCGGGTGGGAGCACACGGGAGGTGTGTGGATCGCGAAGAACGGGTGGGCCATTCGCCCCGTGGACGGGGGATGGGGAGCCTTCCGCCGCATCAAGGGGGAGGAGGAGCGCGCCTCCCGGCAGACTTTCGACTCGGCAGATCGCGGTCGTCGGTGGGCCGAGCTTCGCTTCGAGCGGGGCGAAGCCGGACTTCGGGGGCCGAAGCCCCGGGCAGGATCGCGCTCTGCCTCCAAGCTGCCCGACATCCGGGTAACGGAGGAGGAGCGCGTTTTCGCCGAAGAAGTCCTGACCAAGCTCGGTGTGTCGTACAGCGAGTTCGTACGTGCCGCGCTCCAATGGGCGGTCGATAGCGGGTGGGTCGTCGTTCGGGACGACGCTGGGGTACGCTTCACGACTGCGCCCTCGGAGAACGCATGAGGAAGCTCGTACCCTTCTTGGCGCTCTGCAAGCACCCGGACGGCACCATGTTGTGCATGGCCGCCACCGACGAGTTCCCCGAGCCCGGGGTATGGGGTGTCATCCTCGCCGATGTCGTGCAGCACCTCGTGAACGCGTACGAGGACAGCGGGAAGAACCGGGATCAGGTTCGGGACATCATCCTGCGCGTGCTGGACGCGGAGTTAGCGCACCCGTCGGACAAGGCGGTTCGGGTTCCCGGAACATGGACGGATGACGGTTTCGTTCCTCACGGCGCGTGCGAGGGAGAGGCGTAGCTTCTCCTATACGTCACGTGCACCCCCCGGGCACGTCACGTGCACCTCACGTGCACATCCCGTGTACGTCAGGTGCACATGGCAAGCGTGACAACAAATGAACCTTGACACTTTGACAGGACAGGATACAGGTTTGGGGCTTGGTGCGATTTTGCCTAAGCCTTGTCCACAACACAGAGAGAGACTCATCATGCCCAATGACAGCATCACCACCACCCACCCCGCCTACGCCCATGAATGGCTCGTCGCCGACCGAGTCCTCGCCGCCCGTGGCGCGAGTCGCGCGGCAGGACTCACGACCCTCCACCTCGAAGACGTGCGCGACCACGTCCGCCAGCTTGTGTCAAAGCAAGACCCCCGCGACCTCGACCGGTCGTTCTCGCAGCTTCATGTTGGCTTCACGGGGGGCCGCGTCACCGCGAAGCTCCTCACCCCGTCGGGAACGGGCGAGGAGATGCTCGTGAGCCGCAACGCTTTCTCGCAGATGAGCAGCGAGTTGCTTCCCGGGCGCGGGGGTTCGTTCCTCCTCGACCAAGCGCGACTCGGTCAGGCGGGCGAGAAGCTCTCGTCAATGTCGTGGGCGGCGTTCTCGCAGGAGAACACCAAGCCCCGGATGTTCAGGACGGTCAACATGCGCGACAGCGACGGCAACGTGAAGCGTCTCCTGCGTTCGCAGCATAGCCAAGGGTATGGCACCTACGACAACTTGCGCTTCATCGAGGACTTGCTCGCTAACGCGACCGGGTTGTCCAACATGCCGGTCGCGCAGTTTCACTTGTCCGACTCGGGGATGCGGTTGCGCTTCCTCGACACCGACAAGAACGAGATCACCCTCAACAAGCCCGTGCCCATGATCGAGGCGTGGAACAGCGAGGTCGGGCGTCGGCGCGTGGGGTTGATCGGCGGAATGTGGAAACTCGTGTGCACGAACGGCATGGGAAGCTGGGACAAGAAGTCCGAGTTCCATTGGCGTCACTACGGGGAGGGCGACCGGATCGGGCAGGGCGTCGCCTCGGCGATGGAGGAGATGGCGACCGCGTCGTCGGGCGTCCTCGACGCCTACGCCAAGGCGTTGAACACCAGCATCGACGACGCGTTCACGTTCATGGAGAACGCCATGCGCGGCACGGCGACCACCCCCTTCATCGCCCGCGCCATCGCGGCGTTGGATCACGAGACCACCACCCCGGGGCGCAACCTCGCGTCGGTCGTGGACGCGATCACCCTCGAAGCGCAGAATGAAGACCTGTTCACGCAGGCGGACATGGAAGCCCTCGCCGCTGACCTCCTTCGCAGGGGTCTGTCGCAGGCGCGCGGTGAGCGCATCCTCGTAGAAGCGTGACAGGCCGAACCGGGTAGCCCCGGCGCGCAGGGGGGCATGGCGAGACAGATGCCCCACGCTTTCTACGTGCACATCCCGTGCACACCCCGTGTACGTCACGTGCACATGACGTGCACATGGCTCGCGGGATCAAGCTGTCGAAGGTTGACAGTTTGCCACGACAAGCTACAGGATTGGTGCTTGGGGCGAAGTGTGCTCGTTCCAAGCGTTTCTCGTTCACAGCACATTCAATGTCCGTAACAAACACACAGGAGTCTCCCATGAGCCGCAATCGCAACACCTTCGCCCACTACTGGACTATCCTCGCCGACGGGGGATCGGGAATCTACCTATACGCCCGCGAGGCCGCCCCGGGCGTCTTCCTGTTCATCGAGATCATGGATCTCCCCGATGTCATGGGTCGTGACGCGACCGTGCGATGGAGCGCGCAGGTGGACGTGGTCGATCTCAACGCGGCGACGCCCCGCATGATCGGGGATGCGGTCAACTCCTGCGGGGGCGATTGGTTCGACGAGGGCGAGACGACCCCGTTCATGCTCGCGGAAGTGCTCCACAGCTACGGTACGAAGTCGCCCGTGTGGAGCGGCGACGCCGGTCGCCTGAACGAGCACAACTTCCACGACAGCCCGGGTGAGGGGCACCGTCCCTTCCGGGACATTCGCGCAAAAGCGCGACGGGAGGCCGAGGCGCTTCTCGACGCGGACACCCGCGACGAGGTGCTCGACACGAAGATCGTCAACGGTCTCGGGCAGACCGCCCGAGAGTACGCGGGAGGCACCGAGGGACTGTGGGGCACGTTGCGGCGCATCGCGGCAGACCCCAACGCCTCTCCCGAGCAGGCGTTGATGCTGACGCTGTACGCTGGCGCAGGACGGACGCTCGGCGGGGACATCGTTCCCGACAACCTTCGCAACTAACCCTCCCCAAGCCGCGCACGGGTTTCCCCCGTGCGCGCCTTTCGTCATTTTTGCGGGCTGCCCACGAGCCCGTTTCACTCACTCCCGAGAGCAACATGACCTCCACCAACCCCCCCGACATCACCATCATCACCATCAGCCCCGAGAACACCGTGCTTAGCAAACTACAGACCCTCACCCGCACTATCGAGATGATGCGCTACGAGCAGCACAAGCTCGCCCGTGAACTTCCCCCCGTGCGATTCGCCGACTTGTGCGGCGACGGCACCAACGTGAACCGCGCCTTCGAGGTGTCCGTCCGCGCGTGGATGAACACGTTTATGTCCCCCATTGACACCACCCTCCTCGACCGCGAGGACGTAGAGAAGTGGGAGATTCTCACGCCCCGCTACGTGGTGAAGGGCTTGACCGATGGGGATGAAACGCGCGTCGGTGTGTGGGATTACGACGAGGCCAGATTCGTTACCCTCGAAGACAGCGACGAGCCGGTCGCCTTCGACTCGATTGACGAGGCGAGCGACAAGGCGTGCGACCTCCAGTACTGGTCGTCCATCAACCACGGGTTCCCGTTCGCGTGGAACGAAGGGTGGATCATTGACGGCACGTACTGGCTCGCCGAGCTTCAGGCCGCCGGTTTCCTCGTGTACCGGTACGACGACGACTGCGTAATCGCGGGCATCGACGGGGGAGGCTACTCGTTCATGGGGGCGCATTTCGCCCCGCTGTACGCGGCCCTCGCCGCGAAGAACGATTGGCTCGTCGAGACCGACGACGGGCCGCGTCGGATCACGATGTCCCGCGAGTAGCGAGACCGCGCAGGGGGGCACGGCGTCACAGGTGCCCCGGTTCGCTTTCCACTCACTCACCCCCACAGGAGTATTCATGCACACGCACAGAGCAAAACCCAAACTACGCACCACCCGCTGCTTCGGCGGGTCGGTGGTCGGGCGCGGTCAAAAGCAGAACCCTCGCGCACACGGAAACGTGTGCCACGAGGACACGTGTTCGTGCGGCGCTGTCCGCTTCACCAACGTGAACTGGTGCGCCATCGAGCGCGGCCCGTGGCTGACCTCGAACGACTGACTAACCCTCCCTCGCCGGGGTGGCCTTCGCCCCGGCTTTCAACACACGCACAGGAGTCTCTCATGTCCCTCAACTGGAACCTCTCGAACATCCCCGACCACATGACCACCTGTTACGAGACCTTCACGGGCACCCCCGTCGAGATGGAGGCGCTCGTCGAGCGCGTCCTATTCATGGGGCCGAACTGGAGCTACACGGCAGACAAGACCGCCGTTCAGCGCATGAGCGTGACCACCCACACGCTCCTGTTCGCGCTCATGGACGTGGGCATCGGGGCGTTGACCCCGTTCAGCGTGGAAGAAGCCTACACCCGCATCCACATGACCGAGACGGCGTGTGGAGCTTTCCGAAACACCAACAACGGCCCGGTGTTTTTCACCCGTGAGGATGTGAAAGCCCACACGGGCCTGACCACGAACATCGGCGAAAAGACCAAGGCGCAGTTCCACGCCCACTTGACGAAGGCGTGGCGTGCGAGTCTCGCTCGCAAGGGTCAGGTGGTCGCATGAGCACCGACTACACCGCCCTCGTGGCGGACATGTGGGCCGCGTTCGGCGCGGAACCGTTCACGTGGAGCGTCGGATCGTTCAGCCGCACCCGCGAGTTTGACGCCGGTTCTCTCGGCTGGCCGCGCCGGTACATCCACACGGCGACCGTCGCCGCCCACCCCTCTACCCGTCAGGCGCTCATTCGCGCCGGGTCGGTAGAGGAGGTGGCAGCCTCGCTCGGGAACGTGTACCGGCTCACGAAGGCAGCGTGCGAGGAGCACCGATTCGACAACCGCACCCTCACGCCCTCGTGGCTGGCTTGGCGTGCCGTGCACGAGGCCGAGCAGAAGGCTCACAAAGAGAGGAACACATGAGCGATACATTCGCCTACGCGAAAGCGCAGGCATGGCTGAACGGGTGGGTGGCAACCGCCGACCACCCCGAACTCACGTGGGCGTGGGAGGCTTGCGTAGGGATCATCGACCTCTACGCGGTCATCTCGTTCACCGACGAGACCCCGCTCGAAGCGAAGCGAGCCGAGCTATGGAGCGATTGGTTCGCGTCGTGGGAGGGCGGCGACGCCCACTACGGCATCCACGGTGCCATGCAGGAGTTCGCTCATGCGTGTCCAGAGGACTGCGTGAACGACCAGCTTCTCGCAATCGCGGAAGCGTACGACTTTGCCACCGGCAAGGTCGAGAAGCAGAAACCCTTGTCGCGGGCCAAGGTCAAGCCCGAACCCCTGAAACCCCTCCTCAAACTCGTTGTTGACAACACACCCAAGAGGAACAAATGAACCGTCCCCACACCACCGAGTATCGGTCAGTCATCCTCGCCCTCGCGGCGTCCACCCGGCGGCTCGACGCCATTCCCGACGCGCTCTGCGCGAGCGCGTGGTTGGGAGAGCACGACGATGTCGTGTTTGCGGTATCCCCGAACATCGGGGCGTTCGCCGACTTCATGGTGAACGAGGGCGAGCCGCCCGCGTCCGACGTGGAAACATGGGTCGCCCTGAGCGAGAACATCGCATGGTACGCCGCGTACATGGATGTGTTGGTCAATCACCGCAAGAGCGTTCGCGCGTTCGGGGGGGTAGCGTGAAAATGCGTACGAAAGCCGAGCTTCGGGCTCGTGAGGATGCGTTGGTCGAAGACCTGTGGTACGCCCGGCACATGATCGCCGGGCTGCCCGACGACGCCCCCGACGACATCGTCGAGGCGGCGGAACGCGCGGCGGCGCGGATTCGAGCGAGTCGAGACCCTGCCTACCTGTCGGCGATCATCCACGACGGATACTCGGCGGGTCGCCTGCACGGGGAACTGGCGACGGTTCGCTGGGCTCTCGGGTGGGCGAGTGAGGACGGGCTGCTCGACACCTGACTCGTCCGTCTGAGACGTGTACCTGACGTGCACACCCCGTGTACGTCAGGTGCACGTGGCGTGTACGTGATGTGCACATGGCTCGCGGGATCAAGCTGTCGAAGGTTGACAGTTTGACCCGACAAGATAGTGGATTGGTGCTTGGAACGAACTATGCTCGTTTCAAGCGTTTCTCGTTCACAGCACAGCAACACCCACAGGAGTCACCCATGTCCGACAGCACTTTCACTCTCATGGTAGACGGTATCGAGACCCCCGCCCGTGTTCACCCCCTCTGGTGGCAGGAGCGCGGATTGTCCTACACCGCGAGCGGCTACGGTCGCCGCATCCCGACCACTCGGATGGTACACGTGGACGGGCGGTGGCGTCGCGTGTACTGCTGCATCTTTTCCAACAGCGGGACGTGCTACATCGACGGCCCGAAGGGGGCTGACGGCAAGCGCCCGTGGCGCGTAGTCCACTAAGTCTCACCAAGCCGCGTACGGGTTCACCCCCGTGCGCGGCTTTCGTCGTTTTTGCGGGCTGCCCACGAGCCCGTTTCCTCGCATCGGGGTGGCCTTCGCCCCGGTGTTCCACCCGCAGTCACACCACCACAAGAGAGACACACCATGCTCACCAACCTCATCAAGCACGTTATCGCCGAGACCGTCACCCGCTTGCTCACTCTCATCACCCCCGCCGATGTTTTGGAGGCGGTCAGCGAAAGCTCGCAGGCCCACGACGCCCTCGTTGCCGCAGCGCAAAAGTTCGTCACCCGCACGAGCGTGGCGGCGATTGCCGCCGAGATCGACTTGGCCGATCTCGCCCGCGAGGTTGACATGAGCGACCTCGCCAGCAACCTCGAAATCGACATGGCCGATCTCGCCGCCGAGATCGACCTTTCCGATCTCGCCCGCGAGGTTGACCTGAGCGACCTCGCCAGCAACCTCGAAATCGACTACGCGGACTTTTCCCGCCACGTCGAGATCGACCACGCCGCGCTCGCCGCCGAGATCGAGGTGGACTACGAACGGCTCGCCGACCTGTGCGGCAAGGGGCTCGGCACCCCCGAGGGTGACCGGGCCTTGGAGGATCGCATCAACGAGGCGGTCGGTCACGCGATCTCGAACGCGGTCGAGATCGTGCGCCGGGCCGACGCCGAGGCCAAGGCCGCCGAGGCTACGGTCGCCGAGACCGTGCCCGACTTGTCGGCGCGGTTGTTGGCCGCCGCCGTTGACCGGCTCCTCGCCCTCGCGGACGAGGCGGTCAAGAACGGTCTGTTGTAGTCTCGCGGTAGCGTGAACCCACGTCACGTACACACGGCGTGTACGTGGCGTGCACGTCAGGTGCACGTGGCGTGTACGTCATGTGCACATGGCTCGCGCGTTGAAGCCTCGAAGGTTGACAGTTTGACCTGACAGGATACAGGATTGGGGCTTGGAGCGAAGTGTGCTCGTTCCAAGCGTTTCACATTCACAGCACATTGGAGCCTCACATGACCAACGTAGAAAGCCGCCTCTCGGACATGATTGCACAAGCGCGTACCCCGGAACGGCGCGCCGCTCTCATCGAGATTCGCAATCTCGTAGTCGAGCAACGACTCGACCGCGAGAGCGACCGACTCGCTCCCCGGCGCAACCGCGCGCCGACCCGAGGCGCTCGGGCGCAAGCGTGGTGGGATGCCGCCGGGGAAGTCGCGCTGCTGAACGTGTTCCCCGGTTGGAACAAGTAGCACAGTCGCGTCAAGCCGCGCACGGGTTCACCCCCGTGCGCGGCTTTCGTCGTTTTTGCGGGCTGCCCACGAGCCCGTATCCACAACCCACAGGAGAGTCACACAATGGCAAAGAACACCAACACCCCCGCCCCCGTGAACATGAACGGTCTCCCCGCCCGCGAGTTGAAAGCGTTGATAGACGCTAAGAAGGTCACCGCGCAGGCGGTGGTCAGCTTCCTCAAAGGCAAGGGCAAGCTGCGCCCCCCCTCGGAAGCCTTGCTCGCCGAGCTAACGGGTAGCGCCCCGGTGTCCGCCGCGAAGCCGGTCGCCCCCGCGTTCGATGCGTCGAACATCCTCGCCCGCTTGGGCGCGTTGGAAGTGGCGGTCGCCTCGCTTGTCGAGCGGTTCGCCGCGAAGCCGGTCGCGGCGAAGCCCGAGCCGGTGAAGCCGGTCGTGAAGCCGGTCGCGGCGAAGCCCGAGCCGGTCGTGAAGCCGGTCGCCGCGAAGCCCGTCGTGAAGCCGGTCGTCGCCAAGCCCGTCGTGAAGCCGGTCGCCCCCGTCGTCGCGGCGAAGCCGGTCGTGAAGCCGGTCGCGCCCGTCGCGAAGCCGGTCGTCGCCGCGAAGCGGCAGGAGCCGCCGGTCACGCAGAGCCCCGTGCCGAGCGAAGCCGAAATGAGGGCTGCCCTGCGAGGGTGCGCTACGGCGCAACTGCGTGAAGAAGCGGTGGCGAGCGACATCGAAGGGGCCGAGACCATGAACAAGGGTCAGTTGATCGACGCGCTCGTCGGGCTGGTGCTCGCCGAGCAGCAGATGGTCGCGTCGCCCACCCCCGTCACCCCGGCAGTAGACGCTCCCAAGCGTGGCAAGCCCGACCTTCGCGTGGTCAAGCAAGCTGAAGTCGAGTTCTAAGTCCCCAAGCCGCGCACGGGTTCACCCCCGTGCGTGGCTTTTGCCATTTTTGCGGGCTGCCCACGAGCCCGTATCCACAACAACACAGGAGAGAGTCACATGTCCAAGACCCACAACAACATCCCCCGCGCCCTCACGTTTGCCGAGTACAAAGCCCTTCGCTACGAGCGCGTTTGGGCACAGCACGCCCTGATGCCCGAGAGCGTTCGCGCGATCAAGCACGAAGCCGACCGCATCCGGTCGGGTCGGGTAGAGAGTTACGCCGCCGAGCGTAACGCGCTCGGCCTCGACTTCGACTACACCGATAGCGTGAAGCCCTACGGGGGCTACGTCAGCGACCTGACCCTCGACGCCGACGAAGTCACCGCGCTCGGGTTCGATCCCGAGCACCTCACAGCGAAGGTCATCGCGGCGTACGACGAGTGGTACGACACCGCTGAGAGTCAGGCCCGCGATTGCGGGTTCGAGGTGGAGAAAGCCGACCGGCACGGGTACGGGCACTACCACGACGACGAGGGTCGCCCCGAACACCACTCGTTCAAGGTCGATTACAGCGGCCCCCGCGACCGCGCCGACTACCGGTGGATCACCGTACCGTCGTCGCAGGAAACGGCGTGGTTGTCCGGCAACGCATGGGCGGGTATGTCCAAGAGCGTGAAAGCGCAGGTGCGACAGGAGGTGCTTCGGGCCGCCGCGAAAGCGACGGGCGATCACATGAGAGCGTGGGCGAACGACGACGTTCGGACGTACCACCTCGAAGTTTCGATCTACTGGCGCGGGGAGGAGATCGCGTCCGACAGCCTCGGCGGCATCGAACTCGACGAGAGCTACGCTGCGCGGCGGCGTAAGCAGTACGAGTTGGCCGATGCGATTCTCGACAACGGGCTGATCGACAACGCGCTCTACGGCGCGGTAGCGTGGGCCGACAAGGCGGTCAGCGACGCCCAGCAGCGAGCAAGCAAGATCGTGGCGGACATCGCGTTGCTGCCCGAGCGCAGCATCGCGGCGGTGCGCGACGCGTTTACGACTGCGAAGGTCATTCGCAAGACTGCCTGAACTGAAAGTTTCCTGACACGTGGGGCGCAGACGCGCCCGTTTCGCCTTCCCTCAATCACACCCACAGGAGCCTGACATGAAAGACGAGTATCTCTACTTCACCACCCCCGAAACCGCCCATTGGAAGTCCATGTGGGCGTGGCTTTCCAATCACCCCATGAACGCGGGTTTGGCCGAGCCGACGGTCGCCGAGTGCGCCGAGACCGCCGAGTGCTGGCAGTACATGGGCACGGAAAAGGACGGGCGCATTTGGGCGGATTGTTTTCGGCACCGATGTCACCCGACGACGGGCGAGCGTGAATACCTTCGCCGTCGCGCGCCGAGCCCGAAGAAAGACGTTTGATTTGACTTCCCTCGCCGGGGTGGCCCTCGCCCCGGCTTTCAACACAAGCAACACAAGAGAGCGTACAACATGACTTCGATTCGCATTGACGGTGAGATTTACGACGTGATCGTGAGCAGCACGAAAGGTTACCTCGACATGATCGAGGACGGGCGGCTCGAATGGTTCGTGGCCGAAGACCACGATGCCGCAGACCATGCCACACAGAGGTACTGGCGGGAGTTGCCCGCGCGCGAGATCGTCTGCCTCGTCGGTGAGGAGCGCATCGTAGAGATGTGGGCGAGCGGCACCACGCTCGCCGAGTGGGTGTCGGACATCCCCGCCTGTGAACAATGGGCGTCGTACGACGGGAATGAGTCGGACATCGAGCCGCCGACCGCGACCGAGCGCGCCACCGCCGCCGCAGGCGTCCGTTGGATAGTCCGCGTCGCCGACGGGCGGGCGGGCGACGACACCCCGGTGTACGCCATCGGGAACTACGCCACCGAGGCCGAGGCGATTCGCGTCGCTGAGGAGTTAGAGGAGGCTGTGGAAGGTCGCGAGTGCGAGGTCGTGGCCGGGTTCGAGGGCGGCGACAGCGACGACATGGAGGCGTTGCAAGCCTTCATCTCGGGGTGGGATGAACTCGTGGAGGAACTGGGCTACGAGCCCACGGTAGCCTTCCGACACAACTGAGCACCCGGCGAGCGAGGGTAAAACCTCGCTCGCCCCTCCCCGCGCATGGGCGATTGCCCGTGTGCGGCGAGGGGCGATTCTGCCCCGTCAACGACAACAACAGGAGTACACATGACCACGACCGCAAACATCTACACCCGCGAACGGGCGCACGAGCCCGGAAACGCGACCCGCTACGAGCTTCTTCTCGTGCCCGACCGGGGCACCCTGTTCACGTTCGCGTGGCTGAACGCCCCCGGGCACGGTCGCGCGTGCACGCTGAATCAGAACGGCTACCTGACGCGCGGTTACCTGAGCGAAAAGCTCGGGTTCGACGGGGACGTTGACCTGTGGGCGCTACTCGGATGGCTCAGCGCGAACGGATTCGACGGGGAGAGCCCCTTCGACAACATCAGCGCCGACCACGAGTGACTTTCCTTCCCGCGCCGGGGTGGCCTTCGCCCCGGCTTTCATCACACGCAAACACACATTGGAGTACCCCATGAACACCAACCTCTCAAACGCTCTCGACATCACCAACATCCTCGTAGCGCAGGCGCAAGCCGCAGCCGGGGAGGAGGGCGAGTACCGTCTCACCCGGGACGACGATCTCGACCTCGCCTTCATCGGGTGGGAAGTGGCCGAAGGGCGGTGCGGCGACCGCGAGTTCGAGCGCGATTGGACTCGCTGGACAATCATCACCCTCTACGTGACCGCAGGGGGCCGCTTCATCGTCGGCATCGAACGCCACTCCAAGTGGCAGGGGGCAACGTCGCGCTACGACGCGACCGTGCACGAGACCTTCGATGACGTGCTTGGGCACCTCAAAGGCGACAACGACGGTCGCGTAGGGACGGCGAGCAAGGCGATGATCGAAAACGCCGTCGCCTCCCTCGACTGCCTTGGGCGGGCGGACGTGGAACGGGTCGAATAGCCCGTCTGAGACGTATACCTGACGTGCACACGATGTGTACGTCAGGTGCACGTGGCGTGCACGTGATGTGCACATGGCTCGCGCGGTGAAGCTGTCGAAGGTTGACAGTTTGCCACGACAAGATACAGGATTGGAGCTTGGATCGAAGTGTGCTCGTTCCAAGCGTTTCCCGTTTACAGCACATTCAACCCACAGGAGTCACCCATGAACCGCATCGACAAGTACACCCGCCAGATCGAGAAGGGCAACTGGAGCAGAATCAAGGCGGAAGCCCGCGCGGAAGGCTATGCCTTCCTCGGCAGCGTCTTTAGCCTCACCCCCTCGGGCAAGTTCTACGCCCCGTTCGCGTGCTCGAACGTCGCCGGGTGCAAGAAGTGTCGCGGCACCGGCAGCGTGAAGCGCCGGGCCGGGAACGCCGAGGCGCTCGCCGAGGCGCAATCGCGCCTCGACGCGATTGACATCCGAGCCATCGTGGACGCGCACGGCGGCTACACCTCGTGGCCCGAAAGCGTTCGCGCCGAGGTGGACGCCGCGAGGGCGGTGGTCGAGTCGGCAAAAACCACCCGCCAATGCGAGTGGTGTTCGGGGTTGGGCAGCCACGAGGCTGCGCAGGACGAGGATTGGTGGGCCGCGTTGGAAACGGTCGCGCACGCCCACGGTCTGTTCGTCGGCGGCCCCGACGGGGGCGCTGGCGACGACATCTTCGTCGGGGACGCGACCGTGCTCGACGACGACGGCAACTACGACGGCGGCGAGAGCCACGGCGACTACGTCGTCGCCCAAGCGGAAGGCCGAGAGGAGGCCGAGCGCGACGGATACGACTACGACGCGCAGTAGTACGACGCAGACAGGCCGCGTACGGGTTCACCCCCGTGCGCGGCTTTCGTCGTTTTTGAGGGCTGCCCACGAGCCCTTCTCACACCCACACAGGAGTACACTCACATGGACAACGACACCAACATCGCCGCTTGCATCCCCGAGGGATGGACGATCATCAAACACAAGGCGTTGTCGCACGTCAGCGCGGACGCACACCTGCGCATCGTCCTGTGCGTTCGGTCGCGCAGGGGGGTGATCCCAAGAAACCCCTACGGGGAGTTCGTCACGTGGACGGCGAACCTCCAAGCGCCCGAGTGCTTCGAGGGGCACTACTTCGGGGAGTTGCTCCCCGCCGTGAGAGACTACGCCGAGCGCGGCGTCAAGGAGGCGTTGCAAGCTGCGTACGCGTCCCCCGCGTGGTCGCGCTAACACCCACTCACAATCACACAACAACAGGAGTTCACATGACCCCAATGTCCCGATTCTATGCTGACGAACCCACCCGCGAGCGCGAGATCGCGATGTACGTTGACGGCAAATACCTCGCACGGGGGAGAGCGAGTGAAGCCCGCTCGCCCGCCACCTACGGCTTCAAGGGGTGGGAAACCATCCCCCCCGACCGACTCACGTTCGAGCGTGACAAGGGGCCGTTCAGCTACGACCGCCCGTACATGTGTTGGGCCTCGGGAGAGAGATTGACAGCCACCGAGATCCTCACGTGGCTGCGCGAAACCGCGTGAAGTCCACGTGACGTACACACGGCGTGTACGTCACGTGCACGTCAGGTGCACGTGGCGTGTACGTCATGTGCACATGGCTCGCGTGGTGAAGCTGTCGAAGGTTGACAGTTTGCCACGACAAGATACAGGATTGGGGCTTGGAGCGAAGTGTGCTCGTTCCAAGCGTTTCACATTCACAGCACATGTTTCAGGAGTCCCCATGTCCAAGTCCCCCATGTCCAAGTCCCTCGATCTCAATGGCCTCACCGCTGCGCAGATGAAGGCGTTGATCGGAAAGAAGAAAGTCACCGCGCAAACGGTCGTCGCGTTCCTGCAAGCGAAGGAAGCCGCCCACGGGCTGCGGTTTCCCGCTCGGGAGCTTCTCGCCGAGTTGGCTCCCGCCCCGGTCAAGGCGACCAAGCCCGCGAAGGTCGTCGCCCCCCCGGCGAAGCCGGGCAAGGTCGTGAAGGTCGTCGCCCCGAGCAAGCCCGCGAAGGTCGCGGCGAAGGTCGTCGCTGCCCCGGCGAAGCCGGGCAAGGTCGTGAAAGTCGTCGCCCCGGCGTTCGACGCCGAGGGGGTTATCAAGCGCCTCGACGCGTTGGAACGCGTCGTGTCCGCCTTGGTAGAACGGTTCGCCCCGGCGAAACCGGCGGCGAACCGCCGCAAGGCAAGCTGAGCCCCCTCAGATACAGGATTGGAGCGCAAAGCCGCGTACGGGTTCACCCCCGTGCGCGGCTTTCGTCGTTTTGCGGGCTGCCCGAGAGCCCTTCTCACCAACACACCCACAGGAGCATCACATGAGCACCAACACCAACACCCCCGTCCCGATGCGTTATTTCCAAGCCCGTCGTGAAGTCACGCGGGACTTCACGATGTCGAACTTCCCCGAAACGCGTCCCGCTGGCCCACTACCTGCTCGGTTCACCGAGAGGGCGTTGTTCACGCCCGACTCGCAGACCTACTGCTGCGAGGCAACCCCATCCCTCTGGGTGGAGGTACTCGGCTACGAGGCCGAGTGGGATGAAGAAGTCTCGGACGAACTGCGCGAGTGGTGGGACACCGAGTTGTACGACGTTATGTCGAACGCCGACAGCTACTACGTGCACTACCACAAGGTGGTCGCGCACGTAATCGTGCTCGGGGGGTTCACATTCGCCGGTTGGTTCACCACCGTCCACGAGGACGGCGAGTTTGAGACCCCCGAGGATGCGCGTGAATACGCGCAGGGCAACTGGCACGTCTAAGCGTGAGCTAAGCCGCCGTTCACCAAGCCGCGTACGGGTTCACCCCCGTGCGCGGCTTTTGCCGTTTTGAGGGCTGCCCACGAGCCCTTCTCACCAACACACCCACAGGAGTCTCACATGTCCATCGACATCAACACCGTCATCACCTTCACCCGCCAGAACACGGGCAAGCATCTCCTCGACAGCGGGTTCGAGAACGGGCGCGTGTGGCAGTCTCCCGCCCCCGAGGGCGGTCTGTTCACCGTCGCCCGCGACGGCGACGTGTCCCTCACCCTCACGGGTTTGCTGGCGCGGACGGCCACGCTGGTCATCGAGGTGCAAGCCGCGCTCGATGCCGCGCTCGAAGCCGACGAGCGTATCGGGCACTTCGAGGTCGGGCCGCAGGTTATGGAGGAACTCGGCTTCACGCAAGTGGCCCGAGACAACACCTACAACGCCGAGACCGACCTCGATCAAGTGTTCGTATGGGAGGTTTGGCAGCGCGAGGGAGAGACCCGCGAATGGATTTACGACGAGGACGCCGTCGTGCTCGTTTACGCGCACACGGGCGCGGACGTGCGCGGGGGATACGCCCGGCCCGTCGCGGTTCGGTTCGACGGGGAGTACAGCATCCCCGTCGATCTTGTAATCAGCTTCTCGCCCGCCGACGCGGCGGCTGAGGAGTGGTGCATCCGGCGAGGGTTCGCCGAAGGGTATTTTGAGGCGGGGTACACCGCGAACCCGCAATACCGGTTGCGGGAAGCGGTCGGCGAGTTTGTCGAGCACAACCGCGAAAAGCAAACGCTCACCTTCGTGAATCCCGATCACGGGGATGAGGAAGGGGAGGAGCCCGCGACGGTAGCGTTCTGCTACTACTACCGAGAGTAGTCTCGCGGGGGCGTGAACCGACGTGACGTACACACGGCGTGTACGTCACGTATACGTCGGGTGCACGTGGCGTGTACGTGATGTGCACATGGCTCGCGTGGTGACCCTGTCGAAGTTTGACAGTTTGACCTGACAGGATACAGGATTGGTGCTTGGAGCGAAGTGTGCTCGTTCCAAGCGTTTCACATTCACAGCACATTCAACCCACAGGATCACCCATGTCCATCGAAACCGTCAACATCACCCTCATCAACCGCTCGGACAAGATCGTGGGAGCGTTCACGCTCCCGTGTTGTTGGGACAACATCATGGGCGATAAAGCCGACGAGTTGGAAGAAATGGCCCGCGTCGGCGCGGCTTTCGAGGCGAAAACCGGCCTTCGGGTGCGGTTCGCGACGTACAACTGGCCGAGCAAGACGGCGACGTTCTACGTCTAAGCCGACCAGCGCAAAGCCGCGTACGGGTTCACCCCCGTGCGCGGCTTTCGTCGTTTTTGAGGGCTGCCCACGAGCCCTTCTCACCAACACCCACAGGAGTTCCCATGTCCATTGACACCCTCAACCTCGCTATCGCATTGTGCAACACCCTCGCCGCCAAGGGCTCGGGCCATTTCGCTCGCCCAGCGGGCTCCTCGCTCACCGGCATCGACACCAACAACGGCGAAGCGGTTTACGCCTTCCTGCTCGGTCTCGTGGGGGCGTTCGAGGAAGTCACCGACGCCGCTAAGGCATCCGGGGCGGCGTGGGGGGGCTGCCGGTACTTCCGCGCCAAGCTGCCCGAAGCGGTGGTCGGGATGGAGGGCATCGCCCTCCTGTCCGAACTCGACGACGCCGACCTCGCGCGCGTCCGCATCGTCAAAGGGCACCACGGGGGGCTGGAACTCCAGCTTCCCGGTGCCGCGAAACGTGAAACCAACATCGCCCACATGATCGTGGGCGATCCCACGGATGGACGGTGGCCGCCCGGCCACGACGCCGTAGTATTCACATGGTATCCGGGTCGCTTGACGCCCCCGGTGGTGATCGGCGGGGCGACGGTCAAGTTCGTCTGAGTCGTCGTCTACCAAGCCGCGTACGGGTTCACCCCCGTGCGCGGCTTTCGTCGTTTTTGAGGGCTGCCCACGAGCCCTTCTCACCAACACCCACAGGAGTTCCCATGTCCGAGAACAACACGTCCGCCTTCGCCTTTTTCACCAAGCTGTCCTACGGCTGCATCAGCGAGAGCGCGATTCGTGCGCGGTACGGTCAGGCAATCTCGCTCTCGCCCGAGGCGTTGGCCCGATTCGGGCAAATCGCCGGTTGGCTCACGGGTCTGTCTCACGCGGGCAAGGGCGAACTGTCGGCGAAGCTCGCCGACGACTTCGAGGCCGCTTTGCGGTACACCCTCGCCCCGTGCGCGAGCGAGGACATCGAGGTGATGTCCGAGTACAGCGGGAACGCGGTCGGCACCCTCACGGGTGTTCCGCGCTGCCGCGTGATGCTGTACGACGACGCCACCTTCGGCGGGTTCCGGGTCTGCTGGTATCGCCGGGTGAGTAACGCCCAGAGGATCGCCGCAGCGCGGGAGATTGACGAGGAGGCGTACTCCTCGTGCGACCTCCCCGAAGACGAGTCGCGCACCCGCTGGCAGGCAGCGTTGGAGAAGGCCGATGATGAGTTGCGCTTGCGCAAGGAACTCACCGATTACCGCTACTACCGGCCCACGTGGGCCATTGAGGGCGAGTACACCACCTGTAGTGAACTCGTTCACTACGGCTTCTCCCACAACGGCGGGTTGCTCTACCACGGGCCGGGCGGGGCCGAAGTGCTGGCCGTCAACCTGACGGACGTGCGAGGGTGGTCGCTGCACACCTGATTCCGCCGACGACGCCGCGTACGGGTTCACCCCCGTGCGCGGCTTTCGTCGTTTTTGAGGGCTGCCCACGAGCCCTTCACACCCACACAGGAGTACACTCACATGGACAACGACCAAGCACTCTGTTTCACCGCCCCCGAGGACATCGCCTTCGTGCGTGTCCTCGCATGGAAGGCAGCCCTAAGCATCGAGGTTCGCACCGGGATGAAACACTCCCGTGTGAATGTCCTCAAAGCGGTGCGCGACGCGTTCGGCTTCAAGGGCAACAAGGCCGCCGTTCTCGCGCAGCTTGTCGAATACATCGAAGCGCGACTGCCCGCGAAGGTGCAGGCATGATCGCCCGCGCGCTTGTCACGGGGATTTTCATCCTCGCCCTGTTTACGCTCGGTCGCGTGAATGGCTGCAACGGTTCCCGTCCGTACGGTCTCGTGGGCGTTCGCGCCTACGAGGCCATCAAGACCCACACACAGGAGTAGACATGACCACACTCACGTCCGAACAGAAAGAGGCCGCAATCCTGATCGACCACGCTATCAGCTTTGCCGTGAAAGGCTCGTACTACTCGGATGCGGCGCTTCGGTGCGCGATTCGGGAGATCGAAGACGCAGCGGCCCACGAGGGCGACAACCCCGAAGGGGCGTTCTTGCGCACCTGCGCCGCCTACCTCAGCACGCAACTGACCACCCGCACACAGGAGTAGACATGCCCACAATCACAGTAGAACAAGACCGCTACGGGAACGTCGAGATCGAACCCGTAAACACGCGACTGCGCAAGCGCGCGGTCGCCCACCTTGCCGGGTTCGGGGTAGCCCCCGGCGAACGCGATTCGCTCATTTACCTCCAAGGGGACGCGGGAGAGGAGTTCCTCGCCGACATCCCCGCGTCCGCCGCACGGGAGGTGCGCGAAGGATGGAAGGTGCGGGTACGCGTTTCGAGCGAGTTGTTCGAGGCGCTCGTAGGGTACGACGCCGCCTTCTGATCCACACGACGCCGCGTACGGGTTCACCCCCGTGCGCGGTTTTCGTCGTTTTTGAGGGCTGCCCGAGAGCCCTTTCACCAACACCACAGGAGATCCCATGTCCGACCGAAGCATTGACCTATTCGACATCGAAGCCGTGACCCCGAACGGCACCCACATCCACGCGTACCTGCGCGCGGAGGGCGGGTGGTACGTCATCCACACCTGCCCGTACACGAAGGAAACGGGCAGTCTCGAAGGGATTCGCCGCTACCCGCTCATGGCGGGGAAGGCGATTCGCGTAGAGCCGTGTTCGCGCTTCAGCGCGAAGCGGCTCGCCGCTCTCGCCGCCGATCCCGAGACTCTCTCGGAAGCCTACCTGCTCGCGGGAATCGAGGACGAGGACGAGGACGAGCAGGACGAGGACGAGGACGAGGACGGGAACACGGATAGTGAAGCCCGCACCCTCGCGGGAATGGAAGGCGGCTACCGGGCACTCGCCGAGTTCGACGGTCTCGAACTCGACGACGACACGGGCGTTCACATCGACGAGGAAGGCTTCGCCGAGTACCGCTGACAGGCAGACGGGCCGCGTACGGGTTCACCCCCGTGCGCGGCTTTCGTCGTTTTGAGGGCTGCCCACGAGCCCTTTCACCCACACAGGAGATCCCATGAAGAAACTCAACATCACCAACCTCGTTCCCGACGACATCTACATGAGCTACGAGGAAGCTACGTGCCCTTGGTTGGACATCATCTACGACGACGGTTGTCTGATCTCAACCTACGCCGCGCACACGTGCCTGAAGGAACTCGCTACCTCGTGGAACGACGACCACGGGCAAAACCGCGAGTACATCCTGTCCACGCTCGATTTGACAATCAAGCACCTCGTCACGTGGCGGAAGGCGTTTTCAACCGTCGTAACGACCGAAGACATGCTTGATAGCGCCCGCGCCCTACTCACCCTGAGTCTCTCGTCGCGCGATCTCGCTGTTCAAGCGCAGCAGGTCACCGACGTTGCAAAAGTACGGGCCGGAAGCGGGCTGAGCGAGGAGACGATTCGCGCGCTCGTCCTTAGCGCCTTCGTCGCACCCGATCCCGAGCAAGCGTAGCCTTTCCCTGACACGTGGGGCGCAGACGCGCCCGTTTCACCCTCCCACCATCACACCATCAGGAGTCTCCCATGCCTATCGACCCCTACAACGCCGCAGCCGTTCGCGTCCGTGACGCGTTCGCGCCTGCCTGTCGAGGAACGTACCGCGCCGTCTGCACGGACGGGAATGTCCGCGTGTACGACCCCGTCGCCGGGTACTGGACGATGTGCCACAGCCTCACCAAGTCACAGCGTGCCCGCGTCCGCAGGCTCGCTACCATCACCCCAAAGGAGCAAAAATGAACCGCACGAATGACACGTTTCTCGCCGCCGGTCTCGCCAGCACCACCCTCGCGTCTCTCAGCGCGTCCAGCGAGGAGCAGTTGGGCGGAAAGGTTCGCAAACTGGTGTACGGCCACGACCTCGGTATCGCTTGCACGACCATGCTGAGGGTCGGTGACACCTTCCTCGGCGCGACGGGGCACGCCGCCGCAGCAGGGCTGACGCCGGGCAGCATGGAGTACCGGGGATTCATCATCGGCTTCGCCGCTTCGCTGCCGAGCACCGTCGTGACCAACGTAGACGGCGTCCTGCTCGACTACCGCAAGTAGCCTTTCCTGACACGTGGGGCGCAGACGCGCCCGTTTCACCCTCCCACCATCACACCATCAGGAGTATTCATGCACAAGCACCTTGTAACCTTCGACTACAGCAGCATCACCGACCCCGAGGGGAACGAGTTCAGCGACGAGCGCCAAGCGGCGGATCAGTTCGTCGCCGAACTGTCTTACCCGGGGGCGTTTGCCGGGTGGGACGATCTCGTGGGCTACCGCCTCCTCGACCGCGACCCTGTGCGGCGGCGTTGGGTCGTCCAGTTCGTCGTCGAGAGCGCCGACGAGGAGACCTTTTGCCGCGACATCCAGAAGTGGCTGTTCGACGAGAACGGGATGTCGGGCTTCTACGTGATCGGGCGAGAGCGCCCCTTCATGGTGACCGTCGCCGTGGAGTACCACGCCACCGTCGTCGCCTACGGGCGAAACGCGAGTGAGGCGGAGGACAACGCCCACCGTGAGGTCAAACGCGCTGTGACGAACGTGGACGAAACGCGCAGCCGCATCGAGGCGTGGGCAGTCACCGCGTTGACCCACCCGCGTTTGCCTACGGGCGCTTGACAGCGCCACCGCAGCCGAGTAGTACATAACGCGACGGCTGTGGTGGCTCGTCCTTGTTGGGGTTGTTCTTTCGCACCCCCGGGTTCGCCCGGGGGTGCTCTTTTTTTGCTCATTCGTCCCCGCCACCGCGTGACGGAAGTCGTCGCCCGAGCGCCCGAAAGAGGACTTGCCTCGCCCATTCCGAAAAGCTCATGTCGAGCTTCACGGCGTGCGTTCGCAGGATGTTCTCCTCCTCCTCGCTCACGCTGAGCGACACCGAGTGACGACGGATCTTGTTCTTGCCCGCGCGCGTGTACGGGCGTTTCCCGCGACGGCGATCACCCGGTACGGGTTCCTTCGCCTCCACGACAAGTGGGGTTGACGACTTCTCCCACGATCCCGCCTCCAGCGTGTTCGCGGTCGGCGTGATCACGGCGGGCTCGGGATCAGGCGGCGCTACCACGACCGGCTTTTCTTCAGGGGGCCGCTCGTAGAACTTTCTTAGACGCGGCTTTTCGACCGTTTCCGCAGGTTGTACGCCGATATTCCACAGGTTCATTCGAGGTGTCATGTGAATATAGTATCACGTTTGCGTTCCATGCGCGTGCGCGCGGCTTCGTCGTCCGTTATCTGTCGGCGGCAATCCAAAGGTTCTACATCATGGCGCTTCGACGCACCCCCCGTAGGCTCTCAGAGCCCGCACGCCCGGCCCCCGGTCTCCAATCGGCAACCGACGACGACGCTCTCGACGGGTTCGAGACCGAGCCTGAAGCCGAGGACGACGACACCGCCCTTGCCGACCTCAACAACCCCGATGTGGCGCACCTCGGGAACGGCCCCTCCGTGGGCGGAGCGCGCTCGCGTGCCACCTCCGATCTGTTCGGCGAGGAAGCCGAGCACGCCTCGGGTCGCGCCTCCTCCCCGCGCCTCTACGCGCAGGCCGCGCAGTTCCCCACCTGCGTTCAGCTTCGCGTGTGGAAGTGGGAGAACGGCGTCCCCGTCGGTCTCGGCTCCATCGACGCCGAAGCGAGCGAGGACGAGTTCGTTCGCCGCTTCTTCACGGCCATGCCCCGCCGGGGCGAAGGCCGGGCGCAGTTCAAGCTCCGTCCCATCGACATCCGGGGACAGGAACTCGGGCAGGAAGTCACCATCGTCATCAGCGAGCACCATGCCGCGATGCGCGCCATCCGGGAAGCAGAGGAGGAGGAGCGGGAGATCCGTTCGGCACCTCCCCAAGCTCCGGCAAACAACGAGTTTTCCGGGGAAATGAGCCGTATGGTCGAACACATGTTGGCAACCGCCGAGCAGCGTTCGCGCGCCCTCGAAGAAGCCTTGGAGATGGAGCGCGACCGGATGCGGGACGAGGAGCTTCGCCGCACGCAGGAGCGTGTAGACCTCGCTTCTCAGGCCGCGCAGGGCGTCCATGCGATCACCGAGCGCATGATGAAGGACGAGGCGGGCCGCGCCGAGCGGGCGCTCCGGGCACAGTCCGATCAGTCGCAGGTGCTCGTTACCACCCTCACCTCCATCTTCTCGCAGCAGCAGATGATGGCGCAGCAGCAGTCCGAGGCGTCCCGGAGGGCGGACGAGTACCGGCTGGAGCAGGAACGGCAGCGGGCCGAACGGGAACGCGTCGAGGCCGACACCCGTCTGCGCCGGGAACGCGAAGAAGCCGACCACAAACGGCAGCGGGAACGGGAAGAAGCGGAGATGCGTCTCCGTCTGGAGCGCGAAGAAGCGGCCCGGAAGTACGATCAGGCGAAGCTCGAAATCGACGCGAAGCTCAAAGCGGAGCGCGAAGAACTGGAGCGCCGGGAACGCCGGGAGCGGGAAGATGCGGAGCGCCGGGAACGGTGGCTGTCTGAGGAGCGTGCCCGCCGCGAGACTCGGGAAGGGCAGGAGGCCCGCGAGCGGGAAGCGGAGCGGTCTCGGCAGCACGACCGGATGCTGAAGGAACTGGAAGTGCAGGCACAGCGCGACCGCGAACATGCCGAGCGCATGATCCAGATGAGCAAGATGGAGTTGGAGTCGAAGTCGAACGCACAGTCCTCGGACGTGCTGGGCTCCGCTGCCAAAATGCTCGCGCAGTTCGGCATCGAGCCGAGTGAGATCCTGCCGCGCATCCTCGGCATGAAGCAGGGCGACGACGACGAGGACGAAAAGCCCTCCCCGTGGGCCGCTGCTCTCCCCTCCGTCATCGGCGTCATCGGCGACATCGCCCGTGCTGCGGCACAGTCGAAGTCCGCACAGGCCGCGCAGCAGGAAGCCGAGGCCCGTCGGGCAACGGCGATGTTGCCGCCTCCCCCTCCGCAGCGTGCCCTTCCTCCCCCCGGGATGATGTACGGGCCTCCCGCAGCGCAGCAGGGTGCCGAGCCGGTTCTCGCGGCTCCGGCAGCCGCACCGGCAGCCGCACCGGCAGCCGCACCGACAACCCCGGCACAGGAGGTCGCCCGGTCGCTCTCCGAGGTTGCGTCGGAGAAGGGCTTGCAGTTGAAGGCGCAGAAGGCCGCTCGCGTTGCCCTGCGCAACCTCGTGCGGGATCTCGGCAACACGACCGACGAAAAGTGGGAGCAACTCATCGCTCTGGCAATCCAGAACGAACTGGCGATCTACCACTACGTGCGCGCCGTCAGCGTGAAGTCGGCGCTCCGCGAAGCGGGCGCATCCGAAGAACTGGCGAACAAAATCATCGAATCCATGCGGAAATCTCCGCTTGTTCCTACCGACATGCCCTATGAGGTGTCCGAATGAAATACAGTTTCAACGCAAGCAGTACCGAGACGGAGACGCTCGGCTTCTACAAGATGGTCGAGCACATCACGACCTCGCTCATTCAGGCAGTCGCGGAGGAAGCGCGACGGAGCGCAGAGCGCCCGCGCCCTGTGGAGCCGGTGGTGGTGGTAGCTGCCGAGACCGAGCCGGTTGTCCCCGACACGGCCCCTCCCGCCGAGCCTTCCTCGGGGGTGGCGTATGAGCGGGCGATCCGCCACATCGAAAAGGGGCGGACGTTGTTCGCGGAGTTGGTGGTGCTGTGGGCGAGCAACCTCGGTATCGAGGGTGCGCCGCAGCCGGATCGCGTCGGCCTCCTCCGCAACGTGGCGACCGGCCCGGATTCTGGAGCCGTGCTGCACTACGTGTCGAGCGTCGGCGGCCTCACGCACGCCACCGACGCCGCGATGGGGATCGAGGCGTTCCGCTTGAAGCGCCTCACGGATCATGTCGGCGACGACGCCCCCCTCTATCTCCGGGCTACCGAGACGCCGGAGGAAGAAGAATCTGCCCGGCGGGCCTGCGTAGCCGCCGTTTCCATCAACATCGCACAGGTATCGAGTCTGTTTTTCTCCGACTTGTGTGCCATGTACGAACACCGTGACATCTACCGTAAGGATTGACCAATGACCGAGTTTGTTTGCTCCCTCTCGGGAGTCGAAGCCGAAGAAGAAGAACTGATCGACGACGCCGAGGATGGCCTCGGAGCCATGCCCGTCGGGTGGACAAAGGTGACGTTCCAACGTCGCCTGACCAACCCCCGTTGGGAGGACATCCAGCAGGGGAAAGAGGCGCTCGTGCAGGCTGCGATGTCGCAGATCCCCGAGGAGAGCCGGGAACAGGCGCTCCCGATGGTCACGCTTCAGATCGACGCGCAGTTCGCTGCCCTCGAAGCGCAGACGGAGCCGTATGCGGTGTTCGACGAGGTGATCTACATCGCACCGCCTGAGATGGATCGTGCCCTCGCCGCCGAGTTCTACTCCGTTCGAGATAGACTCGGCCTTCCCGTCCCTTCCGACGCTGACGGCAAAGAGGAGTAGCCATGTTTGGAAAGTTCAAGCTCGATCCCCCCAAGGTTGACCCCGAGTTCATCGAGGCGGTGCGCCGCGCCATGTCCGAAGCCGAGGAGAAGTTCCTCGGTGGGAAGGGCGAGGCGAAGCGCGAGTGGGTGCGTGAACGCGTCATGGAAGCGGCGCGGCGCGTCAAGCTCGGCAACGTCCCCGAGTGGCTGGCGGAGCCGGTGCGCGATGCGGTGATTTACGTGGTCATCGAGGTCGTGTGGACGATGGCGTTCAAGAAGCCGTAGCACTCGAAGTCCTCCGTCGGGGTGGTTCCTACCCCCCCGAGCGGAGTAGGCTCTGCGTGTCGGAGAACGTCGATGAACTGGTCAGGAGTGCTCGGAACGCCTGTCAAGGCACGCGATAGCGGAACGCCGAAGGTCATGGATCTTCCGGCGTTCGACGGCTATGGCGATCCGAAGAAGCTCGACGTGATCAGCCGCATCGCGGAGCAGGGGGGTCGTGACCCCCAGCTTGCGACCGTCGCGGTCAACATTTTCCGCGAGTGCGATGTCTCGCCCCGGGACTATCGCGGGCAGGCAGCGGCGATCTTGAAGTGGGTGCAGCGGAATATCTATTACGTAAATGAGCCGGATGAACGCCTACAAGACCCGTTCTACACCCTGAAGGTGAGATACGGCGACTGCGACGATATGGCGATTCTGGTGTATGCGCTGGCGCGAAGCGTGCGCCTCCCGGCTCGGCTCGTCATCTCCGGTGTCACCAAGAACGGCACGAAGGTGCGCTACCGGCAGGGCGATCCCTCGTTCGACCGCTCGGTGGATTGGAGCCACATCTACTTGATGATCGGCGACCGTCCCTACGGCCAGCCGGAGTGGATGTACGCGGAGCCTACCCTCAATGTTCCTCTCGGTTGGGATGTAGTGGCGCACAAGGGCGACATTCTCCCGGAGATGACCACAACCTCGTCCTATGGAAGTCCCATGCCTGCTTTCGACTCCTACCTCTCCTCACGCCGCTTCACGTCGCGTAGCTCGTATCCCACCATCCCGACGTACAGCCCGACGGCTCCGGCGAGCACTTACGCCCCGTCCTACCCGACCATCCCGACGGGCAGCCCGACGACGCCGACGAACACCTACGACCCGTCCATCCCGTCGTTCAGCCCGTCTCTGTCCACCTCGGGCGGCGGCTACTTCGCCAACACGTTCGCCCCGACCGTACCGGGCACCTCGGGATCGGGCTCCGGAGACAGCACCCGGGTGCCGTTGCTCTACACCCGTGCGGGTGGCAGCAGCAGCAGCCTCGAAGAACGCGTGATCCCGGAAGGACAGTCGGCGGAGGCTCCGACCTACCAGCAGGGTGGGGACGCGGACGGTCGCGCCAACGCGGTGGCGATCCTCCTCGTAGATCGCGGCGGGCAGATCCTTCTGCTCCACCGCGCTCCCGATCAGGCGCTCATGGGCGGTGCGTGGGATCTGCCCGGCGGCAAGGTTGACCCTCGTGGGTCAGCGCGCGATCAGGCGGTTCGCATCCTCTTGGCGGAAGCCGGGATCAAACTGCCCGCAGCCGCTCTCCGCCCCCTGCTCACCGCTTACCATCCGTCCGCTGGCACCTCGATGTTCTTCGTGGCGCAGGTTCCCGGCGATGCCGCACGCACCGCTCGGGTCAGCGCCCCGGAGCACGTTGAGTTCCGTTGGGTAACTCCCGAGGAAGGGCGCGAGGATATGCAGCTTGTCCCCTACATGCCCCTCGTGCTCCGGGCGCTCCATCAGGCGATGCGCGGCGGTTCCGGCTACGGGGCTCCGGACTTCGCGACCACCGCGAAGTTCGGCGTGGGGGCTTTGATCGCCGCCGTCGCGGCGGGCTACGTCATCGGACAGCTTCGGAGCGCGCGGTAGGTCATGCCTGCGTTTCTGCCCTCTCGCAGAAACCCCGAGTCGGCATCCATCGGAGCCGTTACGGGGGCTGTCGCGGCTTCGGCGCACGGTAGCGGCTACGACGACCCGGAAGGGTTTCTTGGCCTGAACTGGCGGTCTATCGGAGTGGGCGTTTTTGTTGCTGTAATCACGGCTGTTGCCACGGATGTCGCTCTCTCGGAGTGGCACACCTACCGGAAAAAAGGTCTACCTAAATGATGCGCCTTTCTCGTCAGAAGCTCCGGGGTCTCCACACCTCGAAATCCCGCCGCCGCAACCCGGACATGCCCGTGGGGATGTCGGAGAAAGATTGGAAGGCCGAGGTTGCTACGAGCGCCTCCTACGCCCAGACGATGCTGTTCAAGCTGCGGGAGGATCTGCTTCGCGCAGGGGTGGACGACCGAGAGCTTCCTTCGCAGGTAGACCTCGCCAAGCGGGCGAAGGTGTTGGGAGTTGCGCTGGCTTCGCAGCCGTATGCGGAGTTGCGCATCGAGTCGAAGCTGGACACGCCCGCAGAAGCGACGGCAGACATTTACCTGACCCGCAAAGGACTGTTCCGGGCAGCGGACGACCTTCCCGCAGGGAAGAAAGTGCTCGACGCGGCGAGCAAGGCTCTCGCTAAGGAGCTAACGCGGTGGCGCAAGCCCGCCTTCGACAAGCTGAAAGCCTCCGCTGCGTTGGTGCAGGGTGCCGCACAAGGGGAAGCGGAGCAGAAGCTCGCCGAGATGGAGGCGCGCTTGGCGGCCCTCGCTGCCAAGCAGAGCGGAGAGGTTGGCGGCGACGGCGGCGACGACGACGACGACGACGACGACGACGACGACGACGACGACGACGACGACGACGACGACGACGACGACGAGGGGTATCGGGACTACGAGGCCGAATACGAGAGCATCAGCGAAGCTATTCGTGAACTGAAAGCTGCCAAAAAACCCGTTCCCGCGAGCCTGACCGCCTACGTCAAGGCGTACAAGTCGGGGGATGAAGCGAAGATGGAGGAGATCCTCCAGAAGTTGTCCGACAAGACTCCGGCTCCCCAGACCCCCAAGGCTCCGACACCCCGGGTAGCTCGGACACCGCGTGGCGGTGGATCGGCTCCTCTCACGCCTTCGCGCATCGTGCCGCGAGGCGGCGGCGACGATGGGGACGATGGGGACGATGGGGACGACGAAATCCCACTTACACCCGGGAGAAGCGCCTACGCGCGGCTGGCCGAGGTGTCGCAGTATCGGGCACCGATCCGGCAGACCACCAAGAGTTCGCCGGGGTACAAGCCCCCCACCGCTGCGGTGCTCGCAGCGGCAAAAGACGACGTGCTCATCTACGTCCTGCTGAACAAGACATCGCAGGTGTGGGCCAAGGGCGCGCTGACGGAGACGTTTCAGCCCGCTGGACGGGGCAAGGGCGCATGGACGATTGCCGCACAGTACGCAAGAACGTGGATAGGGGCCAAGAAGTCGCGGAGCAAGTCGCGTATTCTCGCTGCGAGCGAAGCCGAGCCCGGCACCTACGAGGTCGCCGTGGAGTCTCTGGACTCGCGGGCGTACTCCGGCGGCGAGGCGGCCCCCACGGCGGCGTTCATCGCCGAGCAGATCCGCAAGGAAACGAAAAGCCGCTCGAACCCGCGCGTTCGGCAGGTCTACTACCGGAACCCCGCGATGCGTCAGTTGGTGGCGGAGGTGCAGAGCGCCTTCCGTCGTCGGAATGGCGGGCTCGGCACGATGGCCCTCATCGGAGCCGCAGGGTTCACCGGGGCAGCGTTCGCCGAGGCACAGTCCCGCCGTGCGCCTGTAGGCGAAACCGAGAACCTGCGGCAGATCAGCGCACAACTCCGGAGCATGAAGCGTGACTACAACTTCTTGAAGGGGAAGCAGTCTCGGGCGGACGCCGAGGAGTCCCTTGCGTTGGAGAAACGCATAGCCGTGCTGTGGTCGGAGATTATGGCGCTTGAAGAAATCAAAGACCGGGCAGAGATCGAAGAACGGGAGGAGCAGGCTTTCCGGAACAACCCCCGTCGTCGGAACAGCGGGTTCGGTATCGGTACGCTGGCGCTCGCCGGAGCCGCAGGGTTCGTCGGCGGGACGTACGCAGAAGCCGAGTTCGGCCTGTCGAAATACTTCACCCGGGGCGGGAAAGCGACGGTAGATGTCGTTCGCTCCGGCAAGCTCCCCCCGATGCCGAAGTTCTCGACGGCGGCACCGAAGTCCGCCGCCTTCGAGCCGAGCGACCGCTTGGCGAAAATGCTCCGCGACTTCTACGCGTACGAGGACAAGAAGAAGCGTGTCCCCTTCGCACAGGCCGCGAAGCGCGAAGCGATGGAAGATCGCCTCGACGCGATGTGGTCGGAGATCGAATCGCTCGAAGCACAGGAGAAAGCGGGCTTTCGGTCGAACCCCTCCAATCGCTTCAGCGTCATCACGCGCCGTCAGGGGGACGGGGGCTACCCCGAGACCTACTACTTCGACACCCTCTCGGACGTGGTAGCGTATGTGCAGGGGCACCGCAAGACCACCATCACGCACATCCTTCAGGGCAAAAAGGATGTGTACGAGGAGGTTATGGAGGGTGTGCGCTATGCGCTCCCTCGGAGAATGAACGCCGCCGCCGACCTTCCGGGTCGCTACGAAGCCTTCCGGCGCATGGCCGCTCCGGGCAGCGGCGCTTCGGCGAATGAGCGCCGCGTCGCTCTGATGCAGATGGAGAAGATCAGGAAACAGCTTGGTCATGCTCCGGCAGCCCCGCAGCCTGCTCGCCGTCGGCGGGCTTCAGCAGCGGGTCAGCGCCGGATAGCGAACCCTCGGGATGCCGGGAACACGGATTGGGTGGTGCGGAGCATCCTTCAAGCGGAGGGGCCGCTTGAAATAGACCGGATCGTGCACTACAGTCGAGCGTACTCTCGAACGGGGGGCCGTTTGTCGAAAGGCGCTGTACAGTCCAGCCTGTGGCGGCTTCTTGTGGAAGGGCGTGTTGAAAGTAAAACGCCTTGGCCCACGTCGGAGCATGACGCCCCCAAAGCCGTATACTCGTTTGTCCCGGGTGGTCGGGACGACGACGTGCGGTATTTCTGATGGCGAAGGCTCCTTACTGGTTTGTCCCGGAGGGCTCGGGCTACCGTCTGTTGAAGGACGGGAAGCCGACCGGCACCCGGTACGCTTCGCTCGCGGAGGCGAAGGCGGACGCGTCGGAGAAGAACACGGCATGGCGCAACGGAAAGAAGTAGCCGAGGTTTGACAACTGGCTACCCGGAGCATAGCTTCCGGGCATGGCAAACCACGTCGAGATTGAGGAGTTCATCACCCCCGAACGCGTCGAGTGGGCGCACGGTCGCGCCCTCATGGCGCAGCACGGGGGGCGGCAGACGTTCGCGGACACCGGGTGGCGTGCCGCCCTCGCTCGTGATCCGAAGCTGCTGAAGGCGTTGGAGCGCGGTGCGGAGATCGTATCGCAGATCGACGAAAACCAGCGGGGACGCACCCGACGCGCCGCCGACAAGTTCGATGAGTCGATGGAGACGACCACCACGCAGTTGTGGCGGGAAGCCTACCGGCTCTGCGACGCGGGCACGCCCATCCGGAACTTCGAGTGGATCTACGGAGCCGCTGCGCTGCTCTGCGGCTACAACACGTGACCGGACAGCAAGCCGAGAAAGAGTATCAGGAGGCGAAGGAACATCTTCGCGCTTTCTTTGTGGCGGTGGCGGAGCGGAAGATCGACAGCGAGATCGCCCGTGGCATCCCGGACATCGCCGACCGTTTGAGCTACCTCGCGTCACTCCGGATGTACGACGGGTGCAAGAACCTTATCGCCGTGTTCGAGGCGTACTTGGAGGCGCAGGTGAACCTAATGTTGGCGAACCAGCACGAAGCCACGACGACGCGGTGGACGGAGTACAACAAGGTGGTGGGAGCGGACAGCGCCGACCCGGAGTATTTGCGCCCCGAGGAGTAGGTAGCACTCCATTTCGTTCTCCGACGTTGATAGGAACCCTCCGGGTCGGTATGCTCTGCTCTGCTTTGGAGTAGTGCGTGTTTGATACCAACGAGTCCTTGCCAAGCGGCTACGGGTACGCGGGGGGAACCCCTTCGGATCTCGCCTCTCTCGCCCCTGCGGACGGCGCGTTGCCTTCATCCTACGGCGCAGCGACGACCCCCGCAGCGGGGGCTTCGCCCTCGACCTCGTACGCAGCCCCTCCCGCCAAGACGCTCGCGGACTTCGCGCAGGGCATGAGTCAAGCCGTGCAGCAGACGGTGGCTCCTGTCGCCCAAGGGTTTCAGGCGTCGGGGAAAGCCTCGGCTCCGCAAGAGCCTCCGGCTGATCCCCCCCAAAGCTCAAACTGGAAGGTCTACGCAGTCCTTGGCCTCACGGCCATAGGCGTGGGTGGCACCCTTTGGTGGCTCAACCGCAAGAAAGGAGAGTAGCCATGCCTATCCGGTTCAACACATCGCGCCGAGGTATGTTTCGCGCACAGACCATGCTGCGATCCTACCCCGAAGTCTTCGCCACCGACGTGGATTATGACGCGAAGCACGGAGCCTACAACGGAACGACCCCCGCGCAAGCGGTGGGCAACCTCGTCGGCACGGTTGGCGTGGCGGCGGCGACCGAGTTCCTGAAGATGGAGCAGCTTCGGCAACAGCAGGAAACGGAGAGAATCCGTCTGCAAGAAGAAACGAGGAAAGCGCAGGAACTCGCGGCCACGATGGAGTCTGTCAAGACTGCCGCGATGTGGGTAGCGGGCGGCTTTCTGGTATTGGGCGCGGCCCGCTACTTCAGCAATCTTTCCACTACTCGGAGTTCGTGATGTCCTATGGCGATGGCGGTTTCTATTTTCTTCAGCCTGTCGGCAACGGCTACGGCGGGATCGAAGTGCGCTCGAATCGGGGTGGCTACGGGGCTGCTCGCCCGGCGCTCGCTACCGAACGGCTTCACCCGAGCCACTTGAAAAGCATCCTCACCCGATACCAGACGTACCTGAAGGAACTGTACCAGAAGTTCCTCGGATACCCGGTGCTCTCGTCCTCCCGTGTAGCAGCGGAGAAGAAGTTCAACGAGGCGAAGCGCGCAGAGCCCGTGCTGAAGTCCATGTGGAAGACCGCCTCCGGCGGCACCGACACGGGCGCGCATTGGCGCTACGGAGACCTGCCCTCGACTGTCCAGAGCGGCATCGGGTGGTGGATCGTCAAGAACATCATCGACCCGCGCTACGGAGGGGTTCCCGGAGCGGTGACCTACGACGCCGGCTCTACGGTGACCTACGACACCTACGGCCCGTCCAGCACCCGCGACACCACGAAGGTTCCGAGCATCCCGAAGATCCCCGGGCCGAAGCTCGGAGGCGGCGGCGGCACGACGCAAACCCTGACGACCGCGCCCCCGGCGACCGTCATGGGGCCGCAGGCGGTTGCGACGGACACGGAGCAGGCGGTGGCCGCTTCACAGGCCGCGATGTCGGCACAGGCCGCCGACACGGTGACGGCTGCGCAGGTGGAGCAAGCACGCGTGGATGGGGGCTTCCTGTCTACGAACACCGGGAAAGCGGTGGCTGCCGTAGCCGCAGCGGGCGTGGGCTACTTCGTGTGGAAGCAGATCAAAAAGAATCGCGGAGGCTGATGTGGCTACCTTCCGGTCTACCGTCACCAGCGTCAACAGCACGTACCCGGTCTCGGCGTACTCCCCTCAGATGTACGCGGAGTACGCGGGGTGGTACGACGAACTCGGTGCGTGGTTGAAGGGGGCAGAGGAATCCGGGTTCTACTTGGACAGCGGCGGGTACGGCTGGTACTACGACGGCAATCCGAACACGCTCAAAATGGCTACCGCCCTCGACAAAGCCTACGGCAACGAGTCGATTGACTTGGTGTTCGCTCCGGGAGGCGGGACGCGGATCACCTACGCGAAAACCCATCCGAAGTGGCAGGCGATCTTCGACAAGGTCGTGAAGGGGAAGAACCCGGTCACGAAGGAGACGCTCAAAGCAGCAGCGGAGAAGGAGGGGGGCAGGGAGACGACGGGGAGAGCCGTAGACCCGGCAGCTACCCCCGCTGCGACCAAACAGGATAGGAATGTCAGCCTCGGCGGCGGAGCCCCCCCGCCGGAGCCGGAGGACGTGCCGTTCTACCAGAAGTCGTGGTTCATCCCCGCCGTGGGCGTGGCGACGGGCGTCGCCGTTCTGGCTGTCGTGTTCTGGCCGAGCCCCAAGAAGGCAAACCCGAAATCCAAGAAGCGCAAGCGGAGCAGGTAGCCATGAAAGGCAAAAAGAGCTACACCAACTGGCATTGGGGCATCGACCCCAAGCACGTCCTCGAATGGGATGACCCGGACTACCCCGAGGGCGAACTGGTGGAGTGTGGCCGCCTTGTGGAGCTTCACATCAAGAAGCCCGGCCAGAGCAAAGACACCATCATCCGACTCAACCGCAAGGAAGGAAACGGGTCACACCTCGTGTTTGACCCGGAGCACCCCAACCAGCGGCTCTACATCCTTTCGCACCCGGACTTTGCCAAGCGTATGCAGCAAACGCACCGGAAAAACCCCGACTTCAAGGGGGGCTCCGAGTTCCGCGTGATGCCGCTGGCGGACATCGCCAAGGCGATTGGTGGGAGACACGCAACGCGAGACTACCCGAAGATCAACGCCGCCCCTATCGGCATCCTCACGCACGTCGTGTACGCGACGGAGAAGGAGGGCGACGGCTACTCTCAGTACATCCACGAGTTCGGAGAAGAAGTCGGGCCGCCTCCCGGCCTCGCCGCTGATGATAAGGGGCGACTTTGGATTGTCGGCGGGAACTACACAGCACCTACGCCGGGCATCACGGACTAAGTAGTCCCTCAACCTACGCATCTCGGAGAACCTATGTCTTCTACCTTCACGACCGCGATCTCTACGGGACAATGGTTTTTCGTCACCGACGCGAACCCCAACACCGCAATCCCCGCGACGCGCGGCTCGCTCGCGCTTCGCATTGACGCGGGAAACGCAAGCCTCTGGATCAACACGGACAACGCGACGGCGTGGAGCACCCCGCTGGTGGTTACCGCTGCGGGCACCGTTGACCTCGCCTCCGTCAGCCAGCTTTTGCTCGCCGACAACACCAGCCCCTCGTTGGACATCGGTTCGACCGGACTGCTGAACCTGTTGCGCTTCGTCACCACGAACGGTGCGGAGCAGATGGTCTACAACGGCATCCTGCCGTTTCAGATCAACACGGGCGGCCTCAACGTCGTAGCCGGAACCGTGGTGCTGCCGGAGGCATCGCTCAACGTGGCGAACGCCACCACCGATGCCGCGAACAACGCCGTCACCGCAGGGCTTTTCATCCGGAAGTCGCTCGCGTCGAACGGGGGAGCCCCCATCAACACCGATGTCGTGCTGCCCGCGCGCGTCGGCGGTTGGCGCATCGTGGACGCCTACATCATCTCCGCTGGGCCGACCGGCGGCACGGTGCAGGTGAACACCACGACCCCGGCAGCGGTGACCGACGCGATGGTGCCGGGCAACGCAAACGTGGTGACGCGCAACACCTCGCTCACGCTGGCGAACGCCACGTTTGCGAGCGGCGCTTCGATCCGCTTCACGATTGGCACCGGGGCTCCGGTTACCGAAGCCTTCGTGCGCATCGAGCCGCTGTAGTCAGTTCGCGGCTTTATCCGTACGTTCGGCTTTCATATCGTAGAACTTCGAGGTCGCTGCGTACACGTTGATGTAGTCGTGGAGCGCGGCGCGTACGAGGTCGGAGACCGTGGTGTGATCTCGGGTTCTCTCCGTTTCAATGTCCGCCATTTCCTGAAGGCGGCTGAAGACACGTTTTCGGATGCGCACGCGCATGAGGTGATGTGTGGGGGTCTGCCCGGCCATGAAGAACTCCGCAAGGGTAAGGAATATCTTATGTAGCACTATCTGTAGCACTCCAACAAGTGCCCGTGGCTGGCGCGGGCGCAGCCCAGCGGTGTAGAACAGGAAAGTCTCACCTCGTTGGCGGCCCTCGACCGCCGCGTTCCTCATCCTCGGAGAATGAACATGGCCGTTTTCGTCACCAACCCCTCTCGCCGCAGTCGCGTTCGGGCCGCCCCTCGTACCAATGGCGCGGTCAACAAGCTCATCGCCAAGCAGATCGGCGTGGACATTCGTACCCAAGCGGGTCGTGACGCAGTTGCCGCGTTCAAGCGCACCCCCGCCTACAAGGCATGGGGCACCAAGTCCGCCAAGGCGATCACCGCCGAGCGCGCTCGGATGAAGAAGCGGACTTCCGAGAGCAAGGCGTACACCAAGAAAACCGGCAAGAGCCGCGCCGCGCAGTTCATCGAATCCATCCTCGGCAAGAAGGCGGGCAAGAAGAAGCGTGGTGGTCGCAAGGGCAAGGGCGGCGCAGCAGCGTCCGCTCCCGCCGCGTCCGCTCCGGCAGCCAAAGCGACCGGTGGTGTGAAGCTGACCGCGAAGGGTCAGCCCTACATCGTCAAGATGGTGGACGGGCGGAAGCGCGCCGTGTTCATCAGCAAGGCGGAGGCCGCCGCGATGGGCAAGAAGACTCCCGCTGCCAAAGGCCCGGCTGCCAAGACCACCAAGCGCGGCAAGGCTGGCAAGAAGAAGAATCCGTACGGGTTCTTCGGCAGCCGCCGCAAGAACGGTCTCTCGGGCGGTCTCGACACCGCGATGAGCTTCGCCAAGTCGCAGTTGACCGTCCGCAACGCGCTCTACACCGCCGGTACGGGCGCGGTCGTGGGTATCGCCCACGCCTACCTCGCCCCGATCATCGGCAACGCCATCTCCGAGTACGCTCCGAAGATCCCGGTCGTCGGTGAGTACGTGGCACGGGCCGGCGAAGCCGCTCCCTACACCATCACCGGCTTCCTCGCCGGCACCGTGGTGGCGGGCATCGGCGCGGCGTTGAACGTCAGCCCGGCCCTCTACGGCCCGGCGGCGGTTCTCGCGCTCGGCTCCGGTATCGTCATGGATACCGTGTCGGCGTACGACCAGATGGGCGCGGGCGGCGACAAGGCCGGCATCGTCTACAACGGTCTCGCCTACAACGGCATCGCCTACAGCGGCGTGGCCGTGACCAACCCCGGCTACGGCTCGGCAGACGCTCAGGCTGTCATGGCGGAGTACGGGGACGCGATGGAGTCGGACGCCGCGATGAGCGGTGACGATTTCGACGACGCCGAAGGGCAGGCGTTGATGAACGGCCCCCGCGCCTTCTTCGCTCGCTTCGGCCACCCGGCTCGCGTCGCCTCGCGCGCACGCAGCGCCTACAGCCGTCACGCGGGCAAGCAGGGTCACCGTTGGGCGTGGTTGATCAAGCTCGTCGGCTTCGACAAGGCCGCTGAGATTGCTTCGCTGCCCCCCGAGCGTCGTCTCTCCGTCATCGCGTCGCTGAAGTCGCAGGCTCTCCGCAGCCTTCCCGCCCTGATGGCCCAGCAGAACACCGGCACCACCGGTAGCAGCCCCTACAGCATGGGTGCCAGCAGCGGTTCGCAGGGTGCTGACGGTTCTTCGGGCTACGGAGCCATCGTCTACGCGGGCGCGGGTTACTAATCCGCATCTGAAAATCTCTCGGGGAGGATAGTCCTCCCCTGCTTCTCTCTCACTCATCCTCTCTTGGAGTTTCTCATGTCCATGTACGGCGTTCCCGGTGTTGCTCTCGTTCAGGAAGGCATGGGGCAGATCCCCCCCGTTCCCTTCCAGACTCCGCAGAACATCTTCCGCTTCGGCGAGCAGACCCTCTGGTCTACCCTGTTCCTGACCGGCGGCTCCATCGTCGCCAACAGCACCAACCGCATCTTCTCAACTCCAGTTGGGCAGGTTGGACAAGGCTTTACCGCGGCTTTGTCCATCGCGGAGACCAATCTCAAAGAGGGCGGTCGCGTGCCCGCTGGTGTTGCGTACGACGTGTTCGGCATCGCTTCCGAACTCGTCTCCGACTCGCAGGCCAATGACGTTGCCAACAACGTCCTCGGCACCCTCGCCACCGCCACCAGCAGCGTTGCCCTCATCAGCGACGCGCTGAACGTGCAGCACAACGGCGTGCTTTCTTGGGACTTCACCCAGACCACCGTGGACATCTGCCCGGTCATCCTCGCGGGTGCTGGCGGCGGTCTGTTCGGTGCGCTGGCTTCGACGCTCAACAACGTCAACGTCGGCCACATGAACAACGGCAACGGCCACATCTGGATGTACCGCAAGCATCCCGTCGCGCTCCCGGGCAATTCGACCTTTTCCATCGTGGTTCGCTTCGGCAGCCGCGCTGCGACGATCTCGAACGGCAACGGTCTGTCCGTCCGCGTGACCCTGCTTGGATACTACAAGAACGTCATTGAAATCGGCAACTAACCTCGGTTTTCCGAAGTAGGTTACGATTCAGAGGCCCCTCGCGCTACGGTGCGGGGGGCCTCTCTGCGTTTCAGGCCCCGAGGCGCAGGGGTCGCGGAAACACTCCCGTGGCGAGGCTCTGTACGTCCTCGGCATCGTAGCGAAGGGGCCTCCCCCACACCGCAAAGGCGATGCCGTCTGCTCGGCGTTCGAGGGTGTCGGGGAGGTAGACGCCTCGGGGAACAGCCCACATATTCAGCGCGATCTTCCCTACCGAAAGGTCGAGAACGTGCCCAAGTTCATGCCGAATCACGGCGTCCAAGCGATCTTCTGAGCAGACGGCCACCTTCTCCGCAAACTTGATGTGGAAGCGGTTTGATTCGAGTTGCTGTGTAGTGGCAAAGCCTCGTACTGTCTGAAAGTGCGGAGACTCGCCGATCTCCAACGAAAGGCACGTTGGGGGCAGGACGCTCCCCGCCTCTCGCTGCGCCTCTGCCCATCGGAGAACCAGAAGGTGTTGGACAGCCTCAGGACTTCGTGCTACAAGTACGTTCATCTACTCACTCACTCGGGGGCGGCGTGTTGGACTATTGGAACAAGACAAACGATGCGGGGGAGATGTCGGAGCGGGGGGAGGAGGTGTGGGTCGCCCTCCCGGACTGCCCTTCTCGATACGCGGTTAGTAACCTCGGACGAGTTGCGAGCGTGTTTCATGGGAAGGTGCGGATTCTTCGAGGCACGCCTGTCGGAAAAGGCTATCTCTGTGTCGGAGTCTATCCTACGCCGGGGGGTGCTGCGGACACTCGCCTCGTTCACCGCATCGTCGTAGAGGCGTTCTTTGGGAGCGCCCCTTCCCCCGAACACACCGACGTTCGCCACCGAAACGGAGACGGCACCGACAATGCCCTCCACAACCTCCGTTGGGGGACACGAAGCGAAAACATGAAGGATGTAATCCAACATCGGCGCACGGGCGTTCCCCTTCCCCAAGAGAGGGAGGGAGGTACGTCGTGGTACGGCGGCTACACCTCCGACCCCCACCTTGTTCAGATCGGGTTGACCTTTTTCGCCGCTGGGAAGCTGACCATCGTAGACCTGTCGAAGCTGTGGAACACCTCGGACGACGTAGCCGCGAACATCGTTCGGGAACGGAGGCAGCGTGACCCCGGCGTGTCCGTGGAGGTGCCCCCTGCGAAGACGCGACGCACCAAGGAGCTTCAGCTTCAGATCGAGGCGCTCCTCATGGATGGCCTCACGACCTCGCAGGTCAACGAGCGCCTCGGGGAGACCCTCACGGCGCAGGAGGCGCACTACTACCGAAGCCGGGCGAAGTCCCGCAAGCCGTAGCACTCGTTCCTCACGCGGGCGTGGCAGCCGCCGCTTGCTGTGATACGCTTCCGCCTGACTCAATCCCTTATTGGAGCACCCATGCAGTTTGATCAGTTTGGCCGCCCGGTCGATCCCACCGCGAAGATCGCCATGCCGACGGTCGGCCAGATGGGCGGCAGCGGAGCAGGCGGTCAGCCGTCGTGGGTTCGCTTTCCGTTCTTCCCCACCGCTCCGTTCTACAGCACCAACCCGAATGTAGGCTACCAGACCCGGTTCTACTCGGTCGGTCTGCTGTCTACGGATACCGATGTGACGGTCGGTGCGGAGACCATTCGCACCATCACCTTCGACATCCCCTGCCGCATCATCGCCATCAACGGTTCGTGCGTGAACACCGCACAGAACGGCGGTTTGCCGGTCAGCACCAGCCCCCGTGACCTGTTCCTGTTCCGCATCGAGTACACGACCGGTGACCGGCTCCACGTGGCGGCTCGCCTCGGTTCCACCGTCGTCGGCACCTCCGACAGCCCCGGTGAGATCGGCGGCGTCGGCTACACCGTGGATCAGGGCGGATCGCTCATCATCGGCATCACGCCGATCAATCCGATCCCGGCGAACTTCCGCATCGACATCACGCTTCACGCGCTCGAAATGCGCGGTAGCGCCAACTTCGTCGGCGGTCGGTAAACCTCGTGCCCCAATACGACCTGCCATATCCCCTGCCGGAGAAGTACGATCCGTCAGGCCCGTTGCGGAACCCGGGGTCTACGATCCCGCGTCCCTCTCCGGCAGATATGCCCGTCGGCGGGTGGATCGGCAGTCGTGTCCAGATGGTCGATTGGGAGCCGAACCCGGCCCCCAACACGCTCTGGCGCGTGAAGTGGTCGTCCCCCATCTTTGACCTCCGCCCCGACCTCGGTGCGCTGTCAGAGAACCGCAGCAACGTCAACCGCTCCGGCGTTCCCATGTGGCGTGCCGGAGGGCAGAACGTCGCGGCGCAGCTTTTCGTTCAGATCGCCGGCATCACGGACTTCCGGGGCTTTCAGGTGGTGTCACAGGAGGAGGCGCACGTCGCCGATGTGACGCAGGTGCTCACCATCACCGCCCCGCAGGACGTGACCGACAACTTCACGTCCCGGGGCGATAGCTCCATCGTCACGTACTCCCCGTTCGGCGACGGCTACCCTCTCCGCTACTGGCGGCTCCGGCTGATCTTCAACATCCTCACGGATCAGGGTTTCCCGCTGCCTCCGGCGCGGCCCCCGACGTTCGTGCTTCAGGCGGCGTTGTACTGACATGCCTATTGTCTCCGGCAAGACCGTCTCCGCGCAAGCCGTCGCCAACGGTAGCTCGAACAGCGCGCAGGCTACGTCCACCCTCGACGCGGGGGCCACTTTCACCTCGGAGGGGCTCGACGTACCGAGCCTTAGCCGGTTGACGTGGGTGGTCATCCAGACCTCGGGTGTCGATTCGATTCGCGTGCAACCGCAGGTCGCGTTCCGACGCGGAGCCGGTAACGCCTTGGTGTGGGAGAACATCCTGCCGGCGGCGCTCGCCGCTCCCGGCGGTACTCCGTTGGTGCTCTCGCAGAACACCGTAGCGGTACAAGCCATGCGCGTCCTCCTGACGCACTCGGGCCAGCAAGGGGCTCCCACCGTGACGGCCCGCCTCTACCTCTCCGGCTCTGCTTGACGTGGCCGCGTCGCTGACCGGCTCCACCGCGTCCTCCATCGCAACGGCGTACCCGGCGATGGCGTCGTACGCGGACGAGATCGTACGTGTCGCGAACACGGTGGGCATCCACCCAAGCTGGCTCGCCAACGTCATCAACTTCGAGTCGGGCGGCAAACCACAGGCGAAGAACCCCTATAGCTCCGCTACCGGGCTGATTCAGTTCATGGACTTCACAGCGAAGGGTCTCGGCACCACCGTGACCGCGCTGTACGGCATGACCGGGCAGCAGCAGATGTACTACGTGGAGAAGTATTTCTCTCCGTACAAAGGGCGATTGTCCTCGCAAGAGGATGTCTACATGGCGGTGTTCTACCCGAAGGCTATCGGGAACCCGGACTACCGTTTCCCGGCCAGCGTCACCGCTGTCAACCCCGGCATCTACACGCCGCGCGACTACGCGGAAATGGCGAACCGACGTGCGAAGCTCACCCCCTACGTCGGTGCTTTGCTGGCGGGTGGGCTGTCCCGTGCGTACGGGGCATGGCCGGCGGTTCTGATCGCCTCCGCAGGGGCGTTGGTGGCGGCGATTGTGTGGCGTCGGCGCTTCGGCTCCGGAAGCCGGTAGCACTCGAATCTCCCACCGCAGCGGTAGCCCGGACGGGGGGATGTTACCGTCCTGAACGGAGATTCTTGCCCCATGTCCTTTGCTGTCGGAGACCGTGTCCGTGAAGGCTCTCGTGCGGGAGTGGTGAAAGCCCACCGTCCGCAGGGCATGGTGGACGTGTGTTTCGACGACCGGGGCATCGTGGAGCGCCGTCCGGAGGGCAACCTGATGCGGGCCAACCCCGGGAAGAAAGACCTGTACGACCCGGCAGAGGAGCAGCGTCGCGCCGTCGTGCGCGGCATCTACGAGGGCTTGGTAGCAAAGCGCCTCGGGATGCGCTTGGCGCAGTACAAAGCTCTCCGCGACATCGGGATGCACCCCGATCTGGCTGCATCCAAGCGGGGCATCATCACACAGCGGGAGTTCCGGGCCTTTGTGGACAAGGCGGAGCGGTTGTCCATCGGAGTGGGCCGGAAGCAGGGCTACGTGTCGTACATGGGCAAAAAGCCCACTCCCGCCGGGGCAGCCATCGCGTACGCGCGCTACGGGGCAGACCCCACGGTCGTTCAGCGAATGGCGAAGGGACACGCCCGTGCGCTGAAGCTGGCGAAGGAAAAGAAGGCTGCGGCACTCGCAAAGAACCGCAAGCTGTACGAAATCATGTTGATGCTGGCGCGCAAGGAGCAGACTCCGCGCGTCGTGGAGGAAATCGTGGCTGGAAAAACCGTGTCTCGTAGTCACCCCCTGCGCAAGAACAGCAGTTGGAAAGCCGGAGCGGCTGCGGCAGCGGGTGTTGGCTACCATTGGCGAGATGTTCGCACGGGCGTCAAGGAGACCACCCCAACCACTATCTCCGCCGTCCTCCCTGCGAAGGACGCTCCCGATCACATCGGCTACTTCCTCGTCACCTTCGACGCGAACAACAAAAAGGTGAGGCGCGTCCTCGGGGAAGTGAGCGGGTGGCAGCTTGTCCGAAGCATCGACGCAACGCAGTACGCGGTGGGGGCGGTACGCGACGCTCCGGCGATCCACGTCGTCATCGAACAATGGCAGGGAAAGAAGAAGAAAAAGTTCTTCACCGTAGCCGGGCCGAAGGCGCGTCCTGCCGATGTGTTCGCAGAAAGGGTGGACGCGGAGAAGTGGGCCAAGTACCTCGACAGCAAGGCCGCCTCGTACAAGGTGCCGCAGGTGCATCACGTGTGGGCGGTGGGGAGCGTGTTCGGGGTAGAAGGCCCGCAGGCAGAAAACGCGATCTTCGACCGTACGAAGCGGCTGGAGGCGCAAGAGGCTCGCGGAGAGGACGTAGCCGACGACAAGTGGCTGTGGGCCAACCTCCAGTTCGAGGACGAAGGCAGAGCGGAGCAGCAGGCCGCGTTTCTCGATTGGCAAGAGGCCAAGAGCGGTGCGATGCCGATCATGGGCTACCGCACCAAGGAACCGTCCAAGGCATCCTTGGCAGACGCGGACGGGCGTTGGCGAGCCGGACAGAAGGCGGTGGAAAACTACCACAACCTCATCCTCGCCTTCGACAAGGCGCAGGTGCGCTACGAGGTAGACGGGTCGGCGGCGGTCAGCGTGGCGCAGGAGACCGCTCGCAGGCACGCGCGGGACGCATCCGGACGGCTGGAAATCCGGGCTCCAGCCCCCACCAACGCCGCAACGCGACGGTTTGCCAAGCAGTCGCTCGGCGTCTTGCGAAGCAGCGCGGCAGCGCGTGGAGAAGATCGGAAAAAGATGACGGCCATTCGGGAGGAAGCGGCGGAGCGGGGCCGGAAGAAGCTGATCAACGCCATCGTGAAAGTCTCCGAAGCAGAGGCGTTGAAGGCGGTGGAGGCGTTCGCTCGGAACAAGTGGAGCGGAACCAACACGTACGCGAAAGTGCTGGCGATGCCCCGTGAAGTCACGAAGATGCGGGCGAAGATCGCAGGGGGCTTCGACGTGGCTTCTCGCACGTTCGGGCCAGATCGCCGCACGGGGTTCGAGAAAGAGGACACCCTGTTGGAGCACCTCACCAAGCACCTCTGGCCGAAGGGAAAAATCCCGGTGAAGTACCTGCCTCGGTACACCCGCGAGACGCTTATCGACATGGATGTGGAAGACCTGAAGGCTATCGCGGAGGAGGAAGGCTTCTCGAAGGCACAAGTGACCAAGATGCTGGAAGCGGCGGAGATCACCGCGCTATCGCGGGTGAAGGGCGAACGTCCGGCGATGTCCGGCGTCGAGATGATCGGACGCGGCGGTTTCAACGTCCCGCTGACACCGGAGGCTCTCGCAGAAGGCGAAGCTCGGAGTACCCGTCGGGACAAGCCGAAGGTCACCAAGCTGCGGGGGAGTCCCGGCGCTACGCCCGCATCTGCGCCGTCCACTACCCCTGCCCCCAAAGTCGGTCTCTCCCCGAAAGAACAGGCGGAAATGATCGAGCTTCTCGCGCAGATCCGCGAGATGAAGAAAATCGTAAAAGCCGCTTCCCCCAAGACGAACGGCATGTGGAGCACCGGAGCCACGGTTGCCATCAAGGGTGGCCGGCTCGCCGGGAAGTACGGCACCCGCGCCTACGAGGCCGCGCGTGCGTGGGCGGCTACCCCCGGAGGCAGTCGCGTCATCGCGCAGATTGTCGCCGTCGGGGTGTCGATGTTTGGAGCCCGTGCCGTCAAGAGCGGCAAGCTGACTCCGGGACAAAACGCCGCTATCCAATCGGAACTTGAACGGCGCACGGGGCAGAAAGCTGACCCGGCGACCGTCGCCCTCGCCCTTCACCTTGCCGGAGAATGATCATGCACGCACGTTTCCAATCCTCTCGCCACCCGCGTTCGGGCTTTGGCGTAGCTTACACGGGACAAGACGACTGGGATTTCAGCAAAAACTCCAGCCAGCAGCCGACCACCGTCGTAGACGGCTCCGGCACCAAAACGAAGGGCGGCATGTCCGACAGCAAGTGGAGTGACCTGATCAGCGGCATCAAGGATGTTGTCACCACCGGTATCCAAACCGTCGGCGGCATCGAGCAGCAGCGCCTCGCCGGCAAGTCCAGCACCGGAGGCGGCACCTACCAGCCGAGCACCGGCAGCACCTACCAGCCGAGCGGCAGCACAGGCATCTCCGGCACTACCATCGCTATCGGCGTCGGTGTCGTCGCCGTGCTCGCGGTCGGCGGCTACTTCGTGTTCCGCAAGAAGTAACCGTGACCCATCGCCGCTTCCAGCCTTCGTACGGAGCGTACGGACTGTCCTCCGATAACGTGTCGAGCATCATCGGTGCGGGGGCAGACATCGCCTCGACCCTGATCACGACCGTGGGGGGGCTGGAGCAGACGCGCATCATCCGTGCCGGGGCCGAGGAGCAGGCAGCGGCGGAGAAGGCAGCGGCGGAGAGAGCGGCGCGAGACGACCGGCGGGCACGCCGTTCCGCACCTCCTCCGGCACCTGCCGGCATCGCCACGAGCACCCTCGTGCTCGGCGCAGCAGCGGCGCTCGTGACCGGGGTGCTCCTCACCCTCTACATTCGCCGCAAGAAGTAGTCCCTTCAGACGCAGGAATCCCCGTGCGACACGTCATGCAAAAGTTCGAGGCTTCCCGGAGCCAGTACGCGGGATCAACGTCCTGCTACGACACGTACCACGCCGAATACAAGAAGTGGTACAAGCTCATGTGGGACACTCCGGTGTTCACGAAGAAGCGCGTCGAGTACGAGAAGAAGGCGAACGAAGCCCTGAAAAATCAGAAAGAGTGCGGCGAGGGCGGCGTGGGCATCTTCTCTGCCGGAGCTTCGGCGGCTGCGCTGTGGACGATGACGTACAGCAAGCGGAAGGCGGACGTTTCCGGCGCTCTGGGGCCGGAGGAGACCATCATCGCCGTCGCCAAGGGCATGAACCCCGGGGCGATGGTGGGGCTCGAAGATCGCGCCGTCATCAAGGGCGGCCTCATGGCGCTCTACCTCGCAGGGCTCTCCGACGTAGACCCGTCCTCGCTGAAGGTCACCACGCTGAACTTGGCGAAAGACGACGAGGCGTTGATCCGCGCCGCTGGCGGCAAGGTCACCGGCTCGATGCAGAAGGATCTGAACGCTGCGGCGGAGATCGTACGGGGCAAGGTCTCGGCGCAGGGCGACAACCTGAAAACGGCGGCGTGGGGTCTCCGGGGCAACTACATCCTCCTGACGCTGATGGGCTTCCAGATGGGCCACGCCACGGCGGCCATGATCCTGTCTGTGATTCCGGTGACGGCCATTGTCGGGGCCGCGATGTCCGCCCACGTTGCCATCACGAAAGCGGTGGCGGAGAACGTGTCGAACCAGATGAACTACTTCGTCAAGGACGGCATGGAGAAGTACGCCGCTGCGCTTCAGTTGGCTCCGCCGAAGGCCGGAGGCGGCGGCGGAGGCGGCGGGGGCGGCGGGATGATCTTGCGCGGCGGCGGCGGTCAGATCGCCGGAGGCGGAGGGTTTTCCCTGTCAGCGGTGCCGGTGTGGGGTTGGGTCGTCGGCGGCCTTGCCTTGGGTGCTGTGGTGTACGGAGTCACCCGCAAGTAGGTCTCCACCCGCCACTCGTAGGCATCGTGGTGGGCGCTGAGGCGCACGGGGGTGTCCCGCATCACCCGTGCCGTGTAGACGTAGTGCCTGCCCTTCGGCCCGTCCTCCGTGCGAACGAGCATGAGCCGCCACGGGGGGATGGGGATGCCGGTCTCCTCGTGCACTTCCCGGAGCGCCGCCGCCGCAGGGTGCTCCCCGGGTTCGATGCGCCCTGCCGGATGCTCGTACGTGCCCGAACGCGTCTCCGTCCGGCTACGCCGGATGTAGAGAACGCGACCGGAGGTGTCAACGACCCGGAGAGAAGCGGAGTAAGGACGCATAGAACCGAGTCGTTGAATGTCGAAGGACTACCGGTGGGGGTTGTTGAGGTAGCCTTTACGGGCATAATACCCTTTCGACATACGCTTTCCAGACCCCGGCGAACGAGGCGGGTACTGAAGGCGACCCCCGGCAGCGGCGAGGGCGTCTTCGAGCCGGTGCACGAGCGCCGGGGTAGCCCGCTTCCGGTTACCCGGGAGATCAATAGACTTGATCATCATCCGAGCGTAGATTTTGGCGTCACTCAGAAAGCCTTCGGGATCGTGGATAATGTCCGCATCCGTCCAGTTTTTGAGATTGCTGTCGTATCTGCCAGCGTCTACCGAGGCTTCGATCAACGCATCCCGCAGTTCCCGGAGATTTTTCGAGGGCTGACGGGGGTTGTAGTGCCCTGCCCCCATCAACGCCTCGTGTTCCGCCTGTTCGGAGTAGAAGCCCACCTTACCGGTACGCTGATCCACATGGTAGACGATTTCGTCGCCGCTGCGGTCGGTCAGCCCGGGGGTCTGCCTCCGCAACATCGCCCATGCGCTTTTGAGCGACGGAGCCTGCCCGGACGTGTGGACGTACATGGCGAGGGCCGCTTCCGACTGCGCGGACGAGGGCAACCGGCGGGGGTTGTTGTAGTGCCCTGCCGACATCATCTTGAAGTGCTCCGCCTGCTCGGAGTACCAGCCCACCTTTCCGGTGCGAGAGTCCTGCGTGTACTGGATCTCATCCCCGAAGCGGTCTGTCAAGCCGGGGGTCTGCTTCCCCAGCATCGCCCACGCTGCACGGAGAGACGGAGCCTGACCGGACGTGTGCACGTACATGGCGAGACCGCCCATTGACGCTGCCGCACCCTTGGGGTTGGCCCGGATTTCTCCGAGCGCCTGCACCTTGGCCGCCGCTGCCATGATGCCCTTGGCTCCCCGCTTCTTCAGCGCCGCAGGGCTGGCGTACAGCGCCGGAGCAGGTACAGATTCGGCGAACGAGAAGGGGGTGTACGCGACGGGGAGCGCGATGCCCTCCTCACGGAGACGTTCTTCGCGGGTCTTCGCGCGAATGACGCGGGTGGTCATCCACGGCTGCGTGGGGTGGTTCGCCGGGCCGCGCTTGAACGGCGCAGCGCCGGTCTCTCCGTACGGAGAAACCTTCTTGTCGGCAACCATGCGACCCTGACGCCCGCCGGGCATCATCAGGTGCGGCTTCTTCTCGCCACGGGAGGTAGTGAGGCTGCGGGTGACGAAGGGCGCGTTGGAGTTCATGCCCATGATCTTGATGCAGCGGTAGCACGTGACCGTGCGGGCGCTCGAAGGACGTACGTCCCGGGCGCTCACCTTTTGCATACACAGAGGCTTGCCGTTATCCCCCTTGATGTGGGAACGGTCTCCGCCACCTGCGAGAACAGTTTCGTACCCTCCGCCGATTCGCTTGCCGTAGGGGTTCTCAATCAGGTCGAGGTCGAGATATTTCATAGGTTGACTCCGTCCATACGAGGCTACCCTGTTGGCGACTCCTGCTCAACGCCCTGTCCGCACTCCGAGTGCTACACACCCGCTCGAACTCAAACCCTTTCAAGTCGAAGACATCGCCTCGCTGGAGAAACACGGCTTTCGCGCGTTGGTGGCGAACGCTCCGGGCACGGGCAAGACCATCATCTGCCTCTCGGCGATAGCGAAAAACGCCGCGCTGCTGACCCCGACGCTCATCGTCGCGCCCGCCTCCGTGGTGACGAACTGGCGACGGGAAGCACAGAAGTGGATTCCCGGTGTCCGGGTGCACTCCATCCTCGACACGCAATCGCCCATTCCCCGGAGCGCCCACCTCTACATCATCTCGTGGTCGTTGCTTCCGGTGCGCTACCTCGAAATCGCCGGGCTCCGGTGCAAGCTGATCATCGCCGACGAGGCCCACGCCGCAAAGAACGAGGAGGCGCTGCGCACGCAGGCGCTCGCGATTCTGGCCCGTCGGTCACCGCACCTCATCCTGTTGACGGGCACCCCGCTCATCAACCGCCCCGGAGAGATGGACGCGCTCCGCGACCTTCTCGGCGTCCCGGCAGACCAACCGATGCCGATGCTGCGCCGACTGCTGGAGGAGGTTGTCCCGGAGATCCCCCCAAAGACCCGCTCGACGATCCCCATCACCTTACGACCGAAGGACGAGGCGGAATACCGGAGTGCGGAGGAGGACTTCGCCGAGTGGTTGGAGATGGAGCTTCAGAAGCGCATGGGGCGGGGCGAGGCACTCGCCACCGCGCAACGGGCGCTTGCGGCGGAAGCCCTCGTCAAGACGGGCTATCTCCGGCGCTTGCTCGGGCAGGGCAAGGTCTACGCGGCGAGCGATTGGATTGCACGGGCTGTCCGGCTCGGCGAGCCGGTCGTGGTGTTTGCGGAGCACCGCGAGGTGATCGACCGTCTCCAGAACCTTCTGCGCCGACAGCGGATCGGCTACGTCACCTTGGACGGCTCCGCTGCTCGCGGAGATCGGCAGAACGCGATTGACTTGTTCCAAGAAGGGAAAGTGCCTGTGTTCATCGGGAGCAAGGCGGCGTCTACGGGCATCACGCTCACGCGCGCGAAGCACCTCCTGTTCGTGGAGCGGTACTACACGAGCGCGGAGGAGGAGCAGGCCGAAGATCGCATCCGGCGCATCGGGCAGACACAGGCGACGACGATCTGGTTCCTGCACGCCACGGACACCATCGACGACCGCATCGCCACCATCATCGAGATCAAACGGGCGATGGTCAAGAAGGCGATTGGGGCCGCCGACATCGCGGAGCGGGAGGAGGACGCAGCGGTGGAGATCATCTCGGCATGGGGCACGCAAGCCGTCAGCGCCTTCAAGGGGGCGGAGACGGATCTCGGTCACGGACGACCGATGCCGCCCATCCCGGCACCCCACGACGCGTGTGCGCTGGTGTTCAAGGCTCCGCGTTGGTCGCTGGAGAAGGCGAAAGCGTGGGCGACGCTGCACGGGTTCCGCTTTGACCCGAACGCGTCGGCGAAGGTCGCCGGAGGCACCGTGCGGCTCACGACGAACCCCCCGGCGGCGTTCCTCTCGGGCAAGTTCTACTCCGCACCAATCACGGCGGACATTCAAGTGATTCTCGGGATACGCCGTCCGCGTAGCACTCGAAGTGGAGTGCCGACCAAGGGAACAAAGAAGCGTCGATGATAGCGTAGTGTCATGCGCTTTCACTCCTCTCGGCACGCCTACGGCTGCTGCTCCCCGTGCTCTTGCGGAGCGTCACAGGATTACGGCAGACCCCCTGTGGATTTCCGGGGCTACGGCAAGGTCGCGCTTGTCCTCGGTGTGATCGCGCTGATTGCGGTTGCCAACCCCTCTCCGAGTAAGGTGCGCGCATGACGGAGCTTTCGGTCTACCTCGACTTTTTGCTGAAGGCCGGCGTCCCGGCGGGGCTCGGTGTCGTCATCGTGATGTACCTGCTCCGGGTCATCATCCCGGCACAGCAGAGGGCGTTCGCCAACGAGATGGCAGAGTCCCGGAAGGTGTTCCGGGAGACGCTGGAGAGCGAACAGCGCACCCACATGCTGCTGATGGGGACGCTCACCGAGGCGATGAAGTCCGAGGGCAAGCAGACGCGCGCAGCTATCGACCGACTCAACGACACCAGCATGAAGCTCAACGAGGTCGTATTCAAGATGTACGGCTCGATGACCGCGCTCCCCAACGGCGACGGACGCCGCAGCATCTAACGCACCTACGGAAAGAACATGGATCACGGTATTGAAGTCCCCTCCCCCGCCCCCGCCAAAGCGACGACCCCGGCTATCGAAACTCCGGCAGATGCGGAGCCGCCGATGCCGATCCCCGTCGCAGCCCCCGCAGCGACCACCGTTGCCGCCGAGCCCGTGGCTCCGGTAGCGACGGACAGCTACAGCGACAGCACGGAGTATCTGATCGGCGCGGCGGTACTCGTTTGCCTCGCTGCCATCTGGAAAGCGTACCGCAAAATCGCGCAAAAGCAGAAGCGTTGACATGGAACCGACCGATCTCGATTCTCCGGTAGTCCCCGAACCCGTCGCCGCCCCGGAAGGTGTGGAGCCCGTCGCTCCGGTAGCTTCGCGCACCGAAGTGTCGTCCCTCCCTGCCGGGCCGTTCCACTCGTTGTACCAGAGCTTTGGCGGCACGCTGACGGCGGTTTCGCTGGGCGTGCTGATCATCGTCGGCATCCAGTTCGTCGTCGGTCGCATCTTCAATAGTGCGCGCACGATGTCGGACAGCTTGACGACGTTTGCTACCGCGATGGTCGCCGTACTCGTCGGAATCTACGTCTGCGACCTGCTGATCGCCGGGCCGGAAGTCATGTTGTTACGCGAGGCGGAACGCACGACAATCGTGACGTTCATCAAGGATATTAGCCTTATGTGCTTCAGCTATTATTTTGGATCTAAGACCAACAAGGAACCCGTCACATGAACCTCTCCGCGCACTTCACCTTTGACGAACTGACCCGCACTTCGCAGACCGCGCTCCAAGCGAAAAACCGGGAAGAAGCTCAGGCGTTCATCCCGTCGCTCACCGAACTGGCGGAGCTTTTGGAAGTTGTACGGGCTCATTTCGGGAAGCCCCTGAAGATCAACTCCGGCTTCCGGGGCGCTGCGGTGAACGCGGGCACGCCCGGAAGCAGCAAGACATCGCAACATATGAAGGGCGAAGCTGCCGATATTGCCATGCCGGGCGTGGATGACGCGGAGCTTCACCGCTGGATCGTGAAGGATTCTGGCCTGAAATACGGCCAATGTATCCTCGAACGCCCTCCGGGCCGCTCGTGGGTTCACGTCTCCATCTGCGGCACCCGCGATCCGAAGTCGTGTCAGCAAGCCCTGACGTTCGACGGCACCTCCTACAAACCCTACCGTGGATAGACCCTCATGCAAAACGTCTCCGTGAAAGAACTCGCCGTCGTCGCTGGCGTCGGTTTGCTGCTTGCACAAGTCACCAAGCGGGTGCCCTTTCTCAACACCAACACGATGCTGACCCGCACCGCGCTCTACACGCTGGGGTACTTCCTCGCCACGAAGCGGCCCGAGGGCGGCTACGCCCTGCTGGAAAAGAAGTAGTCATGCCGCTCGCTCCGGATGAAGCGGTGCTGCTCGGCGTAGAGGGAGAGGAACTGATCGCCTTCCTGACCAAAGCTCTCCGCAAGGACATGGACGGCAAGGTGCGGCTGAACCGCGTCGAGACGAAAGAGTTGCTCCGCCGTCTCGCGGCGCTCACCCTTCACGTGACCCGCGACCTGCTGGACTAAAACGAGAACGCCCCCGGAACCGTGAGGTGCCGGGGGCGCTCCGTATCTGAACCTGTTCGATCAGGTGATGATCGAGTGTTCCAGAAGGATGGTCACGTCGAACACGCCTGCCGCAGCGGCGTTCACAAGCTGAACGCTGGGGGTGGAGTTGTTCGCAACCCAAACCCACGCGAGACCGGCCACGCCCGCGCCCGAAACGGGCGAGAGGATGATCGCGCCTGCGGTGGTGGCGGCGTTGAAGGCGGTCGTGACAGCCGCAGCGTCCGCGTAGGTCGCGAACGAGAGGAAGTCAAAGAGCGCGCCGCTGGCGGGGGCCGCCGCGATGAGCTTCGCGTTGCTGATGGTGTCGTTCGCGCCGCCGGAGAGGGTAGCGCGAGCGGCGAGGGAACGGGTGCCCTTGCGGAGAGAAGCGAGAGAGGTAACTTCAGCCATGAGAAACTCCTAAAGTGGGTGGGAAGGGAAACTACTTGATGATGCTGTGCCGGAAGGCGAGGCGACACTTCTTGGTGTAGGTGTCCCCGTTCGCAGCCTTCACCGACGTGATGACGAGACGGAAGTTGTTGGCGACGACGCCGCCCGAGATGTTGGCGTCGTAGAGCGTCTCGGAGGTAGCGACCGAAGCCGCCGTGGAGTATTCGATGAGATCCACGTTTGCGAACAACCACGCACGCGCGGCGGCTTGATCGGCAAACGCCTGATCCATGCCGTCGAGGAGGGGGCTGGCGGTGGTGAGGCCCGCTGCCACGAGCAAGGGGATGATGTCCACCGTCTCGGCGGCGGCGGCGGTGCCCGCTTCGGCGATGTTGAGCAGGGTGGAGAAGGGGGTCGTGGTCGCTGCGGTGAGCGTGGTCGTCGAGGCCATATGGACTCCGGGAGGCAAGGGTAAAGGTAAGAGGGCCGATACTTCGGCTGTGGGGAGCGTAGCTCGTTTCCTGCCTACGGCGAGAGCGAGCGGGCAGAATCGAGTGCTACACCGGAGCGGGCTACCCGCCTAACTGCCGGATGTACTCCAACGTGGCCGCTTTTTGCGATCCGAACCGTTTGCCGCCGACGTACCACCCGTCCTCTTTCTGCTCCACACGGAGCATAGCCGGAGCCTTCGGGGCGGCCTTGGCGACACGGGGTTTCGGCGGAGGAGGCGGCGGAGGCGGCGGAGGCGGTGCGGCACGGGCGGCACGGGCGGCATCGCTTCGAGCGCCGGGTCGTCCGGGCCGCCCGTTCGAGGGCTGAGCGCGTTCGGAAAGGCTCGGCGGGGGGGGCGGAGTCCTTTCGCGCTTGCCCCGCTTCGCAACGACTTCCCGGTGGGCTTCGAGAGCCTTCCCTTTCACCCGCTTGCCCTTGGCGAACATCCCGGGAGCGCGGGCACTTATCTCGACCATCCCGAGGGCGTCCTTGTTCTCGCTACGCAACGTCTCCGGGATGCCCAACTCCCGACAGGCGACCTGCCACGCCAGCTTCAGGTACGCGTTTCGCAACATCGGGCTTTTTATCTGCCTCACCTTGTCGGCGAACTCATACACTTTGTAGGAGAGAGTTCGGCGGAGAGCTTGATCGGCGACCATCAGGGGATCAACACGCCCGACCTGCGGACGCTCAACGGAGAGGTTTAGGAAGGCGTGGTAGGACGACCCCAACATCGTATCGTTCGCGGCGTTCAACCCGGCGGAGAGGGCGTTCGTGTGCAGTTCTATTTCCCTCTCTCCGTGCGACAATGAGGATCGCCCCTGTTCCACATCGGGGGAGAAATACAGTTCGCTCCCCTTTGCTTTCACGGCTCGGAGTTTGCGCTTCGGGCCTCCGAAAAGCATCCGCCACCGTTGGTCATGTCGAGAGGCTCCCGTAGGGAGGGCCAGAGCAAAGGCGACCTTCGGGAGCCTCTGCCCGATAGACTTCTTCTTTCCGACGCGGGGTGTCGGAGTAGCTATCAACCTCTCCCGACCGGTCGGCTTTCCATCCCGCAGGATGACGTAGCGATCTCCGCGCTTCTCTAACGTGATTTCTGCCTTGGTGGCGAGCTTGATGAGTTGGGAACCCACCTGCTGAACGAAATGCAGAAGCTCGTGCGGGAGAGTCGCTTCGTTGGCGGTGGGGTAGAGCGTCACGCGGAACGAGATCGGATCAAACGTCCCCCTGTTGCCTACGTCTCGATCCGACCGCAACAAAGACAAGTGTACGCCGGATGCTCGTACGTGCCCCCTTTCATCACCACGGACTCTCCGGATTCCCTCCGCGATAGTCGGGGGCATGTACGTCTTCCCCTCCCGTGTGGAGAACACGAAGTCCGACCACGGCACGAAGATACGGGCTATCTCTCCCGTAGGTACGGAAGCGAGCGCCCTCTCCGCCGCCGCTATGATCTTCGGCGACGCGGGCATGGGCTTGTTCTGACGGAGCATCATGGGGCGTCTCCTTTCGGCCAGAGGGCGTAGCCGACGACGCCGATGACGGTCGTGGCGCAGGCTGCGATGAACCACGGATTCTTCCAGAACGGATCGGCCTCGGGTGCCACGAAGGGCGCGGGAGCTACGGAGCCCCGGGACTTCGTGCTCGGCTGCTTCTGCCCCCGCTGCGCCTTGGCGAACGATACCCCGTCCTCGATGCTGACGATGGTGCCGTCCTTCGCAAGCTGCTCCGAGAACGTCGCGTAGTTCGGGTGGTCAGGGCTCACCGTGACGACCCCGCCGTTCTGCGGGTACTGCCCGGTGGCGTCGTACATCCAAACGAGCGTGTAGACGGGCAGCTTCGAGGTGCTCTTTGCCGTGTCCACCACCACCGCCCACACGTCTCCGGTGGGCATGATGATGTCCTTCCCGGCGGCGGACTGAAGCCATGACGAACTGGCTACTCCGTAGGAGTGCAGCGGGGAGGTTGGGAAGTAGGGAGCACGGTACATAGATCGAGACTACCTCACCCTTTCGGGGTGGTCGATGCCGGGCCGGAGGTTCGAGTGCTACCGGGACTCAACCGTCAACGCGAGTCGCCAAGGCCGACGAGTCCAGACCCATAAAGGCTCCTGTATATCTCGTCCATGCCAACCACGGCGTCTCGAAGGGTACGGGCGGACTGCCTCGGTTCCTCAACCAAAACGAAGGAGGTGGAGACACCGTATCCCGTCAACACAGCGTCTCCGACAGACTTCCGACCCAGTAGATCCCGAAGATGATTTCCCCCCGGAGAGTAACGAATAAGAACAGCCACCCCCGTCTGCGAGGGAAAACCGTTCTTGTCGCTGTATCTCAAACTCAGGTACTCCTCCCGTGACGGATAGGAGGAAGGTGCGCTAAAATAGAGTTTCCCAGCGAGGTATTCGTTGGCTGTCTCAACCATCTGTTCGATGTAGGACTTGCCGGGGGTGTTTCGGAGGCGACGGAGGGGACGACCAGCCATGTGCAAAGCTCCTGCTTGGCTGAACCTACCTCACCCCTTCGGGGTGGTCGATGCCGGGCCGCCGGTTCGAGTGCTACCGGCTCGCCGAGCGGTCGAACGCCTGCTTTCCTTACGCGCGCGGGGTTCGCGCGCAACTTCGCGCGAAAACCAGATTCAGACCAAAATGGGCCTCAAACGCCGGTTTTTACTAAGTTACGGAAATAGAGTATTTCCGTTTCGATGTCTCGGCTCGGCCCCTTCGACCCGGTGCTCCGAGCCGTCGAGGATCGTTCCCGGCGGTCGGTAGCACTCCCTTTCACGCAGGTGCGTTGAGCCGTAGGCTGCCCCGAGGTAGGCTTTCGCTTTACCTCACCCCGGAGTTTCCCATGAGCTACAAAGTAGAGAAGAAAGCAGACGGCTGGTACGTCGATGGCGAACGTCACGCCTCACAGACCGCAGCGACGAAGACCCTGATCGCGTTGCTGTCCGGCAAAGCGGCTCCCAAGAGGACGGCGGCCCCCAAGAAAGCCGAGAAAGAGTGGGGTATTATGGTCGGAGCGGGGCGTGTAAAAACGCCCCGTGAGCGCATCGGGTTCACCTATCTTGGTTGGGATTACGACATAGGCGACCTCGTAAACGGAGAGGCCATCGAAGGTTTTGCGGCGAAGGTGATCGGGACGGTTGCGCATCCCCCGAAGGGCATGAACCCCGATGTCACCTCCATCGTCATTGTGGAACACGCGGCTGCGAGAGGCGAATCTATACGCTACACGGTAATCGCTTTCGACGACGAAGCCGTGTACGAGAAGACTCTCTACAGGGGAATCCCGGACGTGCTGACGGCGGAGATGCTGGCAAAGGCGGCGTGGGGGGGCATGAACCACCACGCCGGACACTACACCCCCGAGTTGCTGGCCGCTCAGAAGAAGTACGCAACCAAGACTCAACTGTAGTCTCCGAACGGAGTCCGCATGGGAACCACGCTCACAGCCGGACAGGCTGCCTACCTGAAGAAGCTCACAGCGGCGTTGCCGAGTGGGTTTCCTTTGGTCGTCACCAGCGCAGGGCGTACTCCGAGAGAGCAAGCGTCGGCGATGTTGGCGAAGGTGTCGAAGTACGGCACCTCCTCGTTGGACATCTACTCCGACAAGACCCTCGTGGCGCGTTTGCTCGCGCTGCCCCGGGACGTGTCCAGTTGGGAAGCCGTCATCAGCACCGACGGGATGCGCCTCTCCCGTCACCTGTGGGGCGGAGCCCTTGATCTCCGAACCCGCGATCTGACCTCGACGCAGCAGGCACAGCTTACGACCGCCGTCGGTACGACGGGAGGCTCTCCGCTGGTCGAGGAAGATCACCTCCACGCCGACCTCCCTGCCCTCTACACCTCGGCCTCCTTCGTGGAGACCGGAGCGAAAGAGGCGCTGCCTGCTGTTCTGCTGGTGGGTGCTATCGCCGCGATGGCGATCACCGGAGCCGTTATCTACCGCCGCCGTTTTCGGAGTTGACGGACAGGTAGCACTCCGTTTCAGGCCGGGACGTTGAGCGATGGGGGATAAGGCAGTAGGTTGACCGGATACCTCCGTGCACACCCTACCTCGCACTTTCCTGCAACTCCACGCTCGGGCTACCGAGATGGCAGGGCCGTTTTTCGAGGTGTCCTTGTACGCCGGAGAGCCCGGAGAGTTCCCGAAGGCACGCAACATGGCGTACTGCCACCACGAGCCGCGCACGGGCGCGTTGACCATCGTCGTCGCTCCGAAGTTGTTCCTCGGCGACAGGCAGCGGATCGAAGCGGTGCTGCGGCACGAGTTCGGCCATGCGCTGCACTTCTTTTGGGGGTATCCCGACCACGGAGAACGGGACGCGGACAACCTCGCAGAGCAGATTTTCGGCGATCCGATCTACTATGACCGGGAAACCATCCAGACCCTTCGCCCGGGAACCCGTCCTCGCCCCTCCTACCTCGGATTGTGACCATGAAGCCAGAAACCTCGGATGCTGTCAAGGAAGTCGCCTCCGCTGCGGCTACCGCGCTCGTGCAGCGCACGAATCCCTACGGGTTCATCCCCCTGTTGTTGCCGATCATCGCAGCGGCGGGCGTCGGTGGAGCCATGCTGCTGAGCAAGTCCTCCGAAGCCTCCGGCAAGCCGAGCACGGCAGGGTCGTTCTTCTCCATCCCCACGGTCATCGGCGGCGCAGCGGGCTACGCGGTCGGAGCCGCCACCAAGGCCGACGACAAGACCCGCATCGCGTACGCTGTGCTGGGCCTCGGTGCCGGGTGGGCCATCCAACGGTACATCATCGCCCCGGCAGAGGTCAGGGCGGACATCGCGGTTGCCGAGGCGAAAAAGGCCGACTTCGAGTGGACTTCACCTTCGACATGGTATTGGCCTTGGTAAACCTCGACAAGCACCTTCTGGAACAAGGGCTCCTTCCGAGCACACGCTCGAAGTACGCCTCGATTCTGGCAGCGAGCGGTCGAGACCCTGCGGCATGGCTCCGGAACAAGCTGAGCGTTCGGTTGCCTATCGGCACCGTGCTGCCTTTGAGGGCTGCCGTCAAGCACTACCTCCTCGCGCAAGGGTACGACGAGGATTCCATCGCCGCCCTGCTGCCGAAGGCGAAAGGCCGGGCTTCCGGTGTCCGGGATGCGTTGTCCCCGGAGCAACTGGTAACCTACTACGTTGTCGCCGAGGAGCAGAGCGAGCCGGTGCGCACCATCCTGTTGCTGCTGCCCCGCACCGGGCTTCGCATCTCGGAGATGTGTGGGCTGCGGGCCGAAAACCTCGTGAGCCGGGGTGGCGTCCGGGGTCTGCTGTTTCGCGGGAAGCGCGACGAGGAGCGGTTCGTGCCGCTCAACAAGCCCGCACAGAACGTGCTCCGGGACTTCCTGCCGGAAGATGGGGCGGAAGGGTGGCTGTTCGAGGGCTACGTCGGCGGCCCGATCACCCCGGCAGCGGTTCGCAAGGTCACGCGCGCGATGCGAACGGACTACCCCGAACTCGGGGAACTCTCGCCCCATGTGCTTCGGCACACCTGCTTCACGATGGCGCTCCGGAAGGGGGCCGACCTGCGAACCATTCAGGCACTCGCCGGGCACAAAAGCATCACCACGACCTCTCGCTACCTGCACCCCGATGCCGGGATGCTCCGCGATGCCGTCGAAACTTTGGAGTAACTCATGGATACCACCAGCATTTCGTTCCCCTCCGGCGCTGTTGGCCCCGGTTTCACCCCGCCGTTCCTCGTGTCGTCCCTCCGCCCCGGCGAGGGCGGTGTCACCGGCTACGGGGACATCAACGTGGCTCCGATGCGTCTGAACGGGCGCGTGCACGCCGTGCGTTCGCCTATCGGCCCGGTGCATGGCTACCGCGACCAGACCCGTCCGCTCGGCCCGGCCACCTACATCCCGACCAACCTCGCTGGCCCGATCTACCCGGGCGTGGGCAGGGGCGGCTGGCACGTGGGGCCGACCGTGGTTCACGGGCAGCTTCCGTACGGCCCGTACTCCACGCGCTTTTGGGAGCAAGATCGGAACCTGCACACCTACGGTGCGCCGCTGCGGGACATCCCGGAGGCATACGTCACCGAGTCCCGCAATCAGGTGGGGATCGGTGCGTTCTCCGGTGCCGTCACCGGAGCCGTTGTCGGTAAGCTGGTGTTCCCGGAACTCGGCATCGTGAAGGGTGCGCTGTACGGAGCCGCGTTCGCGGGAGCGGCCATGCTTGTCGAGCGTTTGTACCTCGGCGTCGTGTTGCAGACGGCGCGCAAATGAGACCCGGCCACCCGATCCGTTTTCGGGGGGCACTCTCTCCGGCGCGTTCCTACGGCAAGACCCGTCCCCTCGTCGGCGGGCCGCCGCCAAGCGCGCTTTCGCCCGCGATGGGCGTAGCCGGGATTGCGCTGATTGCGGGCATCCTCGTGGTGCCCACCTTCGTCATAGTGCCTTGGATCGTCAAGGGGTTTGCTCCGGAGTGGTCGTACGGTCGCCGGGTGGCTGTCGGTCTGGGTGTGAGTTTTATCGCAGGCACGCTCACGACCATCGCTACCGGGGGTAGGAAGTAGACAACGGCGCTCCGACGGTTAGACAGCCGGCATGTACTACGCAGACAGTCTGTTGGATCGGTTTCGGAACGTAGACGCGCTCGCGCAGCGGGGAGTCGGGGGGGAGCGGGACAACGCCGTCCGCATCCTCGCCGACATGGAGCGGAAGTACCCGGGCATCCGGGGTCAAGCGTACCCGCGCTCTCCGAAGAACGAAGCGCCCCACCTCGACGCGTTCACCGCCGCTTCGGGCAACTTCGGCGGCCCGGTAGCCGGAGCCCCTCCGAAGGCCGCCGGGTTCGATTGGCGGAACGCGGCACAGGACGCGTTCGGGTGGGCGGCGCGCATGGCGGCGGAGGTCGCCGCGTCGAAGGAGATAGAGCGCATCGTCGCGTCCATCACGGAGGTGCAGTCGAAGAACCTGTCCAGCGGCAAGTTCCAAGTCTCGGTTCGCTTTGGCGCGGAGGAGTTGGGCTACCACCTGAGCCGGATGACCCCGGTGCAGCGGGCCGAGTTCATCGAGCGCGTCACCGGCCTATTCCGCGAGGAGTTGACCTATGCGCTGACCCCCTCGGAGGAGGAGGATTGATCAGATCGTGATGCCGTTCACGTAGATCAGGTTGACGACCGTGCCGTTTACCGACGCGTCGAGGAAAAGCTGATCGGAACCCGCGCCCGTGCCTCCGGCGGGCCGCTGACTGAGCGGGCCAATGGCGAGCGTGATGGAGGCGGACGGAGGGATCGGAACCGCAGCAGCGACGGTGAACGAACCTGCGACCGGCACCCATTGAGCGTACGCCGTGGCTGCCTGCGACGTGTTGTAGAGGATGAGCGTGTGGCAGTTGTCCGGCACCAGCACAGCCGGAGCGACCGCCGTGCCAGCGGCGGCCACGGTGACAACGGTTCCCTGAGCGGGTTTGAGCGAGAGCGCCATATCGAACCTCTACTTCTTGTGGTACGCGGACTTGATGATGGCTTCGAGAGCCCCGGAGACGATGGTCTTCGCAACGTCCTTGGGAGCCACTCGCCCTTCGACGGCTTTGCGCACCCCGGCGAGCAGGTAGGGCTCCAGAATCTCGGTGCCGGAGCCCCGGTAGGACGGGGGCCAGTAGCGGCTGTGCCGCCCGTTTTCGAGGATGTCGTTGATCGCCGCTTCGGGCATCACGATTGACCAGATGGGCGTCAAGCTCTCGGCAAGCTCCGGAGCAGACGGAAGCCGCACGTCAATGCCGATGGCTTTCAGCGTCTCGAAACCCTTGACAATGTTAGCCCAATCGTACTCTTTTTCGAGCACCCGCACGACCTCCGACCGGACGTACATGCGGAAAGCGACCCACCCCAACGTACCGGCTCCGGCGACGGTTGCAGCGACGATGACAGGACGGGTGCTCATACCCTGTATGCTATGCAGGAGGGAGCGACTGTGCGAGTTGTTCGAGTGCTATCCGATCTACACGGCGCTGCGGAGCGTTTTCGCCCTTCGCCCACCGATAGACCGTCCGGGTCGAGACACGACCTCCGAGCTTCTCGGCGATGGTGGCGTGTGTGAGCCCGGCAGACAACAAGACCTGCACAAGTTCGCGTGCACGCGAGATTTCATCGGCAATCATGGGAGGAGGGGTATACGGCAGATCGCCATTTGTCAACCACCGGCTGCGCGGAGCGCCGTCTCGACGTTCGCACGGGCACGGCGCAGCACTTCGGCGTAGATGGCGGGGTCGATGGATGTCGGAGGGGATTCTACCCACGTCAGGTAGCCCCGCACCGCGTTGATCAGGTCGTTGTCAAACGCGGCGTCTCGCGTCTCCGCTGCCTGTTGGGCTTCGTCCAACGCCTCCTCCTGCGCTTCAAGCTGCTCTGTGAGGGCTGCGATCTTCTCGTCCTTGTCCGCGAGCGCCTGTTCGAGCTTGGATACGCGAGAGAGCAGCATGGTGAGGGTGCCGTCTTCGATCATGGCAGGTACTCCCCGATGCGACGGAGGAACAAGCCGACCCGGAACAACCGGTGTTCCCATTTCGTCGGTCGCGGACGCGACAGCACGTGTTTCTCTCCGCGTTCGCGTAGCCGCGTGACATCGCTCGACGTGAGGAGCCAATGCTCCTTGTGGTCGTCAGGCCACGCCACAACAACGTGAAAGTAATCTCCGATTTTCGTCACTTTTCCAGACACACAACCTCCGTAGTAGGGACGATGCCTATATCCCGACGTATTGACGTTCGTCAAGGCGCACGCTGCGAAAGCCAAACGAACCCCCCGTTGTCGTCGTCCCACTCGATGTCCGCCACACGGTCGCAGGTAGTACACGTCACTTCCCGTACCTCCGACGTGTAGGGCGACCAATCACCAAGATCGATTGTCGCCCCACAATAGGGGCAATCGTGCTCGTCAATCTCGGTCAAGGTCGCACCTTACGTCTGAGCCACTCTATCGCCGCGTCGGTGTCGCCCCGACACTCGGTTAGGGCGCGCTCACACTCCGTTCGTGTAGCCCCGGTGGCGTGTCTCAGTCGTTGAACCTGCACAAAACGCCGCGTTTCCCGCTCTGCACGGGACGGGGCAAAACCTTGACTCATGGCGCAGCCTCTAAGGCGGCGACGAGCGCATCGGCTTCAGTTGCTCCGTAGACGTACCCTTTTTGCGGAGTCTCGACGCACCATTGTTCCCTGTAGCAAAACGCCTCGTCCTGACCCCACGCCTCCCGCACCAGCGCCAGATAGACGCCCCATCCGGGGGCGATGGAACAACCGCAGCACATTTCGGGCTGGCCCCACGCCTCCCGCACCCGCGCGAGCAGACACCCGACCGTCGCGGCATCGGAGAGATCGGGGATCGCTTTGCTCTGCCACGCCCCGTCTGCGTGTTCTGTCGGGGGATCACCCTCCCACCAGTTTACCGCCCCGTCGTCGCCTACGATCATGGGACGCGCCCACAACCAGTACCCGCGGACGACGCCGGAAGGCCAGAGCATGACCATACCCGGCATCCACTTCCAGCCCTTGCACGCGACGGCGCGGCGGGCGAGGGCGATCAAGTCGTCGGTCATTCAGTCTCCCAAAAGGTAAGGTCAACGCCGGGATACCGGCGCAGAAAGTTGTGGCGGGTGTCGGCATCCCAAAGATCGAGCGTCGGGTGCTCAACGAGCGTGTATTCGCCCCGGCATAGCGTCCGCTCCACCCAGCGCAGCGGGTAGACGCCGTGCCGTTGAACGCACGCCGCCGCCCAAAAGTGCGGAGCTTCGCCCGCCGCTATCGCCTTTTCGTCGCTGGCATGGTAGCCGCCGACAATGACGTAGGGTGCGCCCCGGTCGTGGATTCGCGCACCTACCCACGGGGGGCGTCTGAGCAGTTCTTTACGTTCGTCGTCGGTCATAAATCACTCCGATACGACCGCGACCACGACCCCGACCACGACCCCGACCCCGACCACGACCACGACCGCGACCGCGACCCCGACCCCGACCCCGACCGCGACCGCGACCACGACCCCACCAGCCACGGGGGTAAGGCGATCACTTCGCCACACGGGGGAGAGGGTGCGCCCACGGGCTCACGTCCACAATAGCCCCGCGACTGATCACCACCCCGGCGGGGTAGGGCTCGACTTCGGCCAGCGTGCCGGTGGCGAGAGCTACGGAAAACTGGCCCGAATCCGCGATCCAAGCGGCGTCCGCGAGGGAGATTTCGCCGGGGTAGATCGCGGAGATCCGCCCGGTGTAGTGGTAGGTCACCGTGCGGACAAACACCGCATCCCCGACGCTGTACGGGGACGCCGGGAGCCCTTGGGGCTCGTAGGCGGGGACAGGCGGGGCGATAGGGAGCAGCAGGTTTTGGATCTCGCGGATCTGCCGGATCTGCCGCAAGGTAAGGTCGGAAACGTCGATAATAGACATAGTTACTCCAGATTGTTGTTTTCGGGTAGGTGATGCTCGCCCTTCTCGACCATGCGTAGCAGCGCGGCCAAAAAGTCGGGGAGCGGTACGATGGTGTTCGGGGCATAGGCGGCACGCAGGTAAGCCAGCACGGCGGCGCGCTCGGTGTCGGCGGTGCGCTCCGGGCACGGTTCGGGGGCCATTCCGTCCCCCTCGCGGCGGTGCTCGCCGCTCTGGTGTTCCGGCACCCACTCCGGCGTCGAGCACCACGCACGATGCTCGCGCCCGCTGCGAATGGGCACGCCGCACGTCTCACAGTTGTCGCAGCCGCACCCGGAGTTCGTTCGCATCCCGCCTCGTGTAACGGCGTACTTACAGGAGTTGGAGCCGCAGTCAGGCATGGTCATTCGTTCTCCCGCTGGTTGATAGGCTCGTTGGTCGGGAAGCCTACAGCAGCCCAAGCGCGCACCGCGTTGTCCCGCGCAATCTGGGCGCGGGTGAACATGTGCGCTGCGGCATCTCGGGCAGGGTTGGGCGCACCCCCGGTGCAGCCGAAGGCAACGCCCGCTCTGTGGGCCGCAATCGTTGCGTCCAGTACGTCTCTGGCCAGCTTGTTCATGCTTCCTCCTTGCGGCGGTGCTCGCCGCGTTCGATAGCGTCTGCCGCCTCATTTAGCGGATCGTCAACCGCCCACCGCTGGGACGCCGCTTGCAGCCATGCCACCACGGCGGCGCGCTCGGAGTGAGCGGCAGTCTCCAAACCGTCAACCATCAACCGCAGGTTGGTGTTTGCAATCCGCAGCGCGTCGTTCTCCCCCTGCTGCTCGCGGTAGGCAAGGGCCAGCGAGTCGGCGCGCTTCCGCTGACCGTCCCGCTCGTTCTCCAAGCCCCCCGCGTCGTCCAGCAGTTGCAAGCGGTAAGCCTCCTCGTCAAGCAGCCGTTCCACCTCCGCCAACAATACGGCCAGCGCAGAAAAGGCATCGTCGCGTGCGGTATCGGTCATTCGGTCGTCGCCGTAGATGCCGTCGTTGATGCGGCTCTCGATTTCGTCAAGGTCGATGGTCATTCTGTCTCCTCGCGGCGGTGCTCGCCGCGTTCGATTGCGTCTGCGTAGTCCAACACCCTGTTGTCGTTACTGCCGCGCATGTACGCCACCACAGCGGCGCGCTCCCGCTCTACCTCCCCGCGCAGCCGCTCTACCTCACGGAGCAGATCATAAGTGTCTGTTAGGCTTTCTACGCCCCGGTCGAGGCGGCTCTGAATCGCGTCGAGATCGGTCATGCTTCCCCCTCGCGGCGGTGCTCGCCGCGTTCAATGGCGTCGGCCACGCTTGCCATGTCCACCAACGATAGGCCCATCGGCCCCGCCTCAAAACGTCGCAACGTAGCCACCACGGCTGCGCGTTCGCGCTTGGCCTCGTCGCGCAGCCGCTCCACCTCCGCGATCAGCCCGGCGATGTCGGCGGGCGCAGCGGCGATCAGCACAGCGTCGGCGTTCGCTTGCGTCCATTGACGGGCGCGACCCTGCTCCGTCGCATGACACCGCAGCGGGCCATGCGCCGACCACGCCTTCGGGCCAAGCTCGTCGGCTCCGGGGGCCAGTACCCCTTTCGTGGGCCACTTCCCCCACACGCGGGCCAGCCGCGCTTTGATGGAGTCAAGGTCGATCATTCGTCCCCCTTGCGGTGTTCGCCCTGCTCGATAGCGTTGGCGAGGGCAATCCCCCCGTTGGCGCGAAGCCACGCTACCAACGCGAAACGCTCCCGTGCCGCATCGCGGAGGACGGTGTTTAGGCGTTCGATCTCCGCGACAAGAACGCGGGTGCGAGCAATCTCCGCCTTGATTGCGTCAAGATCGATCATCCCTCCACCAGCATCGTGATCAGCAGGTAAGCGGGCACGCCGAAGACGAGAGCGATCAGCGTTTGCACCGCGTTGATCCGAAGGATCAAGATCAGCAGATCGTACGTCGGGATGTTCACCCCGGTCAGGGTGACTCGCTGAGGCTCTGGCGCGTCAAAGTAGGCGGGGGGAGTCGAGTAGTCGGGCATCGGGTTCCTTCGCCGGGAATAGTCCGGCTCCGCTACCCTACCCGGCTCGTTGACAACCGTCAAGCCGCCCGGACACTAAAACAGGCTGAAGGCCTTGTGCACCGGCTCCTCGGCGATGAGCCGAACGAGGACGCCCGGAGTAGGGAACATCTCCGCACTCCCGTTCGCCGACGACGAGAGGCAGACCGCCGCGACGAGGCCGCTGCGCCCGTTGACCTCCTCGCCGCCGTAGATGCTCCGCACCACGACCTCCTCGGTGTCCGTCGTCCACTTGACCCGGGTGATGAGCCCGTACGTCCCGTGGTAGTACACGGTGCCGTAGATCATCTCCCCGGCGGTCATTCCGTCTCCGCTACCGGCAACGCAACGACGCCGTTCGGACGGAGGACAGGCATCGGGGTGGAGAGAGCTTCGATCTGCTCTCCGAACCGCTTCACCGTGGCGAGAAGCTGGCAGAGCACGCCGAAGTCCACCTGTACTTCCGCGTCGAGCGGGTGCCCGGACTGAAGTGCCTGAAGGATGGGCGCGGCGAGGTACTGCGCCTGCTGCGGAGTAAGCGTGGGGAAGTCGTCGAGGTTCTTGGGGTGTCCGATCAACATATCAAAGCTCCGGTCGAGAAAGGAAAAGAGGCGTGCCGTCTCCGAGCCACGCGCCGAGGGTGTTGTAGGAAAGGTACTCGTCCGCGTCCTCGTAGGTCATCCCCTGTTCGGAGACGTACGCGGCTCGGATGGAGTCAAGGTCGTACACGAGGACGGGCTCCATGCCGCACCGCTCCGCTACGCCGAGAATGAAGCGGTCAAAGAAGTCACGGGGTTCGAGACGGATGATCTCCAAGTCCTGCTCGGAGGCCCATTCGAGAGTACGCTCTGCGATCTTCATTTCCAACTCCAGCCGGGTGTCACGGTCGGGTGTCCCGTGTGTGAACGAGAAAACCAGAACCAGCCATACGCCGCCGAGTCGGTGCCTCCGCCGGTAAACGAGGGGCGCTCTGCGAGAACCCACACGCGCGCGAGCGGCCAAGAGACCCACCGAGCCACCCGGCCCGCGCTCTCCATCACCGCAAGACGGAGCAAGAACGCAACCTCCGGAGCCATCTGAAGGGCGCGATCCAAATGGGCCTCAAACCCCCGAAAGGGGGGATTGCCGATGACCCAATCGGGCTCCACGTCAAGGGGAGTCGTGAGAAAGTCTCCGACCTGATGCCGCACACAATCCACGAACCCCGCCGCTTGCGGGTCAATGTCGCAGCCCACCACGCCCGCGCCCTGCAAACGGAGAGCCCGCGCAAACGCACCGCCCCCCACACTCGGCTCTACGACCGCTGCCCCGCGACGAACAGGAAGCAACCCTACGAGCTTCTCCGCAAGGGTGTCCGGGGTGTAGTAGGCATCCAGAGGACGACGGCTCACGTCCCCTCTCCGGTTTGTGCGACGGTCACATCAGGCATGTTCACGGGGACACCCAAATCAGTTCTCTGCTGTGGTGGTTGTTCTCAGGCTTTCTGCGACTTGTTATGCGGCTACCGAAGTCGGCAAAGGGTAACCATGTGGGGCGAGCACTTGTCTTTGCACACAACGCCTCACACACAACCCGTTGTCCGGCATTGTCCCGCACCAACGCGGCTAACCGGGTGTAGTCTACGGGAAGGCTCCGGTACTGATAGTTGTACTGGTAGGGAGGGTCAATAAACCATGTGGCTTCGCGTTTGGAGGAGAGCAGGTCAAGACCTCCCGACTCGCTGAGGCACCAATGAGCTACCTCCCCAAACTCGGCGGCCACACGGGCTCGGGTGTTTGCAGTCCATTGGCCGGGCTTGTTGCCCCACGGAGAGATTGTCCAGCAATCCCCCACGTTGTTTGTGCGCTGCCACGTTTTCAGGAGAGTTTCTGCCCCCTTGGACAGCCCCAACGAACGAATATCCGTGCCTTCCGGCACGTTTATAGGTATCTGACGAATCTCATCCTCTGTTGCCCCCGCAATCAACCAACGCCAAAGCACCTTCAGGTGAGGGTCTGTCTCACACAAGGTCACTTTATGGGAGGCATACCTCAACGAGTACCCTGCCCCTCCGGCAAACGGTTCGATGATTGTTTCGTACTCCGGTTTGGGCAGGGTTTTACTGGACAACCACTTAGAGCCAAACCACTTGAACAGCGGGCCGGTCACGTCCCCTCTCCGGTTTGTGCGACGAGGGTGGCGATCTCCTTCTCATAGACCGGGAGCGGACGGGTATACCCGGCGGCCCAGCGAGAGACGGTGCGAACGCTGGCTCCGAGCCTCTCCGCAAGCAGGGGAAGCGACCAGCCCTCTTGCCGCAACGCGGCGATGCCGTCGTGCGGGGCGTAGGGCGGAGGAGAGAGGGGTGCAGGCATGGGGGGCTCCTAACACAGACAGGTGCCCTGTCTATGGTGTCACGACTTTTGCTACCGGCTTCGGCTCCCACGGAGCCAAACGCCCGTCCACGTACACGGGGCTCGCGCCCTTGTACCAGCGGCGTGCGATGGCGAACTCGGTGCCGACCTTCACATCGGGGACGACCTCGCGCATCCCGAGGATCATCACCTCGGAAAGCCGCAGGGTGGCCTCATGGGCAAACCCCTCCGGGACTTCGAGGATGAGTTCGTCGTGCAGCATCAACTCGACAAAGCTGCCGAACAGCGGCGACTTCTGCGCTCCGTGCTCCGCCTTCGTCCAGTATTTCGAGTACCCGAGGTAGCACTCCTGCGTGATGTACCACCCGGCCCGCTTGATGCCGTCGGCGGCGCGGCCTTGGAACACGGAGTTCGATCCGTCGCAGAAGCCCACCTCTCCGCGAATCCGGCCCGAGCCGGGCTGTACCAGCGCAAACGTCCGGTCGCCGAGCGTCATGGTGCCGAAGTAGTTGTGGTACAGCCGCATCTCCGGCCACTTCTTGTACCAATCCTCCTTGCGTCGCCCTGCCTCGTGCTCCGTCAGCGTGACCCCGTACCCGGCGCGGGCGTACTCCACGAACTTCGCCTTGCCGAGCCCTCCGGGGAACCCGAAGTTGATCGCCTTGCTCAGTTGACGGTACTCGGCGATCTGCTTGTCTCCCGCCTTCTTCCGCGCTACCGCTTCCTCGTACGAGATGCTGAGCATCGACGCGGCCATGTCGAGGTGCGGATCGAGACCGGCGTTGATCGCCTCCGCCATCGCGGATTCTCCGAACATCTCCAAACAGGACTGCGCCAGCGTGCACAACTCGATGAACGAGTAATCGCAGAACGCGAACATGTACCCGGGACGCGGGATGAAACACTCCCGGATGCCTCCCTTGCGGGGCGGGTTCTGGAGATTGGGGTTGTAGCAGGAAGAACGCCCGGAGCCGACGAGTTCGTTGAAGCTCGGGTTGATGGGGCGCTGCGTGCCGTCCAGCAGCACGGGCACGTAGGTGTTGAGGAGCTTCTCGACGCCGCTGCGCTCACCGACGGCGGCGAGAACAAGCCAGTTGTAAACCCTGTCCTCCGGCACCTCGAACACGTACGCCGCGACGCAGCACAGTTCCCGCAGCACCAAAGCCAACTGTTCCCCGGTGAGCTTGGGACGCCCCTTCGCGGCGTTCTCCGCGATGTGCTCCTGCTCCTGCTTGTCGATCCAATCGAGCACCTTCTTGTCGGCTGCCGAGGTCAGCGTGTCCCGGTCGGTGGCGACTGCCGGGACGCCCTTCTTGCCCCCTCCGGTCATCGGAGGGTTGCCGTCGTACGCGGAGACCACCCGCTCGCGCAGCGCGGCCATGTTCTTCGTCCACACCATCTCCCCCTTCTCCATCTTGGGGCGGAGCACGTCCGCAGCCTTGACGAGTGCGTTGATGCGCTCGTACTCCGCTGTCAGCGTCTCGTTGAGGGTGTTCACCGCAACCACGTCCGTCCGCACGCCCCGCACGGAGGCGAGATACAGCCAGAACGCCGCCCGGGTTTGCGGGGCTTCGTCCGGGATCACATCCCCCGAACCGCCTCCGGCGAGCAACTCCGCCGTCTGTGCATCGAACACGGCGAGCGGCCAGCGGGCGTCGTCCAGAGCGTAGGTACGCGCCTTATCGGGCCAATCGGACACCGGCACGTTGTCCAGTTCGGAGTATCGGAGCCGCCACGCGTTCGGGTCTTTCTTGTCCCCGCTGATGTCCACATCGAAGTGCCGCTGCACACAGGCAGCCAGCGAAAACTTGATGTTGCGCTTCACCCCCGTGTCGCCCTCGTCTGCGAGTTCGCCACGGGCGAGCGCCAGCAACTTCTCCCGGAGCATCGTGCACCGGACACGGCCCTCGTCGTAGGCGCGCATGATCTTCGGGAGCAGCGCAGCGTCCGCCGCAGCCAGCACCGCCATATCGAAACGGGCGTGGTGCGCCACGAACTCGATGTTCGGAGCGTCGAACAACGCGTGCAGCATCGGCAGCGCCTCGTCTCGGGTGAACAGCCCAACCTCTCCGTCCTCATCGCAGGTCGTGAGGCAGACCATCCGGGGGGCTACGTTCCCGGGGGCAATCAGGTAGGTTTCCGTGTCGATACCAAGGCGCATAGGCTCTCCGAGAAGAAAGGAGGCACGCCGCCCATAGAGCGACGTGCCTCGAATGTAGAATCACAGGTTTCCGGGAGTTCTCTCCCCGACGCTTACGCGGAAACCTGTGCTCCCGCCGGGAACCACAAGTGCTTGCTGTACTTGCCACCACCCTTCGTGTCCACGAGGGTCACCTGCACCTTCAGACGGGTGCCGGCGACCGCTTCGCCGCCTTTCTCGACCAGACCGTTCATCACCGGCTCCGTAATCGAAGCCGGGTCGATAGACCCTTCGCTGCTCAAACACGCCACGGCGAACGCCTTCACGTTGCCGAGCGCGGGCTCCTTGTCGAAGCCCACGAACCAGTTTCCGATGTCACCGACGCGATGATCGGGGTTGTTGCTGCCGAGGATACGCAGATCCGCTGCGAAAAAGTCCACGTTCTTGCGCGTGCGACCCACCGCCAAGCGAACGACTTCTACGTCGTACACGCCCGGCTTCAGGTAGTTACCGCCTTCCGAGGACTTCGCCGTTTCGATACCAGAAAAAACACCCATTGTAGACTCCGTATGTTGACTTTCGTTCACGTTCACAAGGTCAGAAGGTTTCCCGCCCGACACGCCATCCTTAGCGCAGGGTGAGACAGGTGTCAATGCGAAGGGTCACTTTTCACGCCCATTGTCCGTAGCACAACTTCATAGGCGATCCCTGCGTATCTTCGATGTACCGCGCGTTCTGCCGCGCCGAAATGACCGCTGCCACAACATCGGTGGTGTGCTGGTAGAAGTACACGTTCACCTCGTCGGCTTCCTGACCCTGCCGGTGCGTGCGACCGATAAGCTGCTCGCAGGTTTTGGCCGAGGACGGGAAGGACAGCAGCAGGTTCTCCGCATGGTGATGCTGGAGGTTCAGGCCGGTGCCGTGCACCCGAATCGAGAGCGCCATGCCCCCCTTGCTGCCGTCGAGCGGGGGCACCTCGCCGCGTCCGTACGTCGGAATCCCCGCAGCCCGGAGCGCCGACTCGGTGGCAAGGTCGTTGTGCCAGATGAGCCCCTTGGGGTGTTCCCGGAGCCACCGCACCGCGTCCCGGATGAGGAAGTCGTCGATCCAAACCGTCTCCGTGGGCGGCACGGGGCGGCCCCGAACCGCGTCCCACGCCGCCCACGCCCGGATGATGCTCGGGTCAGTCAGGGTGCCCCGAGAGACCCCCTGCCACACGAGAAACGGAGAGTCGAGGCCGGTGATGTTCCGTTGGAGAACGTATCGAACCTCCTTGTGCCAGTTCGAGCGCGCCTCCAACCACTCGTGATCGACAACGCCATTCGGCCACACCCAGCGCAGGTAGAACCCCTGCGAAATCTGCATCCCGAGCCGCCACAGGGAGAGGGCCGAGTCCATCTCCTCTCCGTCCGGACGGCACCACGTGCGGTGAAGTTCGCGCAGCGCATCCTTCACTACGTCGGGGGTCACGAGCGGGCGCTCCACGAGGTTGAGCGAGCATTGGACGGACGCCTCGGTGGTCGCAACCACTCCGGGCGTCGTCACGAACCGCTGCCGGAACACGTCCCGGGCTTCGTCTTGCCGCTGCGCGGTGTCGTCGATGTGGCGGAGGTCGGCGAACGCGGCGAATACTGACCAATCGCGGTCTTGGGTCTGACTACCTGCGTCGAGACAGTTGGCCCATGCGATCAAGTCGGCTTCCTCCGTAGGCAACGGGCTGCCTCCCCGAAGTGCCAGTTCGCACAGGTGCGCGTAATCGCGCAGCGATTTCGAGGTCAGGGTGCCCGAGAGCGCGATAAACCGGGTGGTGGGGAACTGCCGGAAGTAGCGAAGGATGCGCTTTGTACGTGCCGTATCGGGGCTACGGAGGTTGTGGCAGTTGGAGACTACGACTCCTTCAGCGATGTAACTGTGGGTGTCAGACACTTCGAGGTCATACACGCTTGACGTACTCGACTCACCACCTCCTCCACCGAGAAGTCCACTTCCTTGTTCGAGCAACGAAACACCAACCACCCGAGAGCCACGAGCACCGACTCCTTCCGGCGGTCGAGGAATCTCCACTTGGGGCTGTTGTGACTCCGACCATCCACTTCGATAGCCAGCCGGTACTCGGGAAGCGCCACATCCACCTTGTAGCAGGGAGGGAGGGTGGGTAACATCCCGGCCACCTCTGCCGTACGAATGGGGTACTCCATCGGCGCATTGTTCAAGGCTTCGGAGAGGCATACTTGCTGACGAGTCAGCTTCCCGTTCCCCCCTCGGGACAGGAACGTGCGGCCCTGCATGGAGGCAGACATCTTCGCCCTCACCTCCGGGCGAAAAGACGGGTTGTTCTTCCGCATACGCTCCGAACACGCCGGATTCTTCCCCCGTGTTGTCCCTTTCATCTTTCGCCCGGCGGCTATGTTCCGACAAGGCACGGAGCACGTCGTCTTTCTCGCCCCCGGAAGGCAGGAGAACGCGATGTTGCACACAGGACAGACGCGTACTTGCATCAACGCCTCCCGCCTCTTGGTTGCTCCAATCTCTCGGGCCTGAACGCGCTCCGGCAACAACCTCGTTTCCTTGGCTTTCTCCTTTCCGCGCTTCGCGGAGGGAAGCCGGGCGTTCCTCCTCGCCGCGCAGGAGAGAGAGCAGAACTTCGCCGTGGTCTCCCCCTTCTTCGCCGCCGTGAACGTCACGCCGCACTCCGAGCAAGTCACAGCAACCGTTCCCCGAATATACACCTTCGGGGGTCTGTTCTCCGCCGCCACTTGCCGCGAACGCCGGACTCCCATACAGGTCGCAGAGCATGTGACTTGCTTCTTCGCTGTTTCCCCAAACCCCGAAGGCACAAACTCTTTCGCGCACACAGGGCAGGTCTTGGGAACCCTCGTCTTCGACCGGGGACGCGCAGCCGCCATACTCGCTGCCGCGTGCGCCCGATGACAGGCTTTCTTCCCGCAGGTGGCGATTTTCTGAGATAAGGACTTGCTTGTGGTCTCCCCGCAAACCACACAGATCCCGAGCACGGGAGGCTTGCAGTTGTGGGAACACAAGGTCGGTGTGTCTCCGTTTGCTTTTAGGGACACCTCCTTCTCCCTGCCGCAGCGAGAGCAGGTGATCCGAGTCTTTGAGGTCTCCGGCTTTGACATACCCTCGGTTTGTCGTCCAGATTTTGTGCTCTTTTGTGCAGGTAAATACACCATTCTCGTGCTCCACACGAACCATATCTGTTTTCCTGTCTTTCCGCAATCTCCGCACGATGTTCTGCCATACGAAATACTGTCCCCTCGTGTCGTAGGATAGCACCCTGCCCCCCCTCCCTTTCTCTACGATGTCTCCGATGGGAATGTTCCCGACATCCGTCACGACGCGCGTCTCGTAGGGGAAGCACTCGTCGCTGATGATGAGGTCGGGCTTGATCTGCTCCAACAGCGCGGTGCTCTTGGCAACGGAGAGTTGGCTGTAGGGGATGATGTAGAGCCCCTTCGGCATCCGAAAGTGCTTCTCCAGTTTTTCGATCTCGCGTCGCAAGGGGATCTGAAGCGTCGGCGGGATGAACAGGATGGGGCGTTGCGCGTTCATCACGACCGGAGCCAACAGCGAGATGAGCGTCTTTCCCGCCCCGACGGCGAGCGGCCCCACGAGCCCGCGCGTTTTCTCGATCCAATGCAGCGCGACGTTTTGGATCGGCTTCAGTTGCATCGTGCCGCCCGGAGCGCGAAGCCGCTCCGTGTAGTCGAGTGGCCCTCCCGGCTTTGCCTGCTCCATCAGGTCGGCGTGCGACCACGTGGGGAGCGCCCGGATGCGGCGGGCTTCCGTGACGACGTTCTGCGTCGCCGAGGCTCGGCGACCGAGCGCATCTCCGGCGAGAAGGGGCAGCGGGGCGAGCACCCCGGCGACGGCGGCGGTCTTGTTGGCGCGAAGTCGTTGGAGTGCGGAGAAGGCATCAGTCATTCTAAACCTCGGTCAAACGGAGTCTTTTGGTCACAGTTTCAATAGCCTGAGAGGAGCGATCTGCGAGGAGACAGGCTCTCCCCGTGGACTCGCACGCCGCACCGCACGTGCCCGAACCCGCGAACGGATCGGCCACGAGGGCTCCGGGAAGCGTGAACGCCCGGATCAAGGTTTCGTACACCCATTCGGGCTTTTGGTCGGGGTAGCCGACCCGTTGCGGGTCGGTGTTGCTCAACGTAGCGGACAGGACGGAGGCCGCTTTCTTCTCGGTGCCGTAGCTGTACGCTTTGCCGTTGCTCTCCCGACGAACGGCCCCTCCGGGACGGCGGGGCACATCCGGCAACGCGGCGTGGTCGAACCGCTGCCGGTCAGGCGTCCGCGCGAACAGGAGGATGGTGGAGTGCTTCACCGGCCACCGTGCCTTCCCGGGGTTGCCGAGCAGCGACTCGACGATGATCTCCCCTACGCGGCGCTGCGCGCCCCACACCCGGTCACCCCACACCGCGAGGTAGGGGATGAACCGGTAGTCCGCCCACACGGCCAGCGTCCCGGAGGGCTCGATGACGCGGAAGGTTTCCTCGAAGAACGTCGTCATCAACGCTTCGTAGTCTGCGACCGGCAAGGCGTCGTCGTACGCACACCCGTTCGCTCCCCGGCGCACGCCGCCCGTGTTCCACGGGGGGTCGGTGACGACCAGCGAGAGACAGGCCGCCGGAAGCTCCCGAAGGAACTCCGTGGCCTCGGCGTGAACGAGGGTGATGTCGCCTCGACGGTACGCAGACATTACGGGCTCCCCGGCACGACTTCTACCGACAACAACTGGCGCACTCCGGTCTTGTAGACACGGACGGTGTAGCAGAGGGTGTGTCGCATGTTTGCCGACACGCGGTACGCCGCGTCCCGGTGGGGGCTCGGCCCCGTGATCTCCAGAGGCACATTCCCATCCGGATACCCCCACAGGCGATTGAGCGCGCGATGCTGCTCCTGATCCGTGGGAAGCGACACCTCCACCGACACACGGACATCCGTGTACTCCGTAGACATTACCGGCTCGCCCGAACGACCACATCGGCGAAGGGCGCGAGCACTTCGAGACAGGCGTTGGTCGCCGGGTAGCGGGTGTTGCAGACGAGGATGCCGGTGGGCGGAGACTTCAGCAGCATCGCGGCGATGTAGGTCGGGCCACGGTTGTAGGGGATGAGACCGTAGAAGTCCACCTTCTCCGCGTCCTTCGCACCCCGGTTGTGGATCGCAACGGCTTCGGCGCAGAGCGGCTGGATGTAGTCCTCCAGCGTGGTGTAGGTGCGATCACGTCCCTTCTCCGGTGCACAGTCGATGTAGAGCACGAGGGAGGGAGCCGGGGGGGCTTCGACGGGCGCGGGGGCGGGCTGCGGCTTTTCGATAACCGATTCGGTTACCACTTCCGGCAGGGGTACGTCGTTGTCCTCCGCCACGTACGGCATGGGGTCGCTCTCGACGACCGGGGCAGGGAGCATGATCGCCCCGTCCTTCAGGACGCTGTAGCGGCTGCCGTCGAGGTTGCCGTCGAGGGCTTCCCGCATGGATTCGGGTGTCATGCGTCCGATCTGCGCTTCCGTCCAGTTCAACGCCGCGAGCTTCTCGGCGTAGTTCTTGGGCTTGCGGACAGCTTTCTTGTCCTCGGGCTCGGCCACCGGAGCCGCCGGAGCGACCTCGACGGGCTTCGTGAACGCGGAGGGCTTCACCTGCGGCGGGGCGTCCGGGGGAACGATGCTCACCGGGGTCTCCGTGGCGGCTGCCGGGGCTGCGGGCTTCTTGATGCCGTACTTGGCGAGCAACGCCGCACGCGCGGCGTCCTGCGAGTCCGGGACGGCGACCTCGGTGACGACCGGGGTAGCGACCTCGGTGACGACCGGGGCGGGAGGGGCTCCGGCAGCTTCAGCGGCTTTGCGGGCTTTGATGGCGGCGAGGGCGGCGAGAGGGTCGATGGTAGACATGAGATTCTCCGAGGGAGTGGTGGTTGCGGGTTGAGAAGGTTCGCGGAAATACCCCGCGAACGTCGTGGGTTGAGCGTCGATGAGGCTGAGAGCGCGGCACTTGTCGCGGAAGTGGCAGCCTCCGTACTTGTTGCAGGAGGACGGTTCGCCGGGCACCTTGTCGGGGGAGGTGGCCTCTGCGAACCCCTTCATCTCGTTGACGAGGACTTCGAGCTTCTGGCGCTCCGCTGCAAGGTGCTTGCGGTCGAGAGTCACGAGGGTCTTTCGGGCAGCGGGAGCCCCCCGGGTCAGGTAGACGATGTGCCCGGCATCGACCTCCGCCGCTTCGATGCCCTGCGCGTCACACGCGGCGAGGGCGAACGAGCCGTAGATCACCATCTGCGGATCGCACAGAAGCTCGTCTTTCTTCTTGGCGTACTTCAGGTCGGACGTGGTCTTATGATCGAGGATAAGTGGACGCTTTCCGGTGAGATTGAGCAAGTCCACGTACCCATTCACGGGAAGGCCCGCGAGGTAGATGCGGGGCCATTGAGCTTGCGTATCCTCGTTGTGCATTTTTACCTCCGTCCACGAGGTGCCCGGCTCGGGGAGCAGGGACAGACCGGCCTTGGCGATGCGCCCCGCCTCCGTATCCGCCGGGATCTTCCCGGAGTCCACGTACGCTTCAAGCTGTTCGTGAACGGCGGTGCCGAGCGCAGCACTCGCCCGCTGGGGCGTAGGCAGCCCGAGGATGCTCTGGAACCACCATTGGCGTTTGCAGTCGTTGAACGTGTTGAACTGCGACGGAGATACGCTCTTGAACGCCCTCATGCTTCCGCCTTGGGTTGGGCCTTGTTGGGTGTCCAGAAGGGGGTGGCGGCTGCCGGTTTGGCGACGACCATGCTCAGGATGCGCTCCGGCACCGCCCACACCGGACGTGTGCCGTCAGCGGCGGCCTGTTCTTCACAGCCGTGGAGCCGAAGCAACTGCGAGACGCGCGAACGCTCTTGTCGGGTGATCTGCGGGAGTGATACACCGATACATCCGGTCAACACATCCAACACGGAGACCGTGGGTTGGCGGCGGCGAATCAGGTAGTCGAGGACGGGCTGTTCCCACGGATCTTCCTGCTGGTACGGGCGGCTCTCGTTGGCGAGACGCTGCGCGCTCTCCCCTTCGTAGTGCCAGATTTCTCCGGCCTTGTAGCGAACGAGCGCCTCGGCCCACACCTGATCGCGGAACTCCGAGAGCCACGCGATGTTCACCTTGGTGACGCGAATGGGCACGAAACGCCGCGAGCCGGTGGGATCGGTGAGGAACTGATCTTCATTGGTCGTGCCGACGAGGACGGTCTGCCGGGGGCGCTCCACGACGTGTCGCCCGAAGGGCGGACGGAAGCTGTCGAAACGCGAGGAGATGAACGCTTTGATCCGCGTGTTCTCTGCCTTGCGGAACGAGTCCAACTCCGAGATTTCGTAGAACAGCCGCCCCCCAAGCTGCATGTAGGAGTCTTTGTCGCCGACGGGAAGCGGGCTGTCGGCAAACCACCCGTTCGACAATACGCGGAGACCGGTGGATTTCCCGACACCTTGTTGCCCGGTCAGCACCAGCATGTTGTCCATCTGGCATCCGGGATCGTAGACGCGGGCGACGGCACCGATGACGAACTTCGTCCCGGCGTCGGCGAGGAACGCGGCATCCCCGACCGCCCCGAAGCCTTGGGCGAGCAGCGATCCAAGTCGGGATACTCCGTCCCACGTCAGGCTGTCGATGTAGTCCCGAACCGGGTGGAACATGTTTTCGTTGGCAACTTTCAAGATCGCCTCCTGCACCAGCGTGGTGCGCGATGAGAACCCATAGCGGCGTTCGATGTCGATATTGATGGTGGTGTCGATGTGGTCGGCGGCGGGAACCTGCCCATACAACAGCTTCCCCGAGAATGTGTCATATCGGAAATAAGCTCCGGCATACGCCGCGTCTCCCCGAAGTATCATCTCGATGTTCCCGAGCGAGCTACGGGGCATCCCGGTGCGCGGGTCGAGGGCGAGGTCGTTGAGGATGCGGGGGTCGGCTGCGGCGAGCGCCCGGTTGCGGCGGGAGTCGGTCTCCGCTGCCCGGAGGGACTCCCGCGCTTCCCGAACCGCCGTGCGGGCGTCGGTGAGCGCCTGTCGCAGCGTGGCGTGGGTGTTGGCCGCTGTCCGGGTGGTGTCGGCGTCGGCGAACTGCCGGGTGTTGAACAGGACGGCGCGAGCCTCCGCCTCCTGCACCGCGACGGTCGCTGCATGGGCCTCCGCTCCACGCAAGGTCTCCGTCCAGCGGGCGATGCTGTTCTCGGTGCGCTGCTCGGTGTCCTCCCGAAGTTCCTCGACGGTCGCCGTCTCCGGGTCAGGCCGCCCAAGCTGCACGGGGCTTGTGACATCCAACGGGCAACCGGCGCACGCCCCGCTGATGCTCCGGATGTTGGCGCAGGTGCGCGGCCCCGATGAGGTCAACGCACGGTGATACGTCTCATGGGTATCATCGTAGGAATAGGACGGGTGTACCGCCCCGATGGCATGAGCGTGCTGCTCTCCGTCCCGGCAACGGGACACGATGGAGAGCCATGCGTACCACTCGGGCTGCGCCAAGGTTGCCGCGTCTTCCCGTGCGTGCCGCATGAACGCACATTGACTCTCGATGCGATCAAGGTGTTCGACCTGATGCGCGGTTTCGATCCCGGAAAACACACCCCCGCCCGGCGCGAGGGAAGACACAGGAGAGAAAGCCCGTGGCGGGGGTGTGCGAGATCCAAAAGCCCGTGGCTCCGCCACCGGCCCCGTGAAGATGGAGAGGATGATGTCCGGGTCGAGGTACTCGCCGGTCTCGTGGTACACGTACTCCGGCGTCGCTCCGGGTGGGTGCGTGGGTACGTGGTAGATGCGTCCCGGATCGGCCAGCGGGTCGAACGGGGCGGACTCTCCGGCAGCGAACTGCGCGGCCCATGCCCACACCCGGCGGAACTCCTGCGTCGTGACCGGACGGGTGAGCGGGAGGATGACGCGGAAGCGCGGCTTCCCGGTGTACTTGGGCGGCTTGATGACGAGGTGCGAAGCCGTCGTATAGATGACGTGCTCCCATCCGGCCCATACGGCTCCGGCACGGGCTACCGAGACGTTCTCTGCGCCGTCGTTGTCGTAGTCGAGCACGAGGGCATGGCAGAGCGCGATGTTCGCTTCCGTCTGGTTCTTGACCCGCTGGCCGCCCTCTCGGTAGGTCACCGGAGACCACAGCGGGGCGGCATCCTTATCCGCCAACTCCCGCCATTCGTTGAAGTCCTCCGGCCACACCAACGCCGCCGAGAGGGGCTCGTTGTCCCGAAGGGACGCGAAAACACTCACCGAGAGGTGGTTAGAGGGCATCGGCAACCGTGGCGAGGCGAGATCCCCGGGGTCGAGTAGAAGCGACCGAGACGGGAGATCGGGTGGTGGTGGGGGGAAGTGACAGGTGTCATACGCCGTCCTCGAAGGCGGCGCAAGGGGGGCCGGCTGACTTTCTACGAAGGAAGTGCGGAGAGGGTGTTGAGCCGCTGACGGACGGCGGCTCTCTCGCTTTCAAGCACCTCTTTCGCCTGAGCAGACAGGATGCGGTCGCCGCAGTCCAGCAGCTTCAGCAGGGCGATCTCCACCGAGCGGAGCTTCTTGACCGGCACCGGAGGTGCTGCCGCCTTCGGCTTGGTCGGCTTGATCGGGGGGACGGGCAGACCGAGGGACACCATCGTTTCCCGGAGCAGGCTTTGACGCTCTGCCGGGGACATGGCGAGGATGCCGAGCGTCATCTGCACCAGTTCGGGCGCGTAGGTGACCTGCGCCATGAGCACCGTCAGGTTGCGATAGCCCCGCGCTTTCGCCACGTGATCGAACAGCAGAGCGGAGGAAGCGTCGAACGATACGGTCGTCCATACCTCCCCACGGGTTCCGGAGGGCGGTAATGAACCCCGAGCGTTAGTGAGGGCACAGGCTAAGGTAGCGGCGCGGCAGACCTCACTACGGGTGTGTTGTCCAGCGAACAGCGTCCGCAGGGTATCGGGGAGAGCGTGGAGGGCTAAAACGAGGGGTTTTGTCATGCCGGAGGGGTATCCTATTGGAGTTTACGCGTCAAATGGGTGGGCTATGACACAATCCGAAGTCTGAAAATGAGCCTCCAACGCCGAGCACCTCCGCACGGTTCGACGGAAAAAAGTTATGAGCACATAAAAGTGAGCCCGCTACGCCGAGAAACGCGAATCTGCTGATACAACCGATTTTTCCTTATGAGTATACCGCAAGCCCTTTTTTCGGCCCGAGTTTCTATTCTCTTAGTTTACGACTCAACTACAATATCAACCCTATTGTCTACTACACCTCCGCTAACTGATACTCTACAACTCGGGATTGTGTATTTTTTCAGCGGTAAAGCGGCCTCGAAAGCGGCTAAACTACACCATGACACAATCTTTTTGTGGAACCGTGCGCACTTTCGGTAGGTCGGAGGCTGCGATTTCCTTGCGCTTTCGGCCCCGTCCGTTACGAGGTGGGTATGCCCTCTCTCCCTCTCCATGCCCCTTCTGCGTGGCTTTCCACGCGCCTTTGCCCTGCTGCCGCCGCTCGGGTCGCTGCGCTGACCCGGAGAGTGGAGCGCCTGTCCCCTGACCTTGCTGGGCCACAGTCGCATGTCCTCCGGTATGCGCTGTTCGTGGCGGTGCTGTCCCCGCCGCTCCCTGCGGCGCTCCGGGAGCGGTGCCCCCGTGGCAAGAGCGTCCCCTTCCGGGCAGCGCCGCTGGTAGGCCGGGAGGGGGACGCGTTCGCGGTCGCCCTGCGCATCCTGCCGTCGTGCTTCCCGGAGGGGACGATGCACGGGTTCGTGGAACATGGGCTCAAACAGGGCGAGGAGATCGTCCGTCTGCTCTGCCGCGCCGACCACACGGAGCGGGAGGCGTTGTTCGACCGGGTGGTGGGGGCGAGCATCTACGATCTGCGTCCGTCGCTGGCTGCCCGGTACGACCTGTAGGGGTTAGCCTCCGGAGGTGTCGGACATCCTCCTCTCCATCGACCCCGGGGCGCGCGGCTGCGGCTGTGCGTGGTGGATGCGCTTCGGGGAGGAGTGGACGCTGCTGCACGCCCGCTACGCCACGGGAGCGGAGGGGGCAGGGGAGGCGGGGCCGGTGGAGTGGCTGGCGGCTACGGAAGCCGTGGAGGCCGCTTCCCGGGACGTTCTCGGGGCGCTCCGGCCTGATGTCGTGGCGGTGGAACGGATGCAGGTCTACACCCGGTCGAAGGGCGACCCCCGTGACCTCCTGACGCTCTCCGCCATTGGGGGCAGCCTGTTCCGCGCCTTCAGCGATGCCCGCCCTGTAGGGCCGCTTCCGCGTGAATGGAAAGGGCAAGTGAGTAGGGACGTGATGGGAGCCCGTGTCGAGAAGAAGGTGCGCGACCGGGGCTGGTGGGAGCGGCTGTCTCCGCCACGGAGAAAGACCCACCTCAACGACGTGTTGCACGGCATTGGGGTGGGTCTCTGGAGCATCGACACCGGGAAGGTGTAGTCAGCAGGCTCCGATGCTGTCGGCGAGGGCGGTGCGTAGCTCCTCGATGTGGCAGAGCTTTGCGGCCCGTTCCGGCGACGGGGGCTCCGTGGCAAGGATGCGGTCGAAGCGGGATTCGAGCATACGCATGGCGCGAACGACGACGGCGAAGGGTGTCCAGCGCAAACGGTGGATGGGGACGACGCGATCCGACATGATTTATCCTGCGTTGAAGGAGGAGCAGAGGACGCTTTCCACGTAGCCTTCCTCCGCCACGCCGAGAAGGCGGACGGTGGAGGGTTTGTTCGCCCAATCCCGGTGCACGTAGGACGAGTAGGGATTGCCTATCCAGCAGTCGCGTTCCAGATCGCCTTTGCTGCCGCGAGGGTGTAGGGTTCGCGCCGTCGCCTCATCGGGGGCTACGACGACACAGGCGTCGAAGGTATCGTAGCTCCGGTTGTCGTTCTGCGTGAGCAGGTAGAGGTTCATGCGGGGGGTCGGCTCAGACATCGAACATGCCCTCCTCGACGACGACGCGGCGGAAGGTGACGCCGTCGGGGTGCACGGAGAGGTGGGTGAGGTTCTCCTCGGCCATGACGATGCGCAGCAGCTTCACGAGATCCTTGATCTCGGTGACCCCTTCGCGGGCTTGGGGGATCGGCTTGCGTGGCTGGACGTTGGCGGGGGTTGCGGCGAGCACCTCCGGCGGCACCTCGGAGGTGGGCACCGTGGCGATGAGGGGGGCGACGACCGGAGCGACGACCGGGGCGGCCTTCTTGCTCGCCCGAGGACGGGAGATCGCCATGTTCGGGTTCTGGACGCCGAGCGCCTTCCGAACCCTCGACATCAGATCGGGCCGCTTGGCTCCGGGGTTGAGGCCGAGCCCTGCGCAGCGGCTTTTGACTTCGGCGTAGATTTCGTCGCCGGATAGGTGGTGCATGTCGCGCATCACGGTTTCGTAGACAGCGTAGAGATTGTCGAGTTGGTGTTGGGACACGGAGGTTTCCTTGGGTTGGGGTACGGGGATTGGGGACAGCAGCAGCGGAAAGCCCGCTTTTTCGAGACGGTCTACATTCATCGCCCACTTTCGGCAGCCCATGATGACGGGCAAACCGCGTTCCCGCGCTTGCAGAACGGCGGCGTTGTTGAGGACGTGCCCGACCATGTCCGTCAGGACAAAGACGAGCTTCGTGGTGTCGGGGAACGCCCCGGCTTTCCTCCGCCACTCCCAATGGGTAGCGGTCTGGAGTCCGTGGCGTAGTAGTTGGGGAGATAGTTTATCGACGATAAAGCTATGTTCCCCTCCGACAATGAGGGTAGGGACGAGTGGGGTCATGGGGCTACTCTACCCCGGGTTACGCCATTCGTCAAACCTGTCCGACTTATTTCAGCAGAAGAAGCGCACCACCAGAACGTCGTCGTAGTCCAACCCCTCCGAGAGATTGGGGATGGCGTCGGCGGGCTGTTCGGCCAGCGAGACCCGGCTGGCGATGTCGGGAGCGCCGACAGGCACCGGCCCGGTCGCTACGGCGTAGGAAGCCACCGACAGCACGAGCTTGGTAACGGAGGGGTTTTCATCCAGCACGGCGTTGAGGTAGGCGTAGGTGTAGGTGTCCATAGGGGCTCCGTTAGGGGGTGAGAATCACGCAGTTCGCGGGAACGCCGATGGTGGCACCGCAGATCCACCCGGAAGTAGACGCCCCGAGCTTCACCGCGACCCGGGACGGTTGATCTTCGGTCAAATACCATTGGCGGCTTTGCCCAAGGTAGGTGGTACTCCGAAGGATCACGCTATCGACCAGCGGAGTCGCGCCGCTGGTGGAGTTGAAGGGTGCGCCTTGGTTGAACGTCCCGAAACGAGCGGTCTGCGCACCCGCGCCCCCGTACATCACGGCGGTTCCCGGCGCAAAAACGCCCGAGTGGGTGGCACCGTCGCTGGCGACACCCGTGCCCCACGTTCCCCCTGCGCCAGCGGTCGAGGCCCACGTCGCACTAACGGGGTTTGCCGTGCCCGAACCGAACATCATGTAGAGTCTACCGTCGCTTTCGGCGTTGGAGGCGTTCGCGCTCAGCGGATCAATGAGCGCGCCGAGGCCGATGATGGAAGTGTTGCCGTTGCTGCTCTGCCCGTACTGAATGACGCAGCCCTCTTGGCTCTCCCACATGGCGACGGAGTCCATCGCGAACGAAGTAAACTGCCGGGTTCCCCGCCAGTATCCGCTGAAGCCCGCGTTCGTGAACGGCGTGGCGGAACTCCACGACGTAAACGCGCCCGCGTTTCGCTGCATCCCATACATAACGGTGCTTGCAAGCCAAGTATCGGGCGTCAGCATCGTCGGCGTGGACACGCCGGTCGTCCCGGCGATAATGTAGCGAAACGCAAGGGCGTTGGTGGGCGGGTTGCCGTAGCAAGCGACCGTCGTGCCCGCGCTTTGCTCCCGTGCCCACGTCCATGCCGAGCCCGTGCCCGGCGTGCGCGTCGTGCCGTCGGCATAGGTAGTGGCGATGCCGAGGTCATAGGCGGCGTCGAGCCCGGCTACGAAGTTTCCGCCGACGAAGGCGCGAGTGCCGACGAAACGCCAGTTGAGCGCGGGGAGGGCCATGTCAGTACGTCATCACAATAGCATCGGTGGTGCCGGTGATCGAGGCCGACCAGATATACCCGATCACGGTCACCCCGTTCGTCCACGTCAGTCGCGAGAGCGAGTCCTTGGTGATGTACCATTGACGCGACTGCCCGATGTAGGTGTTCGTGCCGTTCCATGCGCTCAACGGGACGCGAGCGATGTCGCCGTTGGTCGAGGTGAACGTCGTCGTCGGGACATACGTTCCGAAGCGGTACGTCTGCGCGCCCGCCCCACCGAGCATGACATTGGTTCCCGGCGCGAACGTGCCCATGTGACACCCCCCGCTTCCCGCGCTACCCGCCCACGCCGTCGCGTCGGTGCCCACGGCTACAGAGGCCCACGTTCCCGACGTGACGCTCACGCTACCGCTGCCCCACATCGAGTAGAGCCGTCCGTCACTCTCTGCGTTGAGTGGGGCGGACGAGAGCGGATCGATCAGCGCGCCGAGGCCGATGGTCGCAGACTGCCCGTTCGCGGCGTTGGCGAACTGCAAAATGCAACCCTCTTGCGACTCCCACATCGAGACAGAATCGTAGGCGGTAGCGACAAAAGTACGGGTTCCCCGCCAGTAGCCCGAAAAACCGCCGGCATTGGTGAACGGAGTTGCCGATGTCCACGTCGTAAAAGCACCGCTTGAGCGGTTCATTCCGTAGACGATGCAGTTTGCGAGCGTCGCCGTGTCGGGGGTCAGGAACGTGTAGGCGCTCGCGCCCACCGTTCCGCCGATGATGTAGTCGAAGCCCAGCGCATTGGTGGGCGGAACGCCGTACGCGGCAACGGTGACGCCGCTGACTTCCCGGTTCCACGTCCACGCCGACCCGGTGCCCGGGGTGCGCGCTGACCCGTCCGCGTAGGTGGTGGCGGTGCCCAGCGTGTAGGCAGCGTCAAGGGCGTTGTTGATTGTTGAAACGAACGTCTGAACGCCGACATATCGCCAGTTGAGAGTAGGGTTAGCCATTATGCGAATACTCCGGGGCCGACTTCCGAGCTAAGGCCCGAAGAAAGCAGGGCTTCTGTCGGTGCAAGGTAGATGATCTCCAGCGTTTTGGTGGAGTCGGTGAGCACGCCCGCGCTCGCCGCAACCGCCGCGAACACCAGCGCACCCGCGACGCGGGTCAAAACTTGCCCGTCCGCCGTCGCGGCAACCGTTTGTGCGGCCCCACCAGCGGTAAACGCGGCGACGGACGTGTTGGCTCCGGTATGCCCGCTCCCTGTCCAGCCGAGAGCGGTGAGACCGGTGTGTGCGGTAACGCCTCCGGCATTGACCCAGACGGCAGCGCCCGTAGAGGCGTTCGTGCACAGGTAGATCACCCGAGGGCTCACCGAGGTGTCCGTCCATTGGCTTCCGACGACGTAGCCCTTGGTGGTATCGTCGTTGATGCCCGGAGCGGCGGCGAAGGTGGTAGAGGGAAAGGCGGTGTACGACATTAGACAATCCACCAGTTCGCGTTGTCGGACATGAGCGTGAAGCTGGCGCGATTCGCGCCGCCCGCGATGACCAGCGTTGCCGCCCCTTCAATCTGCCCTGCCGCCGGGGTCAGCGTCAACGTGTTGGCAGTCGTGTCGGTGCGTTTCACAACGAGGGTGCGCCCTAACGCGCCAACGGGCGTCGGGAGGTTCTGCGTGCAGTTTCCACCCGCACAGTTCCAAAAAATCATTTCGTCCGTGGCGAGCGTCGTGTAGGGCGTGTCCACGAACGCCTTCGTGGCTGCTCCGTGAAGGCGCTGCTGCGTCGAGGTACTGCCCTTGACGATCAACACCATCGAGCCAGCGGCGTTGTCGTCCAGCGTGAGCGTCTTGCTGGCGGTGCGCGTGATCGCCGTATCAAGCGCCGTGGCCCCGCCCGCGCCCAGCTTCAGAAAACCGCTCCCGAGCGAGGTCGAAGCGTTCGCCGCACCCGCCGACGGGAACACGCGGTGCGTGTTGGCGATGTTGTCCAGCCAACGCAACGAGCTTGATCCGAATGTCCCTGCCGAATCCGTCGCGGGGACGATGAGCGCGGCCCCGGTGCTGTTGTTGTCGATGGTCAGCGTTGCCACGCCCGAGCGCCGAATCCGGAGATCCGCCGCCCCTGCTCCGCTGCCCCACAGGATGTCCCCGGAGGTGAGCACCTGCACGCGATCTGCTGCGTCGCCGACTACCTTGGCGTCCAGCACATTGTCCGTCGAGGCAACCGCCAGAACGGACATGCCGAGGTCGGTGCCGGTGTTGGTAACGGAGAACTTGCGGTTCGTGACCGCTACGGTGCTGCCAACGGACACCACATCCGTCGAGGTCGTGAGGTAGACCGTCGTGCCGCCGTCCGTCCACCCGCTCGCTACCGGAGCCGCGCCGCTCGACACAACGGTGATGCGCCCGTAGCCATCCACCGTGATGGCGGCGTAGGTGTAGCTGCCCGCTACCCCGGCTACCGGGGCGAGATCGAGGGTGTAGTTGCCACCCGCTCCGCCGTCGATTGCCGCGAGACTACCTACTGTCGGGACGAACACGCGCTCGTTCGTGAGCGTCGCGTCGAGCGAGAGCACCAGATAGGTCGCATTGACGGGGGCTCCGCCGCCGCCGCCGCCGCCTGTCGGCAGGATGCCCGAGAAGGGAGGGTAGCCCCCCATCGTGCTTCGGCTCACGGAGTCTCCTGCATCGCGGTGTTCGCCTTGTTCCAGACCCACAGGCTCCAGATAGAGACTGCCGCACCGGCCACCTGCGCGGCCATGCGGAGGGTGCGATCTTCGTCGCCGAGCTTCGACGCCGCGTAGACCACCAACGGCCCCGCTACCAAGCCAGCGGCAAGGCGGAGGGGCTGTACGGTCTTCTGCTCCGTTTCGTAGCTGACACACAGGTACGGCTTGCCGTCGATGACGGTCTTGTTCACCGCACCCGTGTCCGGGAGCGTGCGCCCGGTGACGCCGGGGTAACCGTAGGCGTTGATCACCGGCTTCGCCTTGTACCGGATGTAGTCCGATGCCATGTGCAGGCGATCTTCGGCGGTGTTGACCTTCAGCAGCACCCACGCAGGAAGGCGATCATCGTCCTCCAACGTCCGGTACAACGCCGAGGCGTCCATGATCATACGGGCAAGCTGCTGCTTCGCCATACGACCCTGCGAAGGCATCACGTAGTCGAAGTTCCGGGCCACGGGGGCTCCTACTGCGCTGCGCGCTGACGGAGGAGGTACAAGGCTTCGAGGTGCTTGTCGGCGAAGCCGGCGAGGACGTTGTTGATGGCGAGGGTGTTCGCTGCGCCCGCGAGCATCTCGTTCGCCGCGTCAATGCGGTTCAGGGTGTCGGCTACGAGCGCCACGCCTCGGGTGGCGTCGGTCGAGCCGAGCTTCTCGGAGCGGTTGATGATGTCCGAGACGGCGACCCACGAACGCATCGGATCAACCGCCGACGGGCCGCCGATAGCCATGATGACCTCCGCCATGCGGTCGATCTCCGGCACCCGGGCCTCGTAGAGCCGCTGCCACAGCAGGTGGTCACCGTAGTACGGAGCCCCCTTCGACCGCCAATGGTACGTCCAGAAAAGCTGGTGCTCGGCGCGGATAGCGGCCCACACTCCGAGGAGCGCGTTGATCAGGTCGTTGTTCATGGGAGCACCCTATCACG
>CAIUMM010000153.1 GCA_903900265.1 uncultured Pseudomonadota bacterium
CTCGGGCTGCCCTACGAGGACGGCGCCCCCTGGTGCGGCGCGCCGTGCAACGGGCTGACCGGCTTCATCCCCGCCGGGAGCACCGTCCACGCCATCGTCGAGTACCTCGTGCCGCCGTCGGACCCGAGCGTCTACTATGGCGGTAGCGACTACCTCAGCGCGCTGCCGGCCAGCACCTTCGGCAGCACCGACATGATGATCGAGCTCGCCGCTGGAAACCAGCTTGCCGTCGAGGCCTCCGTCGGCACCGTCCATCAGGTGCAACCCGTCGAGATCGACGCCGTCCCGGGGGCGATCGCCGCGGAGATCGTGCTCAGCGGCGGGCGAGGCTTGGTGCCGATCACCTTCCGGGGCCTGAACCGCTACGACGGCTGGCAGCTACACGCCGAGGACGGCGGCGTTTGGACCCGCGCGGATCAGTCGGTGATCGGCAACGATTACTGGCAGACCACCTACGACGCCGACGCCCAGACCTACGCGCTCACCTTTTTGGTGCCGAACGTAGGGACGGAGAGCTACCGGTTGGTGTGGGTATCTACAGGCTGACGGCGCGGTCGGGAGGGGACTGCGGGGCTCCAATCCGCCAAAGGTGCCCTGCGCCCCAGACGGAGCCAAGCGCTCCCTGCAAACCTATAGTGCCGCGTTCTCGCGTCGCCGCACACAATTATGTTGACAGCCTTGTTGACAGTTTTGTTCACAGCTCTATTGACAGTGTAACGTTGCAGTGTCATATGTAGAGCATGACACTCGTAGACCTCGCCGACGCCGCCGAAGTCACCCCCCGAACGGTGCGGTACTACATCGCGCAGGGGCTGTTGCCCCCGCCGTTAGGGGCCGGCTCCGCGGCGGCGTATACCGAGGTGCACCTGCGCTACCTCAAGACCATCAAGGCGTTTCAGAAGCAACATCTCCCTCTCGCGGAGATCCGCAGCCGCCTCGAGCAGGAGCCGCCGCCAGGGCCTACCCCCGGGTCCGAGGTCGGGGCCTCGTCCTCTGCGCTCGACTACCTCGATGGTGTGCTCCGGCTCGCCCCGCCGCGCGGCGCACGTCAAGTCGGCCCGCCCTTAGCGCCCCACGCGGGTCCCACCGTCGTTGTGGGCTCGTCATCCCCGTCGGCTCCCTCGTCGGGCCCTCTCAGCTCGGGCGCACGCTCCACCTGGGATCGTCACCTGTTGGTGGCGGATGTGGAGCTGCACGTCCGAAGGCCCTTACCTCGCGACATCCAGCGCAAGTTGGACAAGCTGCTTGACTACGCTCGCCACCTTTTTGAGGAGGTTTCATGACCGGTCTCTCTGTTCGCTCTGAACGTGCCTTGGTTCGCGCCAAGAGCGGCGGCCATCGCCACCTCGTCGTCAGCATCGACGCGCCGAAGCTGGCGAATGCAGCGGCCCGGCGCGCGATGAACCTCGCGTTTATTCTGGATCGTTCTGGCTCCATGTCGAGCGGCAAGCTCGACCACGCGAAGGGCGCCGCCCTCGAGGGCATCGGTCGCCTGCGGCCAGACGATCGCTTCGCAGTCGTGGTGTACGACCGGGAGATCACCGTGACGACGCCCTCCACGTTGGCCACCGAGGCAGCCCGGCGCCAGGCCGGCGTCGCCCTCTCCGATGTGCAGCCCCGCGGCAGCACCGACCTGTGCTCGGGCTGGCTCACCGGCTGCCGCCAGATCGCGGAGCGCCTTGGAGACCAGCAGGTCGCCCGTGCGCTCTTGTTCACCGACGGGCAGGCCAACCACGGGGAGACCGACCCAAACGCGCTCGCGGTGCACGCCTCGGCGCTCCGCGAGCGCGGCATCGTCACGAGCACCTTCGGCATCGGCTTAGACTTCGACGAGCACCTGCTCCGCCGCATCGCCGACGCCGGCGGCGGCAACGCCAGGTTCATCGAATCGAACGGCGACTTTGCCCGGCTGCTCCGCGAAGAGCTGTCTGACACCCTGGACGTCGTGCATCGCGGCCTCGTGCTCCACATCCACGCGCCGGCGGGGCCGCTCGGTGAGGCCATCGGCGTCGAGGTCGTGGGCCCGTGGCTCGTGTCCAAGCGCGAGGGCGGCTTCGACGTGGCGCTGGGAGATCTCGTGAGCGAGGAGCACCTCGATTTCGTGGTGCGGATCATGCTGCCGCCCGGTGCGGTGGGGGCCACCGCCAAGCTGGGGTTCTCGCTGAGCGATCGCGATGGCGCGGTGGACTCGCCTCCGACCTCCGCACAATGGGCGTGGGACACAAACGACGCAAACGAAAAGCAGCCGAGGGATGTCGCAGTGGATCGGCTCGTGGCCGCGCGTCACGCCGACCGCGCGCGCGAGCGCGCCGTGATCGCGAATCGCCATGGCGACTACGGCACGGCGAAGCGGCTGCTGACCCGGGTCGCCGATCGAATCGCCGGGTACGCGGGGCAGGACGCGGTCCTGCGCGAGCTGGAGGCGGCGCTGCTGCAGGACGCGGTGAAGTACGGCACCGTGATGGACGGTCGCGCGCAGAAGGAGGCGTACTACACCAGCACCGCTTCGCTGCGCGGCCGCACGGCCACTGGGAGCGCCACTCGGTCGCGTAATCGAAACGAGGCGGAGGAGTAGCCGACCGCGCCCCCCAGCGCCGCCCGCGCCCACCGCAACATCGCCGACGCCGTCCCCGGCCAGGTCGACACGGCCCTTTGTGCGTGGTCGACCATCACCGCGCCGCAGGCCACCACGCTCGGGAGGGCCGGCGGGTCCTACAACGAGCGGGATAGACCCCGTCCATGGTGCGTGCGCAAACCCGGAGACACCGCCGAACGCTCTGGAGCGCGCTGCTAACGGGCGTAGGCGGGGCCTCGCTCGCGGTCGCGGCCGGCGCCTGGTGGCAACACACCGGGGAGAGCCCGCCCAACATCCTGATCGTGACGATGTGCTCGTGGCGGCTGGAGCGCATCGGCGCCTACGGCGGCACGTCGGGATCGACGCCCCGGTTCGACGCGTTGGCGGCCAAGAGCATCGTGTTCGATCACGCGTGGAGCAACGGGGTCTACACGAGCGTAGCCCACGCCGCGCTCCTGACCGGCCGCTACCCAGAAGGCAACGGCCTGATCGACGCGACGAGCACGATCGACCGCTCGGTGCCCACGCTGCCGGAGATCCTGAAGCTCTACGGCTACCACACGCTCGCGTGGACCACCGCGAACGCCCCGCTCAGCTTTCGCGCACAAGACGGCTTCGAGAGGGGATTTGACCGGTTCGACCAGCCGGAGACGTCCGCCCAAGGCAGGGTCGCGCGCTTCGCCCCGCCCGAGTCGCCCTGGCTTGCGGTGGCGCACGTCAAGGACACGCACGTCCCCTACGACGTCGACGGGCAGAGCGCGAACGACCCCAACCCGGTGATCCAGGAGTGGCTGACCCGCACGCGTCGCAGACTGCCGGGGGATCCGGACCCGGACGCATGGGTGGCGGAGCAGTTCGCGACGGATCCGGAGGCGAAGACCGCGCTCTTACGCAGGTACGATGCCGATCTACACAGCGGCGACGCGCGCCTGGGCGAGCTGTTGGACACCCTCGGCGACCAGCTCGAAGACACCGTCGTCATCGTGGTCGGGGACCACGGTGACGCCCTCGGCGAGCACGGCCGCATCGGGCACGGCGCGCTAGAGCCGGAGGTGGCGCATGTGGCGATGATCATCCACCTTCCGGGTGAATCTCCAAGGCGAGTGACGGACGACGTGAGCTTGGTCGACCTGATGCCGACGCTGCTCGACCTCGCCAACGCCACCCCGCCCGCGGTTCGCGACGGCCGGGATCTCATGCCGCTCCTCCGCGGTCAACCCGTGGCCGCCGTCCCCGCGGTCGTGCAGTTTCTCCGCCGCGCCCCGCAGCACACCGCGCTGATCGGCTGGGACGGGTTTGCGCAGGGCGATCGGTGGGAAGCCTGCGATCGGGAAGGTCACCTCTGCCGCGCGTGGGCGTTTTCGGCGGGCGCATGGTCCAGCGCGGCGCCGGACGCAGCGCTCGTCGCCGAGGGGCGCGCGAGCCTGAAGAACACGGCATTGTCGGTGGAAGGTCGCGCGGCGACCGAGGCGGAGCGCAACGCCATCCGCACCGCCGGCTACTGGCAGGCGGTGCCAGAACCGTGAGCTCGGGCTCTCGAGTTCGACGTCGTACCCAAAGCGCGAAGCACACGCCGACGCGCTCCCCTTCCTCATGGCGAACGTAGGGCCCCAAAGCTACCGACTCGTTTGGGTCTACGATCGCAAAGACCGCGCTCAGCCGCATGGCCGGGATACGCCTCCAAATCCGCCTTAGGAAGCTCCCTTGGCCGCCCAAAGTGTCTCATCCCCCGCCGCGCAGACCCAACGCTCGTCCGTGAACAGCGGGCAGGAAGCGTCAAGCCCCGCGCTGTCCGGCAGCAGCCGCTCCAGCAGCATGCAGAGCACCTTGGGCAATGAAGCGATCCAGTCCCGCATCGCCGAGCAGGGGCAGGGCGTCGGTCAAGACACGGACTCCACCTCCGGCCTCGCGGCGTCCACCAAGGTCCTCCCCAAGCCGCTCCCCGGCATGATCGGCAACGTCGGCTACTATCAGGCGCGAAACAACGATTATCTCAGCCGCCATGGCTCCCCGCCGCCGCCCGACTACTATCTGAACTACGGCAACAAGTACGCCCGCCGCTTCACCACCGTGCTGCGGCCCAAGCTCTCCGCCGACGGCCAGCGCTGGCTGGACAAAGCCTTCGTGCTCCTTCAAACCGCGATGGAGAACCGCCTCGTCAAAGATCGCGCCGCCTACGACGCCCTCGAGATGGACAACGACGCGTTTCGCTCGTTCGCGTACGGCACGCACCCCGACGCGTACCTCGCCGGCGGGCTGAGCGGCCTCGGCCCCGTCGACCTCGCCAAGATCGCCAGCACGCCCGACCTTGGGGACCTGCTCACGCTCGACGGCGTCTCTCAGGTCGTGGAGACCGGCGCGCGACTCGTGCCCCAATGGGGCGCACAGGCCTACGAAGGCGCAAAAGATCTGGGCGGACGCGCGCTGGATAGCGCCTCAGAGGGGATCGAAGCGGCTTGGGACTGGGCGACGGACTGGTAGATGGCGTTCACGTGGATGATGACCTGGCTGACCGCCTGTATGGAGAAGACCGTGAATTGGGAGACAACCACGAGCGTACCGGACACGTTCTTCCCCGCAGCCACGCGCTTGGTGAGCGGCGGCGCGGTGCTGGGCGGCTACATCCAAGGCGGGGACCTCGGCGCGATCCAAGACCAGCGCGCGGCCATCTACTTCTGGGACGGCACGTCCGCCGCGGCGGTGTACAACGGCCCCGGCTGGGTGGTGAGCCTCGCCGCGGATGGAGCGGCGGTATGGGCCATCGCCGCCACGCTTGACCCCTCCGGCGCGGACAGCCAGTACCGGGCGCTGCGCTCGATCGACGGCGGACACTCCTGGGCCGACTGCGGCGGGGTGCCGGGCAGCTCGATCGCGCAGGTGCTCTCGGTGGGGCCGGACGAAGCCTGGGCGCTGGGCATGGAGACGCTGCTGCGCACGACGGACGCCGGTCAGCACTGGACCCCGGTCACCGCAGGCGGCGCGCGCAATTCCGTGTCCGAGCGGCTGGCTAAGGTCGGCGGGCGCGTGGTGATCACCGGGGACGGCGTCCGCGCGACCGCGGACGGCGGGCGCACGTGGCTCGAAAATGGCGTGGACGGCAGCACGGTCTACGCGGTGGACGGCGGCACCGTCCTCGCCCGTCATGAAGGCGCGCTCAAGCTCGGCGTGATGGAGTCGGGCGGACCCCGCTGGCGCGCCACGTTCCCCGAATCGCTCCGCCCGTTCCGACTCGTGGTGGACGGCCAGACCATCCGCTGGCTGGCCTTGTCGAGCGGCGCGGACGTCGGCGATGGCATCAAGCTCTACGAGTCGCTGGACGCCGGGCAGACCTGGACCGCGTGGCGCTTACCCGCGCAAGCCAAAGCAGAGGCCGCCGACCTTGGGCAAGGTGGACGCGCGGTTTTCCTCGACACGCGGCGCCGAATTCACGCACCGCCCGTAGCGCCGAACTAGCAAAAGCATCAGGGTCGGTGCCCGACAACGCTGTCAAGATATTCACCGCGGGTACACTACGAGGATCCGCACCCTGACGGTGCTGTACGCCTCAGGGCATAGATCGTCACGATGCTCCCTGCCCTGCCCTCCTGGATGATCGCGGTCCCCTGCTGTTTGCTGGGCTGGACGACCGTCAGCTGCACCGCACCCTGCACAGGTAGCGCCGACATCTGCGCGTTCGAGAAGTTCAAAGCCGCGCTGCCCGCTACCTCCGCGGAGGCCAAGGCCGTCATCAGCGGGTACACCGACCCCGTGGTCCGCGCGGCGGCCGTAGGGCTGTGGACGCGCTTGCACCGCGAGGTCTCCCCCGACGAAGGGTCCGCGCTGTGTGGGTTGCTGGAAGCGGAGTCCCAACGCGGGTGCCTGCGTCGCGTCACCTCGCCCCATCTGAATCGCTGACGGCACTGGCATGCTGATCCTGTGGCTGCTCGCGTGCGCGACGTCCCCTCCCCGCTTGGCGACGGTGCCGGGTTGCACCGCGTATGCAGGCGACGAGGATCTGCTCACCGCCTGTGTGATCCGCAGCGTGCTGCCGTTGGAGAACCCCTTCCTCGCGATGCCGGCCTGCGACACCCTCCCCGCGCCCCACCGCGCAGAGTGCCGAGGGCGCTGGGTGAACGCGGAGAGCGGCTTCCCAAGCCTCACGCGGGAGGTGCTGCTCAGCGCCTGTGACGGGCAGCCGGACTGCGCGTTTGACGCCTTGGACGCCCGCCCCGCCGGCACCTACGCCGACCAAGTCGCCGCCTGCGAGGCGCTCGCCGGGCGCTACGTCGACGACTGCGCCGGCCACGCTGCGCAGCGCTTGCTCGAGGCCCACCCCACCGACGCCGCGATCCGGGCCGCGTTGCAAGCCCCCCACGCCGATCGTCTGCGCATGATGCTCCCCACCTACATGGCGGTCGCCGGCCGCACCCACTGCCCCGACATCGGCCCAACGACCGCGGCCTGTGACGGAGAGGTCGCGCAGGAGATCCTGCGGCGAAACCCCAACGCAACACAGGTTCAACCTTAGGGTTGGGTGGATTTCTCCACGGCGGCGGCGGCGTCGCCCTTCGCGAGGATGTCGTAGCGGACCTCTAAACCCGCGTCGGAGCCATCCATCTTGACGTAGCAGGTCGTGTCATCCTTCAAGCCGGTGACCGCCCCGTATACGATCTGCCCGAGACGCTTGAAAGTCACGCGGTCGCCAACGGAAAAGCCGCGGTACGCGACGTTGCCCTTGCGACCCCAAACGTCGCCTTCTACCGCAAAGTATTCCTCATCGATCATGTAGATGCTGGCGTTCATGATGAACTCGCCGCCGGGAACCTTGCGAACGGTCTGGTCAATGGCCTGCTCGATGTTCTCTGCACGGGACTTCTTGAGCTCCCGCTCGCTGCCACCCGCGTAGGAGCTGATCAGCGCGTAATCGAACGAGGTCTCGACGTTGCGGTTGCTGATCATGTTGATTTTACCGATCTGCATGACCGACGGGCTGCAGCCGGCGAGCAGGATCAAAGAAATAGCGAGCGTGAACTTCATGATGGGTCTCCCAAAGGAAAGGATGATGCTTCCAAGCTCCGGGTAACGCCTATGGACTGACCTGCAACAATTACGGTCGCGTCAGCCCAACCAGCGCGCGATCGACCGTGCGCTGGTCTCGAGCACCCGACACCGAAACAGGGAGCAGGAAAGGGACGGGGACAGCGAAAGTCTGCGGGCGATCACGCCTCGGGTGTACCGTGGTCCGCCGGCAGCCCCGCGCCGAGCAGCGCCTCCATCACCGCGTTCAGCGCGATCACCTTGCGCATCGCGCGCCCCTCCCGCTCTGGCAGCGTGATCCCCAAGCTCTCCGCGATGCGCTCGATCCCGCCCAGCGAGGTGTTGGCGACGTTGAGCACGAGGCTCTTCACGTCAACGCAGTCACCGACCTCGATCTGCTCGCTGCGCAGCAGATCCAAGGAGTAGCGGCCCCAGGTGCTCCAAACATCATCGGGTCTACAGAAGGTGCGCCACCGGGCGACCGCGCGCTCCAGCGGCTCGCCGGTCGCGAGCTGCTCCAACGACAAGCCCAAGTTGCGCGGGACGTGCTCCGCGAGCGGGCGACGCGCCTCGAGGATGCTTGCAAAGCGCTCGCCCGTCGCTGGACGCAACGCCACCCAATGCAGCATCTCCGGGGGTTCTCCCTTCCGTTCCGACGACACGTTCCCTTCGGCGAACACCAGCACGAGGCGGTCCCCGAGGGCGCGCAGGCGCTCCAACGCCGAGGGCTTCCGGGCGCGCGGCGCCCGCCCCGAAAGCCCAGACTGGCTGTAGTCAATCTGCAGATCGACCATGCGCTCAAACGAAGCCAACATCGGCGCAAAGCGACCGGGAGCCTGCTCCAGCTGCTCGAGCACGTGCACCACCGCCTCGATCGTCGACACGCAGTGCAGCGCCGGCTCGCGGCGAATGCGGTAGTTGCTGGGTTGCAGCGGCGTAAACCCAACCCGGGGCAGGGCCGCCAACAACGGCGAGCGCTCCACCAACTTTCGCGCGTTGATCCAGGTTCCATCTACCACGATCACCGTGTGGGGCGTCTCGGAGTGCGCAGCGAGCTCGCGCACGTCCACCGAGCCCGGTCCCGGAAAAAGCAGCACCGTCCCCGGTCGTTCGGTCACCCCCCGCAGCGCCGGGATCGCCTCGGGCCCCATCCCCACGTGCATCTCCGAGTTCGGCAGCGAAAGATGGGCCAAGCGACAGGTGCTGACCGCCATCCGCGCCTCCCGCGGATGCTGCACGAACACCACCCGCGTGCGGCTCGGGATCGCCTGCAGCTCCGCGCACACGCACACCACCGTCGCACGGCGGCAGCGCAGACAGTAGGGGCGGACTACAGCGGTCATGTAGCGGTCATTTGGGCGCAGGCAGCGCGCGGGTCTCGGCCGAATGCCAGAACAAGTGCCAGCCGCTCTTGCCGGAGACCTTGCCGACCGGCGCCCTCGCCGGGCCCACCGGCTCCACACCGACGTAGCGCACGCCGTCTCGGGCAAACGTCCGCTCGCCGCCTACTGGATCGAGCGCGACGGCTGCGAAGGCGTGGTTGGGCACGTACACCACGACGGCGCCCAACTCGGGGTGAGCGGAACGCACGAGGGCGAGGAACAACGTGCTCTTGCTGTCGCAGTCGCCTTTGTTGCGCGCCAACACCGAGAGCGGACGACGGTAGCCTTTGTCAGCGCCGGCCTTGCCGGACTCGTAGGGGATCGCCTGCACAAAAGCGAGGGCGCGGGCCACGAAGGTGCGGGCGTCGGGCGCGCCCACCGCGAGCGCCGCCGCGACAGGCCGCACATCATCGGCGTACTCAGCGGCGAGGCGCGCATGATCCGGGGCGATGCCTCCGCCGCGCAGCTCGGTGTAGCGATGACGCGAAAGGTAAGTGTCAAGAGCAGATTTTGCGGCCGCCTGCGCTGCGCTCAGGGCCTCCCGCATCCGACCCGCGTCCCGCCCGGAGACGTCGATCCGCAGGCCGGAGCCCGCGGCGCGCGCGGTGATCTTCGGACCCTTCAGGCTCGCCGCGTAGGACTCTACGGCTGCAAGCTCTGCTTTCACGGCGTCGCGCTTCGGAAACTGAAGCGGAACCCCGTTGTCGCGCACGACGCTCGCCGTGGGCAGCTCAAACGCGACCGCGTCGATCTTGCCCGCCTCATCGGTGTACTTGTACTGGAAGCTCCAGCGCTCGCTCTGCTTGTCCGCCTCAAAGGCCGTCTGACGGGCGCGCGGCGCAGCATGCGCCGGCTGGAGCGGAGTCAGGGCGAGCAGCACAGCGAGCGCAAACCGGAATCGCATCGGCCTACAATAGCGGGACGGGCGACAAACCGCCCGTAAGGCGAGCGGTTACGGCGAGGCGATGTTGCTGATCCTGCTCGCATGCGCCTTGGAGAGCGAAGGTCCTCCAGACAGCGCAGCCGCCAACCCGTCTTGCGAAGCGCGGGGCGGCCCCGATGATCCCCTGAACGACGCCTTCGAGCCCGAAGGCACCGGCGAAGACGCGGCGCTCCGTTGGAGCGGGGACAGCGGCAAGATCCGCCTGACCGTGCTGGCGGCCGGAGCCATCGACTACCCCAACCAGACCGGCGACCTCGACGTCACCTTCGACGCCGCCGGCACCACATCGCTGATCCGCGCCTGCACCTGCAATCCGATGGAAGCCGCCTGCGACGCAGCCGAGTACGTCAACGCCGAGGCGACCGAAGGCACGATCACCGTGCAAGGCACGCTCGAGGCGCACCCCAACGACTATGGAGGGGAATACTGCTGTTACGGTGAGGTCCGCGTCACGTTCACCGACGTGCTGTTTGGCGCGGCGGACGGCTCTCGCATCGACGCGGCGGTGCTCGATGCGTTCATCATGCACAGCGTCGCGGATTGACCAGACTCAGCCTTGACATCCCCCTTGCCCTACCGCGAAGCGCAGCGTACATCTCCCCCATGCTATCGCTCCCCCGCGTAACCGCCCCGTTGTTGTTGCTGGCGACCAACTGCCGCTCCGAGCCTCCTCCCCAAAGCTTGGATAGCAGCCAAGACAGCGTGCCGGACAGCCCCTCCGACGACAGCGGTCCACCCGACACCGGCGACAGCGCGACCGGCGATAGCGAGACCGGCGACAGCGCGCCCGAAAACAACGGCTGCACCGCGCTCCCCACGCTCGGTGACACCACCGGCGGCGGCGGCCGCGTGCAGATCACCCTCGCGACCACCCAAGGCGTCACCAACGTGCTCTTGGGCGGCGCGCCGCTCGCTGACCTCCAGATCGACAGCGAAACTCAGGTTTCTGGCGTCCCGACGGCGCACGAAGCGGGCGTCGTCGACATCACTATCGAAGCCGAGTCCACAACGGCGATGACCACGTGCACAGGCGCGTTTGAGTATTGGACGCCGCGCCAGATCACAGGCGTCAGCGCGTACCTGGACGCAGACAAAGGCGTCAACGACTCCGGCGACGGCCATATCGTTGCTTGGGAGAGCCAAACCGCCGAACCCCACGTGTTCGGGCAAGACAGCGCGGCGCTGCAACCGCGCATCGAGTCCAACCGCTTCGGGTCCCTCCCTGCGGTGCGCTTTGACGCGTCCCAAAGCCTCAAGCTGACCGCGCCGGTCGACCTTCCCTTGGCCGGATCCTCGATCTTCGCCGTCGCAAAATGGACCGCGACAAAAGAAACTGTAGCCGGCAACGCCGGAAACGTGCCGCTCACCATCGTCGGTGACGGCGTGAGCGCCTACGGCTCCTTCGGGGCCAGCGGCGGCCAAGTCGCATCCAACCATTACATCGGCAGCTTCATTACCGTCACCCGCGGCGAGGGCCTCAACGATGGCGTCGCTCGGCTGATCGGCGCGACCTACGACACCGTGACCGAGACCAAGCTCTACATTGGCAACGCCCAACAGGGCTTGGATGACTACTCCCGTCCCTTCATCGGCTTGAACAGCTACGACACGATTGGCTCGGGCTACGCGGGGTTGGACGGCTGGGACGGCGACATCGGCGCCGTCGTGATTGTCAGCGGGGTCATCTCGGTCGAGGACCGCACCAAGTTGGACCTGTGGGCCCAACAGCGCTTTGGGACGCCGACCTCCGCGCCGCTGGACCCCTGGACGCGCACGTCGCTGGGATCGATGCCAGCGGACTGGTACCCGCGAGACGGCAGCCAGATGGTGCAGCTCGCGTCGGGGCGCATCCTGATGATCGGCGGCTGGAGCCCCTACGATCCTTGGGGCGGCGACCGCGTGACCAACGAGGTCTGGGCGAGCGACGACAGCGGCACCACCTGGAGCTTGCTGCTCGCGCACAATTCTGCGCCGCCGACCAGCGGCGTCGGAGCGCGCTTTCCGCCCGGGCACACCGTAGGCGTCGCGCAGTATGACGGCCACGCGATCGTCATGGGCACAGACTGCCTCAAGCCGCCGCTGCTGGGCGAGGTCTGGCAGGAGAGTGACAACGGGGAGACCTGGACGCGCGTCACCACCGACGCGCCCACCGCCGGACGTTGCTTGTTCATGGTCGGAAACATCGACGACGACCTGTACATGATGGGCGGCCAGACCAACCTGTACGACGAAGCCACCGCGATCGCCGACGTGTGGCGCTCCTCGGACGGCGGCGTGACGTGGGCGCAGCTACCTGACCCGCCGTGGTCGGGACGCGGCATGGTGTACCGACCTGTGCAGCAGGACGGCGTGCTGACCATCGTAGGCGGCGGTCGCTACGACGAGGTTGACACCGTGGCGTTCAACGGGGTGTATTCCTTTGACGGTGCGACATGGACGACGGTGCTGCCCGACGGCCACGCCCAATGGGAGGCGACGTACTACAACGCATCGGCGGCGCTCAACGGGCGCATCTGGCTGTTCGACGGCTACACCGCCACGCGCGAGCTGCAACGGGCGCTCTACTCCGACGACGGCGGCGCGACCTGGTCCGAGTTTGCCGGGGGGTCAGGCGGCGTGGCGTCCCACGCCGACGACGTACTAGCGCTGGACGATCGCATCCTGCGCCTGTCGGGGAGCTTGAGCGAGAGTCGAATCTGGGCGTTCTCAAACGAGTAGCGGATCAGATCCAACCCTCGACGTCGTCCTCGGCATCGTCTTCGTCGGGAACCGACGCGATGATGCCGAGGATCGCGTCGACCAGCGGCGAAGGCGTAGAGGCCTCCAGCTCTTCATTGGACTCGCGGAGGCGCTGTCGCACCTCCACAACGTCCGCAGCGCGGGGTCGAAGCGCGAGCACTTCGTTCAAAATATGACCATCGAGCCTGCCCAGCTCGCGGGTGATGAAATTGGCGTTGACCATGGGGAACCTCCGCTCCCGTCAATGCACGTTTTGTGCCTGTCGCAGGAACGGAAGATCGCGCGTTTGCAAGAGCGGAGGCGGGTCTTTCAACACCGCCGCGGGGGAGAACGCCCACGCCCGCTTCCCTAGGTGTCAGGTTGTTACCATTACACTTTCCGGAAAGTGTAATGGTAACAACCTGACACCTCCCCCCTTAGGGTACGAGCGACGCGCCGGTCAAATCGCCGTAGGCGTAGATCCCGACCTTTCGCCCCGACTCGGTTCCCGCAAGATCACAGTTTCCGATGGTGCCGTACACGTTGCCGGTAAAGTCCGTATACGCGCAGAAGTCGTCAGACACCGCGTGCAGACGGCCCGGCCACTGCGCCTGGGCACCCCCCTGGTCATAGGCTTCAAAGTCCCATTGTTGGAATTCGTCGCCAGGGTCGCAGGTCGCGGTGTTCACGGTCCACGGGCCGATCCACGAGTCGGTGTGCGACAAGCAGCCGCCGGTCGCGAGATTGCGGAAGCTGGTGTGGCCCGCGTTCTCGAACACCTCCCATTGCTGGCCGGGATCCGTCGCGACGCAGGAGGTCGTCGAGTAGACGACGCCGTCGGTGTCTACGTACAAGCAGCGCGCGGAGTTCTGAAACTGGATGGCGTAGTAGGCTGGCGCGTCGTCGCAGGCGTCCCCGATTCCATCGCCGTCGCTGTCGTACTGGTAGGGATCCACGACGTCGGGGCACACATCCTCGGAGTCGCCGATGCCGTCGCCGTCGGCGTCGGGACCTTCGACCGGGGGATCGCCGGGATGGGGGCAAATGTCGCCGTGGCAGCTCCAATCTGGGTAGTCGTAGCGGATCATCGCCTCGCCCGGGGCGCAAACCTCGCCGGGCACCGGGCCGCTCGCGCAGCCAGCTTCAATCCAACCGCCGCCGCGCGCCGCGTCGGAGATGGTCACAAACGACTCCACCGCGCCGCTGAAGTCCCCGGAGATCGCGAGGGTGCCGGCTTCGTCGCCGTTGCCGGAGAAGTCGGTGTCCTGCCGCAGCTCGCCGTCCAACACCAGCTCCACGTCGAGCGGCAGCGTGGCGTTTTCGTCCAACCAATACGGGTCGGCGGGGTCGTGGACCTCGATGGTCGTCGTCGCCCGGCACGCGCTGTAGGTGAAGACGCTGATCGCGCGAACGCCGGACAGGCTGACGTTCCAATCCACTCGGCCTTCGCCACAATCGGCGGACCAATTGCCGGTGCCGCTTGGGTTTTCACAGCCGTTCATGCGGCACGTGAGGTCGTCTTTGATCGCGATGAACGCGCGCGCAAGCTCGTCGTTCTGCCACAGGGAGACCGGCCCCTCGACGTCAGCGCAGGAAGGCGAGTCCACAAGGTAAGTGGCTTCTTCGCTGGTCGCGGCCGCGCCGGTGTCCCCGGTGTCCGCGGCCCAACGAATCGTGACAACGTGAAACCCGCAGGTGAGCGGGATGCTGCGACCATCGAGCGTCGCGGCGCAGCTGTCGCCGTAGCCGGGATCTCCGCCGTCCACAGACCAGCACACGTCCACGTCATCGAGGCCGATCACGTTGACCACAGCGTCTTCATCGGTGATCGTCGTGCCCGAGATCGGATCGAAGTGGGTGGCGTCGCGGGAGACGCGCTCGGCGGTGCTACAGGCGAGCACGAGGGGGGGAAGAAGCAGGGGTGCGAGGAGGCGGCGCATCGGAGGAGTCTACCTCAGTGGGGAGGGGTCAGGTTGTTACCATTACACTTTCCGGAAAGTGTAATGGTAACAACCTGACACCTAGGGTTGGGCTTACATCAAGTCGCTATAGCTCTGGCAAAAGTCGCCTTGAAGCTCGAATGAAACCGTTCCTGCATCGCCGCCGCTGCCGTCCTCAAGATCCGCCTCCCCGGACGCCGACATCCGGTCATTCCCGAGCGACGCGACCGTCGCGTCTCCGGAGACGGCCACGCTGGTCTGGGACTGCGTACCGGCGACGCCCGTCGAAAAGTAGTCGTGCCAATCGGTGTATCCCGTGACATGCACCACAGAGAGCCCCGCCGCGCTCTCGCTCAAATCGTAGTCCCCCACCGCGCGTTCCAGATCCGCCGCCGAGACCACAAAGATCGTCTGCCAATAGGTCTCCGGCAAGTTGTCCTGCTCCGCCGCCTCGAAAGCCAGCTGGGCCTTCTCGGTGTCGAAGTCGCGGAACAGCTGATCCAACGCGTCTTCTTGCGCTTGCAAGACCGCGGTGTAGGTCTCGCAGGCGTTCGGCACCGTCGTCGTGATCAACTGCACGTAGGGCATGCCGAGCAGCTCCACCTCTACCCAACCGCCCTGCGCCATCGCGGGAACGGCTTGCTCGTTGACCGTGCCGCGCACCGTCCCGGCCGCGCAGCCGCCGGACAACAGCGCAAAGACCGGCAGCAAAACCGCCAAAGCAGACGAAAGCGAACGTGCAGGAGAGGACATGAGAGCTCCAAAGACCCCCATTGTACACCGGCGCCGCCCGCAGGTGTTGATCTGCGAAATCGGCAGATGACAACCACCATGCAAGGACGAACGCAGGGAAAATGCTAGGCACAGGATGTGCGCTACGTTGCAGCCTCCCGCACAAATAGCGCCCGCGCGCCTTACCCCCCTTGGCACCCGTCATCACACCCATGAACCGCACCTCCACATCCGCTCGCCATGGAATGTTAGGTGCGTCCTTGGGCCTCGCGTTGATGCTCATCGGGATCACCGGGTGGGGATGGCGCCAAATCCACGTCGAACGACACGGTTTGGTCACCGCAGAAGCGACGATCATCCTTGAACACCTGATGCCGTGCGCGCGCGAGCACCGTCTGGAGGACTGTGTGCTGGGGGGCGCAGGCGTGCGCTGGATCAAGCTCGATGACGCGCCAATCTATGGAGCCCAAACCTTCGGAGTCGATGTCTACCCCGAAGTCCGGCCGGCGCGTGGCGCGTTCGTCATGCTTCTGGACGATGGCTACGCGCGGGTGCAGATGCCGCTCCCGCAGCACGGACCTCCCCCCAAGCCCGATCAGCCGCCCCCCAGCGTGCAATTCGACTTTCAGCCGATGATGGCGGAGCGCCTCGAAGCGGAAGCGAAGGCTGCGTTTTTCCTCGCGCTGCTCGTCGGAGTTGGGCTGCCGTTCGCCGCGGTGTGGTCGGACCGCCTGCGGATGCGCGCCGAGCAGGCGGAAGCCGAGTCGGTCCAGAACCGCGAGCTGGCCGCGATGGGCACGATGTCCGCAGTGCTCGCCCACGAGATCCGCAACCCGGTCGCGGCCCTCTTGGGAAACGCGCAGCTGCTCGCCGAGGAGCACGACAATGAGCAGGCGCGGCACATGGTGGAAGGGGCTCGCAGGCTGCGCGCGCTCACCGAAAACCTGTTGTCGTTCGCCCAGACTGGAAAGGCTCACCGTGTGCGCGTGGATCCCTGTGCGCCGGCACGCGCCGCCTTGGGCGAGCGCGGCACGCTGAACGCCGACCGCGCGCCCGCAGCCTGGTCGCTGGACCCGGAGCGCATCGAGCAGCTGCTCAGCGATCTCATCGACAATGCGCCGCCCCCGGTGGAGCTGCATGTGTACGCAGCAGCCGCCGGAGCCGCCGACTTAGTGTACGAGGTGCGCGACCACGGCGAAGGCTTGCCCCCGGGCGACTCCGAGAGGCTCTTCGAGCCGTTTTTCACCACGCGGGCGCGCGGCACCGGCCTTGGCCTCGCGGTGGCGCGCCGACTGGCCGAAGCGCACGGCGGGACGATCACCGCGGCGAATCACCCGCTCGGCGGCGCGGTGTTCACCGTGCGCATCCCCGGAGCACCCTGATGCCCCATGTGCTCGTGGTCGATGATGAACCTGGCGTCCGCAGCTTCGTGGCGACCGCGCTCCGTCGCGCCGGGTTCGAGATCGATGAGGCCGCCGACACCGAAGCGGCGCTGATGACCCTACGACGCCGGTCCTACGCGGTCATCGTCACCGACCTGCGCATGCCCGGCGCGGACGGCTTGGCCCTGCTGGACCACGCCCGCAAGGATCATCCCGACACCGAGGTGATCGTGCTCACCGCGCACGGCACGGTCAGCACCGCCGTCGACGCGATGAAGCGCGGCGCGTTCGACTTCCTCCAGAAGCCCGTCGACAGCCCAGACGCCCTGCGCGCGGTGGTGCGGCGCGCGGTAGAACGGCACGGACTACGTGCTCAAGCCGAGATCGCGCGGGGCAACGCGCCTACGCTTACCTGGGGAGCCTCTACGATGATCCCGGTGGTCAGCGCGCTGCAAAAGGTGGCGCGGACCAACGCAACCGTCCTGCTCCTCGGCGAGAGCGGCGTCGGCAAAGAGGTCGCCGCACAGGTGCTGCACAACAGCTCAGATCGCGCAGACCGGCCGTTTGTCACAGTGAACTGCGCGACGCTCAGCGCGTCGCTGTTGGAGAGCGAGCTGTTCGGGCACGAGCGGGGCGCGTTCACCGGCGCAGCGCAGCGCAGACGCGGCAAGCTGGAGTTGGCCGACGGCGGCACGTTCTTCCTCGACGAGGTCGGCGAGCTGGATCTTGGTCTACAAGCCCGTTTGCTCCGCGTCCTTCAGGAGCGTCGCTTCGAGCGCGTCGGCGGTGAACAAACGGTGGAGGTCGACGTACGCATCGTCGCGGCGACCAACCGAGACCTCGAAGCCCGCGTCCGAGACGGCACATTCCGGGAGGATCTGTACTACCGCCTCGCTGGATTTCCGATCCGGCTCCCGCCGCTGCGCGAGCGACGCGCCGACGTCCTTCCCCTCGCCCGTACCCTGCTGTCGCGCATCGGGCGTGAGCTGGGACGGCCCGGGCTGTACCTCTCCGAAGCGTCGGCGAGCCTGATACCCACGATGTCCTGGCCGGGGAACGTGCGCGAGCTGTGCAACCAGTTGGAGCGCGCCGCGATCCTCTCCGACGGCCCCGAGATCACGCTCGTCGCGGCGGCGACCGCTGCGCGCCAAGCCGCCCCGGACGTCGTCCCCACGCTCGCACAAGCCGAAGCGGAGCTGATCCGCCGGGCGCTGGCCCTATACGACGGCAATCGTAGAAAAAGCGCCGACCACCTTGGGATCGGCGAGCGCACCCTGTACGAAAAAATCAAACTTTATGGCCTGAGCTGACCGGCTGCCCCGTCGGCCCCCTGCCTGCTTGCTTCACCCGCCCACAATCCCGAGGTCCTCTTGCTCCTGCTTCTACTCGCCTGCAACACCGCTTCCAAGTCGTCGGATACCAGCGAAACCGCAGACACCGCAGAAACCAGTGACACTGCGGACCTAAGCAGCTGCCCCAAGGCCGCGCTGTTCCCCGAGCTGACGGCCAACGCCGCCAACGCCGCGTACCCGGACCCCGAGGTCACCGCCAAGTGCGACGGCACCGATCTCGTCGTGACGTCGAACGGCATCCCGTGGTACGAATTCGTCGCGCTCACGCCCAACGAGCTGGCGGCGCAGAACCTCGAATTCCGCATCCCGTTGGAGCCCGTAGCGGCCGCAGAGCCCATCCCGCTGAACCTGCTCGGCGACGTCGGGTTCGCGCTGGTCGGACTGCCGGTGTACTCGCCGAACGAGGCGGCGGTGCCCGAACCCTACGGCGATCCAGTCTACAACGAGATCGTCGACGCCTGCTACGGCCACACTGGTCCCGAAGGCGACTACCACCTGCACGCGATGGACGTCCTGTGCTCAACGATGGTCGCCCCGGTAAGCGGCGCGCCGTCGCCGATCATCGGCTTCGCGCTCGACGGGTTCCCGATCTACGGGCCCGACGCGTGCTTGGACGCGAATTGCACCGAGATCGCGACGATGCAGAGCGGCTACGCACAGACCGGGGACCCGACCACTTACGCCTGGGACGCCTACAGTTACACGGCGAGCAACGACCCCACGGTGCTCGACGTGTGCAACGGGCGCACCGAGCCCGACGGCACCTACGGGTACCACATGACGCGCACCTTTCCGTACGTCGTCGGTTGCTACCACGGTGAGGTCACGCTGCCAGACGGGGGCGGCGGCGGCGACACCGGGATGCCGCCGGTCGAAGACTGCGCAGACGTCGAGCCCGGCATGCCCTGCTGCGGGGACGGCGTGTGCGACGGCCCCGAGACGAACGACAACTGCCCGGCGGACTGTCCGGCCTAAACGCAAAAACTAGGGGGTCAGGTTGTTACCATTACACTTTCCAGAAAGTGTAATGGTAACAACCTGACCCCTACTTTTAGGAAGGTTGAACCATAATCCAGGCGATCTCCGGCGCCGCCCGCCACCGCACGGGCGCCACCGACCACCCGATGCCGCGGTGCACGAACAACCACGCGCCGTCCTGCCCTTGGTACCAGCCCCACGGGTAGTCCCCGCTCCCCTTCGGCAGGAAAAACGGTCCTACAACCGGGATCCGAACCTGCCCAGCGTGCGTGTGCCCCGCGAGCACCGCGAACACATCCGGGTGCGACAAATCGTCAAACATCGCCGGGGAGTGCGTCAGCGTCAGCGTCGGCGTGCCATCGAGCTCCGCGTAGGCCGCCGCGATGTCCGGGTCCCCCGCCAGAATATCGTCCGTCCCAGCGACGCGGATCGGCCCCACGCGCACCGACCGGTTGTTGAGCAAAGGGATGCCGTGCTCCGCGAGCACCGCCGTCCATTCCTCGCGCCGCTTGGCTTTTTGATCGCTGTCATTCCCGAGGTAGCCCGGATCGTGCGGCGAGCGACCATCCGGGGTCAACGCCCAATACTCCCAGTTTCCGATGACCGCGTAGGTGCCGTACCGTGCTGCTGGGAGCGCACCCAAAAAGCGGTGCACCACCGCCATGTCGAAGCCGCGGGCCAGCACATCCCCGGTCAACACGATCACGTCCGGCGGAGTCGCCGCGCACATCTGGAGGATCTCGCTGCTTAGTTGATTCACCCAAGGCTCATCCCCGCGCAGGTGTACGTCGGAGAGGTGCAGCACTCGGAGCGCAGCGCTCAGCCCGCGCACCGGGATCGTATGCTCGGTGATCTCCCAGCGTCCAAGCTCGTTCCAACCCCCGGGCGTAGCCGTCTGAACGATGCGCGACCCGCCGGGCGCCGCCTGAACCCCGACCCGCCCCGGCGCTGGGAACACCTGTCCCCGCCGGACACCCCGGGCGATGCCACGTACGAACTTGAACGCTTGCTGCCAGTCTTGAAGCTTCACCGCTCCGCCCTATCCCGGATAGAGCGCGGCGATGCGTGACCTGTTGCCCCTTGAACGCGCGGCTGAAGCCGCAGCCTCCGCCGCTGCGCTGCTGCTGCAACGCCGCCCCGAACGCGTCGATCACAAAGGCGCCATCGATCTCGTGACCGAAGTAGATCTGGCCTCGGAGGCCCGCATCCGCGAGCTGCTGGGCGCCAGCACCCCCGACATTCCGGTGCAAGGCGAGGAGGGCGGCGGGGTGACGACCGGGCTGCGCTGGGTGGTCGACCCCCTCGACGGCACCACAAATTTTGTGCACGACTACCCGTCCTACTGCGTCAGCATCGCCCTCGTCGATGGCGACACGCCGCTGATCGGCTGCATCGCCGATCCGATCCGCGACCGCGTGTACACCGCGTCGATCGGCAACGGCGCGCGGCTCACCGACCAGCGCGCCCGGACCACTCGTCCGCTGCGGGTCTCCGAGGTGCGCACCTTGAACGACGCCCTCGGCGTCACCGGGTTTCCCTACGACCGGCGCGACAACGCATCGTTTTACCTCGCGTTCGTAGAGCGGGCGCTGATGGCAAGCCAAGCGATCCGGCGCAGCGGCTCGGCGGCGATGGACTTAGCGATGCTCTCGGCAGGGACCAGCGACTACTTTTGGGAGTACGGCCTGAAAGCCTGGGACACCTCCGGCGGCGTCGTGCTCATCCAGGAGGCCGGCGGCATCGTCAGCCGGGTCGACGGCTCCACGCATCGGCCGGGCGCCCCCGAGATCGTCGCGACCAACGGGTGGCTGCACGAGCAGGTGCTGGCGATGCTCAACCCGCGTACCGACTGAACCCAGCGGGCTTCTTACCAGATCTTCCACCACGCCTTGTCGGCGACCGGCGCCGACATCACCAACCCCGTCAGCTTGCCATTTTGAATCAGGAACGGGAACGCACACACCCGATCGCCGCGCGCGGCGTCGAATGCGCTGCGGGTCTCGTCGAGGAGCACCGCTCGGTGGCGCGGCGTGTCGACCATGACGGTGATGCGGCCGCGGATCGGCACGCTCGCGACGAGGTTGGACGTCTGCAGGCGCCCACAGGCGAGCTGAAGGCGCTTGGTGTCCATCAGGAACTCCGCCGCGTGCGGCGTAGCGATAGCCAGCCGCCCCTCTCCGGAAGCGCTCCACGCCCCCGGCAGCGCGCCCAGCCACAGCACCGCGACGTCCCACGCCTTGCCTTCCACCTGATCCCGCGGCAACACCCGATGCGAGTCGGCCTTCACGATCGCGGCCCACGGCGAATGATCGGGTTCACTCTCGATCACGTATCGGCCCGAAGCGGTGCGACAGCCGGGCCACTTTGGCCCGAACAACTGGATGAGTGTGCCCTCGTTCATGTCAGGAGGATAAGGCAGCGTCAAGAAACCGTCCATACCGGTATCCGTCGTTGTTCCCCCCGCGTCGCTGAACTGTTGCAGAACGGGACAGGACGCGCCAGCGAGCGGGCGCACGAGCCGCCCGTTCCACCCCCGCCGCTTTCTTGATAGCCGCCGCACATGTCGACCCCGTCCTCCGTGCCCTCCCTGTCCCCCCTGACGCCCGCCGCCCCCTCGAAACTGCGCGCGTTCTCCGGCGTACAGCCCACCGGAAAGCTGCACCTTGGAAACTACCTTGGTGCGATCAAGCCCTGGGTCCAGCACCAGCACGCCCGCGAAAACGTGTTCTGCGTGGTCGATCTGCACGCGCTCACCATCCCTGAGGTGGTGAACCCGGCGCAGCTGCGCGCGAACTGTCGCGGTGTGGTGGCCGCTTTTCTCGCCAGCGGCATCGACCCCGCGCACTCCAACATCTTCATCCAGTCCCACATCCGCGAGCACGCCGAGCTGCAGTGGCTGCTGAACTGCGTGACGCCGTTAGGCTGGTTGGACCGCATGACGCAGTTCAAGTCCAAGGCAGAGGGCCGGGAGACCGTAGGCGCAGGCTTGCTGAACTACCCGGTGCTCCAAGCCGCGGACATCCTGCTCTATGACACCGACGTGGTTCCGGTCGGCGACGATCAGAAGCAGCACATCGAGCTGGCGCGCGACATCGCGTTCCGCTTCAACCACCTGTTTGGCGAGACGCTCAAAGCCCCCGCGCTCTCCGTGCCGCTCGCCGGTGCGCGGGTCATGGGCTTAGACGATCCCACGGTCAAGATGTCCAAGTCCATCGCCGAGCAGCGCCCGAACCACGCCGTCGGCCTCGACCAAGACCCGGCGAAGGCCCGAAAAGTGATCATGAAGGCGGTGACGGACACCGGCTGCGAGTACGCCCCCGGGCTGGCCAGCCCCGGCGTGGTCAACCTCATGGGCATCCTGTCCGCGGTCACCGGCGAGAGCGTAGACAGCATCGCCGAGCGCTACGCGGGCCGCGGCTACGGGTACCTGAAGGCCGAGGTGGCCGACGCGGTGGTCGCTGAACTCACCCCGGTACAAGCCGAATATGCGCGCCTGATGAACGATCACGGCTATCTGGACAGCATCCTCAACACCTCGACCGCGCGGGTGCGGGAGATCGCCGAGGGCGTGATGCGTCGCGTGCGCGGCGCCATCGGCGTAGGCTGAGGGTCAGTCGCCGACGGGCAGCAAGGCCAAAAACATCGGTACAAGCGGCGACGCCTTGCGTGTGTCGATGTTCAGCATGACAAACGTAAGCTCGGCATCCGCGACCAACTCACCGTCCGATCCGTCGGGAAGGATCGCGTGAATGGTCTGCTTGATCCGTCCGATCATGCGTCGCGCCGACAAGGCCTCCGCCCGCACCCTCAACCGGTCGCCGTAGCGACATTCGCGCCGGTATTGGATCTGTACGCGCAGGATCGCCGGAGCGACACGGTCGTGCTCGATCATCGCCGGGATCGGGAAACCATGATGGTCCGCCCACGCGAAGCGGCACCACTCCATGTACTCCAAATAGCGGGTGTGATTGACATGTCCAAACATGTCCACATGGGACGAATGCACACAAACATCAAGACCGGGAAAGGCGCTCATGCCGCGTGCGTAACGCACTCCCCGTGGCGCCACCGGGTCGAGGCGATTCGGCAAAGGTGCGTAATCTCCTACGCAGTCGCGTGTGACAGGCTACGCAGCCGCGAAAACTGAAGCTTCATTCATCGTACCGAACCGACCCGTCGGTCGTTCTTCCAAAACTGACCCGACTGACTAAAGATAAGTGTAAATCGGCACTTGGCCCACGTCGGACGGTGTGCTACCAGTACGCCCGTTCCGGACACCCTGCAGGATGTCCGTTCCAACCCGGAGTCGCTGATGTCGCACGTTTCCAACTCGTTTGACCGCCAACACCTCCCGGCGACCATCGTCGAGGCGTTGCAGCGCTGCGCGCAGTTTGACGAGCACGGCTACACCTTCCTCGACGGCGCGTTGAAGCCTACGCGCTACAGCTTCAAAGCCCTGTGGGCCGCCTCCGAAGCCCGCGCCCGCCTGCTGATGGCGCGCGGCTACCAGCGCGGCGATCGCGTCGCGATGGTGCTCGCCAGCCCCGAAGACTTCGTCATCACCTTTTACGGCTGCCTGATCGCCGGTCTCGTCCCGGTCCCGATGTTCCCGCCGTTGTCCTTCGGCAAGCTGGACTCTTGGGCTGACAGCGCCGTGAACATCATGCAGGTGGCCGGCGCCAGCCTGCTGATCACCGACAAGCAACTCTCCAACGTGCTCTGGCAGGTGATGCCGAAGGTCAAGACCCTCCGCGATCTGCTCACCATCGACAAGATCGCCGAGGTCGCCCCCAGCACCGCCGCGCTCCCGGAGCTCACCCCGGACGACCTCGCGTTCCTTCAGTTCACGTCCGGCTCGACCTCCGCACCGAAGGGCGTGGTCGTCACTCAGGCCTCGCTGATGGCGAACTGCCACGCCATCGCGAACAGCGGGATGCAGCTCACCCGCGGGCGTGACGTCGGCGTCTCCTGGCTGCCGCTCTACCACGACATGGGCCTGATCGGCTTCGTCATCACGCCGCTGCTCGCCGCGATCGACATCATCTTCCTGCCGACGATGAGCTTCGTGAAGCGCCCGAACTTGTGGATGCAGGTGATGCACGACTACAAGGCGACGCTGTCGTTCGGCCCGAACTTCGCGTTCGCGCTGGCCGGCAAGCGGGCGTCCGAAAAAGAGCTCTCGACCTGGGACCTCTCCCGCGTCCGCGTGCTTGGCTGCGGCGCCGAGCCGATCAACGCGCTGGTGATGACGGAGTTCGTCGAGACCTTCGCACGCTGCGGCATGACCAAAGACGCGATCATGCCTGCCTACGGCATGGCAGAAGCGACGTTGGCGATGAGCTTTCACGAGCCCGCCACCCCGCTGCGCGTGATCGCGGCCGACGCGGACGCCTTCCGCGCCACCGGCACGCTCGAGGCCCCGAAGGACGACCACGTCGCGCTCTCGTTTGTCAGCTGCGGCAAGGCCTTCCGCGAGCACGCGCTGGGCGTCATCGACGCCGACGGCAACTTGCTCCCCGAAGGACAAGAAGGCGAGCTCGTGTTCCGCGGCCCGTCGGTCACCGCCGGCTACTACAAGAACCCCGAAGCCACCGCGGCGTGCTTCCGCGACGGCTGGCTTCGTACGGGCGACCTCGGCTTCTTGCTCGACGGGGATGTGTTCATCACCGGTCGCTGCAAAGACCTCATCATCCTCAACGGCCGCAACCATCACCCGCAGACCATCGAGTGGATCGTCGCGGAGATTGACGGCGTACGCCGTGGCAATGTCGTCGCGTTCTCCCGCCCCGGCCGCGAGAGCGAAGAGCTGATCGTCGTCTGCGAGACCAAGCCGGACGCTCCAGCCAACCTCGCCGAGACCATCCAGCGCGCCGTCTCTGAGCAGCTCTCGCTGAAGGTGACCGAGGTCGTGACGCTCAAGGCCGGCCAGCTGCCCAAGACCAGCTCCGGCAAGCTGCAACGCCGCAAGACCCGGGAGATCTTCCTCTCGGGCGACCTCTCGGCGCAGGGCGACCGCACGCTGGGCAGCAGCGGCGAGACCTTGACCGTCGCGCGGCACGTGGCCCGCGGCCTGTTCGGTCGCGCCTCTCACCTCGCGTCCCGCGTGTTCGGCAGCAACGACGGCGCAGCGGACAGCGGTGACAACTCCGGTTAGCCGCGTCGAACCCCAACGGGCTGGTCTACCGCCCGGCATCCAGCCGCAAGACGCCCACCCCGTAAAACCAGCCGTAAAACCAGAACGCACAAGGAATTTCCTCATGAGCTCCCTCGATCTTATCAAAGAAGCCATCCTCGCCGTCGACCCCACCAAGGCGTCCAAGCTCGCAACGGTCTCCGCGACTCAGGAGATCCGCGAGCTCGGTATGGACTCGGTGGCCACCATGGAGATGGTTGGTTTTCTCGAAGAAAAGCTTGAGACCCAGTTCAGCGACGAAGTGATGGTCCGCATCAACACCTTCGGCGATCTCATCGCGCTCATCGACAAGACCCAGGCGGTCTGAGCGCGGCCTCGCCCGCGAGTTTCCATGAAAACTTCCCGTCCTATCGCGATCGTCGGCATGGCATGCCGCTTTCCCGACGCTCCGAATGTCTCGCGCTACTGGCAACTGCTGCGCGATGGCCGCAATGCCTTCAAGACCCCACCGTCCGATCGGTGGGACCATGAGGCGTTTTTCTCGGAGAGCCACCGAGCGTCCGACCGATACTACGCGCCCAACGGCGCGTTTATCGACGATGTACGTCGCTTTGCGGCATTGGAGTTCGGGATTCCCCCGCGCCGCTTGGAGGTCATGGATCCGCAGCAGCGGATCACCCTCGAAGCAGCCTGGAACGCGATGGTCGACGCTGGCTATGCGCCGGGCCTCGACGGTGCATCCACCGCGCTTCGTACGCTGGATCGCCGCCGCGTAGGCACCTTTGTTGGCGTCACCGGCACCGAGTACCGCACGCTGCTGTCCTCCCGTGCGGTCGCGGGCTTGATGGCGGCTGGCGAGCTGGGCACGGTCAACGCCGATCCTGCCTCGGTCGCGGCGATGGCCGCAGCGGTCAACCGCGTCGTGCCGACCCGCGCGTTCTCCGCCGCCGGGTTGCTCGCGAACATGGTCGCCGCCTGCGTCGCGCAGGAGCTGGACTTTGGCGGTCCCGCCTACACCCTCGACGCCGCGTGCGCCTCCGCGCTGGTCGCGCTGCACGACGCCTGCACCTGGCTGCGTGACGGCCAGATCGACACCGCCGTCGCCGGCGGCGTGTATCTGAACCTCTCCCCCGAAAACCTGATCGCCTTCTCCCGCATCGGCGCGATCAGCGCTTCGGGCGTTTGCCGTCCCTTTGATGCCCGCAGCGACGGCTTCGTACAAGGCGAAGGCGTCGGTATGGTGGTGCTGAAGCGCCTCGAAGACGCGGTCGCGGCCAATGACCGGATCTACGCAGTGATTGCCGGTTCAAGCTGCAACAACGACGGTCGCGGCGATGGCCCGATGAGCCCCCGCGCCGAAGGCCAGATCGAGGTCATGCAGACCGCGTGGGACGACGCCGGCGTCAACCCCGACTCCATCGGCCACATCGAAGCCCACGGCACCGGAACCTCCGTCGGCGACCGCGTCGAGCTGACCGCCCTGCGCGCCATCCTGCGCGGCCGCAGCGCGTCGTTGGGCCCGGTCGCGCTCGGCTCCGCCAAGGCCAACATCGGCCACACGATGAGCGCCGCCGGCATCGCCGGTCTGATCAAAGCTACGCTCGCGCTGCATCATCGCACCCTGCCGCCGCTCGCCAACTGGTCGGCGCCGCACCCCGATCACGACCTCAACGACGGCACCTTCGCGCTGCCCACCGACGCCCGCCCGTGGCACTCGGTCACGCCGCGCACGGCCACCGTCTCGAGCTTCGGCTTCGGCGGCACCAACGGGCACCTCGTGCTGCGTCAGGCTCCCGACAGCAAGCCGGCGCGCCTGTTTGCGCTGGCGTCCTTCGCGGCGCTGCCCGTCGCAGGCACGCCCACGCGGGCCAACATTACCCCCGACCCGATGCCCGCCGCCCTGCCTCAGCTTGTGGTCGTGAGCGCGGACACCGGCGAGCTGCTCGGCGACTACCTCGCGGAGCTTGCTGGCACGCTGCTCGACACCCCCGAGCGCAGCGGCGGTTTTGCCGCGGTCGTGCACACGCTGAACCTCGCGCGCAAGCGCCGGGCGGTGCGCTGCGCGATGGTCGCATCCAGCGTACCCGAGCTGGTCGAGCGCCTCGCGAAAGCCGCTGCCGCCTTGCAAAAAGACGCCTCGCTGCGCGGTCAGGTCGACCGCGACACGGTGATCGGGGATGCGAGCGCCCCCGCGCCTGTCGCGTTCTTGTGCCCCGGCCAGGGCATGCAGAAGGTCGGCTTGCTCCGCGAGTGGCTGGTTTTCCCCGAATTCGCGAGCACCATGGCCGAGATGGAAGACGCCGTGCGGGAGATCACCCCGCAGCCGCTGCTCTCCTACCTGTACGGCCCCGATGCCACCGAAGCCGCGCTCACCGACACCGCGATCGCCCAGCCGGCGATGTTCGCGATCGGCGTCGCCGTCGCGCGCGTGCTGCGGCGCTTCGGCATCGAGCCTTCGGTGGTGCTCGGGCATTCGCTGGGTGAATTCACCGCCGCGGCGCTCTCGGGCGGCGCGTCTCCGGTAGAGACCATCCGCTTCGTCGCCCGTCGCGGACAAGCGATGACCGCGCTGCCCGGCGATCACGGCGCCATGGCCGCAGCGATGGCCACCGCCGAGGACATCGCGCCGCACCTGCCGGAAGGCGTGGTGATCGCGAACCGCAACCACCCCCGTCAGAACGTGATCTCCGGGCCCACCGACGCGGTAGAGCTCGCGGTGCAGCGCCTCGGCGCCGCGCACATCAAGGCGCGCCGCATCCCGGTCTCGCACGCGTTCCACTCGCCGATGCTCGCTTCGGTGCAAGCCGACGTCGACGCCGGCCTCGGGGACGTCACCTACGCGGCCCCGGCGATCGCGATGGCGAGCTGCATCGCCGAGCGCGCGCCGACCTCCGCGGACGCGATCCGCGCGATCTTCCAGCGCCACGCCGTCAGCCCCGTCGAGTACGTGCGCGGCCTCGGCCAGTGCCGCGATCAGGGCGCGCGCATCTACATCCAGCTCTGCGCGGGCGCGACGCTCGCTGCTTTTGCCCGTGGCGTGCTCGACAACGGCGAGAGCATCGTCTCTGTCGCTGCCGACGGCACCGAAGGGTCCGGCAAGGACGCCGGGGATCACGGCCACGGCTTGCTGCGCGTGCTCGCGCTGTGCGCCGCGAACGGGCATCGCGTTGATCTGACCGCGTTCGGTCAGGGTCTGGCCACCGTCGCGCCGACGCCGCTGCAAACCCAGACCTACTGGGGCGTGCAGGAGACGACGCACGCCGTACACCTCGCGTCCGCGCGCGCCCCGAGCGCAGCGGAGTCCGCTGGACAGGGCGCACCCGCGGCTGCGGTTCAAGCCCAAGGTAGCCCAGAAGCGGGCGCCGAGGCTGGCGCAGAAGCTGGCGTCCGCGCGCGCGTTCTGCGCGTGCTGTCCAAGGTCTCAGCGTTCCCGGCCGACGCGCTGAAGTCCGAGCAGCGCCTGCTCGACGACCTCGGCTTCGACTCGCTGATGGTGAACGAGCTCGCGCAGAAGCTCACCGAAGACTTCCCGGGCTTCGGCGGCATCCCCCGCTCCTTGTTCGCGAAGAACCCGACGGTGCAGGATCTGGTCGCGCACGTGGAGCGCTCCACCAGCGACGAAGTCGTCGATCTGACGGACCCCAGCCGGGCGATGGACCTGCTAATGGTGTCGAGCGTCGCCGCGCCCAAATTGCCGGCAACTGTGCCCGCACATGCAGGGAGCGGAGCCGCGCGCGTGCTCAACGACCCCACGCTCGAGACGCTGCGTCGCCAAACCCCCGGCGATCTCGTCGTGTGCGTGCCGGCGCACCCCGAAGCAAGCGAGGCGGCGCGCGTTGAAGGCGTGGTCGGCTTCGTGAAGTCGCTCGCCCGCGAGTGGGCCGTTCACAACGTGCGTGTGGTGCGCGGTTCGATGGCCGAGGCCAGCCTCGAAGCCGTCGGCATCGAGCGCGACCCTGAGGTGCTGTACATCGACGGCGAGCGCCGCGTGCCGCGGTTGAGCGCTGCGGCCGAGACCGCGCAGGGCTCCGATCCGGCGCGCTTGCTCGCGGGAGACCGCGTGCTGTTGACCGGCGGCACCGGCTGGATGGGGCGCCTGTTGGCGCGCGCGATGATCAGCGCCGGCGCAGACGAGGTGATCCTCGTGGGCACCCGCGCCGACGCCGGCGAAGCCCTCGCCGAGCTGGGCAGCCGCGCCCGCTACCTGCCGGTCGACGTCACAAACGCCGACGCGGTGGCGGGCTTGAACACCCTCGGCATCACGCGCCTCGTGCACGCGGCCGGCACCCTCGCGGACGGCCCGATGGGCACCGTCGATCTCGCCGTGGCGCGCCGCGCGTGGGCGATCAAGGTCGACGGGCTGCGCAACCTGCTGGGCGCCCTCCCCGGCTTGAAGCACGCAGCGGCGATGGGCAGCTACGCCGGGTTCTTCGGCAACGCCTACCAGACCGAGTACGCCGCAGCAAACGCAGCGATGTCCGCGGTGATCCGCCAGAGCGGCGTCCCCGGCGGTGTACAAGCCTGGGGCCCCTGGGACGGCAGCGACATGGTCGCGACCATCCCCGACGCGATGAAGCGCGAGATGCGCGAGCAAGGCGTGTGGTTCGTAGACCGCGAGCGCGGCGTCGAAGCCTTCCTGCGCGCGTTGTTCATCCCCGAAGACGTCGTGCCCGGCCTCGACGTGCCGGCGGTGCGCCGCGTGGTCGAGACCACCGCGAAGCTCACCCCCGAGCTGCCGTGGCTGGCCGATCACGCGCTCTACGGGAAGCCGACGGTGCCGATGGCGGTGATCGCCGATCAAGCGGCGCAGTTGGGATGCGCCGTGCTCGGCCCGGTGCAGGTCGAGAACCTCACGCTCTTCGACGGCGTCACCGTCGACAAGCCGGTCACGATGCGCACCCGCATCGACGGCCTCAGCTACAGCGTGTGGGTGGGCGAGCGCGGCGCCGATCGCCTCGCGTGGAAGGCCGATCTTGTGGATTCCGCCGCGATGCCGGCGGTGCAGCGGATGGAAGCCGCGGAGAGCGCGTCCGCATGGGACATCGCGACGTTCTACCGCGACCACACCTTCCACGGCCCGCTGCTGCAAGGCCTGACCGACGTAGCCGGGCTCGGCCCCTCCCACGTGCGCGGACGGGTGCGCATCGGCGCGCCTGCGGCATGGGGCAGCGACGTCACGTGGCAGTTCAGCCCGCTCGCGATCGACTCCGCCTTCCAGCTCGCAGCGGTCTGGGCCGTCCAGAAGATGGGCCGCGCCGGCTTCCCGGTGCGCGTCGCCCGATGGACACAAACCCCGGTTAGCGCCATCGTTTCGGCTGACGGCACGCTCGCCGTCACAGGCATCTTCCGCGACGCCGAAGCCGATCGCTTCCGCGGCGACATCTGGCTGACCGATGACACCGGCGCGGTGGTCGCGTACGGCGAAGGCGTCGAAGCCGAGCTGCGACGCGTCGAGTCCGGCGAGCCCGGTGAGCCCGGTGAGCCCGAGCTGGTGATCCCCGAGCGCTTCACCGACTTCGGCGCGTTCCCGGAGTGGGTGGACCTCTCGCAGCGCCTCGAAGCCGCGCTGATGATGGGCATCGACAACCCGTACTTCAAGACCCTCGAGGGCATCGCGCGCGATGTGGCGCAGATCGGCGGCAAAGAGCTGATCCACTTCTCGGGCTACAACTACCTCGGCTTCTCCGGCCACCCGTACGTCGAGCAGCGCGTGATGGAGGCCGTACGCCAGTACGGCAGCAGCGTCAGCGCATCCCGCGTCGCGAGCGGCGAGCGCCCGATCCACGCCGAGCTGGAGCAGCGCTTGGCGCAGGCGCTCCAGGTGGACGCCGCGTTGGTGTTCACCGCCGGCCACGCCACGAACGTGACCACGCTCGGTCACCTGTTCGGCCCCAAGGATCTGCTGCTGCACGACGAGCTGATCCACGACTCGGTGTTCCAAGGCATGAGGCTCTCGGGCGCCACGCGCCGGCCGTTCCCCCACGACGACAGCGCAGCGCTGGCGAAGATGCTGACGCAGCTGCGGCCGCACTTCGAGAAGGTCTGCATCATCGTCGAAGGTGTGTACTCGATGGACGGCGACGTCTGTGATCTACCCGCCTACATCGCCCTGAAAAAGAAGCACAAGTGCTTCTTGATGGTCGACGAAGCCCACAGCTTCGGCGTGGTCGGCGAGCGCGGCCTCGGCGTGCGCGAGCACTTCAACGTGGCCGGCAGCGACGTCGACATCTGGATGGGCACGCTGTCCAAGTCGCTGTCGTCGTGTGGTGGCTACATCGGCGGCTCGAAGGTGCTGATCGAGCTGCTCAAGTACACCGCGCCGGGCTTCATCTTCTCGGCGGGCCTCACGCCCGCGAACACGGCCGCGGCGATCGCCGCGCTGGAGCTGATGGAGCGAGAGCCGCAGGCGGTGACCAAACTCCAGAACAACGCGGCGTTCTACTACGCTGAGTGCCAGAAGTACGGCCTCGACAACGGGCCCGCGGCCGGAGAGAGCGGCGTCATCCCGGTGATCGTCGGAAACTCCTTCCACGCGCTGCTGCTGTCGGACGCCTTGAAGAAGGCGGGCATCAACGTGCAGCCGATCCTGTACCCGGCGGTCGCCGACAACGCCTCGCGCCTGCGGTTCTTCTTGTCGAGCTTGCACAGCGAAGAGCAGCTCGCGCACACCGCCGCCACCGTCAAGCGGGAACTGGACAGGATCCGGGCTGAGTATCCGTCGTAGGGGCGGCTTCGGCCGAGGGCGTGGAGCGCCACGGCCAGCAGGGGCGCCCTACCTCCGCCGCCGCACCAAGCCCGCTGCGAGCAACAGCCCCAGCCACCCGGCGCTCCCGCCGGTCGCGCTCCCGCCGGTCCCGCAGCCGCAGCCGCTCTGGGCATCGCCGGTCCCGTCGGTGTCGCCGGGCGCTGCGCTGTCGCCGCTATCTGCGACATCTCCCGTGTCGTCCCCGCCCGAGCCTCCGGTGTCCTCGCCCCCGGTGTCACAGTCGGTGACGCGCGGGTCGGCGTCGTCGCAGTCCGTGCCTCCTGCGGCGATCGCGTCCACGCCATCGCCGTCTACGTCGGTCAGATCAGCGCCCGTACAGTCCTGATCGACGCCGTCGTAGGGGGTCTCCACGCCTGCCGGAGAGATCGGCGCCGCGGTGTCGTCGCAGTCGGTGCCGCGCGCGCCGGCAGGGTCCAGCCACGCGTCGGAGGTGTAGCTGTCGCCGTCCTGATCGAAGTCGTTGGCGCCGTCGCAGTTCGCGTCTACGCCGTCGTACCAGACATCGGGCGCGCCGGGGTAGACCGTGGAGTTGGCGTCGTCGCAGTCGGCGCCGTCGGCAGACACGGCCGCAAAGCCGTCGCCATCGGCGTCCCCCGCGGGGCGCAGCGCGCAGTCGCTGATGAAGCCGTCCTCCGGGGCATCGGGCGCGCCGGGGTAGACCGCAGCCGCGCCGTCGTCGCAGTCGGTGCCGCCAAAGCTCGCCGAATCGAAGCCGTCGCGATCGGCGTCGTAGTCGGAATTCCCCGCGCAGTCGCTGTCGCGACCGTCGTACCAGGCGTCGTCTGCAGCGGGAAACGCCGTCCCATCGGTGTCGTCGCAGTCCAAGCCGTCGGACCACGGGTCTGCCGCGTCGACGCCGTCCCCGTCTTGATCGTAGTCGGAGTTCCCCGCGCAGTCGCTGTCCACGCCGTCGTACCACGCGTCTGCCGCACCGGGAGACACCGCAGCGTCCGCGTCGTGGCAGTCACCGCCTACCGCGACGTCCCCCGCGGCGCCGGCACAGGCCGCGTAGGCCGTCGCATCGTCGCCGTAGCCGTCCCGATCGGCGTCCCCGTACCAACTTGTGGCGTCGACCGCCGCGTTGTCGGCGACGCTATCGCAATCTTCATCCACGCCGTCGCAGTGTTCGTCAGCGCCCGGGTACACCGCGCCATCGGCGTCGTCACAGTCGCCGGCGCAGTCGGTGACGCCGTCGCCATCGAGATCATCGCAGCCATCGTCGACCACGAGCGTCAGGTCGGAGGCGAGGTTCCAGCCGTCGCCGTTGTCACTGCCGTCGTCGTCCACCGCGTTCCCGGCCCCGGAGATTCGGTAGGAGCCCTCGGCCGCCGGCGCTGTCCATTGAAAATCAAAAACGATCGCGCCGGAGCTCATCCGCTGCGGGGCGGAGTGGGTGATCTCCGAGGAGGAGAGCTTGTTGTTGGAGCCCGACGCCAGCGTGCCCGACGACGCGGATGCGTTGAGGCCAGCGTGGGTATGCGAGGCGTCGGAGGACGCGACGGTCAGCGTGAGGTCGACGGTGTCGCCTGGGTACACCGTCGAGGCCGAAGCCGCGAGCGTGACCGTAGTCGCGCTATCGGCGGTGCGACCATGGCAATTCCCACAGCCGGTCGTGGAGCGAGCGGTGATGCCGTGGTCGGTAGCGAAGGCCGGTTGGAGCAGCTGGAGCGCAAGGAGCAGGAGCATGCCGCAGCGTAGCTGAAATCCGCGGGAACCGCGACGCGTGCGCGTCGGCGAACTTGCGCGCCGGCAACTTGCGCGCCGGCAAACAGTGCGTAGCCTTGCGGCACACTGCAGGCACCCGATGTCCCGACTCCCCACGTTCTACGTTCCGCATGGCGGCGGTCCCTGCTTCTTCATGGACTGGAACCCGCGCGACGCGTGGGAGCCGATGGCTCGTTGGCTGCGCGGGATCGAAGCGGGTTTGTCCCAGCCGCCGAAGGCGCTGTTGGTGATCTCGGCGCATTGGGAGGAGCGCGTGCCCACCGTGCTCGCATCGGCCGCGCCGCCGCTGCTGTTCGACTACTACGGGTTCCCGGCCCACACCTACGCGCTGACCTGGCCAGCGCCCGGGGAGCCGGCGCTCGCGGCCGAGGTCCAAGCGCTGCTGTCCGCCGCGGGCATCCCCAACGCCTCGGACGCCAAGCGAGGCTGGGACCACGGCGTGTTCATCCCGATGAAGGTCGCGTTTCCCAACGCGCACGTTCCCACGGTGCAGCTGTCGTTGCAGGCCGGTCTGGACCCCGCCGCCCACCTCGCGATCGGGCGCGCGCTGGCACCGCTGCGCGACGAAGGCGTGCTGATCCTCGGCAGCGGCATGAGCTTTCACAACATGCGGATGTTCGGATCGCCGGAGGCGCTCCCGGCTTCTCAGCGCTTTGACGCCTGGATCACGGAGACCATCGCCGAGCCGCACGCGATCCGGGACCAGCAGCTGCGCGCTTGGGCACAAGCGCCGGGCGGTCGGGTCGCGCACCCGCGGGAAGAGCACCTGCTGCCGCTGATGGTCGCCGCCGGAGCTGCTGGAGCCGACGCCGGGCGCGTCGTGTTCCGCGACACCGTGTTGGGAGCGGAGGTTTCAGCGGTACAGTTTGGGTGATCCGCGCGCAGCCCGGAGCAAGCATACGCCGGCGCGCACCCTACATTCCATCCACCGGCAACCAAAGCAACACCAGCCCGTCCCACAGCACATGCGCGACCAGCGTCGGTACGAGGCTCCCCGTGGAGGTGCGTAGCGCACCCCAAACGAGCCCACACCCCAGCGCCGCAGCCACCAGCACCGGCGATCCCGTTGGGGCGTGCACGAGCGCGTACAGGACCGCCGCCAGCACGATGCCTCTCGCGGATCCAAAGCGCTGCACCAACGTCCCTTGCACCGCACCGCGCCAAACCAGCTCTTCGCCGAGGATCACCGGGAACAACGCCGCAGATGCGAGCGCGTGGGAGGGCCCCCGAAACGCCGCGTAGAGCTGCGCGGTGTCGCCCGCGAGGAACGGCAAGAGGCGAACGCTGATCGGATACAAAAGGTAGGTCGCGGCAGCCATTGCTGCGCCGGCTACGGAACCAAGCAGCACCAGCTTCAACGTGGGCCGCAGCAACAGCCGGGAGCGCGCGCCATCCACACCCAAGACGATCAAGCCCAAGGCCACCGCCACCGAGCCGATCGCGGGCCAAAGGCCAAGTTGTCCAGCGCTCATGGTGGCGGTCAGCCAGACGCAGATCGAGAAGACCGCGAGCCACGTCCCCCGGGACGGCTCCGAAGCAGCGGCATGGACGGTCAAGAGGAGCCCCCAGAGAGCCCACGAGCGCGCTCCAAGGTGCCCCACAATCCGCGGACCGGCCCTTCACGCTGCTCCGCTCGAAGCGCGCGCTCAGCGGCGACGGCAAAAGAGATCCGCTGGGGATGGCCGATGCGCTGCCAGAAGAGGTCGTCGTCAGCGAGCAAGTCGTCGGTCAGACCGACCACGACCTCCCGCGCGACCGTCCATTCCGCCCGCGTGACAAACCGCACCCAAAACGAAGACAACCTCGGGGTGAGCAACGGAACTTCGACCATGAACGGGGGGCGCAGCCCGATGACGCGCGCCGTCTGCTCGAGGATCGCCTTCCCAGAGAGGGTCTCCGGACCTGGGATGTCGAACCACGCGCTTGCACCCTGCGGAAGCTCCAGCGCCCGCACCAACGCGACCACTACATCGTCGATCGCCACAGGCTGGGTGCGCGACTTCAGCCAGCGCGGCAGCACCATAAACGGAAGGCGAGCTGCGAGGTCGCGGACAATGAGCCAGCTCAAGCTGCCATGGCCGACGATCATGCTCGCCCGAAGCTCAATGGTCTGGACGGCACCCGCACGAAGAGCGGTGCCCACCGCCAGTCGGCTGCGAAGGTGGTCCGAGCCGCCTTGAATGGGAGCGACACCGCCGAGGTAGACGATCTTTTCAACGCCCGCCGTCGCCGCAGCCCGCGAGAACGTCTCGGCGGCGAGCACCTCCTTGTGGTGGTAGTCCCCGCCGTCGCCGATCGCGTGCACGAGGTACAGCGCCGCCGTACAACCGGTGAGCGCGGCCGCACAGGACCGCTCCTCAGCGACGTCGCCCTCTACCCAATCAAAGGACGGCTCCCGCTTGCGCGCCCGCGCGGCATCGCGCGTGAGGCAGCGCACCTGCCATCCTTGGGCGACCAGCGCGCCGTGCACTGCGCCGCCGACAAAGCCGGTGGCCCCGGTGAGCAGCAGGGTTTGGCCAACGTGGGGCCGTGTCAATTCAACACCTCGGCGATCACCAGAAACCGAACCAAACGATGGGGCTCGCGCCAACTCTCCGCCTCGGCCGCACGGTGCGCCGCACCGCTCGCGCGCGTCGGATCCCCAATCTGAGTAAACGCCTCTGCGGCGAGGCCCCAAGCGTCCGGGATGTCGACCGGCGTGCGACCGGGATCGTGCCCGAGCACCGACAAGGCGCGGGCCGGAGCCCCCTGGAGCAGCGCGGCTTCAGCCAGCACGCAGCGCAGATCGGCGTGGTCGCCATGCTGTTCGATGGCGCCCTCCGCGACCGCACGCGCGTGCCCGGGCTCGTTCAACTTCAGGAGCACGACGGACAGGCGTATGCACGCTGCGAGGCCCGTGACCGTAGGCGGCACCGGCTCGGTGTAGGCAAGACCGTGACTTTGCGCGCACGTTCGGTAGCCACGCACCGCGCGCACGAGCCACTCGCGACGCGCATCGCCGTCAGAAGCGTCGCCCGCGAGCTCCTCGACGCGACTGCGCAGGAAGCGAACGACGGGGTGGTCGTCGCCGACCCAATCGATGACCTTGGCGACAGCCTCCGAAGCGCCTTCGAAGTCGTCCTGATCAAGCTTGATCCCGAAGTAGCGCTGCAGGGCCCGGATCGGAGGAGGGAAACTACGCTGCGGGCTGCCGTCCGGCGGCTCCCACGCGCGCTCAAGCAGCGCCCACGCTGCCTCGAAGTGGATGCGCGCCTCGTCCACCTGCCCGGCGTTGAGCAGCTCCTCGCCCAACAAGCTGCGGGGCGTCGCGCTCTCGGGCTCCTCCTCCACACGCAGCCGCAGCAGCCGCACATTGCGCTCCGCCTTCTGCAAGCGCTCACGCACCAGCGGCACGGACCCGTAGTGGAGGATGCGCGCGTCGATGAACGCGGCGCGATCACGGCGCACACCGATCCATTCGCCAATGCTCTCATGGACCCGACCGCGCCACGCAAGGTCCGCAGTCTTGCGCAACAACCGAGGGACAAGGGTGGCGGGCACGCGGAGCACCTGCTCGGGCGTGGCGTCGAGGTGGTCGGCGTCGTGCTGCGGCAACAAGCCGCAATCGAGCCCGGGATCGGAGACCGCAGCGCGAAGCGCTTGCGCTGCACCGGCCGCGAGGCGATCGTCAGCGTCAAGCACGAGCACAAACTCAGTGGTCACGTAGGGCAGCGCGGCGTTGCGGGCCGCGGCAAAGTCATCGATCCACGGGAAGTACACGACCGTCGCTCCGGCGGCTTGTGCGATCGCCACGGTCGCATCGCTGCTGCCGGTGTCCACGACGACGATGGCGTCGACCGCGCCGTGCACGGACTCCAAGCACGCCGGTAGATTGGACGCCTCGTTTTTGGTGATGACGCACAAGGTGATGCCGGGACGTGGAGCCATGCCCTCCGCTAACCGATCGCTCCCCCCCGAAACCGCCGCAGCCTCAAGCTGTTGAGCACCACCGAGACGCTCGAGAACGCCATCGCCGCGCTGGCGATCATCGGCGACAGCAGCCAGCCGGTGAGCGGGTACAAGACCCCGGCGGCGACCGGGATGCCGACGCTGTTGTAGAGGAACGCCCAGAAAAGGTTGGCGCGGATCGTGCGCATCGTCGCGCGAGAGAGCGCGAGCGCATCGACCACGCCGGACAGATCGTCGCGCAAGAGCGTGATGTCCGCGGTGGCTTTGGCGGCGTCGGCGCCCCGCCCCATCGCGATGCCCAGATCGGCCGCGGCGAGCGCGGGGGCGTCGTTCACGCCGTCGCCCACCATCGCGACCACGTGCCCCGCCGCACGCAAGCGTTGTACCTCTGCCGCCTTGCCTTCGGGGAGCACGCCAGCAACGACACGATCGAGGCCCAGCTGCGCAGCGACCGCCTGCGCGACCTCCTCGCGATCCCCCGACAGCATGAGCGTCGTCACACCCTGAGCGCGCAGCCGGGCGATGGCCTCGGCCGCGCCCGACTTGATCGGATCGGCCACGCCGATCACCCCGACCAGCGCGCCGTCCACCTGCACCGCGAGCGCGGTCACCCCCCGCGCCCCCAGCTCCGCGGCGATGGCGTCGGCGCCGGCGTTCAACCACCGCACGCTGCCGACCCGCACCGCGTGGCCTTCGACCGTGCCAGAGACCCCTCCCCCCACCGTCGCTTCAAAGTCGGTGGCGCGCGGCCCGTTCGGATCGGCGGCCCGCAGCACCGCGCCCGCCAGCGGATGTTCGCTCTCGCGCTCCACCGCCGCGGCGAGCCGCAGCACCGTCGCGCGGTCGAGCGCCCCGGTGAGCACGACATCGGTGAGCGCGGGACGCCCCTCGGTGAGCGTGCCGGTCTTGTCGAACGCGACGACGTCGACCCGCTCGGCGCGCTCCAATACCGCGCCGTTCCGCACCAGCACGCCTATCTCGGCCCCGCGCCCCGTCCCGACGAGGATCGCCGTGGGCGTCGCGAGCCCCATCGCGCACGGGCACGCGATGATCAGCACGCTGACCGAAGCGAGCAGCGCCATTCCGACGTCGCCGGTGAGCCCGATCCACGCCGCAAAGGTGACCGCGGCGATGACGATCACCACCGGCGTGAAGATCCCAGCCACCTTGTCAGCTACCCGCTGAATGTCGGCCTTGGCCGCCTGCGCTTCTTCGACTTGGCGGGAGATGCGCGCCAGCGCCGTGTCTTTGCCCACCCCCGTCGCGACGTACCGGAGCGCGCCGCGCCCGTTGATCGTGCCGGCATAGACCGATGCGCCCGCGCTTTTTGCGACCGGCACGCTCTCCCCGGTGAGCATCGCTTCATCGACCGATGACGCGCCGTCCTCCACCTTGCCATCCACCGCGATCGCCGCGCCGGGGCGCGCCAACAGCTGATCGCCGACGACGATGCGCGCGACCGCAACCTCGGCCTCCACACCGTCGCGGATCCGCACCGCGACCGCAGGCCGCAAGGTCAGCAAGCGACGCAGCGCGTCCCCGGCGCGGTGTCGGGCGCGGTGCTCGAGCCAGCGCCCCAACAACACCAGCGTCACCACCGAAGCGGCGGCCTCGAAGTACACCGGGGCAGCTGCAGCTCCGTGCCCTGCCATCCCGGGCATCGCCGAAGGCGGCACCGGGATCAACCCCGGCGCGACCGTCGCGACCACAGAGTACAGAAAAGCAGCGAGCGTGCCCACCGTCACCAGCGTGTTCATGTCGGCCGCGCCGTGCCGCAGCGCACCCCACGCCGGGCGCAGGATCGGCACCGCCGCCCAAGTCATCACCGGCACGGTCAGCGCAAGCTGCAGCCAATTTCCAGCCGGACCGCCCAAAATACGACCATGCGCCATCGCCAGCACGACCACCGGGATGGCGAACACCGCGGCGACGACCAGCCGCCTGCGCAGCTCGATCAGCGCATCGTCCACCCGCTCGGAGGGCTCGGCGTCGGGCAGCACGTCGTAACCGGCGCGCTGCACCACCCCGATCAGCGCCGCCCGGTTGGTCTGCGCAGGATCAAACTGCACCGTTCCGACCTCGGTCGCGAAGTTGATCGTCGCCGACTGCACCCCCGCGGTGCGACCCAACACGCGCTCAATGCGCGAGGCACACGCCGCGCAGGTCATGCCGGTGATCGGGAGGTCCGCGCGCTCGGATGGGTTCAGCGTAGTGGGCATGCGCGGCAAACCTAGGCACCAATCGCGCTGCGGTCAGCGCCGGGTCGCCGGTTTCCCACACGCTCCGTGATGGGCGCGGTCACAGGCTTCGGAGGGCGTCACAGTCCAGCGCCTCCCGCCGGCGTAGACTCCGGACGGCGCATCCGGTAGCCTCTGGGAAACTGGACTCCCATGATCCTCCTCTCGCTCCTCATCGCCTGCACCGGCGCTTCCCCGGACTCTGGCGTCGCCGACAGCTCCGACTCCGTAGACTCCGTAGACACCGGCCCCGCCTGCACCGCGCTCACCACCGCGGACGACTGGGCGTGGAAGGGCGAATGCCCGCAGATGACCACCCCCTGCGAGCTCAGCGTCAACGCCTGCGCGGTGTCGATCACCTACAGCAGCGGCATGGACATGAACATGCCCTACAGCGCCACCGTGTCGGGCGACACCGTCACCTTCGACGACAACTCCAGCGTCACCGGATGCGTCGGAACCATCACCGGCCCCGACACAATCGAAGGGACCTGCGGCAGCGGCTGCACCTTTACGCTTCAGCGGTGAGCCTCACCCCCGAAAGCGCGCAGGATCTACCCCGTGCTTCTTCAGCAGCCGATGCAGGGTCTCGCGCTCGACGCCCGCCTCCACGGCGGCGCGGGTGACGTTCCCGGCCGCGGTGCGCACCAGCGCGAGCAGGTAATCGCGCCCGGCCGCATCGGCGCCGCGCTCTACGGCCGCGCGGTAGGTGCCCGCCGGGGCGGCCAGCGCCGCGCCGCGCAAGCCGTCGGGCAGGTGCTCCACGTCTACCGCGTCCCTGTCAGCGACCACAGCAGCATGCTCCAACGCGTGGCGTAGCTCGCGGACATTTCCCGGCCAGGGCGCACCTTCCAGCACCGCGAGCGCCTCCGGCGTCAACCGGCGCGCCGGCGTGCCGTAGCGCAAGCTCGCCAGATACAAGAACCGCGCCGCCAACAAGCCGATGTCCTCCACGCGGTCCCGCAGCGGCGGAAACGGGATGTCCACCACCCGAAGCCGGTAGTACAGGTCCTCGCGGAACGTGCCTTCGCTCACCGCGCGCTCGAGCGGGCGGCGGCTACTGGCGATCAACCTCCGCGATCCTGGGCCCCGCGCCTCCATCGCCGAGTCTTCTTCTTCCAACAGCCGCATCAACCGCGACTGCAGCGCGCCCGAAAGCTCGGCTACGCCGTCGAGAAAAAGCGTGCCCAGCGGCGCCGAGAATTCGGCGTCTAACTGGGCTTCGGAGACCGATCCGCTGCTCAACGTCACGAACGGCGCGCTCGCTGCAGCAGCGCCGCTCCGCGTCGCCCACAGGCGATGGATCTCGCGCGCGGCGACCTGCTTGCCGGTGCCGCTCTCGCCCACCAGCAGCGCCGGAGCCGGGATGCGCGCCGCGCGCTCAATCTGACGGCGCACGTCCAGCGCCGCCGAGGACCGGCCGATGAAGCCGCTCTCCCGCTCATCGACCAGCGCTTGCAGCTCGCGGGTGCGCTGCACGAGGCGGAACCGCTCCGCCGCGCGCACGGCGAGGCGCAGCAGATCGTCGGGTTCGACCGGCTTCGCGAGGTAATCGTAGGCCCCGGCCCGCAGCGCCGCGACCGCCGCAGGCACCTCGGCGTAGCCGGTGACGACGATCACCTCGGGCGGCGAGTCCAACCCCCGCGCGACCGCGAGCACCTCGGTGCCCGGCGCGCCCGGCAAGCGCATGTCGGTGATGACCACCGCGTAGGCGTGGTCGTTGAGGCGCGCGATCGCGTCCGCGCCGTCCCCCACCGCGTCTACGTCAAAGCGCCCGCCCAGCACGCGGGCGAGCACCGCGCGCAGGTTCTCGCGATCTTCGACCAACAACAGGCGTTCAAGCATTTGATTCCCCCGAGTGTAGCGGCACGCCGGCCGCGAGCGTCCACCGCGCGATCAGACCGCCGCCGTCGCGGGGGAGGTGCTCGAGCACGCCGCCGTTAGCGCGGACGATGCGTTGGCAGACAGCGAGCCCGAGGCCCGTGCCATCGGCGCGACCCGTCACGAAGGGCTCGTACAAGCGCGCTTTCACCGCTGCGGGGAGGCCCGGACCGCGGTCACGGACCTCGACGCACGCAAACGGCGTCGCGCGCACGACGATGTCCACCGACGCGCCCGGTTCAGACGCCAGCACCGCGTTGTGCACGAGGTTGTCGAGCACCTGCCGCACCGCCGAAGCCGCAGCGCGGATGTGCAAGCCCGCGCCGGTCCCGGCAGGGCTCAAGTCCACGCTCAAGTCCACGCGGATTGTCACATCGCGCTGCTCAGCGAGCGGCGTGTACCGATCGCCCGAGGCCACCGCCAGCGCGTGCACGTCGACGTCCGACACCGGCTCCTCGCCCGGACGCGCAAAACCCAACAGGCCGCGCACCACCCGGCGCGCGTGCTCAGCCTCAGCGCGGCTCGCAGCGAGCTCGGGCGCCTGCATCGCCGGATCGGCCAGCAACACCGACAGCGGGCTCATCAGCTCATGCGCGACTGCGCCCGAGAGCTCCCCCAACGCCGCGAGCCGAGCGACCTCGGTGCGCCGGACCTGCGCCGCTTGCACCTGCGCGACCATGTCGTTGAACACCTTTCCCAACCTGCCCAGTTCGTCGTCGCCTTCAACAGCGCGGGCCTGCGCGCCCGAAGCCAACTGGCCAGCGCCAAACTGGGCCGCCGCGACTTGAAGCTGCTCGATGGGCTGCAAAACCGAGCGGACCAGCCGCGACGCGACGATCACGCCGATGCCCGCGCCGCCCAGCGTCAGCAACGCGACGGCGATCCACGCGCGCCCGGTCGCGGCGGTCACCGCTTCGCGCTCGGCCGCAGCGGCGTTGTCCACCACCGTCAGCACCGCGGCGATGCTGCGCTCCACGGCTTCGGCGCGCCGCTCGGTCTCGCCGTGCAGGCGGATCGCCCGCGCGCGGTCCAACGCGCCCGACCGCGCCACCGGCACGACCTCGGTCCCAAACCACGTGTTGGAGGCTGCGAGCGCCGCCTGTACCCCGGCCACATCCGCGCCGGCGGGCAACGACAACCGGCGCACCTCCACGAGGCGCGTATCCACCTCCGCTTGCCCCTCAGCGAGGTGATCGAGGTGGCCGGGCCCTTCGATCAGCGTGTGCGCTTCATGCACGTAGACCTCGCGGCTCGCTGCGCCTAACAGCTCCACCGCGTCGCGCTGAACGGCCAGCGCCTCCTGCCGTGCGCTCGCCCGCTGCACCGCGCCCCAGCTCGCAAAACCCAGCATCGTCCCCGCGACTTGGAGCGCGATCAGCAAGCCTGCCGCACCATAGATCCGACGTCCCAGCCCGCTCATTCGACCATCATCACGCCCATCATCCCCGAGTCGGCGTGCTCGAGGATGTGGCAATGGTACATCCAACCCCCGGAGTTCGAGAGGTCGCTGACCAGCGTGACCGTGCTGCGCGGCGGGATGTCAAAGGTGTCTTTCCAGGCCGGCGGCGTGGTTGGAGCCTCGCCGTTCACCGCGACGACCATGTAGTTGTTGCCGTGGATGTGGAAGGGATGGTGCATCTCCGAGAGGTTCTCCACCTCGAAGGTGGTGTCCATGTCGCCCATGACGTCCACGACCGGCACGTTCGGGTACACCTCGCCGTCGATCGCGACTGTGCCCCCGGCCATGTCTTCGCTCAACTGCCAATGGTGTCCCAACACCTCGGTCGGTCCGGTCCAGGTAGGCGGGGACGACGCAGGTTGCACCCATGCAGTTGCCTCCGGAGCACCCTCCCCAAGCACGAAGGTCATCGCCGGATTTTCGCCGTTGCCCATCGGATCGTACTCGACCATGTCGCCGCCTTCTTCGTGAAGTTGAAAGCGCCGATTCATCAGGCGGAACGAGTCGCCCGGCTGTCCGGTGGCGGTGAACGTCACCATGTACCGCTCGCCAGGGGCGATCAGCACGTGCTCGGCGGCGTAGGGCTCGCCGAGCCAGCCGCCATCGGTGCCCACCACCTGCAGCTGTTGACCTTCGACGTACACATCCCAGAAGCGCGCGTTGGAGGGGTTGGCAAGCCGCATCAGCACGGTCTCGCCGGGGAGCAACGCGACGTGACGATCGCTGCGTCCGTTGACCATCAACAGGTTCCCGAGGCGCCCCATCAGCTGGTTCATGCTCGTGTCGGGCGGCGCGACTTGCAGGGTGTCTTCATCGAGCAGGATGTCGTCGAGCATCAACGGCAGGTCGCAGTCGGCTTTTCCGGTGCCGACGCCGCCGGCACCCTCGGCGCCCGCTTCATCGGCGCCATGGATGATGATCGGCCCGTACAGCCCGCGCTCGATGGTCGTCGCGCCATCCAAATGGGGGTGGTACCAGTAGAATCCGGCGTCAGGGACGACGAACTCGTAGTCGAAGGAGTCGCCCGGCTGCACCGGGTCCATCATCTGCGACATGCCGCCGTCCATCGCCTCGGGGATGCGCAGGCCGTGCCAGTGTACCGTCAGCGGCAACGAAAGATCATTGTAGAAGTGCACGCGCAGCGTGTCGCCCACGGTGGCTTCGATCAGCGGCCCGGGGACGCTGCCGGCGAACGCCATGCCCTCGTCTAAGGGCACGCCGGTGCCGGGGTCCCACGCAAACGATGAGGCCCGCAGGTCAACCTCGACGCTGTGCGCGGCGGGATCGAGATCGGCGGCGGGTGTGTAGCCGCAGGCCTCGATCACGGCGGGCGTACCGGAATCGGACGAGTCTGTTGAACCCGAGGAGTCAGCAGCGTCGTTGCTCGGCTGACCGGTACAGCCGCCGAACGCCAATACGCCAACCAGACCAAACGCCGCGCGGGGAAGAGCCATGACCTGCACCTCGACCGCTCCGACGTATCCCGGCCCGCCCAAATGTGATCTTTCTGATCACACCATCCCCAGCGTCGCCCGCGGCTACTCCTGAACTCCCGAGGTCCAACCTCGCTCGAGCGCTTCGTCCGGGGTGACCCAATGGATGCACGTCACCGGACACGCTTCGATGGCGTCCTGAATCAGATCCATCGGGCCTTCCTGGGCGATGGGCGTAGCTTTTCCGTCGGCCGGCAAGTAGAACACCCGCTCGGTCTGCTCCACGCAGGTGCCGCAGGAGATGCACTCAAACTGATCGATGGTGAGCAGCTTTTTAGCAGCTTTGGCGCGCGAGGACTCGTTGTCGAGCGGCCCGGCGTAGGCCTCGCCGTCTTCGGCGATGTTGATGCCTTCGGTGCCTTTGATCTGCTTCGGATCGCGCCCGTTGGCTTTGGCGCGCGCGATGTAGGCGTCGACGTCGGTAGAACCGGTGTCGGCGTGCAGATGACGGGGCTTTTTGTCCACCGGCTTCGGAGCGTGAACGGCCTCGGCGACGGGCGCGACCGCGACAGGCTCGACCACCGCGACGGGCTCGACCACCGCGACAGGCTCGACCACCGAGACGGGCTCGACCATCGCGACGGGCTCGACCACCGCGACAGGCGCAACCGCGGCGGGCTCGACCACCGCGGCGGGCTCAACCGCGGCGGGCTGGACCACCGCGACAGGCTCCGGCTTCGCCACAACCGGGGCCGCGACCACCGGCTTCGGCGCCACCGGCGCCGCGGTCGCGGGCTTCGCCACCACCGGGGCCGCGACCACCGGCTTCGCCGTGACGACGGGCTTCGGCGCCGCAGGCTCGGGCTCCGAGCCACGAAGGTTCCGAAGCGCACCGACCACGCCGGGCGCGCGCTTTTCCAACGACGACTTCAAACGTCCAAACATGCGCCTCCTACGAGCCCGGCAACAACAGTCGAGCGACCGGCTGACCGTCGATGAAGTGCGACTGCACGATCTCCGCGACGTCCGCGGCGGTCACCCCGGCGTACCAGACGTTCTCGGGGTACACGACCATACACGGGCCTTGCCGGCACGGTCCCAAGCAGTCCGAGGTGTTGAGCTTGACCTGCTCGTACAGCTCTTTGGACTCGATGGCCTCGGAGATCGCGAGCCGAACCTCATTGCACCCGCGGTCCGCGCAGCTCCCCTTGGGGTGTCCGGGCGGACGCTTGTTCGTGCACACAAAAACGTGATGCTTCCAATCAGGCATGGGTCAACTATAGCCGGAGATCGACGTCGCGTCGGTAGTCCAACTCCCCGCAGCCCGTGATCTGCCGCCGCCCGACCTCTGCCGCAGGAGGGAAAGCCGGGCTAAAGCGTCTGGTCACCCGAGCTGTCCACGATGTTGTACGCGATGTTCCCGTTTTATGCAGCCCTCACCCTCGCGACCCCCAGCGCGGTCGCAGGCCCCGCGACGCACCCCCAAGACCTCGTGGACTTTGCCAGCGCGCTCCGGGCGCAAGGCGACTTTATCGTGCCCAAGGCGCGCTCGGGCACCGCGCCGCCCGCGGGGAACGGCTCCAACAAGCTCGATGTGTACCGCCACGGGGACCTCGCGCTGCTCCACGATCCCGACGGCGAGTGGTTCTCCGAGGCCACGACCCACGTGATCAGCGGGGACATCAACTGGATCCTCGACTCGACGTCCGGCGCCTTTTACAAGTCCTTCGGCGATGACTACGACTTCGTCACGCTGATGATGGTCCGCGACCTCGGCATGTTCTTCGCCTTTTATTCGCCGCTATCCAACGATGTGCTCGGCATCGGCTACGACTCGGTCACCCCGGGAGAGGTGTTCGACCAGTCCAGCAACAAGCTGCAGGGCTACATCTTTATGAACTACTACGGCCTGTGGAGCCAAGATCCCGAGGTTGGACGCTACGTGTTCAACCAGGAGTTCATGCACCGCTGGGGCTCATTCGTGAACGTCGACCACGCCGATCTGGACGCGAACGCGCTGCTCGGGCGCGACGTGGCGCACTGGTCCTACTACTTCAACACCACGAATTCGCCGATGGAGGGCAACGCGTGGTTGGACAACGGGGACGGCACGTGGACGGTAGACCCGTCGGCGACATCCACGTACTCGGACCTCGATCTTTACCTGATGGGCCTCGTCGGTCCCCAAGCCGTGGGCCCGCAGACCGTGCTGCTCGTGGACGACGCCGAGCAAGAGCGCGTCGGGCGCGACGCCACCGCCACGCCCGAGGGCTTCGCCGAGGCCTACGCCGCCGGCTCCGGCCAAGCGACGAGCGTGACCGCGCAGTCGGTCGTGTTCACCGTCGACGACATCATCGCCGCCGAAGGCAGCCGCGTTCCTTCGGTCGGCGACAGCCCCAAGACCTTCAAGATGGCGTTCCTCGTCCTTGTGCTCTCCGACGACCAACCCGACGAAGCGATGCTCGCTGAGATCGACACCGTGCGCCAGACCTTCGAAGCCGACTGGGAGGCCGACGTGCAGGGCCTCGCCGACCTCGACACCACGCTCGGCGCCGGCGACGCGCCCACCTGGGGCGACAGCGCAGACTCCGGTGACTCCGGCGACTCCGCGACGACCGACTCGGGCCCGGACGCCGACGCGCCCGTAGACGCCGAGGAGAAATCCGGCTGCGGCTGCACGACGGCACAGACCCCCAAGACGGGCCTGCTCGTCCCCCTCTTCGGCGCGCTGCTTGGACTGGCGGCGCTTCTTCGGCGGCGCGCATGAACGCCCCTCGCGTGCTGTTCATCAGCCCCCAGTACCCGGCCGAGATGAACGAGTTTACCCGCGGGCTCGCCGAGGTGTCCGCGGAGGTGTGGGGCCTCGCGGACGGTCCGGTCAGCGCGGTCCCTGCCCACGTGCGGCGCTACCTCAAAGGCTATGTGCAAGCGCCGTTGCAGCGCCCTGAAGCGGTGCTCGATGCAGTGCGGGCGACGATGCGCGCCGAGCACATCCGCTTTGACCGCATCGAGTGCTTGTGGGAGCCGTTTGTCGAGCTCGCAGCCTTCCTGCGCGAGCAGCTCGGTATCCCCGGCATGTCGCTGGACACCGCGTTTGCGTTCCGCGACAAAGAGGCGATGAAAAAGCGCGTCGAAGCAGCGGGTCTGCGGGTTCCACACCACGCAAAGTGCGCGACTCAGGACGAAGTGCGCGCCGCGGTGCGCCGCATCGGGTACCCGGTCTGCATCAAGCCGATCGCCGGGGCCGGCAGCGCCGACACCTTCCGCGTCGACAACGACGACGAGCTGTCCGCGGTGCTGCAAAAGACCGCCCACGTCGAATCGGTGTCGGTCGAAGAGTTCGTCGAAGGCGAGGAGTTCACCTTCGACACCGTCTGCATCGACGGCAAGCCGGTGTTCTACAACATCGCGCAGTACCATCCCCGGCCGCTGATCGCGCGCTCCAACGAGTGGATCAGCCCGGTCGTTGTCACGCTGCGCGACGTAGGAGACCCGAAATACGCCGCCGGGGTCGAGCTGGGATTCAAGGTCCTCGACGCGATGGGCATGGGCACCGGGTTCACCCACATGGAGTGGTACCGCAAGGCCAATGGCGAGGTTGTATTTGGCGAGATCGGCGGTCGCAGCGCCGGCGGCCACCTCGTGGACCAAATGAACTGGGGCAACGACATCGATCTGTTCCGGGAGTGGGCGCGCGCCGTGACCTGGAAGAGCGTCGACCCGGCGTTGCTGCACCTCCGGCGCCCCTACAACTGCGCGATCATCTTCAAGCGCGCGTTAGGCGAAGGCGTGATCACCCGCGTAGAAGGCGTAGAGCGCTTCATGCAGCGCTTTGGTCAGCACGTCGTCGCCGAGCAGCTGCTGCGCCCCGGCCAGCGGCGTAGAAACTGGCTGCAAACGCTCGTCTCCGATGGTTTTGTCGCCGTGCGGCACCCCGACATCGGCGAGACGCTGCGGATGGCGGAGTCCGCCGCGACCGACATCCAACTGTACGCTGGGTAAGGGTTGAATTCGTATAGCCCGGCGCGCGCGCTGCCCCACCTCGTGTTGGTGGGCGGCGGCCACAGCCACGTGCAGGTGCTCAAGCGCCACCGCGAGCGCCCGTTTGCGGCGCGGGTTTCGATCGTGCTGGACCAGCCCGAGTCGGTGTACTCCGGGATGGTGCCCGGCTTTGTCGCGGGGCAATACACCACAGCGGACCTCACCATCGACGTCTGGGCGCTGGCGCGCACCGCGAACGTGCGGGTGATCGACGGCGCAGCCACGCGCATCGACACCGAGCGCGGCCGCATCGAGGTGGCCGATCGCGCCCCGGTCCACTTCGACACCGTGAGCATCGACATCGGCTCCACCGTCGCGGGGCTGGACCTCCCTGGCGTACGCGAGCACGCCCTCGCGACCCGGCCGATCGGGCAATTCGTGGCGCGCTTGGATGCCCGACTCGCGGCGCGCGCTGACTCCTCGCTTTCTGACGCGCACGACAACGCGCCGATCGTCGTGGTCGGCGCCGGCGCGGCCGGCATGGAGCTGGCGTGGTGCCTGCGCGCGCGCACGAAGCGGCCGGTCGTGCTCATCGGCGCGCCGTCCCCGGTATGGTCCTGGAGCCAAGCGCGGCGGCAGGACGATGTGAAGCTCGTCCCGGGAAAAGTCGTCGAGGTCACCGCACAAGGCGCGCGGTTGGACTCGGGCGAGACCCTCGAAGCCGCGCTGGTGGTGTGGGCAACAGGCGCTTCGGCGCTGCCGTTGGGCGCCGCGAGTGATCTCCCCTGCGACAACGGGTACATCTGCGTAGGGCCGACCCTGCAGGTCGAGGGGCACCCCAACGTCTACGCGGTCGGCGACTGCGCGCGCGTACTCGATCCCCGTACCGGAAAACCCATCCCCAAAGCAGGCGTGTACGCGGTGCGCGAAGGTCCGGTGCTGTGCGCCAACCTCGACGCCCGGCTCACCGGCACCGCGCAGCAGCCCTACGTGCCGCAGCGGGACTTCCTCGCGCTGCTCAACCGCGGCGATGGGACCGCCGTCGGAAAACGCTCGGGGCTGACCTTCGCGGGACCTTGGGTATGGCGCCTGAAGGACCGCATCGATCGTCGCTTTATGGCGATGTTCCAGGTGATCGACGCGCAGGGTGGTCCGGTGCAGATGGTCGGAGCCGCCGCGATGCCCGACATGGCCTGCGGCGGCTGCGCGGCCAAGGTCGGTCCCGCCGAGCTGCACCGCGCGCTCGCCGCGCTCCCCGCCGCGCCTCCCGACCCCACCGTCGAGCTCGGCCTCGCCAAGCCCGATGACGCCGCCGTGGTGCGCATTCCCGGCACCGACGTGCGCATCGGGCTCACGGTAGACGCGTTCACCGCGTTCTGCGACGATCCATGGGTGGTCGGTCGTGTCGCGGCCACGAACGCCGTCAACGACCTGTACGTCAAAGGCATCGAACCTCGGTGGGCGCTGGCGATGGTCGCCGTGCCCGATGAGCCCGGGATGCTCGAAGAGGTGATGTCCGGGATGCGCAGCACGCTGGACGCCCTTGGGATCAGCCTCGTCGGCGGTCACAGCGTGCGCGCCGACGTGCTCTCAGTGGGGTTGTCGGTCACGGGGACGCTCGAGGGCGCGGCAGACGCGGCGGGCGCGAGCGGAAACAGTTCGCCCGTCCTGCGCACCGGCGGCGCTGCAGACGGCGACGTGCTGCTGCTCACGCGCGGGCTGGGATCCGGGGTGTTGCTGCGCGCCAACGGCTTCGGCTGGGCGCGCGGCGCGCACGTCCGCGAGGCGATGCGCTGGATGGCACGCCCCCATCGGGATGCCGCGCAGGCGCTGCGCGGTCTCGAAGTCCACGACGCGACCGATGTCACCGGCTTCGGGCTCTACGGACACCTCGCCGGGATGCTGGCCCGAAGCAGCCCGACGCTCACCGCCGACATCGAGATCGCGCAATTGCCGTTGTACTCCGGCGTGAGCGACCTGTTCGCTGCGGGCGTACGAAGCACGTTTCATGCTCAAAACGCGCGTGGCGTGCCGGGCGTCCCGGTGTCTGGCCCCGCGCGCCACACCCACGGCATGGCGGAGATCGGCTTCGACCCGCAAACCGCAGGGCCGCTGATGCTCGTGGTGCCGGAATCCGCGGTGGCGGACGTAGTCGCGGCGTTGGCTGCGGTGGATGAGCCGGCGATCCGAATCGGAACAGTGCGCTTTGGAGCTACGGAAATCGTCCTGCACTGAGTCCGCGCAGGCGGTTCGAACGGGGTTGTCCCCCGCGCCTATGGATAAGAGGAGGGACAACCCTGGGGGGAGTCGGCAAAAACGGGCCATCTGCCAACGGAGCAGACGGTATGCTCAACTTTTGAGCACAGCCTTTCTTGTGTAAAATCAATACTTTGTGGTTATTTGGATGTGTCGAACTGGAAACAGGCACTTGTCCACAAGTATGGAAAACTTCAACCGCTCGTGGCGTCGTGAAGCAGTGGTCAAAAACATCGAAATACGTTATACCTCCAGCGCTTTCCCACCCCACATCCTCGAGGTATTCATGCACTCCTTTGTCCGCGCCGCTCTGCTCCCCGTCCTCCTCCTCGCCTTCGTCGCCGCCCCCGGCTGCAAGAAGAAAGAGACCGAGACCGCTCCCGCAGCGAACGAAGACGTCCTCGGCAACGTGAACGTCCCCAAGGACGCCAACTCCAAGGCCTTCGCCGGCAAGATCCTCACCCACGACATCACGAACTTCACCCCGGGCGACGGCTACGGCATGAAGTTCATGTACAAGAACCTGCACTTCAAGAACAACAACTCCTGGGGCGCTGACGCCGTCCTCGGCAGCGGCGACGAGAGCGTGGACTGCCACGAGGCCGGCACCTGGACCATGGAGCCCGCCACCGACGAGCACACCGCCGACGTCAACGTCGTGCTCTCCGACACCACCTGCCCCGGCCGTCAGTCCAAGAACATCATGCGCTTGAACGTCAACATCGCCAAGGGCGAGTACACGATCGCGCTGCGCTAAGCGCAACGCCCTCAGCGCAGGCCGTCAGGCCCGCTCAGGGTCCACAACGGCGCGGTCCTTCGGGGCCGCGTCTTTGTTTTTGGCCATGCTCGCTGCAAAGCAGGCTGGGCGGCGCGGAGTCCGATTCAAAAGCTCCAGCTCTGGCCCAGTCCCAGCACCACCGCCCGACTCCCAGCCCCCCGGATCTCCTCCACAAAGCCCGCGACGTCCACGCCGGGCAGCTGCCGTGCCGGCGTCCCCCACGGCAAGGTAAAATCGTCCCAGTGGCACGGCACCACGACCTTCGGCTGCACAATGCCGATGATCTCGCGGGTGTAGTCCTTGCGATATTGACGGCCGACCGCGCATAAGCAGAGCACGTCGATGCCCGGAGTACACGCGGCCCGTAGCTCTTCCGCGTCGAACTCGGCAGAGTCCACGTGTAAAACCCGCGTACCGGCCAGGTCCAGCAGCCACAGGTAGACCTGCCCGTGACGCAGCTCCCAGAGCCGCGGCGGCCAGGGCGGCGGCTCCGGGATGTCGCCCGGCAACGGTACGCGGCCAAACACGGCTTTCCCGTGCAGCGACCGGATCGGCACCGCCGTACGACCCGGACCACACGCCACAGGCCCATCGGCGAGCACCAGCTGCGACTCCGGTAGACCGGCCGCCCGGCCCATGTTCAACGTCGCGGATGAGCCAATGAGCCGAGCCCCGGTCAGCTTGCACAGCGCCGGCGCATCCAGCGCATGATCGTGATGGCTGTGACCACAGAACACGTCGTCCGCGCGCGGGACCACGCTTTGGAGCAGCGCCTCATCGCTGGGAAGACGCGAAAACAGGCTCGAGAAGATGCCCGGACGACTGAGGTAAGGGTCGAGCACCAGCGTGCGCCCCGGCGCCTCGACGACAAACCCGGCGGTGCCCAGGAACGTCAACCGGTGCGCCCCCGACCCAGGCTCGGAAGTCGACTCAGGAGCGGGAGACAGCATGTATTGAAGCAGGTGACCGGACATGGGACTCCCTAACGGACACCGATGACCGGGACGCCATCGCAAAGGACGGTTAGCCTCCAAAGCGCCCGATGACCTTTGTCCAGACCGAATTCCTGTGGTTCTTCACCGCGCTGTTCGCGGTGTACTGGGCGATCCCCAACCGCACCGCCCAGAACTTCCTTCTGGCCGTCGCCAGCGCAGCATTCTACGGCTGGGTGCATCCGTGGTTCCTGATCCTGCTCTACGCCACCGCGGGGCTGGACTACGTCACCTCGATCCAGATGGAGGATCGCCCGCAGCATCGCAAGCTGTGGCTCTGGATCAGCATGGTCGGCAACATCGGCATGCTGGGGTACTTCAAATACTGTGACTTCTTCATCGAGAACGTCGCGGGGATCCTTGATCTCGCCGGGGTGCACCACAGCCTGAAGCCGCTCGGCGTGCTGCTGCCCGCCGGCATCTCCTTCTACACCTTCCAGTCGATGGCCTACACCATCGACGTGTACCGAAAGGAGATGAAAGCGAGCCGCAATCCGCTCGAGTACATGCTCGCGGTCAGCTTCTTTGCGCACCTTGTCGCCGGGCCCGTGCAGCGCGCGTCCAACCTGCTGATGCAGGCCCAGACCAAGCGGGTGTTCTCTTGGGACCACGTCCGCACCGGCCTCGGGATGGCGCTGTGGGGCGCGTTCAAGAAGATCGTCATCGCCGACACCGTGGCGTCCTATGTCGACAAGATCTTCCTGCTCCAAGAGCCCTCGGGCGCGATGATCTGGGCGGCGACCCTCGGGTTCACCGTGCAGATCTACGCCGACTTCTCGGGCTACACCGACATCGCGCGCGGCGTGGCGCGGATGCTCGGCTGGGACCTGATGGAGAATTTCAAGCTCCCCTACATCGCCCAAAACCCATCCGACTTCTGGCGCCGCTGGCACATCTCGTTCTCCAGTTGGATCCGGGACTACATCTACATCAGCCTCGGCGGCTCGCGCGGCAGCGTGTGGGCGCAGACGCGGGCGTTGTGGACCGCGATGTTGATCTCCGGCCTTTGGCATGGAGCGAGCTGGACTTTTGTGCTCTGGGGCGCGTACCACGCGGCCTTGCAGAGCGGCTACCGCATCACCAAGAAGTCGGTCCCCGCGGCCTTGCAGCGCGACACCTTCCTGAACAATGTCTGGGGCGGGCTGGTGATGTTCAGCTTTACCGTGGTTGGCTGGCTGATCTTCCGCGAGACCGACATCCACCGCCTGCTGCACTTCCTGACCTCCTCGCCGCTGGAAGGCGACGACCTGCAGCGCCGCGCCGCGTTCGTGATGCTCACGGTCACCGGGCTCACCGCGCTGCCGTTGGTCCTCGAGGCCGTGGTGGTGCTGTACGTGCTGCCGCGGATCCGCGAGCGGGCATGGTTCTTCCCGGTGGAGACCAGCGCATGGGCGGTGTTCGCGCTGGGTATTTTCACGTTCATCCGCATGACCGCGAGCGACTTCATCTACTTTCAGTTCTAAGCGACCACGGTCTGGGCCCCCGCGCCCGTGCGCGCTCCCCCGAACCCGGGTACGCTGCGACCATGCTCACCCTGCTCCTGTTCGCCGCCTGCACCCCGCCCCAAACCTCCGCCGGTGATGACACCTCGCAGAGCATCGACAGCGCCGACGCGGACACCGATACCGACGCGGACTCCGACGCGGACTCCGACGCAGACTCCGATGCAGACTCCGACGCAGACTCCGACGCCGACACGGGCGCGGGCGCTGACCCGTGGGCCTTGGCCGCCGAGGTCGACGGAGCCACGCTGCACAGCGACATCAAGACGCTCCAAGACTTCGGCACGCGCTACACCGGCACCGCCGGCAACGAGGCCGCGCGCGCCTGGATCGTCGAGCAGCTCGAAGCCACCGGAATGCCCACCGAAGAGGACACCTTCTCGGCCGGCACGAACGTCATCGCGCGCCTGAAAGGCACCGACGATCCCGAGGTCATCTGGGTGTTCTCGGCCCACTACGACTCGACCTCGGAGATGCCCGACACCTTCGCGCCAGGCGCCGACGACAACGCGTCCGGCGTCGCTGCGATGCTCTCGGCGGCGCGGATCCTGTCGCAGCACGAGTTCCACGGCAGCATCTGGTTCGTCGCCATGGGCGCAGAGGAGCAAGGCAGCCTCGGCAGCGCGCACCTCGCCGACCGCATGCTCGACGAAGGCCTCACCGTGCGCGGCGTCGTAGCCCCCGACATGATCGCCTACTGGCCGCTCGGCGAGGGCGACGCCTTCGACATCCTCGGCGACACCGAGTCCTCTTGGATGGTCGACGATTTGGCGGACGCCGCGGATCACCTCGGCGTCGCCAACAAAAAGTGGATTCAGCACCGCTACTGCCAGGGCGACGACCACACCTCCTTCCAAGACGCGGGCATCCCGGCGATCTCCCCGATGGACTGCGTAGAGGCGCACAACCTCCCCGCGTCCGGTGAGGACACGCCGTGGTACCACACCTCGAGCGACACGATCGACACGCTGTCTCTGCCGTTCACCGGGCGCGTGACGCAGGTGATCGTGGGCGCGCTGGCCACCTGGGCAGATCCGGCCTGATCCCGGCCTGACCCCACGGCCTGACCCGCGCCCACGGTCCGATCAGCCGAGCCGAGCCCCGCGTCGACGCAAACGCCCCCGAACGATACGATCTCCGCTGCACATCGGAGTTTGATCATCGTTCCGCCCGCTGAGGAAACCGACGTCTCCATCACGGAGCTTGCCGGCCGCGCTCGGGTGCCGGCGGCGTGGCTGGCTGCCGGCTTTGTAGCGCCGATGATCCTCGTCGGCGTCGCGCTGGCCGCGCTGGGCCGTCCCATCCCCCACACGCTGTCGGAGGAGGCGCGCCAGCTCGAAGTCCGCCTCGGGAACCACGCGGCAAAGGGCGATCCCGACGTCATCGTGGTCGGGAATTCCAAGACCGACACCGACATCGACCCGGCGGCGTTCGCGAAGGAGCTGGGCGTCGCGAAGACCGCGACCTTGCCGGTGTATGCGTCCAACGCCGCGACCTGGTACGCGGTGCTCGAAAACCGCGTGTACGCGCGGGGCTTCGAGCCCAAGGTCGTCGTGGTGTACGCGGCGATGCGCTACATGCTCGACACCTCGCCGGGAAACGCGGTGAACTTGCAGCGCCTTGAGGCGCAGATGGCCGCGCACGAGCCGGTCATCGACCAAAAGATGTTTGGCGGCGGAACCGCGAGCCCCTTCTGGGACAGCGTCCGCAAGCGCAAGACAGCGGTGCGCACCAACGTCGTCGACGCCTTCAAGTACCGCATGGGCGGCCTGATCTACGGCGGCGCTCCTGGGCAAGACGCGTACGCCGCCGGCGAAGCGGCGCTGCGCCCAGCGCTCGACAAAGAGTTTGGTGCGAACGCCGACTTCTTGAAAACCGACCGCGCGCGCGTCGTGCCGGTAGCCGAGCAACAGACGGTAGACGCGCAGCGTCAGGTCACCGACCCGCTGGAGACCTTCCTCCCCGACCTCGTCGACCTCGTAAACGCGCACCACGGGCGCATCGTCGTCGTGCGCGCCCCGATCCCGGCGTCTAGCTCTCAGGTCGACACCGTCGCGCTCGACGTCGAACGTGCGGTGGTCACCTACCTCAACGAGCGCACCGCCGGCTGGCTCGATCTCTCCGATTACATCCTGCCCGAAGACCACTTCCGGGACGCCGTGCACATGAACGAGCGCGGTCGCACGCTGCTCACCAAGCGGCTGGCCGCTGAGCTGAAGGACATGGGCGCGCTCGAGCCGGACAGCACCTTCGCGCCCGCCCGCCTGCCGATGCCGATGCCTACGCTCACCCGCACCGGCACGCCGGCGCCGCTCGAGATGAGCGCGGTCCAACGCGATAAAGAAGGCTGCGGCTACCTGATCACCACCCGACCCTACGTGCCGATGGGAGATCCGGTGCTGGCGGGGATCGGCGTCGGCCCGGTCTCACCGCTGCGCATCCTGCAAGACGGCGCGCCGCTCAAGCCCTTCGGCACGCGCCAAGAATTCGCTGAGACCTGCGGAGGCGCCTCGATCAACTTCGGCAACGCGATGCGGTTCTCTGCGACCGACAGCTTCGACACGCCGCACAACTTCACGCTGACGCTCTCCCCCGAGCTCACGCTGCCGACCCAGAAAGGCGAGGACATCGCGTGGGTCTACCCAGGGACCACGCTGCATATGACCGTCGACGAGCGCTGGGACGCCGCGCGCGGCCCGCTACGCGCGGTGGTCGAGGCGCGCATCCAGCGGTCCGGCACGCCGGACCCTACCTGGAGACCGCCGACCATCGCGATCAACGGCGGTGCGGCGGTGCCTTTTGAGCCGGTAGGCCCACAAGCCCGGTACTACCGAGCGGTGCTGCCCGAAGGCGCGGTCGGCCCGACCACCGATCTCGCCATCGAGAGCGCGAACGACTGGGTGATCGTCGAGCGCGCCTGGTTGGGCGCCGACACCGACCGGCAATGGCTGTTCGGCGACGGCACGCTGCCTACGCCGGTGCGCTTCTTCGAGAACCAGCCGGTCTACAGCCCCGATCCGCCCGTCGCCGTCGCAAAAGCGCCCGCCGCTGCCGGCGGCACGGTCGAGCTCGCGTTGCCGCAGCTTGAAGCCCTCGGCATCGACACCGTGCGCGAACGCCTCGGCGTCGGTGACTGCATGCCGTTGCGACCGGTGCTCGACGGCAAATACGTCCCGGTCGCATACGTGCGTGAGACCGACGATTGGCGCGCCTTTGACTCCCCATTCACCTTCGCGGCCGGGGTGATGCGCTTCATCGGCGGCGGTCCCGCCATGCCGCCGCGCACCTACGACATCGTGCCCGACACCAAGCGTCGCTGCGAGGCCGGCTGGTGGATGTACCCGGGCGAGCATCTGGAGTCCCGCGCGGACGCCAAGCACCTCGGCGCGCTGCGCTACGGCGCCACGCGCATGGTCTTGTCCGCCGTCGCGTTCCCGGCGGTCTCGGGCAAGAGCGTCCACGTAAAGCTGATGGTCAAGGGCAAGCCAGTGTTGGACGAAGATCTGCCCCTGGACAGCCTCGTCGGGCCAGACGGCACGCAAGCGCTCAAGACCTGGATCTTTCCGGAGCCGCTGCCCGCGCGCATGAGCGACATCGTCTCGTTCTGGGACCTGCCGAAGGACGTCTTCCTGATGATCAACTACGTGTCGCTGGACGAGGTCGAGGCGGATCTGCCCGCGGCAGACCTGCCAAAGTCGGAGCCGCCGAAGCCGGCGCCGCCGAAGTAGGCGCTGGAGGTAGAACCGTTACTCCGCGGCGACCTCATCCCCGCCGCCATCGACGATGTGGCGGAAATACCAGCTTCGAAAGCGCAGCGTGACCTTGTCGGTCGGCACGCTCTTCTCTTCGGTGGGACGCGGGACGCGCGTCGGGAACGACGACTCGACCACCGCCCGATCTTCGAAGATCACCTTGCGATTCACCCCGTTGAACGCGACAAGCAGCGACGTAAACACCCCAAAGTCGTAGCAGCCGCCGACCAGCAGCAGCGTGCGGTCCGGCGCCGTGGGGATGCACCACACGTGCAGGCGCACAAATCGCGTCGAGGTGTCCGAGATGAACAGCTCCATGTTGTTCGGCCGCGCCCAGCGCAGCCGGCCCGGCGGGTGCCCGTCGAGCTGAAAGCTGAAGGAGAAGCCCTGCTCGGTGTCGGTGATCTGCTGGGTGAGCACGCTGCTGTCGGTCAAGCGGGCCTTCATCTGCCGCCCGATCGTGCCCGCGTGCACGAAGGGCAAATGCGGTGTATCGAGCATGTTCTCCATCGCGCGCGTCCAATGGCACGCCCACTCTTCGTGCAAGAACGCGTACTGGACGCCGGGACGCGAGAAGGCCTCGGGGATGTGGGGCTCGGTCGTGGGGTTGGACCCGGTGTACACCCAGATCAACCCGACGATCTCGCGCACCGGGAGCGCGGTGGCGGACAAGCGCCCGCGATCCAGCTCCGGGTTCATCGGCACGTGTCGGCACGCGCCGTCACCCCCGAACTCCCAGCCATGAAACGGACATTGCAAGCAGCCCCGAACGACTTTCCCGCCGGAAAGCGCTACGCCGCGATGCGGGCAGACGTCCATCAACGCGTGCACTGCCCCCTCGGCGCGAAACAGCACGATGCGCTGCCCCGCTACCTGCATGGCGTAGGGGCTTTCCCCCAGCTCCACCGACGGCACCACCGGAGTCCAGAAGTTGGGCAGTTCGGCAAAGTCAGTCATCGGATCTCCATCGCGCGCTCGTCGCGCGCTACTCGTACTGCAGCGTCCACACCGCTACGGATGGGTTCTTCCCGCCGGTAACCAGCGTTTTTCCGTCTTCGCTCCACCGCACCGCCCACGCGCTGCCGGTGCAACCCAACGACAGCAGAACGAGCATAGGCATCAGAGCGCCCCGAAGTAGCTCGACACGGCCATATCCCACGCCTCAGGCGTCGCTACCGGCGCCCGGCGCTCGAAGCGCGCTTGGTTGGCGATCTGCTGCAAGAGATCGCGGGGATGGCAGAAGCGCATCGGTCGCTTGGTGGCGCGGTAGTGTCGAAGGATGAGATCCTCCGGAGAGCCCGAGGGCAACAGCACGCCCAGCTGCGACGCCATCATCTCCACGAGCTGGCAAAACTCGCGGGCATCGGGATCGACGACCGCGACCTTGTAGGGGATGCGCCGCAGGAAGGCTTCATCCACCAGCGCCCGGGGATCGAGGTTGGTCGAGAACACCAAGATCGGGTCGAAGGGCGCGGTGATCTTGCGCCCATCCGGCAGCTTCAGGTAGTCCATACGACGTTCAAGCGGGAAGATCCAGCGGTTCAAGATCTGCTGCGCAGGCGCTCGCTGCCGTCCAAAGTCATCGATCACCAGCGTGCCGCAGTTGGCTTTGATCTGCAGCGGCGCCTCGCAGATGTTGGTCAGCGGATCGGGTTGGATCTCGAGCATCTCCAGCGTCAGCTCACCGCCCGCGACCACCGTCGGCCGCGCGATCTTGATCCAGCGCCGATCGAGGCGCTCAGCGGCGGTCAACGGCTTGAAGTCCTCCTGCGCCGCGTCGTGCGTCGCCGGGTCGTAGACCTTCACCAGATGCCCGTCGATCCACAAGGTGTGCGGCACCCAGATGGTGTCCCCGAAGCAGCGCGTCAGCCGCTCGGCGATGCTGGTTTTCCCGTTGCCCGGCGCGCCGTGCAAGAACAGCGCCCGGCCCGAGGTGATCGCCGGCCCGATGCGCGACAGCAGGCTCTTGTTGAGCAGCATGTCTTCAAAAGCGAGGTTCAAGTCGTCTTGGGTCAGGTTTCGATGACTCGGCGACTGCTCTCTCACGCTCTTGACGTACTGATCGAACGGAACCGGGGCCGGCCCGACGTACGCGCAGATGCGCTTGTATTCTTGGGCCCGCGCGCGCCCGAGATCGGTGAGGTCGTACACGAAATCCCCGACCGCGGTCGACGAACGATGTTGCAGCAGCTTCTGGCCCTTCAGGTACTCCAGCAGCTCCTTCATCAGCGGCGCGGCGATGCAGATGTCGGTCGCGATGTTCCGCCCCGACTCGCTGCCCACCGCCAACAGGTACCGAAGCACGATCTGCTCGATGAGCACGGGGTCGGTGCCGGTCTCCTCCCAGGTGCGCGGCTCCATGGGCTGAAACCGCGACGGCGCGGGCAGCTTCACGATCCCCGGCGCGCCGCTGGCGAGGCGGGGCGCCGGGGCGAGCCGATTGGCCAGCGGGCCCGCAGCAAGGACCGCGGAGGGGCTCGCGGCGGCGCCAGCAGCGGAGGGCTGTGACGCAGCCGGAACCGCCGCCGGGGCGCGCAGGACCACCGCCGGGCCCTGCAGCGGGAGGGGCGTGGGGCGGGAGGGCGGCATCGACGCGGCGCTACGCGGCGGGTCAGGGCGATCGGTGGACATCGCCGGGATTGTATCCGTTTCGGCGTGCAGCCCCGCGGCGCGGGCGCTACACGGCCGCATGGGCATCCTCACCCGCGTCAAGAATCGCCTGATTGGCAAGAAACCTGTCTCGGGAATCGGGCCGTTGTTCGCCCGCAGCTACGAAGAAGACTGGAACGAGCTGGTCGAGCAGGTGGACAACTACACGCAGAAGACCGGCGCCGCGGTAGTGCAGACGTGGGAGGTGGGCGCCGCCGAGCTGGGGCGCGCGCTGCACGGCCGGCCCGACGCCAAGCAGCTCATCGAGCGCTACAGCGACGCCTTGGTGCCGACGCTCACCCCGTTTCAGGACCTGCACAAAAAGAACAGCGCGGTGATGAAAGCTGGCTTTGACCGCGGAGCCTCCACCGGTCAGCTCTCAGCCGCCACCGAGGCGCTGCTGGTGTTGGTCAACGGGCTGGACAGCGGCGCCGTCGACGGCTGGACCAAAACCGTAGAGTACTTGGAGCCGGTGGTGCAGATCTGCGCCGCGCCCGATACCGCACGCCCGGCCCTGCTGGCCCATGGTCCGGGGATCCGCGCGGCCTGCGACAGCGCCCGCGCCGTGCTCGCCGCGGAGCTGGCCCGCGGCCCCGAGCGCCCGACGCTGTGGGTCGCGGTCACTGAGCCCTTTGATCGCTGGCAGTTGAAGCTGGTCCGCGAGCTTGAGATCACGCTCACCCAAGCGACGCGCGAGCTGTCCAAGCACGTCCGCGGCTAAACGCGCCGACCGCTGCCCCAACCAAGCCGGACCGCGCCGACCGCCGCGCGGGTGCCGCAGACGAGGTTGATGCCCATGTCGAAGAGGGTGAACGCGACGTCACGACGCACATCTCCAGCCGGGTACAAGCCCCCGACCTGCGTAGAGATGGTTGGCTTGAAGAAGCCGTTTCCGAGGATGAGCAAACCAAGCGCCACCAAGCAGGACGCGGGCGAGGCTATCGACGATCGCAACGGGATAACCGTCGCACCATGCGCACGGTTCAACTTCTCGGCAGCACCCCGCTCACCCGCGTCGCCATCGGTTGGTTCATGGAGCAAGGGCGCGCGCTCAACGCCCGCGTCGTGGCGGTCGATCCGGGCGCGGAGGACGAGCAAGACCCGTGGTTCGCGCCGGTGCGTGGGCTGTGCGCGGAGCTGGGCATCCCGCTGGGGCGCAAGCCGGCGGACCTCACCCTCGATCTGGATCCGGATGCGCGCCGCGGTACGGGAGCGGGCGTGCGTGTGGTCGGACCGGAGGGCACAACGCCCGATCTCTGCAGGGCGATCCTCGCGACTGCGCCCAACGGGGCCGTCGTCGGCCAAGCAGGCAGCGCCGCTGCGATGCCGGGCTGGTCGATGATCTACGGAGACGGCGAGCGCGCTTTTAGCCGCGTGCCGATCGCGATCCTGCCCGGGGATGACGGCAGCTTGCTCCGGGAGCGCGCGACGCTGCGCGGCATCGAGGCCTTAGCGGCGGGTTGGGAGCAAGAAGCCGAGGCCGGCGAGCCGCACCCTGCGCCCGCCACGGGACGCTTCCGCGCCCAAGAACGCCAGCTGCTCTGGCACCGCCCGGCCGCGCTGGTCTACGCGCGCATCTGTGCCTGCGCCGGGCCGTGGGGCGGCGCGAAAGCCCACTTCGGCGACACGCCGGTCACCATCGACGCCGCCGAGCCCGCAGATCTGCCGCCCGGGGACTTTTCGCCGGGGACCATCGCCGCAGTGGATCACGGCCTCCTCATCGCCTGCGGCACCGGCGCCCTCCGGGTGTTACGACTCCGAGCGTCGTGGCGTCCCCAGCGCAACGCCGCAGAATATGCCGCCGAAGTCGGCGCCAGCGTAGGATACCAGTTGACCTGAGCCCCCGACGTCCCCCAGACTGCAGGTGCTCCCCCGACCGCAACGAGGCTCCATGGCGATCACCCTCATCAACCCGCCCGAGAAGCGCCGCGTATGGGCGGGGATCGCCGAGAGCATGAGCTACGGGGTCTATTGCTTCCCCCCCCTCGCGCTGATGTACCTGCAAGCGAGCATCGAGCGCCACACGTCGCGCCGCGCCGAGGTCTACGACGCCGTCGTCGATGATCTGGACCACCCGGAGTTCGAGCGCGGGCTGCGCAAGTACGACCTCGACGTGGTCGGCATCTCCGCGTACACGCACTCGCTGCCCGACGTACAGCTCACCATCGACGCGGTCCGAAAAATAAACCCCAACGCCCACATCTCGCTGGGCGGTCCGCACGCGATCATGTTCCCGGACTACGCGATCGGCCTGCGCGGCGTCGACAGCATCTGCGTCGGCGACGGCGACGACGCGATCGTCGAGCTGGTGCAAGCCCTCGACGACGGGCGCTCGCTGGAGCACATCCCCGGGCTTTGGCTGAAGGAGCGCGGCTCGGGCCAGATCGTCAAGAACACCGCGCGCCGCGAGCCACGCAGCTTGGACGGGCAGGTCTGGCCGGATCGCTCCCGCACCCGCTACCGCGACTATTGGGTCCCCGGCGCCAAGCAGCCGCTGGTCACCACCGCGATCACGTCCAAGGGCTGCCCGCACTCCTGCCCGTTCTGCTTCACCTACAAGAAGCAGTACCGCGTGCGCGACATCGAGAGCATCCTCGACGAGATGGAGCACTGCGTCTCGCTCGGCATCACCGAGGTGTTCTTCGTCGACGACCTGTTCACGCCCAACAGCCAGTGGGCGATGAAATTCTGCGACGGCATCGAGCGCCGCGGGTTGAAGTTCAACTGGGGGTACAAGACCACCATCGCCGGCACCACGCGCGAGCAGATCCGGCGGTGCAAAGAAGCCGGCGCGACCAAGATCCACTTCGGCGTGGAGTCCATGCACAACGAGGGCTTGGAGCAGCACGACAAGCACTGCGACACCGACGATTGCCACCGCGTTTTTCGGTGGTGCCGCGAAGAAGGCATCCGTTCCGTGGCGTACATCATGATCGGCGGCCCGCTCGAGACGAGCACCGAGCAGGTGGACGCCAACCTCGAAGAGATGATCAAGCTAGACGCCGACTATGCGGCGTTCGCGATCTACACGCCTTACCCGGGAACCGAAGCCTTCGAGCACGGCGCCAGCTTGGGATTGTACCCCGCCGATTGCTGGGACAAGCTGATGCGGGACCCGCTCTGCGGCGTAAAAGTGCCGGTTTGCTGGGAGGAGCACCTGACGCGGGAGCAGCTTTTGGACGCGCTGAAGCGCTGTCATCGGCGGTTCTACTTCCGTCCCCGCTTTGTGCTGCGGCAGGCGCTCGCGCTGCAGAGCGCGCACGAGCTGAAGCGGCTCACCAACGCGGCGATCTCCCTCGTGCGCCTTGAGCTCACTCGGCCGACAGCGCATGAAGCGCCGATCTGAACCCACCGGCTCCATGATACCCTACCCGGATGCGATGTTTGACTGGGCTACTGCCGCTCGCCTTCCTGCTCGGTGCGTGCTCTCCGACCGCGCCCGGGGACAACCCGTTCGCGCCGGCCTCGGTCACGCCTGCACAACCGCCGATGGTTCCGGGCACCGAGACCGCGGCGACCGGCACGCCCGCTGCCGCCGTGGACGACGCCTTCGCCGAGCCTGAACCCGTCAAGCTCAGCAGCGAGCAGATGGCGAGCGGCACCGTCGCGATCGCGACCGCCGCGGGCGTGAACGTCGACGCCCTCGCCGGCGGAAAGGGCAGCGATGTGATCCCCGACGCCCCGCCCCCCGCGGTTGGGCTCCCGCCGCAGACGCGCTGGCCGGTGCGCTTGGTCAGCACGCTCCCGCAGGCCCAGCCCCCGCGCGCGATCCTCGGCCTCCCGTCCGGCAAAGAGATCGTGGTGTCCCCAGGTTCGATGCTGGCCGATGAGGGTCTCGTCGTGGTGGCGATCACCGCCGGTCAAGTCGAGCTTGCGCAGGTCGAGCCCGCCGGCGACCACGCGAAGATCACGCCGATCACGCTGTCGTCGCAGTACCCGTAGCGCGGGGAGTCGCTCCAGCGAGGCTGTGACCCCGCCGGTCACTAGGTGTCAGGTTGTTACCATTACACTTTCTAATGTGTAATGGTAACAACCTGACACCTAGGCTTTAGAGCCTAAAAACCCTACCCGCCGACGCCTTCATCAATCCAGGAAAGCAGCGGTTTCCACTCCTCAAGTGCCTTGCGCACGCGACCTACGGGCAGGTCAAAAACTGTCACGCCCTGCTCCGCCGCAGACAAGTAAAACTGCGAATCGGAGAGCTTCGCGACCGCGGGAAATCGAACCCCGTCAAGAAAAGTATCGAGCCTGCGCTCCGCGGCGGTGCCGCGCTTCACGCGGTTGCCGACCACCGCCACCGGGCGACGGCCCTTACGCACGCCCTTGAACTCCTCGACCGCGGCCAAAAACCGCGCGCTCGCGGCTTCATCGAAAACTCCAGGCAGCACGGGGACGAGGATCGCGTCTGCAGCGAGCACCACGGTCTCCAACGCCCGCTTTTTCATCCCCGCCGGCACGTCGATGATCACGAACGGATGGCTGCGCGGCAGCTCCAGATCGTCGGTGTCGAGCACGATGCTGTCGATGCGCGGCAGCCCTTCCTGACGGCGCTCCACCCAGTCTGCAGAGCTTTTCTGGCGATCCAGATCCACAAGCAGCGGACGATGACCGAGCCGCGCAAATCGTGCGGCGAGATGGGTGGCGACGGTGGTCTTGCCGCTGCCGCCCTTCAAATTGACGATGGCGATGACATGCATACCCACAGGATACGCGATCTGGGGGAAGGCAGGAGCGCCCCGCCGTGACGTTCGGGTGACGCTTGTCACCCAACCGTTCAATCGGCGACGAACACCGTGACCGGCGCGTGGTCGCTGGACTCGGCGCGGGCGCGCGCGTCGTGGTCGATCACCGCTTCGAGCGGTTGCATCCCCGAGAGCAGGTGGTGATCGATGCGCAGTCCCTCGTTGCGATCGAAGCCGCCGCCGCGGTAGTCGAACCACGAAAAAGTCCGCTCATTTGCGTGCAGTTGACGCCAGCTGTCGACGAAGCCGAGGTCCAACAAACGCTGCCAACGCGCGCGCTCGGCGTCGGTGCACAGCACCTGACCGGCCCAGCGCTTGGGGTCGTAGACGTCCAGATCCGCCGGCGCGATGTTGAAGTCCCCGCAAACCACCATCGGCACGTCGGCGTGGGCCGATTTGTGCGCCGCCACCCAATCCACCAGCGCGTCCAGCCATTGAAGCTTGTAAGCGTACTTGTCGCTGTCCAGCTCACCGCCGTTCACCACATACAGGTTCACGACGCGCACCTTTCGCGTGCGCCCCAGCAGGGTCGCGGCGATTCCGCGCGCTTGTCCATCGCCGGGGATCGGAAAATCGCGGACCACGTCGATGTGCGGCACGCGCGACACGATGGCGACGCCGTTGTAGGCCTTCTGCCCGTAGGTCGAGACCTGATAGCCGCGCTCCACAAAGGGCTCGATCGGAAACTCGCCGTCCTGGCATTTGAGCTCTTGCAAGCACAACACATCGGGCTCGTGCGTGTCTACCCACTCAAGCACCCGCTCCAAGCGCCGACGGATGGAGTTTACGTTCCACGTAGTGATGTTCATTCAGCTCTCAGCCACGACGTTGTACAGCGTGTCGCGCTCGACCGGCACGCGACCGGCGTGACGGATCAACCGGATCAGCTCGCCGCGGCTCAGCTCCTGCGGCGTGCTCGCGCCGGCCATGTGGTAGATGCGCTCTTCGCGCACGGTGCCGTCGAGATCGTCGACCCCGAACGCCAACGAGACCTGCGCGAGCTTCATGCCGAGCATGATCCAGTACGCCTTGATGTGGTCGATGTTGTCGAGCATCAACCGGCTGATCGCGTAGGTGCGGAGCGAGTCGAAGCCGGTCGGCTCTTTCACGCGCTGCAAGCGGTTGTTCTCGTGGTGAAAGCGCAGCGGGATGAAGGTCTGGAAGCCGCCGGTCTCGTCCTGCAACGTGCGCAGGCGGATCATGTGGTCCACGCGCTCTTCGAGGGTCTCGATGCTGCCGAACAGCATCGTGCAGTTCGACCGCAGGCCGAGGCGATGCGCGACCCGGTGTACGTCCAGCCAGCCGTCGGCGTCCACCTTGTCGTGGCAGAGCTTCTTGCGCGCGCGGGGGTGAAAGATCTCGGCGCCCCCACCAGGGAGCGAGCCCAAGCCCGCCTCGATCAGCTCGCTGAGCACCTGCTCGTAGGTCTTGCCGTACTTCTCTGCAAAGTAGTGCACCTCCACCGCGGTGAACCCCTTGATGTGCAGGTCGGGGCGCTCGGCCTTGATGCCGCGCAGCAGGTCCAGGTAGTACTCCCACGGCAGATCGGGGTTGAGCCCGTTGACGATGTGCACTTCAGTGAGGAACTCGTCTTTCAACGCCCGCACCTTGCCGATCGCCTCGTCCACCGCCATGGTGTACGCGCCCTTGTCGCCGGTCTTCAGGCGCGCGAAGCTACAGAAAATGCAGCTTGCTTCGCAGACGTTGGTTGCGTTGACGTGCAAGTTGCGATTGAAGAACGTGAGGTCGCCCCAACGCCGCTCGCGCTCCAAGTTCGCGAGGGCGCCCAACACCGCGATCTCGCCGGTCTTGTACAGGCGAACGCCGTCTTCCATCGTCAAACGGACGCCGGCGAGCACCTTTTCCCGGATGTCCCCAAGCCCAGCGACGTCGATCGCACGGGCGGACACCGGCGAGAGCTCAACGGCTCCAAACTCATTCACTGCGTGGTTCACGGCGTATCTCCATGCCGCTCCAGCGGCTCATCAGATCGTTGTCGACCCCCAAACGGTCGAGCGCCCGGCACACCACGGTGTCCAGCAAGGCCTCGATGGTCTCAGGGCGCGAATAAAAGCTGGGCGCGGCCGGCATCACGAAGGCGCCCGCCTCCACAAGCTGCGTGAGGTTCCGCAGGTGGATCAGCGAGAGCGGCGTCTCCCGCACCACCGCCACCAACGGGCGTCGCTCTTTGAGCATCACGTCTGCGGCGCGACCGAGCAGATCGGTGGAGATGCCGTGCGCGATCCGCGCCGCGCATCCCACCGAGCAAGGCGCGATGAGCATGCCGTCGTAGCGCGCGCTGCCCGACGCGAACGGCGCGGTAAGGTCAGAGGCCGGCCAGATGTGAAGCCCGTGGGAGGCCGGATCAGTGCCGATCTCGTGCTGCCAGATCAGCCGGCCGGTCTTGGAGAAGACCACGTCGGTCTCGATGCCGGCGGCGCGACCGGGGCCGGCGAGGAACTCCATCGCCCGACGCGCATACGGGGCACCCGAAGCGCCGCTGATGCCGAGCACGAGTCGCATGATCGCTACCTCACCAAGATTTCACTGCTAACTGAAATCGCTCATCCCGGCGACGATGCGGGAGACGGTGCGGGCTTCGCGGGCAACGGCAGGAGCAGCAGGAAGAACATTATGCACAAGCCGATAAACTTGCTCTCCCGCACCCACGGCGCCAGCCAGAGCGGCGCCGCGTGCATCGTGTCGTTCAGCAGCGGGAGCGGCCAGGCGACCGCGGCCAACGCGAGCACCACCGGGATCGCCGCAAAGCGCCGTGAAAATGGAGGCCGCACCTGCGCGATCAACACCGTAGCCGGGAGCAGCAGAAACACCAGATGGTGCTCGTAGGTGTAGGTCGGCAGGATCACCATCAGGATCGTCAGCGCGCCGAGCGCTCGCGCATGCTCCGCCACGCTCGAGCCCGCCCGCCGCGCCGCCCAAACCCACGCCCCGAGCGCCGCCAGCGACACCGCGCGACTCGCCCACAACGCCGACGACGACAGCGCGGTCTTGCTGCTGCCCGGCCACAGGGTGTTGAAGATGTCCGGGATGGAGTGGTTGGCGGACAAGGAGATCGGCACGGTGAGCCCGTGGTAGTCGCCTTTTCCGAAGCCCGGCAGCACCTCGAGGTAGAACTCGCGCTGGATCGCCAACGGGCACAGCGGCAGCGACAACACCGAGAGCCCGACCGCGGTCAACGCCGCCGCCACGCACGGTCTCCATTCTCGCCGCACCGCCCAGAACAACAAGAACAACGCCGGGCTCATCTTGAACATCGCCGCGACGCCCACCAGCACGCCGCCCAACCACGGCCGCGTGCGCGCCGCCCAAAGCCCCAACAACGCCGGCAGCAGCGCGATCAGGTTGGCTTGCCCCATCTTCGCGTTGTCGGGGATCGGCGACCAGATCACCAGCAGCGCGCCGATCGCCTGCACCGGCACGCCAAATCCGCGCACCAACACAAAAAGACAGGCTGCGAGCAGCGCTTCATTCAAAAAGAGCATGCCGCGGTACGCGGTCGCCAGCGAGAGCGGCGACACCCACGCCATCGTGTACAGGAACGGCGGCGGGTAGAAGTACGGCTGCACCGACGCTCGCGTGCTCTGGGCGCGGGCCATCGCGTTCAGCGCGTCGGTCGCGTAGGGGTCCCCGCCGTCCGAAGCCACCTGATAGGCGTAGTAGTAGCTGGCAAAATCCCGACCGTGGCCGCCTTCCCAAACCGCCTTGCGCGCCGGAAGGAACGAGAACAGCAGGTGAATGACCACCCCGAGCCCCAGCAACCACCAGCGAAAGCGCGTGATCACTTGACGTCGATCTCGACGATCGCAGCGGCGGTGCCTGCGCCTCCGGGGGGCGTGGCGCAAAACGCCACGTGCCCGCCCGGCTTCACGACGAACGCGTCCGGCGTGATCGTGTAGCCGGCCAGCGCCGGCCGGCTCTGGAGCACAGTCTGTAGCTCCGCCTGAGCGCGCTCCCAGCGGCGTTCGGCGTGCTTTTCATCGTACTCGACCAGCGTCGCTGGCTTGGCGGTCTCGAGGTTCCACGTCACGCACACCGCGGTCCCGTGGTCGGGACAGCAGCCCATCTCCTGCAAGCGCGTCGACAAAAACGCGCCGTCCTGACCGACCACGTCGAACCAGCGCGCCGTCTCGCCGTCGGTCTCGCACCAATTGTCGCCGATCGGCGCCTCTGCGGGCCAGAGCAGCGTGCCGGACCACGCAGGAGATTCCGCCTCCCACGCGCAGTATCGACCGTCCCGACGAAGCTCCTGCCGACGCGTAAACTCCCGGCTCCACGTGCCCTCCACTGACGGGTGCGGCGGCGTGTGCACGCACCCGACAAGCAGCCCGAGCCCCACGATCGCGACGATGCGGCTCATGTCGCAGCTCCGGGCCAGTCCCGACGCGGCGGCGCCCCACAGGCTTCGGCGAGGTCATCCAACATTCGCAGCGTCATCCCCCAGATCAGCGCGCCATCCACGCGCACGCAGGGCAGGTCGCGATCGTAGCCCCACCCCTGGTACCGAAACGTGCCCCGATTGTCCGGACCCAACAGCGCATCGACGTCGAAGCGATGCACGCTCGCCACCTCGTCGGAGGTACCTAGGTCCTTCCAGGCCTCGACGCGAAAAAGGAAGGGAAAAACCGACAAGGCGATGTCGGGCCTACGAAGCGGCGAGCGCTGCGCCGGAAGCGCGCCCGCCAACGTCGCGGACGACAAGTCCAGCCCGACCTCTTCAAGCGTCTCCCGCCTCGCCGTCGCGACATCGTCGGCGTCATCGGCTTGGCGACGTCCGCCGGGAAACGCCATGTCTCCGCTCCACGGATCGCCGTCCCGAGCCGCCCGCCGGATCAGCAACACCGTGTCATCCGGACCGACGACGAGCGCGACCGCAGCGCGCCGATGTGCGAAGCTCCCCGACTCGGGCGCAACAACAACCGGGCTCGTTCCGAGCTCGGGCGGCGGGAGCTGCAAGCTGCGGAGGGCGTGACGCAGAGGATGCGGCGGGAGAAACGAACGTAACGACATGTCGCTATCGGTTACCTCGCTTTCGTCCGAGACGGAAGGGACTCGCGGCGCGGGGAACGCCGGGCTATGCCGCCGCGCGGAGAGAGAGCGATGAGCGGTCTGGACATTGACCTGCAACAGCCGGTTGACGAAGTTCCAGAACGGCAAGGCCCGCTCTGGAAGCGCTTGGGCCCGTGGCTATGGGAACAATTGACCGCGTGGGGTCCGCCGATCCTCATCGTGTTGGTGATCCGCAGCGTCCTGTTCGAGCCTTTCCAGATTCCGTCGGGATCGATGGTGCCCACGCTCGCGATCGGCGATTTCATCCTCGTCTCCAAGTTCGCCTACGGCCTGCGGGTGCCGTTCACCAACATCGAAGTGCTGCCGCTCGCCGAGCCGAAGCGCGGCGAGATCATCGTCTTCATCTACCCGCCTTCGCAGTCCACCGACCCGTGGTGCCCGGTCAAGGGCTTTCCCCACTCGGCCACGCTGGGACTGCTGCCCGGCCCCGAGTGCGGCATCGACTACATCAAGCGCATCGTCGGTGAGCCCGGGGACACCATCGAGGTGCGGGACAACGTCGTCTGGATCAACGGCAAAGAACAGCTGCGCAGCTTCACGAAGGACTACACCTACGTAGACAACACCTGCCGCGCCGAGCCGATGAAGGAGTTCGAAGAGGGGCTGGAGGGACTGCCCCACCCCGTGCTGCAATCCCAAGGATTTATGGCCGGCGGCATCAGCAACTTCGGCCCGGTCACCGTCCCGGCCGACCACTACTTTGTGATGGGCGACAACCGCGACAACTCGGCCGACAGCCGCGTCTGGGGCTTTGTGCCGCGCGAGAACGTGCGCGGCAAAGCCGAGCTGGTGTGGCTGTCGTTCAACAACTGCGAAGGCACGATCCGCGGCCTCGGGAAGCTGCGCACCGAGCGCATCGGCAGCATGCTCCACTGATGTGGATGGCATAGGACGCCGCCATGATCATCCTGCTGCTCGCCTGCACGCCGACCACAAGCGTCCCGAAAACGCCGAGCGCGCCGAACGCGCCGAGCGCGCCGAGCGGGCCTGCTGCACCCGCGAGGGTCTTTGGCGCAGCGGCCTTCGACCCGATCTCCACCGCCCCGACTGCGGAGGTGCTCGAGCGCGGTCGCACGGTACGCATGGGCACGCTGACCGAAGGCGGCGTCACGCGCGATCTGGAGTTTGTACGCATCGAGATGCCCGAGGGCTTCGGCGCGATCGTCGACTCCGCCGGCAAGCCTACCGGCAGGACGTGTGACGGCGCCGACTTCAACGCCTTCTTTCCCGGTGTCATGCTCACGCACTTCGAGTGCGGCCCCGGCGTGATGTACCGCAGCGAGCTGGACGCCGACCTGCACGTCGTGAAGACTGCGCCGGTCGACTTCTCCGCGTTTGGCGGCGGTTTCCAGCACTGCGCCGGCTCCCCGACCCCGTGGGGCACGCTGCTCTCCAGCGAGGAATACGAGCCCGACGCGCACGTCGTAGACCGCTTTTTGGCTGCGCACCCCACCCCGCGCGCCGAAGACTGGCCGGACGAGCTGCGCTACCACGAGTACAACGCCACCCCCGCCTACAACGGGCCCGGCCCGATCCCCGCCTACCGCATCGGCTGGATCCCCGAGGTCACGCCCGCAGGCGCCGTATCGATGCACTACGCGATGGGCAGGTTCTCCCACGAATTAGGCGTCGTGCTGCCCGACCGCCGCACCGTCTACCTGACCGATGACGCCGGCTTCGGCGGCTTGTACCGGTTCGTGGCGGATACCGCAGGCGATCTCTCGGCCGGCACCCTGTACGCGATGAAGCTGGGCGGCGCGGACACACACAGCCTCGACCGCGAGGTGCGCTGGATCGATCTCGGCCACGCGACCGACGCTGAGGTTCGCGCCGCGCTCGACAGCACCACACCGATGCGCTTCGACGCGCTGTTCACCCGCACCGACCTCCCCAAAGACAACGTTTGCCCGGGCGAGAGCCTGCGCGTCGAGAACAACGGCGCGCCCGAGTGCCTCGCCGTCAAGCCGGGCATGGCCGCGCTCGCGTCCCGGCTCGAGACCCGACGCTACGCCGAGCTGCTTGGCGCTACCGTGGAGCTCTCCAAAGAAGAGGGCCTCGCCTACGACACCGCCCACAACATGCTGTACGTCGCCGTCACCGCGCTCAAGAAAGGCATGGTCGCTACGGAAGGCGCGCGGGTGGACGACCTGCAGCTGACGCCCAACCGCTGCGGCGCTGTGCTGCGCCTCGAGTTGGACGCGAACTACGCCGGGACCGCGCTGCACCCGTTGGTGATGGGCGTCGAGAGCGTCGAAGCCGGCGTTCCGACCTGCGAAGGGATGTCCAACCCCGACAACATCGCGATGCTCGAAGCCGCGGACGCCCGCCTTGGCGGGCCTGCAGGCCAGCTGCTGATCGGGGAGGACACCGACCTGCGCCCGAACCCGCGACTGTGGGCGGTCAATCTGGATCATGCCGTCGGTTCGGACGCCACGCAGCCGCTCTCGCTGGTCCCGATCCTCGTCGGTCCGTTGGGCGCCGAGGTTTCGGGCTTGCACGCCTGGGAGGTCGCAGGGCGCCGTTTCATCGGCGTCACCCTGCAGCACGTCGGTGCACGAGGCGAGCTCGCCGACATGCCCGCAGCATACCGGGTTGACGGGCAAGCAAACACAATTTCTTCTTGGCTGGGCATCATCCCGCTGTAGATCGCGGTAGGGTGTCTACCGGTTATCACCGACCCTTTTTGAATCCAACCCTTCCTGAATGAGGTTTTCATGCGTTCTCTGCTCTTCTTTGCCGTACTCGCCGGCGCGCTCACCGGTTGCTCCGATCCGATCGACGAGGCCAAGCAAGCCGACACCATCGAAGCGTGGGAGGCGTACCTCGCCAAGCCGGAAGCCACGGGCTCATACAAAATGGAGGGTGAAGGCAGGCTTGAGGCGCTGATGAGCGCCAAGGCCGACGCTGACCAATCCATCCCTGCGTATGACGCGCTGATGAAGCGTTTTCCCAAGTCCAGAGGCATGAAAGACTGGTCGACCAAGCGCATCGCGCTGGCGTTGGCCGCCGCGGAAACTGAAAACACGCCCGAGGGCTGGCAGAAGTTCGTCACCGACAACCCCAAGGCCGACGGCGCGATGGTCAAGCAAGCCAAAAACCGCATCGCGATCGCCGAGTACAGCTCGAAGATGGCGATCTCCGACCTGAAGATCGAGCAGGTCAACCTCGCCGAAGATCCCAAGGGTCCCAAGGACGGTTGGGGCTTCTCCTGCGACATCACCAACAACGGCGACAAGGCGATCAGCTACCTCAACATCGAGCTGCGCATCACCGATCCCGCGGGCGCCGCGGTCAACCCGGTCACCATGCCGGCGGTCGCGCCGACCTACAAGGTGCCGATGCCCGAGGAGTGGTTCAAGCCCATCGAGCCCAAGCAGACGCGGCACTGGGAGTACACCACCAACGAGGTGCCCGAGAACTTCGCCAGCGCGCCCAAAGCGACGATCAAGCCGATCACGCTGAAGTTTGTCGGCGAGAACTGAGCTGCTCGATCCGTTCTTGTTGATGCGGTCCGCCCACGGCTTCGTGGGCGTGCTCGCCGCGGCGGCGCTGACCCACCCCGCGCTGCAACGCGCGCCCAACCCCCGAAACGCGCTGCCGGCCTCGCTGCTGACGGTCGCGACCTTTGGGGGCGGCTGGTGGGTCTACGGCAGCTATCGCTCCGGCGTGAAGCACACGCTGCTCGCCGAGGCCTACCCGCTGGCGATGGCCTTCGAGGTCAAAGAGCACCTCGCGTTTGTGACCGTCATCCTCGCGGTGGGCGCGGCCGGCTTGCTGCGCGCGGGAGCGAAGGACCTCGCGCGGCGCTGCTACCAAACGGCGGCGCTCTTAGCTTGGGCGGTGATCGCCGTCGGTTGGCTGGTGTCCGGCTGGGGGTGATAGGCCCATCGGATGACTGTACGCACGCCGATGACCGACCTCGAAGTGCTCGCAGGCATTCAGGACGTCGCCCGAGAGCACCTGGACCTCGCGCAGGATGTCCAGCTTGACCCTGCGCATCCGTTGGTCGAGACCTTGCAGCTCGACAGCGTGCGCATGCTGACGCTGGTGGCCGAGCTCGAGAACCGCTTCCGGGTGGTGCTCGAAGAGGGCGACGAGGCCGATCTCGTCACCGTCGCTGATCTGATCGCGCTGTTGCAACGCCGACTCCAAGCCGACGACGCCCCGGAGAGCGCGTGAGCGGGCCCACCACGCTGGGCGCCGCGCTGCGCCGCGCAGCCAGCGAAGGCGCGGGGCAAGGCCTGCGGTTTGTGGACAAACGCGAGGTCGAGACCCCGCTCGGATGGGGAGATGTCTACGTTCGCGCACAGCAGTTGGCGGGCGGCCTCCGGGACCGTGGCGTCGCGCCGGGCGACAGGGTCGCGATCATCCTCCCCACCTGCCCCGCGTTCTTTGACGCGTTCTTCGGCGCGATCCTCGCCGGCGCCGTCCCGGTGCCGCTCTACCCGCCGGTGCGGCTCGGGCGCCTCGACGAATACCACGCCCGCACCACCGCGATGCTCAACGCCGCCGGCGCGCGGGTGTTGCTCACCGACGACCGCGTCTGGCGCATCCTCGGCGAGACCGTGCGCCGCACGCAGATCGCGTGCCTGACCACCGCCGAGGTGCACGGCGCGCCGCTCCACGTCGAAGGCGCGCCCACCGACCTCGCGATGGTGCAGTTCTCTTCGGGGACCACCGTCGATCCCAAGCCGGTCGCGCTGTCCCACGCCAACGTGCTGGCCAACGTGGCGGCGATCTTGAAGTTCGTCATCGATCAAGACGACCACCGCTCCCGCGCCGGGGTGAGCTGGCTGCCGCTGTACCATGACATGGGGCTGATCGGCTGTGTGTTCCCGGCGATGGTGCAGCCGGGGAGCCTGACGTTGATCCCCCCGGAGCTGTTCATCGCGCGGCCAGCGCTTTGGCTACGCGCGTTGGGCCGCAGCGGCGCCGTCGTCTCACCCGCGCCCAACTTCGCCTACGCGCTGTGCGTCGATCGCATCAAAGACGACGAAATGCAGGGCGTCGACCTGTCGAACTGGCGGCTCGCGCTCAACGGCGCCGAGCCGGTCAGCCCCGCCACGCTGCACCGCTTCGTCGCGCGATTTGCGCGGTGGGGGCTGCGCCCCGAGGCGCTGACGCCGGTGTACGGGCTCGCCGAAGCGAGTCTCGCGGTCACGTTCTCCGACCCGAACACGCCGTTCCGCACGGTGCGTTTTGACCGTGCGGCGCTGGGAACCGGCGTGGTTCGGGTAGCAAACACGGCCTCCGACCCGGGCACCGAAAGCGGCGTCGCGGGCACCGAAGACAGCGACGCGGGAGTGGAGCTGGTCAGCGTCGGCGCGCCGTTACCGGGCGTCGAAGTACAAGCCCCCACCGAGACCATCGGCCCGGTCCGAGTGCGCGGCCCTTCGGTGATGGTCGGCTACCTCAACCAACCCGAGCGCACCGCACAGACCCTCGTCGACGGCTGGCTCGACACCGGGGACCTCGGCTTCCTGCACGAAGGCGAGCTTTTTGTGACTGGGCGCAGCAAAGACCTGCTGATCCTGCGCGGTCGCAACCACGCGCCCCACGAGGTCGAGCAAGCGGTCGACAACGTCGACGGCGTGCGCATCGGATGCGCAGCCGCGGTCAGCTTTTTGCCCGAGGGCGGCGACCACGAGCGCTTGCTGCTGTTCGTCGAAGCCAAAGACCCGGCGGCGGGTTTGGAGCAGCGCTGCGCCGCTGCGGTGCTGAACAGCACCCACCTTGCCGTGGACGAGGTGATCCTGCTGGAGCCCGGCACGCTGCCGCGCACCAGCTCGGGCAAGATCCGCCGCGCCGAGGCGCTGCGCCTGTACCAGCTTGGCGAGCTGCGGCCCCCGCGCGCGGTCACGCCGATGCTGGTCGCAGGCGCGCTGCTGCGCGGCACGCTCGGCCACTGGTCCAAGCGCGGCTGAGATGGAGCCCGTAGACCCCGTAGAGCCGCCCCTCGCGATCGCGGCGCCGCTCGAGCAGCCCCTCGCGATCGCCGCGCCGCTCGAGCAGACCCCAAACGCCGATGCGCTCGATGAGGCCGACCGCAGCTGGTTCGCCGGGGATCGCAGCGCCGCGGTTCATGGATGGAAGCGGCTGCTCGCCGAGCCTGCGCCGCAGGCCCCCGACGACCTAAGCGGGGACGCGCTTGAAGCCATGGTGCGCATGCGCCTGCTGCAAGTCGCCGGGAACCTTGGACCGCTGTGGCTCGAAGCGCCCTTGGATCGCGCGCTGTTTGCCTGCTCCGGCACCGTCGACCGCGGGGACAGGGTAGGCTCGCCCGCGAGCTGGTGCCGCATCGCCGACGCCGACTACGAGCTTTGGATGCCAAAAATCGCCGGCGCAGACCCGCGACGCATCCCCGACGAGATCGGCCACTTGAAGGGCTGGGCGCCGGCCGACGCGCGGCTGGCAAAAGGGGCCGCCGCCAGCGCGCCGAACGCGCCCGGTGGGACCGCCGAACGCGCGGCTCCCGCTGCGCGTGTCCAAAACCCGTGGCCGGGAACTTGGGTCTTGGGATGGGGCTTTAGCGTCGCGCCCGGCGCGGGCGTGGGCGCCGGGCTGCATTTTGTGCACCCCGATCTGGGCTGGGAGGGCCATCGGCTCGCGCTCGACGCGTCCGGCGACACGCTCGGCGGGTTTTGGCTGCAAGCGGGCTTCTCCGAGCGTGCGAGCGCGCGTTCACTCATCGTCCGCGCGGCCGGCGGAAACCTGCGCGGCGCGGCCTGGGATGGGCCGGAAGGCGACGAGGCGTTCGGGTACGCGCTGCACACCGTTCAAGGCTCCGCCGGCGTCGCCAGCACGCACGGGCGCTGGGTTTTGGCGGGCGGCGGAGAGGCGCGCTGGGATTCGGTGGACGGCGGCCCGGACGCCCCCGCGCCGGCAAAACCGGCGGTAGGACCCTGGGCGAGCCTGCGGTGGAGCGGCCCCGTCGACCTGCGCGTGTCCGGCGACGTCAACGGGGTGCAAGGCGCGCCGCCGTTCGC
>CAIUMM010000154.1 GCA_903900265.1 uncultured Pseudomonadota bacterium
AAAGTGCACCAGCGCGCCGCTCGGGAACGAGAGCAGCGGCTCGGGGGCGTGGCCCTTGCTCTGCGGGAGCCGGTCAAAGCGGTACTGGTCGATGGCGGCGGTGATGCTCTGCGTGAACTCGGTCTTCAGCTCGGCGGTCGCCACAGGGACGCCGTTGAGGAACAGCACGAGGTCGATGCTGTTTTCGTTGTGGGTCGAGTAGCGCACCTGCCGGACGACCCGCAGGCGGTTGGCGCCGTAGCGCGCGACGATGTCGGGGTTGAGGGCGAGCGCCGGCTTGAACTCCGTGAGCTTCAGCGGCTTCTTGAGCCCGAGCAGCTCGACGCCGTGACGCAGGACGTCGAGGGTGCCGCGCTGGTCGAGCTGATCGCGTACGCGGGCGAGCAGGGTCCCAGCGGCGTTGGTGCCGTGGTTCGCGACGAGGACGTCCCACGCCTTGGGCTGCGTCTCCTGCACCCACGCCAGCACATCGGAGGGGAACAGCGCTCGGGCGCGATCGTAGGCGGTAGCGTCACCCTCGGCGTAGAGCCACCCGTTCTTGGCGAGGTGCGCGCAGATCTCGTCCTCGAAGTTGATCTCTTTGTGGAGGCTCATGCCGGGGCCTCTACGTTGGCGCGCTTGAGCTTGTCGAGGGTGACGCCCTCTGCGTTCTTCCAATCTTTCCAGCCGTTGGAGGTCCGGCCCAGCAACGCGGTCGCCGCCATGCTGGGAGACCCGAACACGTGATCCTTGGGGAAGACGACGTGCTCGCCGTCCTCCTTCAAGACGCCCGTCTCCAGCAACTTGACGCGGAAACGCTCGTCGCCGGTCCCGACAATCGATGGCTGGTTGGCCTTGCGGCCGGTGGAGCCTTTCAGGACTACAAAGCCCTCTGGCGTGTACAGGCCTCGCCCGTCCACACCGGAGGACTTCAGGAAGAACACCTCGTCCTCCCCCTTGGCGGCGGTCTTGGTGCCGGCGACGGGCGACGCGACGGGCTCGAACACCGGGTACCCGAGGGTCGCGAGCAGCGTGCGACCGGTGTCGAAGATCTCGAGGCAGTCGGCCTGGAGTGGCGCGGGGGTGTGGGGCTTGCTGCCGCTGTTGCCGTTCTCGTCCGCGTACCGGCCCGCCTTCCGTGCGGCCTGCAGCGAGTGCCACTCCAGAAAGAGCCCGTGGGTCTGCGTGAGGCTGTTGGTGCGCGAGATCAGCACCAGCGCCCGCTGCCAGAAGTCCTTCCTCTGGTTGTGGCTGACCAGCCGGGCCCGCAGGTCGCCGGTCTGCCCGATGTAGACGCGGGGCTCGCTGCCATCGCCCGCATCCGCGAAGAGAAAGTAGAGCGACACCTGGTCGCTCTCGTCCATCTTGAGGAAGTCCTGCAACAAGCTGCGCGGCACCTCGATCACCTGCACGATGCGCGTAGTGATCTCGGCGATGCGGATGCCGCGCGGGTCACCGCCGGGCAGGAAGATCTGGATGGTCTTGGGGGTGGCGTTCATGCGGAGGCCCGTTCGGACGCGGGGCGCACGTCGATCTGACCGGTGACGGCGGCGGAGATCAGGGCGGTGCGGCGCTCTTGGAGGAGGTCGATGGCGCGTTGGGCTTCGGCGGTGAGCGTGTCGAGGCTCTCCTTCCGACCTTCAAGAAAGGTCACAATACGGTTTTGCTCCTGAACCGGAGGCACCAACATCGAAAGGGCGAGCAGCGTCGAAGAGCTCAGGCTATCCATGATCGCGCCGATCGACAGGCTCTCGAAGTATTGCTTGAGAACCCCCAGTGAAAGATAGAGCGACAGGTATTCAGGGTTGAAATCCCCTTGATCAAGCCGTAGGATCATCGAGCCAGTTCCACACAGCCAGCCTGATTCCGCATCGGTAACTAATGCGCAACGTCCGAGTTCGCCTCGTCGTGAAAAGACAACGTCGCCAGCCCGAAGCACTTGGTGGGGCAACCGCTCGAGGACTTCCGGGAGCACCGTGACTTCCTCATTCGGAACAATAAGCCCGCCTACCATATTGGTAGGGTTGACAAGCGGAATGCCTCCGCTCACGTATTCTTCGGCGTGAAGCTGACTTCCGAATGGACCGGCCTGTACCAAGCAGGGAAAGCGGCAAAGGGGTTTGACCCCCCAATGCGCCGGCACCTCCCCCAGCCACTCAATCCCCGAGTCCTTCATCGGGGCGGCGGGGTTCAGGCCCTTGGTGACGGCGTGGGAGATGACGGCCTGCCGCTTCTCCTTCAGCAGCTCGATCAGTCGCTGCTGCTCCGCCACCAGCGCGTCGATCTTGGCGGTCTCGCGGTCGAGGAAGGCGGCGATGTGGAGTTGTTCGGGGAGGGGAGGCAGATTGATTTCGTACCGCCCGATTGCGTCTTGGGAGATACCGAGAAACGTGGCGCCAGTGCCATTGACCTTGATGTGCTCTTGGAAATACCCAGTCTGCATGAAGTAGAAGGCAAACTTCGGGCTGTAGGCATCGGCGCCATCAACGGCTATGGGCCGGAACAGAAGCAGATGACTATTCAGACACGCTGGGCCAGGTAAGCCATCGACGAACGCCAACTTCCCCATCGCAGCGCCGTCCTTCATCAACAGAACATCACCGGCGGCCAGTTGGATGTTCTCGTCGGTGTCGTAGCGCTCTTGGGACACACGGGGACATTCCTCCCACTGTATCCGGCGATCCTCGAAATGGGCGCTGCTCACGACGTAGGGGCCCTCTTCTCGGTATTCGTCCGCCTTGAGACCTTGCCACCCAAGCCGGCCCTTGAGCGACGAGATCGCGCGGATCTTCTTTGGTGCCCAATGCCCCGGCACCTCCCCCAACCACTCCACCCCGCTGTCCTTGTACGTCGGGTATCGCGCAAAACTCATGACGTTTCCCCCGTCCATTCCAGCAGCTTCCGGCGGAAGTCGTCCTTGCTCGGGAGCGCGAGCAGGTATTCACGGGCGTGGATGTTCGCGTCTGCGG
>CAIUMM010000155.1 GCA_903900265.1 uncultured Pseudomonadota bacterium
TACAACTGCGACGGGTCGGTAGGCTACGTCGATGCCGACGGCGACGGCTTCGCCGCCTGCTCCGAGTGTGACGACAGCAACGGCGCCATCAACAGCAGCGCCGCCGAAGCCTGCGATGGCGTCGACAACAACTGCGACGGCACCATCGACGAGGCCGGCGCCACCGGCGAGACCACGTGGTTCCTCGACGCCGACAGCGACGGCTTTGGCGACCCCACCGTGTCGGTTGTCTCGTGCAGCGCACCGGAAGGCTACGTCGCCGACAGCACCGACTGCGACGACAGCCTCGCTACCTTCCACCCCGGCGCCGACGAGTCCGACTGCACCGATCCCAACGACTACAACTGCGACGGCAGCGTAGGCTACGCCGATGCCGACGGCGACGGCACCGCGGCCTGTGAAGACTGCGACGACGGCAACGCCGAAGCTTTTCCAGGCGCGATCGAGGTCTGCGACGGCGCCGACAACAACTGCGACACCAACGTTGACGAGGCCTCCGCGCTCGACGCCAGCGCCTGGTACGCCGACAGCGATGGTGACACCTTCGGCGACGCCGCGGCCACCATAAACGCCTGCGCCCAGCCGGACGGCTTCGTCGCCGACGACACCGACTGCGACGACGCCCGTGACAGCGACTTCCCCGGCGCCGACGAAGTCTGCGACAACCACGACAACGACTGCGACGGCTCCGTCGACACCAACGCCCTCGACGCGAACGACTACTACGCCGACAGCGACGACGACGGCTACGGCGATGTCACCGACTTCACCGCAGCGTGTTCCGCACCGTCCGGCTACATCGAAGACGCCAGCGACTGCGACGACGCCGAGAGCAGCACCTTCCCCGGCGCGTCCGAGACCTGCGACGGCGTGGACAACGACTGCGACGATGCGATCGATGATGGGCTGTCCGGCGCGTGGTATCTGGACGCGGACGGCGACGGCTACGGCGATCCCGACATCGGCGAGAGCACCTGCGGCGCGCCCTCCGGCTACGTGTCCGACGCCACGGATTGCGACGACGCCGATTACGCCGTGCACCCCGACGCCAGCGACACGTGCGACGGCGTGGACACCGACTGCAACGGCGTGGTGGACAACAACACCGCGCCGACGGCCCCGGTGGTCTCCATCGCCCCAGCGTCGCCCCGAACCGACGACGTGCTGACCGCCCAACGCGACACCGCGGCCTACGACGCCGATGGCGACGCGCTGACCTACAGCTACCAGTGGACGCGGGACGGCGTCTCCAGCGGCACCACCGCTTCGATCGCCGCCAGCGCCACGAACAGCGGCCAGACCTGGAGCGTCCAGGTGAGCGCGAGCGACGGCTGCGCGGCGGGCCCCGCCGGCACCGCGAGCGTGACCATCGCGAACACCGCGCCTACGCTCGCCAGTTTGGTGCTCGCGCCCGATCCCGCCTACGACGATGACGTCCTGACCTGCACCGCCGGCGCCACAGCCGACGCCGACGGGGACGCCGTGGGCCTGAGCTACGAGTGGTACGTGAACGGCGCGGCCATAGGCTTTGACAGCGACTCCCTCGACAGCAGCGCCTTCGACCGCGGCGACAGCGTGTACTGCACGGCGACGCCCACCGATGGCACCGACGACGGCGTGACGCGCTCCAGCAGCACGGTGACCATCGAGAACTCCGCCCCGAGCATCGCGGCGGTGTCGATCACCCCGTCCACGCCCAAGGCGTCGAGCACGCTGACCTGCAGCTACAGCGGCTACGCGGACATCGACGGCGACGCCGACCACAGCACCTACGCGTGGACGCTCGACGGCGTGGTCGTCGGCACCGGCAGCACGCTCTCCGGCGCGTTTGTCGGCAGCGACGTCGTGACCTGCACCGTCACCCCCAACGACGGCACCGACTCCGGCACCGCGGTCGCCAACAGCGTCACCATCGCCAACACCGCGCCGGTGCTGGCGAGCGTGAGCCTCACGCCCACCGCTGCGACCGAGACCAGCACGCTCACCTGCGCTCCGGGCCCGACCACCGACGCTGACGGGACGAGCAGCTTCAGCTACAGCTACGCCTGGACCGTGAACGGCGCGGCGATCGCCGCCACCACGTCGACGTTGACTGGGACCTCCTTCAGCGCCGCCGACAGCGTAGCTTGCGTGGTCACGCCCAACGACGGCTCGACCTCGGGCGCGGCGGTCACCTCGAACACCGTGACCATCGCCAACACCGCGCCGGTCATGTCGACGGTCTCGGTCTCGCCGTCTACCGGCAAGGTCGGCGATGTGCTGACCTGCGCCGCCAGCGCCAGCGACGCCGACGGCAGCGTGTCCTACAGCTATGCGTGGTCGACGGGAGCGACCGGCGCGAGCCTGACGCTGACCGCCTCCAACAACCCCGGCGACGTGCTGACCTGCACCGCCACCGCGACCGACAGCGCGGGCGCGACGGCGACGGGGACGGCCTCGGCGACGGTGTCCAACACCGCGCCGGTGGTATCAAGTGTGTCGGTCTCGCCGAGCACCGGCAAGGTCGGGGACGTCTTGACCTGCGCGGCCACCGCGACCGACGCGGACGGCGGCTCGCCCACGCTGTCCTACGCGTGGTCGACCGGCGCGACCGGCGCGAGCCTGACGCTGACCGCGTCCAACAACCCCGGCGACGTGCTGACCTGCACCGCCACCGCGACCGACGCAGACAGCGGGACGGCGACGGGCAGCGCGTCGGCGACGGTGTCCAACACTGCCCCAGTGATGGGCACGGTGTCGATCAGCCCGACCTCAGCCTACAACGACGACCTGCTGACCTGCTCGGCCTCGGCGACGGACGCCGACGGCGGCACGCCTACGCTGACCTACGCGTGGACCAACAGCAGCACCGGGACCGCGCTCGGCTCGGGCGCCACGCTTTCGTTGAGCAGCGCGACCGCAGCCTCCCGCGCCAGCATCGCCTGCGCGGTCACCGCCACTGACGCCAACGGCGGAACCGCCACCGGCAGCGCCAGCCTCACGCTCGGCAACCGCGCGCCCGTCGCGACCGCCTCGCTCACGCCGGCCAGCCCGACGCGCACGTCGACGCTCACCTGCGCCGGGTCAGCCACCGACGCTGACGTCGACACCGTCTCGCTTAGCTTCGGCTGGACGGTAGGCGGCAGCGCGGTCAGCGCGACAAACAGCTCGGCTGGATCGAGCAGCCTGAGCGGAGCGTTCTCCGCCGGACAGCTCGTCGCATGCTCCGTCACCGCTTCGGACGGCAAGTCCGGGTCGGACACCGACACTGCGAGCGTCACCATCGGCAACACCGCGCCGGTGGTCAGCAGCGTCACGCTGTCGCCCTCAACGGTGTACACGAACGGCACGCTGACCGCGAACGTGGTCTCCAGCGACGCCGACGGCGACTCGCTGAGCCTGAGCTACGCTTGGTATGTGGGCGGCGTGATCGTTCCCGCCGCGACGAGCAGCTCCTTGTCGGGCGTCAGCTACTTCAGAAAGGGGCAGGCGGTGTATGTCACCGTTACCGCCAACGACGGTACCACCAGCACGGCGTTGACCAGCAGCAGCGTCACCGTGTCCAACACCGCTCCGACCGCGCCCGTCGTGGAGGTCACGCCTGCCGACGCGGTGAGCGGCGACGACCTGACCTGCACGGTCACGACGGCCTCGACGGATGTGGACGGCGATGCGTTGACCTACAGCTTCGCGTGGGATGTGGACGGCGTCGACTACACGAGCGCGACGGATTCGGCGACGGACAGCGTCGTGGATGGCGCGGATGTGGGTGCGGACGAGACGTGGACGTGTGAGGTTTTGGCGGGGGATGGGACGGGGACGAGCGGGGTGGGGACGGATTCGGTGCTGACTACGAACAGTATCGCCTGTACGGACGGCACTGTAGAACAGGGCTCGTCGTTCTGGAGTCGCGATGACATCGCATTTTGCGCGACGAGCGACGGCAAGTTGCCGACGAGCGTGGTTGCTGGAGAAGCGCTTTGCGCCTCGGGTTGGCATCTGTGCACGACACCGGAGTACGAGTCCCGGAACGACTCATGCCCGGCCCATAGTTATCGGTTCTCTGCCATTTTGGACGACGGAAACGACTGTATGGTGCACGACTCCGCGGACGGGAACCCGATGTACAGGTGTGATCAGGACGGCGCACGATCAGGATACTCGGGAACATGCACTGGCACCATATCTACGACATCCTACAGTCGTAGCAATTGGGATCAAAACTCTTCTGGCCCTGCGCCGCACGGTGCGATGTGTTGCCTTTGATGGCGCGGTCAGAGGTCCTGAGACCCTTGCTGGTATCGTGTGTTGCGCAACAGCCAACGGCGGCCAATGGTGGCCAAGCGTGGTCAAACAGTTACTGCCCGCTCGTGTGAAGGAGCGCGGTGAGGAATGTCATGCTGTCTTCGCTCCGGATTAGTGTGTTTCGAAACGCGCTGCGCTTGTCGCTTGGATTTTACTCGGTGGGGCGCGCGTTCGCGGGTGATCGGCTGCGTGACTGTCCGTGCTTTTCAAACTACCCGAACTCGGTAGTTGTGGAATCTGGACCTCGTGGTGTGCAAATGTGTGGCGCTGAATACGACCTCAGTACCGGGGCCGCGCGCCGCTCGTTTGTCGACGACCTGTCGGCGTGTGGCGTCGATGCCGCTGCGCCAGAGCGTGGTGAGGATGTTGTCGTCACTACCACTGTCGCACGGTATCAGTGTCTGCCCCGATGACGCGGTGTTTAGTTTCGAATTTTGGCTATAGATAAACTGCAGTTTGCGGTGTGGTCCGTGAATTCTATTCATGCCTTGCTTAGGAGGTCTCTTGTTGTTTCTTGCCATCGGTGCACTTCTACAGGCCGCTGTCTCGGCCGCCCGTGGGGGCGACGCCTGTCCTTGTCTGGAACACGCTGCCGACCGGGAGGTCGTTGTTGAGACTAGTTCGTCCGTACTTCTTTGTTCGCAGGAATACGATCTGAAATCCGCTGGCGGTCGGGATGCATTTCGCGTCGCGATCGAGGCGTGCGGTGTGCCAGTTGACGGCATTCAACGGACTGATAGGGGCCAACTCACTGTGCCGGGATGGCCCAATGTCTCCGTTCGGTCAAACTGGAATCGCTCCGCAGAACCCGCGGCGGTGGTTGCTCGCCTTGCTGTGGAATCAGTCCAGGCAAGGGAAAACGAAGAGATTCAGCGAGCCAAACAATTCGTGGACGCATGCATCGCTGAACCGTCTGCTGACCAATGTAATCCGGAAAGCCTGCGGTTTGATGATGAACGTTGGTCGGTGCCTGCCCGAACCATTTTGCAAACGGCACCTAGTGCAGGAGTCACGTCTGCATTTCAACAGTATGCGGTATCCTCTCTGGCATGCTTGGATGCGTCCAAATCCAAATCATCTGACGTGCGGCAGGCGGCACTCGCGCTTCAGGCATGCGAACGTTCAGAACAACTCCGGATCGCCTGGAATAAACTCTACGAGCGGTACGGCGCCGCACTCGCTGGCCGGGTTGAAATTCTCAATCCTGAGACGCTCGAACGATTTAGGTATCACGACCCTGAGTCTATCCGACGTTTGAGAGCGACACTCGTGCAACTGCAGGCTAAGGAGAAAGACATGCAGGACGCAAGGGCTGCGATCATTGCACAGCGCCTCAAAGATAAGGAGGAAACACTGGTTAGTGCTGTCAATGAAATTGTAAGGCGCCAGTTGAGAAGCCCGTCCACCGCGAGTTTGCGAGATGACGTGTGTCTGCGCGCTCCAGGCGTGGAGGTGTCTGTGCTGGCGCTGCGCGTGGTGGTGGATGCGCAGAACTCGTTTGGTGCATACATTAGAAACGAAGATTTAGTTCGCATTTTTTGGTACCATGCTGAAGATACGTTTCGTATAGAGCACCTTGGCTTGCAGGAGCCAGGCTTCGGCCTTGCGGATGCGTGCTCCCGTGCGGCCGCGGCCAAGGGGGGCGGATATCCTTGGCAGTCTATGACGCTGGGGCTTTAGCCCAAACTGTGCGCGAACCGGCGCGTGAACGAGGGCCTGGCCCCAAGTTGGCAGCTGGCCGGCGGTTCGCGGGGTCAGGTGGACGTTCGGATGCGCGGCGGTGCGGCGTGCGCGCGTGTTGCCGTCCCGCGAACCTCTGGTGGGAGCCTTTTCTGCCCGTTTGCGTCGTTCGAGCGCACTTTTCCCTCACGCTGTCAGCCCAGGCCGGCGTTTGCTTGCGAATTGCGGTCACTTGGACCAGTTCGTGCCAACCGAAGCCAACAGCGCACAACGGAAGCCAACCGACGCAGAGCTTGGCGGGTGAGAAGGGCGCGTGAGGTGTTTGTGGCTCGTATTTCATTCCCTGTTTGCTGCTTGCTTGCCCTTTCCGGAGCGGCCGCGTGCGTGTCCAATGACCCCACACTCGAGGAGGGGCAGTTCAGCGGTGAATGCGTCGACGGTGCCGACAACGACGGAGACGGCGCCTTCGACTGCGACGATAGCAGCTGTTCGGGGTCTCCCGACTGCGCCGGTCCGAACGAGAACGCGGCACCGAGCGGTGCAGCGGTAAGCATCAGCCCGGAAATGCCTGGAGACGACGACGACTTGACCTGCACGATCGTCACCCCGGCCATCGACCCGAACGGGGATTCCATCACCTACTCCTATGCTTGGACGGTGAATGGTGGGGACGCCGGCGTGGACGGCGATACGGTATCCGCAAATCTGACGCACGGCGGCGAAGTTTGGTCCTGCACTGTGACTCCGAACGACGGTGCCTTGGACGGCCCTGCGGCTTCAGACTCGGTGACGATCGTACAAGGCAATCGCCCGCCGACGGCACCCACCATCGCGATCACGCCCGAGAGTCCTACCCGAGGCGATGCGCTGACGTGCTCCGTAAGCGTACCTAGCTCCGATGCCGACAACGACCCCGTCACCTACGCCTTCACCTGGGATGCGGACGGCGTGGCCTACACGAATGCGTCCGACGCTGCGACCAGCAGTTTGGTCAATGGCGACGCTGTCGGTGCCAACCAGTCTTGGACCTGCCGTGTCGTCGCTTCGGATGGCGTGGCGGCCTCGGCGCAGGCTACGGCGACGGTAGAGACCACCGATCTGGCCTGTGCGGACGGCTCGGTGGAGGGAGGAGCTGCCTTATGGGGCCGCGATGACATCGCGTTCTGTGCGACCAGCGACGGTATGTTGCCTGCCAACATCAGCGCTGGAGACGCGCTTTGCGCGAGCGGGTGGCATATGTGCTCGTCGAACGAGTACGAGGCCAGCAATGACTCGTGTGACGCCCACAGTTACCGATTCTCTGCCATCCTCGATGATGGTGACAATTGCATGATGCACGACTCGGCGGACGGAAATTCCGCCTACAAGTGCAATCAGGACGGCGTCCGCGCCGGATACTCGGGCTCGTGCTCCGGGAGCACATCCTCGACGTCGTTCAGTCGGAACCAGTGGGACCAGAATTCCTCGGGCCCGGCGCCGCATGGAACGTTGTGTTGTTTGTGACTTGGTGCGTCGCGAGCTCTTGCCTTGAAGTCGAGGTGCGGCGTGCGTGTTGACAGTACAATATTTACGTGAGGCGAGTTGATGCGTAGGTCCCTTTTATCGCGGTGGCTCTGGGTGGTATTACCGGTGGCAGGCCTGCTTGCCGGTTGCACCACGATTCACACCGTCTCCGGCGGTGCGAAGGCAGGCGAATTTTATGTTATGACAACGAAGAACTTTCTTATATTTTCGAGCCCGCCGCTTGTCATGCGTTGCACCCAGAGGCCGACGGACGCGCGCGCTTTCTGCGATCCCGTGTTGACATCCGCCGAGGCTGGTGAAGACCAGTCTTTCGCGGACGAAGAGTTTAATTCCCAGGGTCTTGAACGCGACGATTAGGCGGCTTTGTGGCCTAATTCACCCCCCCTGCCCAAACCCCACGATCTGATTGCTCGTGCAGCCCGCACAGGTCTCCGCGGCGATTTCGTCCGGGATCCCGTCGTCGTCCAACTGGGCCAGCACTCCGACGGCGTAGAGCGGCGGTGCGGCCCGGCAAAGCGGCTCGCCGTTGGCGAGCGGCAGGCGAATGATCGAGGCGTCTGCGAGGTATGCGTAGAGCTCCTCGCCGGGTTCCGGGGTCAAGTCCGCGGCGAACGTGCGCGTGTGCTCCGGCCACTCCGGGTGGGGCGGTCCTTTGGACACGTGTCCGTCCAAATCCAACACGAAGAGATCGTGGCTTGGGTCATTCACGAGGGTGTACACCGCTTGCGCGGCGCGGACGATCGTCGCGTCCATTCGCGCGTTGGAGTAAGAGTGCCCCATGCGCTCTTGGCCCGGCCATGGGCGTTTTGAGGTTACACGCCGGAGATTCAGGTCTGGGCCGGCGGGAAACAGCACAGCGGGCCCATCATTCAGCTGCAAAAAGCGGGCTTCCCGTGGACTTGGTCCCTGCATGATGCGCTCCGGTTGCTGAAAAGCGCGATCTCCGCTGCCTCGGACCAGCGCGAAGGCGTTGTCGTCGAAGAGGCTCAGCAGCAGGTCCACATGGCCGTCCCCGTCAAAGTCCGCAGCCTCGGGCGGAAATCCGCTCCGGCCTGCGGGCACGGTCATTCGGTCGTCGAACCTTCGGTCGCCGGCGCCCCACCAGATCGTCACGCTCTCGTCGAGCTGGTTGGTAAACAGCACGTCTTTGAGCCCGTCGGCGTCTACATCTGCCGCGCCGACAGCGACGGTCTCCCTCGGACCGTTCGCGTTGGTCAACGCAAACCCCCGCGCCGACACATCGCACCAGGGAAGCTCCTCCTTGACGCCGGGTTCGTTGGTTCCCCCCTCCGCCCCCTCGATCTCCGAAACCCCCCGCATCTCCCATCCAGCCCAACCGACGCCCAACCCCAAAACCACCGCCCCCAACCACATCGGCCGTCGCCCCGTCACCTTCCGCACTACCGCCCGAACCTCACGCACCTCCTGTGCGTCCAACGCCCCCGCCAGCGCCCCCGCCATCTCCGCCGCGGACGCGTACCGATCCGCCGGCTCCCACGCGCACGCCCGCAGCACCACATCAGCGAGCCCCGCAGGCAGCGCCGCGCGGATCGCGGCCTCCCCCGCAGGCACGAAGGGGTCCGGCGGCACCTTGCCGGTCAGCAGCCACGCGAGCGTGATGCCCATGGCGTAGAGGTCGGTGGCGGGGCTCGCAGCCCGGGGATCTTGCCGCAGCTCAGGCGCCAAGTAGGGCAGAGTGCCCAGCAGCGCGATCGACGTGGTGTGAGTGACGCCGCTGCCGAACAGCGCCCGCGCGATCCCCCAATCCGACAGCGCCGCGCTGCCGTCGGCCCGGAGCAGGATGTTGGCGGGCTTGATGTCGCGGTGTACGACCCCGGCCGCGTGGGCGGCGGTCAACGCCGCGAGCACCGCGGCGACCATGCGAACCGCGGCTTCCGGCGCAATTGGCCCTTGCGCGGCGACGCGATCGGCGGCGCTGGCAACACAGCGCTCCATCACCACCCCGGCCACGTCGGCGTCTTCGAAGGTGAGCAGCACGCGCACGGCGTTGGGGTGGCGCACCCGCACCGCCGCTTCGGCCTCGCGCTCTACCGCGGCGAGGCCGCCGGCATCTGCGATCAGCAGCTTGATCGCGACAAGACTCCCAGTCTGCGCGTCGCGCGCCTCCCACACCATCCCGGAGCCGCCACGCCCGATCGGAGCCACGAGCGTGAAGCGTCCATGGTAAAGTTGCTGGCCAGTCGTGTGCATCGCTGGCGGCGGATTATCCGATTTGGGTGCGGGTCGCCCGCTACCCCCCGATCACGATGATCCGCTTGCCGCCCGCCTCGACGGTGCGCTCCCAAAGCCGATCCTCCCAGCTCCGATCCGGCCGCACGTCGAACACCACCAGCCAGCCGTGGTCCAACCCAACCGTGTCCAAATAGCGCCCAAGTTGAACCACGCCGCGGTCGATGATCGTCTCCAGCGAATCCCGGGTTCGCACGCGCTTGATCTCGATGGCGAAGCGATCGGGGCCGTATTCGATCAGCAGATCCATCGCGCCGCGGCCCGCAGCAAACTCGCGGTGTACGCGACCGCCGCCGTTGATGACGCGCTGCAAGAACGCGCACAGCGCGAGGTGGGGGACGGCTTCGGGGTATTCGGGGATGGGCGTGCTGGCGATGTCCGCGTTCTGTCGCCACCAGTCGCGGAACGCGTCCAACAGCGCCGGCATGTCGAGTCGGCCCTCGGGCGTAGCCCAAGCCCACGTCGGTCTTGGCACGGACTCCTGCACGCTGTACGACAGCTGGCGCGCCAGCACCTCGCGGTACATCGGGTTGGCGGCCTCGGCGCCGTCGGGCCCGCGCCGGATCAGCCCCAGATCGATGACGTACTGGAAGTCGTCCGAGTCATAGACGATTCGGAGCGAGTCATCCCCAAGGATCACCGCCTGCATGATGTGCGCCACCCGCGGCTCTTTGAGGCGCTCGGCGAGGCTGTCCAAGTGGGTGGTGCGCGAGCGGATCAAGCGCTCGCGGGCTTCGTCGACGTGCGCGAGCGTGATCGGCACAGCGCGGTCCGGCACCAGCGCGGTCACGCACAAGTCAGCCAGCGCGTTGACCAGAAACGGCTGCCCGTCGGTGACGCGCGCGATCTCGGCGGATGCTTCGGGCAGAAAAGCCTGGCCGGTCTCGGCGGTGTGCTGACCGAGCAGGTCGGTGACTTCGGCGGCGTTGAAGTTGCGCAGCGTGATCGACGCCGCCTTGATGTTGAACGGCGAGCCGGGGTTGATGTGCCGACCGTCTTTGGACTGCACGAGGTAGTCA
>CAIUMM010000156.1 GCA_903900265.1 uncultured Pseudomonadota bacterium
CGGCGCTACCGGCGCCGCCCTTGTGACCCTCGAGGGGCACACGGACTCGGTGGACGGCGCCCTCGCGCTGCCCGAAGACCGGCTGCTGTCGTGGTCGGGTGACCACACCCTGCGCCTGTGGGACGGCGCCACCGGCGCCGCGCTCGCGACGCTCGAGGGGCACACGGAAACGGTGAAAGGCGCCCTCGTGCTGCCCGACGGCCGGCTGCTGTCGTGGTCGAGGGACGGCACCCTGTGCCTGTGGGACGGCGCTACCGGCGTCGCACTCGCGACGCTCGAGGGGCACGCGCACTGGGTGACCGGCGCCATAGCGCTGCCCGACGGCCGGCTGCTGTCGTGGTCGAGGGACCACACCCTGCGCCTGTGGGACGGCGCCACCGGCGCCGCGCTCGCGACCCTCGAGGGGCACACGAAGTTGGTGAACGGCGCCTTCGCGCTGCCCGACGGCCGGCTGCTGTCGTGGTCGGATGACGACACCCTGCGCCTGTGGGACGGCACCACCGGCGCGCCTCTCGACTGCGTAGACCGAACTGAAGTCCACACCCACCCCGCCCTCTACCTTGCGCGGCGCACCGCTATGTCCCCCGACACCGTCCAGCAGCACACCTTCGCCCAAGGCAACCCCCGCGGCCTCGCACTCTTCCAGCCCGGCCACACCACACGCTGGCACACCGACGGCGGATGGAAGGCCGATCACCTCCTCCCCGACGGCACCATCATCGCCCACTGCGGTAAGCACCTCGCGATCCTCCACCTCCACCATGGCAACCGTCGCATGTCCGTCGAAGAAGCTGAGCGACTCCCCCTGCCCGATCGCGTCGAACCCACCTAATGTCCCCCGTCAGGAGATCCTACACCCCGGCAACGCGCGCTCCAGCTTGATCCGGACCGCCGGAGGGAGATTCGAGGTCACTAGCTCCTTCAACCCGCGCACCTCGTACAGCGGCGTGTAGTCGATGACGCCGGTGCCCCAGATGACGAGGCTCCGCAACGAGGGAAGATGCGCGAGGGGCCGAAGGTCGGTGAGCGTAAGATTGTCGGAGCAATCCAGATGCCCCAACGCGGACAGCGCACCGATCGGCGTCAGGTCTACGACGCCCGTGCCGCAAAGATCAAGCGTGCGGAGCCGCGGCATAGCCGCGATCGCGGAGATGTCGAGCAGCTTACGGCAGTACCTCACATTGAGCACCTCGAGGGCGTCGAGCCCGGTCAGCGACGCGAGCGAAGTGACCTCGTCGTTACGGGTGAGCGTGAGCTTGCGTAGCTCGGACAGACCCGCAAGCGCAGGCGTGATGTCGACGTGGACGCCTTCTACCCGAAGCTCCCGAGCGTGTGCGAGCCGCCCGTCCAGCGCCAGGATGTACAGCGTAGCCGCAGGCCGGAACGCGTGCCAAACGCGCTTCTCCACCTCGCCGCCCGTGGCGAAGCCCGCGCCGTCCTTCACCACGAGCCCCGACGAGACCAGCGCCCACACGGCGGGATCCTGAAGGTCCCACGCAAGGTGGATGGCCTGGAGCACCGTCCCCCACTCCTGCGACGCCAACCCCTTACGGATCGCCGCAAGGTGCCGACGCTGGACGGCATCGAGGGCGGCGCGCATGCCCACAGCGGCTTGTTTCGCGCGGTAGCGAACAAAGAACTCCTTGACCTTGAAGTCAAAGATGTGCTCCGGAAAGCGCCCCGCGCCTGGACACCCGCCCAAGTTCAAGCTCGTGATCGGCAGATCCAGCAGCGGCGTGATGTCGTGCACGCCGCTCATCCCCTCGAGCGACAGCGCCCACAGCTTCCCAAGCCGCGCGAGGCAGCGCACGTCGGTCACCGCGGGGCAGTGCGTCACCGCTAGCGACTTCAGCCCCGACATCGCGCCAATCCAAGCGATGTCAGCAAGCTGGGGGCAGTGTTTGATGGACAGCCCGGTGAGGCTGACCACGGCGGCGAGCACACCGAAGTCCGTCACAGCTGGACAACGTTCGACGCTGAGCAACTCAAGCGCGGAAAGCCCGGTCAGCGGCCGCAGATCGGCGACAAGCGGGGCGTCATGCAGGTCGAGCGACCGAAGCTTGGTCAACCCCTCCGCCCCGTCGAGGCTGCCCAGAGCCGCGCAGTTTTTGATGTCGAGGTGCGCGATCTGCGTAAGCGCGCGGAGGGGTATTAGTGAGGAGATGGCGGTCTCATCGGCATCGAGCCATCGTAGGTTCACGCAGCCCGCGATCGAGGTGAGGTCCACCACTCGGGTCTTGCTGATGTCGAGCCTGTGAAGATCGAGCTTGGCGATGGGGGAGAGGTCGCGCACCGGGTTGCCGGGCAGCGAGAGCTCCTGCAGCCGCGGCAGGCGAGCGAGCGGCGTGAGATCGCGTACCTTGCCGTGAATACACACGCTCTCAAGCGCGTGCAGGTCGGCGAGCGGCTCGAGATCGTTCACGTTGCTGTCGTAGAGGGAGAGCTTCCGGAGCTTGCGTAGCCCGGTGATCCAGGAAAGGTCGGAGAGTCCGGGCGCGGTTAGCTGAAGCTCCTCCAACTCTCCGAGCGCCCCGAGGATCTCCAGCCCGGTGGCCCCTGTACTTAGGGAGGACGACAGCCTGACCAACTTCGACCCGGCGAGACCGCGCACGTCGGCAAGTCGGCACCGTCCGAGATTCAGCGCGCGCACGGACCCGGCCCGACGCATGAAGTTCAGGTTGTCCGTCTCGAGGTTGATCAGGTCGACCTCGGCCGGCAGCGCATCCAGAGCGCCCAGCGCGTGCACGGCGACCCGTAGTTGATGCTCAGAATGCACGTGCACTGCGATGGCGGCCTTTGGATGATGGCGGACCGTAAACGCGCCGAACGTCGTACCCTTGGCGATTTCACGCCACAGGCTCTCGTCATCCAGCGCGTCGAGGAGCGATAGTGCTTGAGCACACGCCTCGGGCTCCGCCCGTCCAAGGAGCTCCCAGATCTGCGGCAGGGCGGAGCTCGCGTCGCTGACGATGGGCTGCAAGTTCTTGAAGAGCTGCATCTCAGGGTTCCGCTGTTCGCGCGCGCCGCTATAACGTTTCGCGACCGGGCGCTTCGCCAACGGCCGCTGCGCTCGTGCTGACAGGTCGCAACGCGCCTTCGGGATAGATGGAACATGAACGGCCTTTCGGCAAGCACACTTCGGTAGCCTACACCCTGCGGGCCCCTGTCCGCAAGCACCCTGACGCGCCGAAAGCCGCGCTGCCGGACCGCCATCGACACCGTTTTGCGCCCCCAGGCGCAGCTCACCCGTCCGGCCCCGCGCGCGCTGGTCGCCGGCAACTCCGCGTCGCGCGAAGACGCACGACCGCTCGGCCGCCGTCGAGGTCGGGACCTTCGGCACCCCCTCCGCACGCAACGCTGCGTTGCCCGTCAGGACGCCCGCGTACAGCACCTACTTGGCGCGCGGCGGAGGGACGATCGCCGCGAGCTTCTATACGAATTCCTGCGTCGACAGCTCCATCCCCGTCGTGCCGTCACTCCAGGCACGCTTGAACCCCAGCACCACCCTCCCGTTCGGCAGCCTGTCCAGTCTACCCAGCTCAAGCGGCGGACGCAGGACGTAGCGACACAGTCTCTCTATGCCACTGCGATCGCTCGCACCGAAGGACACGTTCGCGTGGATGTTGTACCCCTAAAAGACGGCACACCGCGACCCCAGGGCAATCTCCCGACCACCAAGGTGCTGCGTCCGGCACGCTTTTTTCCGCGCGCTCCCCTGTCGCGACCATACCCATCAGCGACGCGGGCTGCAAGAGCCCTAGGCGTCATCCTCCCCCACGTCTGGGTCGTCGTCGTGCGCCTCGCCGCTGAACCCGCGCTACCAGTGCACAACAACATGTCCGAGTTGCAGTTGAGGCGGCCTGTCGTTGGACGGAAGAACTGGCTGTTCTCGGGCTCCGAGGGCGGCGCGCGGTCGGCCGCCATCCTGTTCTCCATCACGGGCAGCTGCCGCCCCCAGGGCATCGACACGTGGGCCTACCTTCACGACGTGCTCGGCAGGATCAACGATCATCCGGTCAACCGCATCGCCGAGCTTACCCCCGCCAACTGGGCTGGGGTGTAGGGGATCGCCGGGGGGTTACGAGGACGAACGCTTCAACAACCGTTTGGCCCTCGGGGCGGGCATTCGCAGCTCCGGACGTCAGCTATATGTTCATCTCCATCCGCCTTCCCGAGACTGGTGGTAGCGCTTGATGCATCGGCTATACTTGCGCGCGTCGGAGTCGCACAATGCCTCGAATTCGGTACCCGTCTCTCACCCGGTCACACGCGCAGATCGCCGCGGCGGCGTCCACTGCTCCCAGCGGCATCACTTTACGCTATGGCTACCGCAACGGCATGGCGCATCTCCTCGCGGCGGACCGTGGCGACGAAGCAGCGCGGCAAGTAACGGACGCTCCATATAACTCACTCCGGCGAGCCTCGGAGGGCACGTCCGACGTCGACGCATGGGTACTGGACGTCGGCGCCGTGGCCGCACGTGACGGCAGCGCCGACATGCGGGCGTGGTTCGCGTTCGCAGCAGCCGCCGCCCCCCGACTCCGCAAGGGGGACGACGTCTGGAGCGCCTCGGCGATCCTCTCACAGGTCGCACGCGAGACACCGCACACCAACCCCGTTTTCCGGGCCTGGGAGGCGCATGGGACACGCCTGTCCGGGCGTGACCACCTCCTCGTCGCTGACACCCCAACCGTCGGGACCGAAGGCCCGCAGGTGCTCCTGGGTCATACGGGCGGCTTCGATGCGTTCTCCTGTATCGAACTCGTCGGGGGCCGACTGTTGAGCCGACACACCGACATCCGCGTCTGGTCCCTTTACACCGGACTCCTGACGGCGCAGTATCCCCTCTCCGAGGCGCCGCTCGTAGTACGGCGCCACCCCAGTGCGAAGACCATCCCCTTGCCGGACAAGGACCAGCACGGGCGGCCGGTTTTATGGACTGACGCGGACGCCCGCATCTGGTTCCAGGAAGTGGGTTGGTACGGTTCCTCGCTCTGCACCGCGATCCAATGCGCGGATGGGCGCGTGCTCATGCGAGAATCGCCCTCAGCGGCAGTCGTGCGGAGTCCGGATGGAAGGGGCGCGGTCACGCGCTTTGACGGGCACGACGCTCCCTTGGACGGGATGGAGATCCTCCCCGACGGGAGCATCCTGACGTGGTCGAACGACGGTACTCTGTGCAGGTGGAACGCCCACACCGGCGCCGAGATCTGGCGGGTGACACATGACAGCATGGTCGACGGCGTTGCGTTCGTTCGTTCCGGGCACATTCTGTCATGGGTCGCAGCGGGGCGCTTTCGAAAGATCAACCTGGCGACGGGCGTTCATGAAGACCTAGATGACGTCTTGCCGCCCGTCAAGGGCGCACGCGAGCAACCCGGTGAATCGGGAGTGTGGAACCTCGACTCGTCCGATGGCTCAACGCACACGCTGCTCGTCAACGCCGGGCACCTCGTCGTGGTCGATCACGAACTCCGACCCCGCTGGACCACGAAGCGGGACGCGAACGGACCGATCGCCGTGGTGGACCGCCGCGTGATCGCGTGCCTCGCCAAAGGGGGGGGAAGTATTCGTGTGCTCGCGATGGACGGCACTCTGCTGACGGAATTCAGGGACGAGGGTAAGAGGACCGACGGCATGATCGCGCTGCGCGACGGGAGCCTGTGCACATGGAGCGGATACAAGGCGGGCAGCGACTGCCTGCGCGTCTGGACCCCTCCGACGGGCGGCTGGACGTCGACCGACCGCCCCCGGTGCACGAGCCTGGCCGGGCACGAACTGTGGATCTACACCGCCACGGTGCTCTCCGACGGCCGCGTCGCAAGTTGTGGCGAGGATGACACCATCCGCATCTGGGACACTACGACGCAAGCCGAGAGTCCCCCAAAACTACGACCGCGCGCCAACTACATCTACCCCACCTCCTGGCGCGACAAAGGCTGCCACGGGCACGGCGAGCTGATGATCGCCTGGTACAACGACTACGCGCCCGACCATCGTTCGCTTACTCTGGTCGATCCATGCGCAGCGTCGATCCACGTCTGCGACATCGACCTCGACGGCCGCAAGCCGCCGGAGGTCCAGCGCATTTCGAGTGAGTACGTCGTGATCGATGGCGTGGAGTACCGTTCCATCCACGGGCCCACGTTCAACGGAACCCTCTTGGACATCCCTTCGGACGAGCCGAAGCACAGAAGTATCGTTCCCCTGTCCGAGCGAACCTTCGTGTGCGTCGAACCCGGGTTGCTCTCGGTCTGGGCGCTCGACGAGCTCGACCTGATGTGTCTGGTGTGCGAGACACCGACGCCCGACGTCGACAAGCGGACACGCGGCGTCGGGACCTCCGGCGGCTACCTCGCGCTCTGGCGGGACGATGGCGCGCTCGCCGTTCACAAGGTCCGCCCCGACGACGAAGAGGGGGCGGTGATCGAGACGTGCGGTACTTGGAAGCTCGCGGGTCTCGCCGGAGTCCGTTGGACCAGCTCCGCGAGCGTCGTGGCGTGGAACGCGTCGGGCGACGTGTGGTTCGCGAACGAGGACGCGGACGACGGCGCCTGGCACCTCACCCAGACAACATCCTGCGGGACGGGCGCCATCGTGGCGGTTCAAGCGGAAAGTCTGCTTCGGCGCGCCGAGGACGGTTCCATCGAATGGTGGGACGTGATCGATTCTTGCGGAAGCCTCATAGGCCGGATCCCGCCGCCGACGGAGTCGTCATGGACGGACTGTGTGCCGATGAGCGGCGCGACCGCCATGGCGCTCTCGTCCAACGGTAAGCTTTATCGTGTGGACTTCACTCGCAGCGAAGCTCGTCCGGCTTTCCCGAACCTGCACTGTGACCACCTGTCACTCCTCGGGTCGAGCGAGGACGCATTCCACATGCACAGCAGGGCTCGTGGGTTGGGGGATGGGACGCCGAGCCCACGGCGGGTCGGACGAGATAGCCTCGACGGTTTGGTCGTAGGCGAACCGGGCCAGCCAAAGACCCACACTTCGTTGATGCTGGTCGCGGGCGTGGATGCCGAAGACATACGCGCGGTCGCCGCGACGCACGACCGCGTCGAAGTGTATGCGCCCGACGGCCGCATGCTCGCCCGCTGGATCGCTCCGCGCAGCACCGGCGAGCGAGGCGAGTTCGCCGTCGTCGGCGCGACGCGCTCCAGAGTGGTCGCCGCCATCGGGAGCGAACTCTGGTCGTTAGATCTCCTGAATACCGTCACCGGTCCCGCGATGCAGCGATAGTCCGGCTGGCCCCGGCTCCGTCGTCCCTCGAGAGCGCCGCGCGCTCGGCGTTCGATCTCGTGAGCCGTGGTTGGCCGCTTGAGGATAAATGAGGGATGGGGTAGACCAACCCCCCGCGAGCGACCCACGATGCGCCGATGCCGACCCCAAACCATCGAGCAGCTGCACCGAAGCGTGCTCCGAGCCAGCCGCACGGGGAGCGGTGTTCGAGGACGCCTGCATGCCGTAGGCCTACGTCACGGCGGCTGGCACGCTGACGCCGCGGGACGCTGGAGCGGGAAACCTGAGCTGTTGGCCGAGCTTGTGACCCAGGAGCGCGCCAACGAGCAGATCGCCTCGATGGGCCACGCGAGCGTCGCAATCGAAGACGCGCTCCGAGCGGTGCTGTCGGCATCGGCGCACGACCGACTGGATCTGCTCGCACAAGCGGTGGACCACCACGGGCGCGTACGGCGAGCAGCAGCGGCAGGGTTGGCGACCTGGCGAGAGGCGGCGACCCGCGGCGACGGGGAGCGCATCGCGACCATCACCCGCGACCTCGGACGCCAAGACCTCTCGCGCGCGCTGCTCGCAGGCGCTTGGGCGCTTCATCCGTCGACGCGCACAGACGCAGTACGAACTGCTATTGAACGTGCAGAAGGCAAGCCCGACCCCGGGTACAGCGCGCTCGCAGCAGCCCTGCTCATCCAAGCGGGCGAGCCGCCGCCTACTTGGATGAGCCCAGCGTCCACACCCATCGTCTTGCCCGCCGAATCGTCGTCCTCCGACCTGTCCGCACAAGGCGTGCAATGGGTAATCCATGAATCGGGTACGCTGGAGTTCGTGCTCCAGCAGCTGACCGCACGGGGTCCGCAGCGCGCTGGCCGCCCGATACGACACATCCTCGGCGCGCTCTCGGAACGCACGCTTCCAACGGCGGCGACCGCGCGACTCATCGCGTTCGTGAAAGCGCTGAAGGGGATCCCGCTAGAGGCAAGCGCGGTGCAGGACGCGTTTCGGGGCTGGACCCCGACGCTAAGCCAAGCCACAGCGCACCACATGTCCCACGTCGTGCAAACGTGGGGCGCCCTTTTTGCGCGTGACACCTCGGACTACCGCGGCCAACGCTCGTCGGGCAGCTACCACGCCTGCGCGCTCGCGATCGCGCTGGGAGAAGTGCGCTATCTGGAATTCGCGTTGGGCCTAATAGAGGGAACGGAAGAGGCGCACCTTCGGCCCCGCGCACTGGCCGATGTCAGCAGCGCGCTCGCCGTTTTGGTGGGCCAAGGACTCCGCGCGGAGACAAGCTTTGAGCTCCTGACGCGAATGGTCGCGATCGAAGTGGACGGCATCGCTCCGGTCACCGCAGACTACCTGCTCTTTGGTCTGGGGCGGGCCCTGTCGCGCCGAGGGGACGCCGAAGGGGTTGCAACGGCGTTCAAAAAGATTCGGCACCCCTGGATTCACGGCCAGCTGCTCGCGTGTCTGCCCGAAGATCCCCAGGTCGCCCGCAAGGTGCTGCCGCTGGTCGACGAGGTTGAATGGCCCCTTGCGAGGCTGTTCGGTCTGCAAGGTATCTTTCGCTCGTTGAGCACCGGGGGAACGGCAGCGGAGCTTGAGCACGGCATCGCCGTCGCGCTCGCGCTCGAAGACATGGAGATGATCGTGTCAGGTTTGGAGTCGGTGCTTGCAGACTGGCGGCGTCGCCCAGACGGACGTCAACTCCGGGATGCGCTCGCAGCGCGGGCCGACGTCCGCGCCGCGCTTGAAGGCTCGTTCCTCAACCGCCTCGACGTGCTGTTCGACGAGGCTCCTGCACCCCAGTCGGCGCCTTCCATCGACTACACGACCCAGCTCAGCGTAGGGGTGCTGCCCGAGCTCGCCGACTTTAGCGCCGAGGATTGGGCGATGCTCGTGTTCGATTGGCTGCTATCGCACCCGCCGGAAGCCAACGTCCTTCGGCTCGTCGCCCCCATGATGGCGCAAGCCCCACGCACGCCGGCGTCGGTCGCCGTGCTCTTAGCCTGCGTCGAGGTGGGCGTACACGCCGACTGGGGCGAGCTGCTCGCCCCGATAGCGGCGATCGGCGCGGACGGCCGAGGGTGGGACGCCATCGCAAACACCCTTGACGACGACATCCAGTATGAGGTCGTGCGCTGGATGTCGCGCGGCGAGCGCGGGTCAGTGCTCGCAAGCAGGCTGTCCGAGCCGATCATCGCTCGTCAGCTCCCCAGCATCCGGGACGATATCGGCGCCAGCGACTTTGGACGGAGCTACCCGGTTCTGCGCAACGCAAGCCGACCGTTGCTGATGGCGCTTGTGCGTCGGTTCGCCACCCAAGTCAGGGTAACCTGGCTGATTTGCGCCGAACTGTTGGGCAGAGATGCCGCCGAGACCGAGATCGACGCCCTGCGGGATGCTTGGCTGCGCGAGCCGTTGCAAGCATGAGCCGCACCTTCGACCCAATTGAAGCCGACCGATTTCTCGCCACCTGCGGGGGCTATCGGCGCTGGGAGTTGGTATCCAAGGACGGCGTGCTTTGGTGGCGACTCGCCAGCGACTGGGGGCAGGCGCACATCCGCGGCCTGATCGTTCCGGCAGGCTCGCTGCTGACCGTAGACATCGACTTGCGGGAGCCTACCGTCGGCGGGGCAACCGTCGCGCTGGTGACGCACCTTGTACCTGGTAGGTTGGGCGTGGACGGCTTGCCGTACCGCGTACGCAGCAGCCTGTCGGTCTCCATCACGCCCGCGACCTTGTCGGTCGAAGGAGAAGGCGTGACCGCACCGGTGCGCGTGCCCATTCCGGACGGGCTCGACGCCACCGTAGTGCGCCTCACGATCGTTCGCTCCGACGGGCTCGCGACGGTCACGCTGACCGGACCCAACGGCGAGAACGGACCCAACGGCGTATCCATAAGCCTCACCGCCCCGCTAAGTTACGCCCCAAGCTGCCTCGTCTTCGTGGCGGGCAGCACCAACGGCGGGCCAGAGTGCGGCGTGGGCTTCGGCCCGATGACCGTCAACGGACCAAGAAGCGGATAACCTGCGTCGCATGCCTACCTGTCCCGCTCATCCCGATACGCAGCTCGAAGCTAAAAAGAAGGGCTGGTACTGCGAGGAGTGCGACCGGAGCGTGCTCACCTACGAGCAGCTGCCGCTTCAGGTGGCGGTTCTCAGCTGGCCTAACGATCTGGACCCGGCCACGCTGCCGACTTGGCTCGCGCATCCCTGGGCTTCGCTGTGCGCCGAGAGCCACCCGCGGGTGCGACTCGCGTGGCTGACCGACACCGCCGAGCTGGTGGTGCGCTGGACGGTCGCTTTGGCGCTGACCGAGGTCGTACATGCGAATGCCGGACGGCTCCCAGAGGCAGTGGCCGACGCGATCGCCGAGCATGTAGAGCGCCCCACCTTGGGCCGCTGGTTAGGCGTGTTGCGCGCCTTAGGAGGCGCTGCGCCCAAGCGCGAGCTGCTCACGGTGGGCCTGTTCGAGTGGGCGGAGCGCACACTCGCGCCTTGCTTCACGAGCGAGGGCGCCGGCGGCGAGCTGCAAAACTCACTGCTTGCGCTCCGCAATCACGCCGCGCACGGTGGCGGCATGAGCCGGACCCAAGCGGCGGAGCTGGTCGCGGCCCATCTCCCTACGCTGGTGATGCTCATAGGCGGCGTGCGCGACACCTTGGGCGACACCGCGCTGGTCGCGAACGGCGTGCACCTGATCGGCACCCAGCCCGGCCCAAGCGCGACGACCGCGCCCGGCCCCGGGGCCTGGCTGGTCGGACCGGCCGGAACCCTCCCCCTCGACCCGCTGCTGTACTACGGCGACGTGCTGCACGTCGCGACCGACGGTCAGGTGCGCGCGCGCGCAGGCGGCCCGACGGCCCAGGCCTACACCCGCGGCAACCGCGACCGGCTCACCTACACGCCCCTTGGCACCGACGCTTCCAGCTCCGAGCGCTTCGATGTCGACGCGTTCCGCGCGCTCTTTCAACTCGACCGCGCCCGTCTGACAGGCACGCCCCAAGCGGATCGCGTCGGCGGCTTTGCCTATGACGACTTTGTGCGCGAAGCCCGGCTGCAGTCCACCGACCTGATCGGCCGCGCCGCCGAGCTTGAGCGCGCCAAGGCATGGCTGAAGTCGCGCGACCCCTATGGCGACGCACCGCGAGTGGGCTGGATCTCCGCGGGGCCCGGCGTAGGCAAGTCGATGCTGATGGCGCGGCTCGTCGCCGACTACGACAATGGTGACAAGCAGCAGGCGCGCGGCGGCCGGGGCTTGTACTACCACCGCTTCCGGGTGGGCGATGCCCGCAACGACCGGCGCTCGTTCCTGCGGCTTTTGCAGGCCGCGCTGCTTGCGTGGCAACCGATCGCGGCGGTGACCGATCCTCCCGCAGAAGACGCCGGCGATGGCCAAAAGCTCGAGGACGACGTCGCGGCCCGCCTCGCCGTCATCGCTACCTTGGCGGCTCCGGATCCGCGGGCCCCTCGCCCCTGCTTCTGGGTCTTCTTGGACGGCCTCGACGAGGCCTCCGGTCCCGAGGGCATGCTGCCCGAGCTGATCCAGAACCTATCGGTGCCCGGTACGGTCTGGCTGGCGGCCGGGCGTCCCGACCGGGGGTTGGACCGCGCGTTCACGGCAACCGGCTGCGCGTCGGTCTTTGACGGTGGCTTGCCGCCGATGCACGCCGGCGACATTCGCGCCATGCTGCTCGAGGGCCTCGGCGGCGGGCGCTACGCCCTGCTCGCCCGCGACGAAGACACCGACGGCAGCGGAGACAGCGTCCAGCCACTAAAAAACGACTTTGTCGACGCCGTCGTACATCGCGCGCAGGGCCTTCCGCTCTACGTGCACCTGCTGCTCGAAGACCTGCGCGCCGGCCACCTCGACGTGCGCAGCGAAGCGCGCCTCCCCGACGGCCTGACCGCCTACTACGACGCGTTGGTCGAGCGGCTCGGCATCAGCGACGCCAAGCGCGACCTCACCCAGATCATCGCGCTGCTGGCTCGCGCCGTGGAGCCGCTGGACACCGCTGGCCTCGCGCTGCTGCTGTCAGGAGGTAAGGTCGACCGTCTTTTACGCTACCTGCCGCGCGCGGAAGCCGCGCTGCGGGCAGGTGGCGCGCTGCTGCGCCGGGCGCCCAGCCCCGACACCGATCAGGGCTGGGCGTTGTACCACCAGAGCTTTCGCGACTACGTGGGCAGCGCGCCGGCGCTGGTGGGCACCATCGCCGACGCCGAAGAAGCACTAACCCACGCCGCCGCGGGCTGGTCCGCCCAGACCGCGCCGGAGCTGCGCGCCATCCGCGCCCACCTGTTCCGCTGGGGCACCGAGTACGCGCTGTGGTGGGGCGGAGCCGAAGGCTCGACGGCGGCCGCTGGTCGCCTCACGGACTTTGCCTACCTGCAGGCCCGCACCGCCGTGCTGCCGGCTGCGGAGTGCAAGGATCTGGCGCAGGAGTACGCAGACGTGCTCAGCGTGCGCGGAGGGAGCGACCCGGCGTTGGCGCTCTGGGAGGCGTTCATGCGCGAACGTGAGCAAATGCTCAGGCGTGGAGACGCCGAGTGGCCCGCGAACCGGATCCTGTTGCAGCTCGCGGTCGAGCACGCGGATGACAGCCCGGTGACCAAGGCGGCGGAGGCTTGGTTGGAGAAGGGGGCGTGTGATTGGGTTTGGTTGAAGCGGTCCCAGCGCGTGGCGCACGCGGCCGCGAGCCCGTGTTTGCGAGTGTTGGAGGGGCATGGCCGTTTCGTGTGGGGGGCCATGGATCTGCCGAATGGGGGGTTGCTGTCATGGTCCTCGGACAAGACCCTTCGCCTGTGGGACGGGTCCTCCGGCGCCGCGATTGCCCGGCTCGAGGGGCACACGGACACGGTGCACGACGCCCTCGCGCTGCCCGACGGCCGGCTCCTGTCGTGGTCTTCGGATGGCACCCTTCGCTTGTGGGACGAGTCCTCCGGCGCCACGATCGCCAAGCTCGAGGGGCACACGAAGGCGGTGCACGGCGCCCTCGCCCTACCCGACGGCCGGCTCCTGTCGTGGTCGGCGGACCACACCCTTCGATTTTGGTGCGGCGCGACCGGGGCCGCGCTCAGCGTGCTCGAGGGACATACGTCCGCGGTGGACGGTGCCATCGTCCTGCCCGGAGGTGCACTCCTGTCGTGGTCGGAATCCACCGACAGCGCGCTACGCCTGTGGAGCGTCGCGACCGGCGCGGCGTTCGCCGTTCTCGAGGGGCACACCAGCGGCGTGTACGGCGCCCTCGCCCTACCCGACGGCCGACCTCTGTCGTGGTCTCGGGACGGCACCCTTCGCCTGTGGGACGGCGTGACCGGCACCGCGCTCGAGGGGCACACCGATGAAGTGTACGGCGCCCTCGCCCTGCCCGACGGACGCCTGCTGTCCTGGTCCGGGGACACCACGGTCCGGTTGTGGGACGGCGTGACCGGCGTCGTGCTCGCCGTACTCGAGGGGCACACCGCCTGGGTGCGGGGTGCCCTCGCCCTGCCTGACGGGCGGCTGCTGTCCTGGGGAGACAGCACGCTCCGGTTGTGGGACGGCGCGACCGGCGCCGGGCTCGCGGTGCTCGAGGGGCACACCGAGTGGGTGCAGGGTGCCCTCGCTCTGCCCGACGGCCGGCTGGTGTCCTGGTCCGGAGACAGCACGATTCGGTTGTGGGACGGCGCGACCGGCGACGGGCTCGCGGTGCTCGAGGGGCACACGAGCGTCATCGAGGGCGTCCGTGTCCTGCCCGACGGCCGCCTGTTGTCGTGGTCCTTGGACGACACCCTTCGACTGTGGGGCGGAGCGGATGGCAGCGTACTCAGCACGACCAAGGGGCACGCCAACCGGGTGAGCGGGACCCTGGTCCTTCCCGACGGTCGTCTCCTGTCATGGTCCGACGATGCGACTCTACGCATGTGGGACATTGAGACCGGAAATTCGGTTGCGACGCTCGAGGGGCACACCGACGAGGTCGGTGGCGCACTCACCCTCACCAATGGGCGGATCGTGTCGTGGTCCAAGGATGGCACTCTTCGCCTTTGGGATGGCGGGACCGGCGCGCCGCGTGCCACATTGTCGGGAGAGGATGATGAAGTGTACGGTGCCCGGACGGTACCCGGCGGAAGGGTGGTGTCGTGGTTCAGTTCCGGCGCATTTGTGATTTGGACCGCCAGCTGGGATGATGGCGTCACGGTATTGGAGGAGCATCGCTACCGTGTGCGCGGCGTGCTGCCGCTACCCGATGATCGACTCCTGTCGTGGTCTGTTGACGGCACGCTGCGACTGTGGGACGCCGCGAGCGGCAAGGCCCTCGCAACTCTCATCGGCCATACGACGTGGGTGAGGGGTGCCCTCGCGATGCCCGATGGTCGACTCCTGTCGTGGTCAGACGACACGAATCTTCGCCTCTGGGACGGAACGACCGGCGCGGCGATTGCAACGCTGGAAGGTCACACCAAGTGGGTGCTTGGCGCTCTCGTTCATCCCGACGGACGGGTCCTCTCCTGGTCGGGGGATCACACTCTCCGCGTTTGGGACGGTCAGACCGGGGCCGCGCTGGTCGTGCTCGAGGGACATACCCGCGAGGTGAAGGGTGCCTTGTCTCTGCCCGACGGTCGGGTGCTCTCGTGGGCCGATGACAACACCCTTCGCCTGTGGGACGATGCCTGTGGCGCGCTTCTTCTGACCATCGGTCAGGAAGGCGCCGAGGAGACCCATCCAGCGCTCCACCTCGCGTTCCGTCGCGCCACCAAGCCGGACTCGGTCAGGTCCGACACCGCGGCGCTCGACGGCTGTGGCGGCCCCCGTCTCTGGTTCTACCCACCGCAGAGCACCGCTGTCCCGTGGCACGCCGACGGCGCATGGACCTCCGATCACCTCCTGCCCGATGGAACCCTCGTCGCGACCTGCGACAAGCACCTCGCCATCCTGCACCTCCATCACAGCAACCGTCGCGTGTCCGTGGAAGCGGCGGAGGCGCTGCTCACGCCGGGAGCCCGCTGATGCCGCGTTTTCGCTCCGACCGCACCCAAGCGTTGCACGCGCAGCTGGCTCGCGCCGCCCACGGCGCTCCTGCGCTTCTGGGCTCCCCACGCAGCTACCTCCTCATCCACGGCACGGCCCACTCCCTCGTGGTGAACGAGTCCATCCGTGCGACGTCGTGGCTCACGGACTTCTCCTGGCTCCAGTTGCGCACCGGCTCTCTCCCCACAGGCACGATCCCGTCGCTCACGCACGATTTCACTGCCGTCGCGCGGACGATCCCCGTCGCCGAGCGGCGCGCCTTCGGACTCTGGGAGGCGTTCATCCGCGAGCGGGAGCACATGCTCAGGCGTGGAGACGCCGAGTGGCCCGCGAACCGGATCCTGTTGCAGCTCGCGGTAGAGCACGCGGATGACAGCCCGGTGACCAAGGCGGCCGAGGCTTGGTTGGAGACGGGGGCGTGCGATTGGGTATGGTTGAAGCGGGCCCAGCGCGTCGCGCACGCGGCGGCGAGCCCCTGTTTGCGGGTGCTCGAGGGGCACACGTGGCAGGTGGACGGCGCCCTCGCGCTGCCCGACGGCCGGCTGCTGTCGTGGTCGCAGGACAACACCCTGCGCCTGTGGGACGGCGCCACCGCCGCAGCCCTCGGGACCCTCGTGGGGCACACGAGATCGGTGCGCGGCGCCCTCGCGCTGCCCGACGGCCGGCTGCTGTCGTGGTCGTGGGACCACACCCTGCGCCTGTGGGACGGCGCCACCGGCGTCGTCCTCGGGACCCTCGTGGGGCACACGAAGGGGGTGACCGGCGCCCGCGCGCTGCCCGACGGCCGGCTGCTGTCGTGGTCGGGGGACAAAACACTGCGCCTGTGGGACGGCGCCACCGGCGCCGCGATTGCGACGCTCGAGGGGCACACGCACTGGGTGAACGGCGCCCTCGCGCTGCCCGACGGCCGACTGCTATCGTGGTCGCATGACAAAACCCTGCGCCTGTGGGACGGCGCCACCGGCGCCGCGCTCGCGAAGCTCGAGGGGCACACCGGCGGCGTGGAGGGCGCGATCGCGCTGCCCGACGGACGGCTGCTGTCGTGGTCGCAAACCCTACGCCTGTGGGACGGCGCCACCGGCGCCGCCCTTGTGACGCTCGAGGGGCACACGGGTCGGGTGCGGGACGCCCTCGCGCTGCCCGACGGCCGGCTCCTGTCGTGGTCGTCCGACGGGACCCTGCGCCTGTGGGACGGCGCCACCGGCGCCGCGCTCGCGACGCTCGAGGGGCACACGAACTGGGTGAAAGGCGCCCTCGCGCTGCCCGACGGCCGGCTGCTTTCGTGGTCGTGGGGCGGCACGCTGCGCCTGTGGGACGGCGCTACCGGCGCGCACCTCGACTGCGTCGACCAAACTGAGGTCCAACACACCCACCCCGACCTCTACCTTGCGTGGAGCAGAGCGGAGTCCCCCAATATCGTCCAACAGCACACCGTCGCCCAAGGCAACGCCCGCGGACTCACCCTCTACCACGCTGGTCACCCCATCCACTGGCACGCAGACGGCTATTGGACCGCCTATCACCTCCTCCCCGATGGTACCGTCGTCGCCCGCTGCGACAAGCACCTCGCGATCCTCCACCTCCACCACGGCAACCGTCGCGTGTCCGTCGACGAAGCTGAATCTCTGACTGTGGCAGCTCAATCAGCCCTAGTCTTTCCCCCTAACCACAAAGGCTCGCTTACACATGAACACCGGAACACCGCTCGATCTCCCCCGAGGCGTCCGACGCCTCCTGCTCACCGCCGCAGCCATTGGCGTGCTGCTCGTCGTTGCGGGCAGTCTGGTCGGCCAC
>CAIUMM010000157.1 GCA_903900265.1 uncultured Pseudomonadota bacterium
ACACAACGCCGCGTTGTCGCTGACGTGGAGGTCATCGGCGACCTCGGTGAGCGCGCTCAGCCCGTCGAGGCTGGTCAAGGCGTCGTTATCGACGACCCAGAGCATCGACCCCGCTCGCGTCACGTTGTCCAGCCCGGTGAGCGAGGTCAGCGCGCCGTTCCCGTAGAGGAGGAGGTCGGACGGCACCTCGGTCAGGCCAGAGAGCCCGGCGAGGCTCTCGAGCGCGGGGTTGAACTCGAAGTCTAGGTAGCCATCGAGCGTCGTGAGGCCAGAGAGGCCGTCTACGTCCACGATGCCCGAGCCGGTCACATAGACGGCGACGCCCACATGAGCCAGCGCCTCGAGGCCGGTCAGGCTCACGAGCGCGGTCGCCTCCTCGATGTAGAGGGATCCGTCGATCTCGGCGAGGGCGTCGAGGCCGGAGAGCGTCGTGAGCGACGCGTTGTAGCCGATATAGACGTCGCCGCCGACGCCCACAAGGCAGCCGAGCGTCGCGACGTCGGCGTCCGTCGCCCGGGAGAGGTCGAGGCCGCCGCTTGGAGCCGTCAGACTGCAAGGTCATGACGCTGCCGGAGGTGTGCGTCAACGTCAGGTTCGGCGTCGCGCGGTTGATGTCCAGATCCTGACTTGAGGTGTTGACGGTGCTCGTCCACTCGAAGTTCGTGCCCCAGATCACGCCGGTCCACCGCTGCAACTTCAGGTCGGTCGAGGACTGACCGTAGATCCGCCACCAGTCGGTGGGTCCTCCGGAGTCTACGAAGGTGACTTTCGGGTTTGCACTTGATGCGGTGAGATCGGCCATAAGAACTCGAGATCAGATGTGGTGACGATGATTACACGAACGAATCCGCAGGACAATGCCCGGCGCGAAAAAATGAGGGACAGCGCGATGGGAGCGGTGCCTCCACCTCCGCTCATTCTTCGCCGTTCCCATCGGCGCAATCCGGGTCGGAGGCGTCGGTCACGGCGTCGCCGTCGTTGTCGCGGCCGTCGTTGCAGGTCGCGGCGCCGTAGCCGACCTCGTCTGAGCCCGACGTGCAGTCGGGGTCCGCGACATCGACCCAGCCGTCCCCGTCGTCATCCATGCCGTTCCCGCACGTCCCCGGCGAAGACGCGGTACCTTCGGAGCCATTCCCATCGGCGCAATCTGGGTCCGAGGCGTCGGTCACGCCGTCGTCGTCGTTGTCGAGCCCGTCGTTACAGGTCGCGCTGCCGTAGCCGACCTCGTCGGGGCCGACTGCGCAGTCCGGATCGTACGTGTCGACCCAGCCGTCGCCGTCATCGTCGATGCCGTTCGTGCATGTTCCCGACGACGCGCTGCCCTCAGACCCACCCCCCTCGGCGCAATCCGGGTCGGAGGCGTCGATTGCGCCGTCACCGTCGTTGTCGAGGCCGTCGTTGCAGGTTGCGGTACCGTACCCGACCTCGTCTGAACCGGAGGCGCAGTCGGGGTCAGCGCCATCGACCCAGCCGTCGCCGTCGTCATCAATCCCGTTCGCACACGTCCCCGAAGATGCGCCGCCTTCAGAACCGTTCCCATCGGCGCAATCCGGGTCGGAGGCGTCGACCAGGGCGTCACCGTCGTTGTCGAGGCCGTCGTTGCACGTCGCGGTGCCATAGCCGACCTCGTTCGAGCCGGAGGCGCAGTCAGGGTCACCGCCATCGACCCAGCCGTCCCCGTCGTCGTCAGCGCCGTTCGAGCAATTTCCGGGGTCGGTGTCCACGTCACCGGAGTCGGTGTCGTTCGCGGTGTCCGAGGAGCCCGTATCGCCCGCAGTGGCGGTGTCGCGGGGAGAGGCACCCGGGATGTGAACGGTTTGGATGCAACCGGCAAGAAGGGCAAGGGTGAGGAGGGTCATGTCTCTAAAGACACCCTTGAGCCTCCGAACGATCACGGAGTCGTGGCATCGATCGAATTTGTCAGCCGAAGCATCTCGCTCGCACGAGGCCCGGTTGGAGGGTAGCGCCGAGCCACTTCACTCGCCTCCGAAGTCCTGCCGGCCTCGACGAGCACCTCGACCCGGATCTCGACAAGCTCCGCCGCGACCGGGTCGGAGTCTGGCACCAGCGCCGAACCGCGATCCAGCGCGAGGAGAAGCGCGTCGGCGTTGGCTCCCTGATCGCGCAGCGCCTGCACCCTCAGGAGCCATCCCGGCGCAGTCAGTGGCAAACAGGTGTGGTGCTCGCCAACGTGCAGCGTGCCCGCCCAACCATCGCCGCACGAAACGGCGACTGCGCCGTGAGCTACGTCGACCGTCGTGCCGAGGGCGTCCCGAATGACCGTGAACCCCGTCCCGATCACCCGGACGGTGGCCTCACGCGTTTCCACGATGACATTCACACCGGCTGACGGGTCTACCTCGACCTCCAAGGTTCCCACGTCCCAGTGAAGACGGGGCGAAGCGAACGGCCCCGTCGCGGCCCCCGACCCTCTGAACGCCAGGGCGACAGCCGGCGTTAGCGCCCGCTCTGTCCGTTCCATCGCGGTCAGCCGTTCGTCGAGATGCCCTGTTGGAACGGCGCGCAGCGACGCGAAGATTCCCGCGGCAACGGCGAGCGGAATACCAAGCTTTACCCAAGACGATCCGACACGAAATGGAGGCCGTAGCCGCTGCCGGAGGCGCTCCACAGCGCGATCATCTACCCGCCGAACCTCTTGCAGAAGCGTGGCGTGGTCCGGCCCCACGATGCGTCGACGCAGGCGCTCCATCGCAGCCGACGTGGGCTCCGTTGCGGCCTCCCAGCGGCGCAGGGCTACCAGTCGCTTCACGGTTCCTCCCCGACGACGGCGAGCAGAGGCGGAGCGAGTCCTCGGGCTGTCGCTTCGACGCCGAAGAGATCACGCGCTCGCCGCAATCGGCTCTTTGCTGTGCCAACGGGAATGCCAAGTAGCGCCGCCGCCTCCGGGTCGCAACGCCCCTCTACATCACAAAGAACAAGTACTTCCCGCAAGTCGCTCGGGAGGGCGTCGAGGGCGGCCTGCACGGCTGACGCGAGGTCCGACTCGACGAACCGATCGCGCGGGTCGGGTGTCTCTCGGCTGACCGGCCCTGCCCACCGTCGTACCCAGGCATGACGCCGGTGGCGCGAGATCACCGAGCGGCAGGTCTGGAACAGCCACGCCGGAAAGGCAGCGGGATCCTTCAGGGTGTGCAGCTTGCCCAGAATGCGGACGAGGCTGTCATGTGCGGCATCCTCCGCATCCACGCCGGGTCCGCCCAAACGTGCGCACCAGCGCAGGACGGTCGGACCCCAGGCGAGCACCATTGCATCAACGGCCGCCCGGTCGCCGGCGGCGGCAGCAGCGAGGGTTTCGGGTGAACACTGGAGCATCTGCTGTGAAAGGACACCCGAAGGGCTCGTAACGATCATCGCCGTCCTACGCGGAGCGCGATGATGCCGCCGAACTCGCCCGCCGAGAGGGGCACGGGCTCCGCGTCGCCGACCTGAAGCAGCGTGCGCCCGAGGTCGGCCTGGCCGAGCGCGCCGGCCTCCAGCGAGACGGCGTGGCCGATCCGCAGTCGAACGCCGGCCTCCAATGTTGCGACCGGCGTCCAGAGGACGCCCAGGGGGACCGCTCCCGACGAGTAGCTCCGCGCCTCGACACCAGTCGAAACTGCGAGCAAAGGGGCTACATCCCCCGGTCCCGACCACACTGTCCCCAAGAAGAGCGCCGTCGTGGTCATGGAGGCGGTGCCAGAAACGGCAGTCAGATCGCGAGCGGAGTTCCACGCGGCGCCGGCCTGGAAATCCCAGGGGCCGTCAGCGAAGCCTGCGCTGAGTCCGAGCCCACCGTCGGCCGTGACGCCCGGCCTCGCGCGTGCCTGACAGTTCCCCCGCGCCACGAACCGGAGTGGCGCAGCGGCGGACACCCTCGGTGGCTCGAGGGTGATGGTGGGCGGCGGGTCTTGGGCCTTGGGATGGGAGGGGGCCGACGAAGACGCCGGTGGCGGGGCCTCCGCGGGGGCCTCCGTCAAGGTAATCGAAGGGTCGGGGGACTCGGTCGGGGCCGGAAGCTCCGGACTCGATCCTGGCCTGAGCGCGGCGGACGGCTCCGCTGCCGTCCCGGAATCGGCCTTCGCTGTCACCGATCCCCCAAACCCGCTCCAAAACGGCGAGTAGCGCGAGGGCGATCGGTGTGGGTCGGCGACGGACGCCGCCGACCCGTCCGCTTGCTACCTCTTCGGCCGTTGGCTGCGCTCCCGCGCTTCTTTGAGCCGGTA
>CAIUMM010000158.1 GCA_903900265.1 uncultured Pseudomonadota bacterium
ACGTCCCGCCATCAGGAACACAACAACGAAGGCGAATAATCCGGCGGTGCCGTGCCCCGCACGCCTTGACAAGGGCAGCCAGGACGCCACCTTGTTGAACACGTTGTGTTCACGGAGGCTGGCCAGCATGGCTGCGCCGAGCTGCAGTGTGTCGGGGACACGGGTGCTTGAGTCTCTTTTCTTGCGCGTAACGACGTGAAGTGGCATGTAGGCAGAGCCATCAACTCGACGACGACCGGGACGGCGAATCCCGAGCGGCGGGCCAGAATCACCGGGGGTAGATTTTCGGCGATTCCCCGGGTTGATGGCGCATTTTATTCCGATTTTGGAGCCTGGTCGAGCGCATTGTCAATGGTTGACGTCGCCTAGATCAAAATCCGCGTCCCGTGGTGCACCGGCCGCCAGATCCCATCTATCCTCCCACTCCGCTGGCTCCGTTCACCCCGTGGGCGCGCCCCGACGGGACGGGCGGAGGGGTTGACGGAGGTGAGAGCCATGTGCGAGAATGGTGGGATGCGGCATATATTTTTCCTATCCGTCTACCGTATACTCATTCTCATCCTGACCGCGCTCTCCGTGCCGGGGTGTATGCCTGTGACGTCGCTCGACGTACAGTGGCCGACCCAACTCGCCTTCGAGGCCATCGATCCCGGTCGCTACACCGTCGTGCGGCTGAACACCGCGGTGCCCGGTCCGGAGCTGCGCGTCCGGCGGTGGCGCGCAACGTGGACGTGCGGCGGCGTTGGCGCTTCAGCCTCCTGCCCGCGCGACGGGGCGGAGTCGCGGCCGCTGTGCGAGGTGGCACCATGGGACTCTCCCAGCGGCCTCGGCTCGCGCTACGGCTTTTCATCCGGACGGCCCGATGGGCTGAGGGTGACCGAGGACTACGCGCTCATCGCCACACACCCGGGGGCGTACACCGTGACGTGTTCCCTCCCGGACACATCTGCGCACGTGAGCTACTACGTCGTGGTTGACCCGCTCACCGAACGCATCGGATTGGAGCGTCGCGCCGAAAACCTCTGGGTTGGAGACCGCTTGGACCCCAACCGCTTCGGCCGACTCACCGAGCGTGGAGCGGTCGTGCCCTTCATGACTACGGAGAAAGCCGCGCTGTCGACGAACGTGTCGGACGATCGCGTGCTCGCACCTACGACGGATGGCGGTTTCGTCGCGCGCGCTCCCGGCACGACCGTCCTGCACATCGCGCTCCGTGGTGCGACGGCGGATCTCGAAATCACGGTCATGCCGTCGCCCCGTTGAGGGCTCAGGGTGTTTCGGGCATCGCGGATGTTGGGGCGCAGCGGTACACTCTTCTTCATAGCATCCGGTCGGAACATTACCCTGGGTTGATGTCTCGTTGGCGGTTGCGCTCCGCATTGCCTCAGGATCCTCTTTCCCTCCCGGAGCGGAAGATCGAGGCCGATCGGATCGTTGAAAGACGAGTTTCGGCGGCATCCGGGGCTTGCGCTCAAGGGTGGACGGTGCCGGCCGCCTCATCCTATCTATTCTCCGCCTCATCCCATCTATCTGCCGCGTCGAGCAGGAGACCACGTGCGCTTTTTTTCGCTGGCCGATCGACGGTGTTCCATGCCGGGTTATCCAATTCACCCATGTCACATGATCAGGAGGCTCTATGGATCGAATGTTCTTTTTGGCCCTTGGTGGCGCGATTGCGCTCACCAGTTCGCAGGCACGCGCCGCTGACGAGTACTGCAGGGTGCTCCGCGTGAAGGTAAACTCCTCAGGTGTCGAGTACAAGTGGTCCGCCTACGGCGAGCAAGTGCGCGTACTCTCCGTGCTCCGGGACGCCGCCGAGGTCCAGTACGGCTACGGTCAGTTCGACATCATCGAGATCGGGTCGGGGTACACGTACACGGAGCGCAATGGCGTCAAGGTGTGCGAGCGCAGCCCCGGCGGAAACACGATCGACCGTGACTTCGGGAACGTCCCCTAATACCAACGGTCGATAAAAAAGATCCTGGCCCAAGCTATACAAATCGAGATCGCGATGGTGAATCTTAGGAATTCATGCCCTTCATCCTACAGGTTCACCCCCACCTGACCCCCGAGGCGCTCGTCGAGCGGTTCAAGTGGTGCAAGAACGCAGGCGAGCGTCTACGCATGCAGGCCGTCATGCTCAAGAGCGAGGGAGGAGAGGATAGGAAACTTGAACGGCCTGTCGGTGAGCATATTCCGACACGGTACACCCTCCTCGCCCGTGCCCGCAAGCCCTTCGAGGCCCCGAAAGCGGTGTTGCAGGACCGCGAACGGTGGAAATTCGGCGCGCAAGGCG
>CAIUMM010000159.1 GCA_903900265.1 uncultured Pseudomonadota bacterium
TACCGGCTCAAAGAAGCGCGGGAGCGCAGCCAACGGCCGAAGAGGTAGCAAGCGGACGGGTCGGCGGCGTCCGTCGCCGACCCACACCGATCGCCCTCGCGCTACTCGCCGTTTTGGAGCGGGTTTGGGGGATCGGTGACACGCCCGAATCTGCTCCTCCGACATCATCGGCGAGCCGTCGAGGCCCTGGTCGTTGCCGCTCATCACGCACTGGAGCTGACGATCGCCTTCCTTCCAGCCGTTGCCGAGAAGAGCCGCCATCTCTTCCTCAGAGCGAACGCCGTGGATCGGGAAACGATGGTCGACACCGTGGGCGGTGCTGAACGCCGCGTATCCGGCAACTGCTGCCGCGGTCTGGTTCGCCTTGCGCTTCTTGCCGTGCAGCTCCTTCTCGCCAGAGAGCAAGACCTCCGCGCCGAGCGCATTCGCAAGAACGGCGCGCATCGCGTAGAAGTGCAGGTGGCAGCCGAGGCAAGGGGTGAAGAACCCAAAGGCCCGAACCAGCTCGTTGAGGTAGCGACCGTTGAGGAGCCGCCAAGCGTCCACATCCTCGAGCACGAACCAGGGAGCCACGAGCACCGTCGGGTGCCGTGCCGCAAGGTGGTCCCGTAGCCCCCGCCAGTTGTCCTCGTACACCGCCCAATCCCCGTAGCGGGTCGGTACGACGTCGCCGACGGGCAGCAGGGTCCCGACCTCGTGGGAGTCCAGCCAGGACATTGCGGCGGCAACGCTGTCCCGACCAGCGAAGTCGGCGAGGACCAGGGGCCTCGGGGCGTCCGCCAAGGCCGCGGCGACCTCGGGCGGGAGCACGTCGAGCGCGGTGCCCCCGCGCGCGAGAGTGGCACAGAGATCCTCGAAGCGGACGCGGCGGGGGACGTGGTCGTACACGGGGATCTTGTATCTGGCCTGCTGCCTCGACGTGGCCCACCAGAACGCCTCGGTAACTTTTCGCCATCGGACCGGCGAGGCGGGGCCCCGGCGCGGCAGAAACGTGGCGTTACCGCGAAGCCCGGCGTCGCGTGGTGAATGACTCGGACAGCTCATGCGTATTCGGCGACAACCCGAGTCCTTCGATGCCCACCGACGAGTTCCTCGTACCCTTTGGTCTTGCCGACGACGGACGTCTGGTTGCGCGGGATGCGGTCGAGAAAGGCCACCGCTACCGCTGTCCTGAATGCGAGTCGAACCTGATCGTGAAAGCGGGCGATGTCCGCCGACGCTACCTCGCCCATGAGGCGAACACTGCGTGCGAACCGGAGAGCCTGGCGCACAAGACGGCCAAGCTCTTGGTCGCCCAGGTAGTGAACGACTGGAAGGGTGGGCACGGCGAGGTCCCGATGGTCGAACGCGCTTGCCCCTCCTGCACCGTGCTCTGGCGCGCTCCGCTCCCGGCACGGATCTCCGCGGCCGCCGTGGAGGTGTCCGTCAACGGACGGTGGCGCGTCGACGTCGGCCTGACGCAGGGGGATCAGGTGGTGGCGGCTGTCGAGATCTTCCACACCCACAAGACCGGGGGCGAGAAGGCCGACGACATCACCATTCCGTGGACCGAACTGCGCGCCGCCGCCGTCATCGAGGAACCGTTGGTTTGGCGCCCAGTTGGCGGCACGAAATCCGGAAAGGCGTGCCCCACGTGCGAAAAGGGCGCGGCTGACCGGCGGGAGCAGGAGGCGAGGCGTCGAGAAGCCCTGGTGAAGCTCGGCAAGAGTCTCAACCAGCCTGTGTTGGACGGAGCCTTCGGGACTAGCTCACAACGTTGCTGGAAATGCCACAAGGAAACTCTGGTGTACCGTTGGGACGGGCAGCCTTGGGCCAAGCAGGCTCCTTCTCAGAAGCCGCCGAGGACTGTGAAATTCGTTTTTTCGAAGACGGTGAACCACAAGTATTGGGCGAACACTTGCGGTGCTTGTGATGCCCTCCAAGGCGACCACTTCATGTTCAACGAGCCCACGGGGGCGTTCTACGGCGGCGCTTTCGTCGCGCCCGTGGTCCAACGATCGTGGGGGGAAGACCGGACGGGCGAGGCGGCGGTCCAGGCGTTCTTGAATCGGGCTTTGGGGCGCTGAAGCTCATGATTTTCCACGGCGAGCCACCGAGCGCGCGAAGCTCTGCGATCAGCGCAAAGGCGTCCGTGACTTCAGGTGCCGGCGGATCGCCTCAATGGATGCGCGCAACCCCTGCTCCGCCAGCCGGTCGAGCAGGTGCTCCATCGTTGCGGGCGGGCGACGCAACGAGGCGCGCGGCTCCTCGACGGCGTTGAGTACCCCGTCCGCATCGCGCCTGATCGCGGTTGCGTCTGCGACCTCGTCGGCGAGCGGCCGCAGAAACACGGATCGTGATCTGGACCGCGCGAATCACAAGTGGGCGATGAGGCGGTCTGCAACGAGTTCCGCGGCGTGATCCGCATCGAACTCGATGCCCGCGCGCAGCAGCGGCCCGACATCGGCCCCGAAGTTGCGGTCGGCGACCTTCCGACCCAGATTCGCTTGGTACTCCGCGGCAGATACGGCCAGCCCCTGACGAGCGAGGTACCAACGGAATCGTTCCGCGATGGCCGCCCCATCGACGGGGAGCGTCGCCAGCGCCAGCCCCAGATCGAAGAGGTCTCGCCCCTTCTTCCGCTGGTAGAGCGCCCGCATCTTCGTCGCCAGCAGCTCTGCCGGCGTGTAGCTGATCACGTGCGCCCGCCCGCTGAACCACCGGGTTTCGCAAGAGACCGGGACCGCGACGATTGCGTCGAACGACTCGTGCTCGCGGGTGTTGATCTCGACCTTGATTCGCCGACGTGTACCGGAGGCCTCGGCGTCGTATCGCCACGTCAAACGCACACCATCGCGTCGCAGTTCGACGTTCGCCTTACCGAGAAGCGCCTCGATCATCGGCTGGACGACCTCCAATACCGGCTTGATCGGGCCGGGCTGCCGCTGCACCAGGTCGAGGTCTTCGGAGTATCGACCGGGCTCCGCGAACACGAGCTTGTGGAGCGCGGTTCCTCCTCGGAACGCCAGCATCGAGGCTGCCTCCTCGTCCGCAAACAGCGTGACGAGAAGTCGCGTGAGGATCAGGTCCTGCTCGACCTGATCCTCGGTCGGCCAGGGTGCGTGAGGCTGCCAATCCAACAGCAGTCGGGTCGGAATCATGCTTCCACCTCGATCTCGGTGTTTACGACCACGCGCCAACGGGAGTCGCGGGGGTGCCCCGCCTCGGCCGCGCCCGGCGTGAGCGGAACCCACCACCGAGGCGCGAGGAGGGCCTGGTCGACGCTGTCCGCGAGGGCGTTGCGGCCTATGTAGGCGAACAGCCAACCCAGGCGCTGCGCCACGGCGGCGTCGGCATCGGGCACGCGGGCTGCCAACGCCGATGGCTCGATCGCCTCTGCAAGCTCGGAAAGGACCGTGGCCACGCTGTCGATGCCCCCGCACTCGTGTACATACCGAACCAGATCCAGCGCGGTTGCCGCCGGCGTTGACACCCGCATCGTGCCGGTCGCCGTCTTTCGTTCGAGGACGGGGACGCTCGCCACCGCGAGGTTCATAGTGAAGTCCACACGCTCCCTCCCGGAGGTGAACGGGCGCAGCACGCGGTTCGTCACAACCTGGAACCGTTGCGGCGCGTGGTGGGCCGCCCCGAACAGGTCGGCCGCCGAGAGCAAGCCGACGTAGTACGGCCGGTCCTCAAATCGCATCAGGTCGTCGACGAACCAAGGAACCGGCGGCGCGCCCACCTCCCGATACTCCGTCGGGACGATGACGTAGAAGCCACGGCGTGGCGCATACAGCCGGCGCCGTCTCACCATTCGCCCCAGCGCCAACGTCATCGCGCTTGACGACTTGGTCATGGCGGCGTCTGCGTCGACCCGGGTGAACGTGTAGTGACCACGCGCCTGCTGGTCATCAACCCAGTCGGCGAGGTGAGCGGGGGCATCTTCAGGCAGGGTCATCGCTCACGTATCTAATCACTTTCTGCCATCTTGTGGGAGTGGTCGCCCCATCGGTGCGGACCTCGGCGTCACGAGCCGAGGCCGTGTTTCTGCCCCTCGTTGGCCAGGACTTGGAACGCCGCTTCTCGCTTCGCGCTCCGCGAGGCCTTGTAGGCAAGGACATGGGGCAGGAGCAGGCGGTGATGCGTGCCGACCATGTGGAAGGGCAGCTTGCCCTGGTCCAAGAGCCGCACAAAGAGCGAGCGCGAGAGATTGAGGATGTCGGCGGCTTCCTGCGTCGTCAGCTCACAATCCGCCTGGAGTACGCGCACCGTATGCCCATCCGCAAGCTCGGTGAGCGCTTCCGCCAGCGCGACGACCGCCAGTTCGGGGACCAGCACCTCGCTTTCGCCGACACGCAGGATCACCTCCGCGCCTTGCTGGCGCAGAGCGTCACGGGCAGCCTCGGCTGCGGTCCTCTGGCGAGTCGAGGGTTCTGGCATGGGAGCCTCCGGAGTCACCAAGACGTACAACCGCAATCACTGAACGTAGCGGCTCTACTCCACTTCGCCATCGTCGCCGTCGTCCGTATCATCGATGTCCTCGGTGTAATCCTCCTCGTCCTCGCCGCCGGCATCCTCGTCTTCGGGATGCCGATGGGCCGCCGCTTCAAGATCATCGAGCCTGACGTGGAAGTTGGTCATGCGCATGTTCACCGGCCCCATCTCGTCGATCATCGCATTGAGCGCGGCTATCTCACGATCCTGCGCCGCGACCCGCGCCAGGAGCTGGGCCAGCTGCGCCTCCACGACAGCGAGCCGGTTCGCGTCTCTCGCCGCCGCGGTGTCGTCCACGGGCGGCTGAGCCACCGGGGCGGTCACCGTCCTCCGCAACAGCGTGCTCCCGACAAGCGCCCCACCCTCCCGATGGACCCGAACCCGCAGGCCCCGGTCGCGGGCCTCGACTCGGCTGCCCATCCCTGCGACCTGTGCTCCTGCCTCCCGCGACCCAGCCCACCCCCAGCGCCCGGCCTGCTCCTCCCGCTTGTCGCCGTGGACCACCGCGACCGCGACGTAGGCGCCCGGTTCACGCGCCAGTTCACGGTCGGCACGCGCCAGGAGCGTGCGCAGGGAACCGATGTTCCGCCAGACCTGACCACCACTTTGGACGGTCCTGCCTGCACTCTCGCTCGCAGCTCGATCGCCGTGCTGCTCCCGGTTCACGCGGTTCACGCGATCCACCGATACATCATCGGATACACGCTGATGTGTCGCGGTGGTTCTCACGCTCCACCTCCACCGGCGACGCTCTCTCCCCCATGTGGCTCATCCTCTCCAACGGCGTGAACCGCGTGAACCACCGGTCCAAGGACCTGCGTGACGTATGCCCTGCTCACACCGAGGTGCCGAGCGAGGTCAGCCCGGGTTTTGATCACCACGCCGTCCAGCAAGGCCGTCAGTCGCTCCTTGGTCTGCCGCACGGAGGGTTGCACCTTGCCCACTCCCTTCCGCTTCCCCAGCTTCCTTCTTTCCTTCTTCTTCTTGATCCTAGAAATTAGGAAGGGTATGCCGCACCAGAAAACCGGCCTTCCCCGCCTTCCCAATGTGTGCCGAGCGCCAGTAGTGGGGAGCCATACACCCACAGTCACGAAACCCCGGTCTAAACAACCGGGGTTTTTTTTCTCCCGCGACCTTCGCCTATCCCGCCTCATTCCAATTTTTTGGCCACAGCGTAAGCTGCCGCCTCACATCCCTTCCAGCTCCGCAACGCCCTCAACCAGCGCGTCCTCGTCTTCCCCTTCGTCATCCGCACCTTCCTCCGAACGCGCCGCGAGCGCCTCCCGCGCCTCTTCAAGCACCTCCACGCGTAGGGCCTCGGCGGCCGCGTGCTTTCCAGCGTTGCGAAGGTCCGTCACCAGCGCGATCGCAGTGGTGAGCACGTCGGCGCTCACCCCCTCCGCTTCGGCGCGCTCCATGGCCAGGCACTTTTGACGGTGCCGCACCGCCTTGGCGTGCTGTCCAAGCGTGCCAAGGCAGTCCGCGAGCGCCGCGTGGGTCGAAGCGAGCGAAGGGTCGTCGGCGCCGTGCAGCGCCGTCTCGCCTTCGAGGGTCTGACGCAGGTAGACCAGTGCCTCTTTGGGGCGTTCGAGGGCGAGCAAACACTGCCCGTACACGTAGGTGCGGTAGAGCGCCTCGGCAGATCCAGTGTCACCGGCAGCGACGTCGATCTCGGCGCGTCGCAACGGCTCGCTGTCTGCGAGGCGACCGTCCTCCTCCAATAGCTCGATGAGGCTCCCGAGCGCTAGGCGGGTGTGCGGATGCGCGGCTCCAAGGCGGGCGGTGCGCCCCTCAAAAACGGCGCGCAGATGGGCTTCAGCCGCTTCGGTGTTGCCTTGACGCGCGTATACCGATCCCAACTTGTAGCGGCTGATCAACGTGTCCGGATGATCGCTGCCAAGTTGAGCGGTGCGCCGCTGGACCGCATCCTCTAACCAGACCAAGGCTTCGTCGTAGCGCTCGAGGTCGGACAGCGCCATGGCGCCGTTGGTCTGCAAGGTCAGCGTGAGCGTATGGTCGTGTCCTGCACGGGTTTTGGCGACCGCGAGCGCCTCCGCGCAGCGCGCGGCGGCCTCTTCGGCGCGGTCCATGTCGCGCAGCAGCACGCACAGGTTGTTGGTCACGGAGAGGGTGGACGGGTGCGCGGGGCCAAGCACCCGCCGCTGCGCCTCCAAGGCGCGTTCGTAGAGCGCGAGCGCTCTCTCGCGCTCGTCTTCTCCCCGGTACAGCAGCGCGAGGTTGTTGACCGCCACCAGCGTGCTGGGATGCTCGGCGCCCAACGCCTGCTCCCGCGCTTCCAACACCGCGTCGGCCAGCACCAGCGCTTCGTCCATTCGCCCCTGACGACGGTACAACGCCGCGAGGTGACTACGAACGGTCGCGGTCTGTAGATCGTCGGCACCGTATGCGCTCGTCGTCGCCGCGAGGTCGCGCAGGATCAGCGACTCCGCGGCGTCGAGGTCTTCGTCGCGCAGCGCTGCTTGGGCCGCGTAGGTCACAGCGAGCCCGGTGGCGGGATGATCGGCGCCGAGCACGTCGTCCGCGAACGCCAACGCGCGCGTGAGGCTCTCCCTTCCGCCGGGGAGGCCAGATTGCTCTTCCAACGCCGCGACGCGCAGCATCGCTCGCACCAAGGCCTCGGGCTCGTCGATCGGCGTCGCCCGCTCTACCTGCACGGCGAGCGTGTGCGCCGCTCCGAGGCAACCGGCGCCCTCGAGAAAGTCCGCCACCGTCGTCATCGCAGCGGTGTCGTACCAGTCGGTTCGCGACCGGTCGCCCGCGTTGACAAGCAGCGCAGCTTCAACCGACTCCAGCCCGACTGTGCGCCACGCCGCGAGCGGCTGCACGACGGTGTCCCACGCCTCCGCAAACGCCGCCATGAACGGAATGTCCGCCATGCGCGTCCGTGCGGCTTCGTGCTCTTTCACCAATAGCAGGTGCGCGATACCTCGGCGTTCTACATACGCCTTTGCCGAGGAGGGAGGGGCATCGGGCGTCCAGGTCACGCACGTTCGACCGAGCGCCCGATGCGCGTCCAAGGTGGTTTGGGGAGAAAAGCGGGGCATCGGTCCTGTGCGGTTCGCGGCAGCTAACACTGAACAGGGACGTGCTCGCCACTCGAGATTCTCGAGATAAGAGCCGGCCATGTCTCCCCACACCACGATCCTCCTCGATCCGGCTCGGTATGCACGGCTCCCGATGCCTCTGGCCCGCGCGGCCCACACGCTCCGAACCGAGACCGAGACCAACGGCGTGCACACTACGGCCGATGAACTATCGGGCTGCATTGAAGCGCTCTACGGACTGCTTGGGCGGGTGTGGGTGGCCGAGTACCTCGCTGCCGGCGCTCCGGACGGGCCGATCAACCAGCGGCTCCACCAGATCGTCCGCAGCGGTAGGCCGGTGGTGGGCGGCGGTTGGGTGTCTCTGGCGCGTCAGCTGCGGGATGTGTTCTTGAGGGAGGGCTGGGAGCCGGTGGCCCAGGGGCTCCTCGCGTACGACTTTGGAGGCTTCGGGGAGCCGGAGCACCCGGTGGCCAAGCTCTTGGAGTACCGCAACAGCTTTGCCCATGGCAGCTTCCAGTCGGTGCAGCGTGACATCGAAGCCCACCGCGACCTTCTGGACGTCGAGCTCGGAAAGTTGCCGTTCTTGTGGGAGCAGCCGTTCCTTCTCGACACCGATGCCGGCGTGTTCGAGCTTCGTCAGCAGCGTGTGCCCGGTCGCTTGCCAGCGAGCGTGGACCCCGAGCGCCGGATGCACCCGGTGCTGTTGGCCAAGGACGGGCGGGTATTGGATCTTTACCCGTTGCTGGTTGGAAGCGCGGGAAAGGAGCAAGGGCTATTCTGGCCCAAGAAGAAGAAGGATGACGGCATCCAAGGATTGGAGCAGCACCTGCAATTCGCGGCGTGGACAGAGCGGTACCTTCTGGAGTTGGAAGGGCACGTCATCGGGGCGAATGAATGTCTTGGGTCCCTGGGGGCTTGGCCGGAGGCCCAAGCGGCGCTCCAGACCGCGTTGGATGGCCGTACGCGGGGCATCGTGCTGGTAGAGACCGCGCCGGGCGCTCCGCGCTCCGGAGTGCTCGCGGCCTGGGCAGCATCGGACAGCACGCGGACCACGGTGCATTGGAAGGTGCTCCCCGGAGAGCTGATGGGCAGCGGGCTGGTGTTCGCAAAGTCGCTGTTGCGAGCCACCGAGCGTGCCTTGGGCTTGCCCGATGGGACCCTTCCTTGCGCGACCGCGGACGCTTGGCGCGCCGCGCTGGTTCAGGCGAGCACGCTGTTGGAGCAGTCCGGGAAGGTGCTGGGCATCGCCGTGGACGATCTGCATCTGGGTGACACCGGACGTCCCGGAGAGCCCACTGTCCAGGACGTGTGGCGTGCGGTCGCGGTGGGGCCGTTCCTTGCGGTCGCGGGGACGGTGCGGAATTGGGCGCTGCGGACGCTCGCCTACGACGCGCGGGTGGCGCTGGGTTGGGGGCCCGGCACAGACGCGGCCGTGTTGCAGGCGTTCTTGACCGCGCGCGCGAACAGTGACTTGCATCGCGCGACCCTCGCTGCGTTGATCCAAGCCGATGCTCCGCTGGACTTGTTCGATGTGTGCGATGCGATTGAAGCGCGCCGGGCGAACACCAGGGTCTTTGAGCCCGCCGTCGAGCGTTCACTCTGGGATCTCGCGCCGCTGCTCACTCTTGGGCGTGAGCGACGTGACGCGGCCGGCCAGGACGGGGCGCAAGAGTCGGTTCGAACCTTTGCCCCGCTGGATCGGGAAATTCTCTTTACCGCTGTGGAGCAACGCGCATGAGCATCCTCGATCTGGCCGACGTTGCAGAAGGCCTGCCGTACCCGCTCGGCTTGAAGCTGCAGGCGATCCGCGCCGGCGCGCGCGCGCGCTATGAAGGCGAGGCCGCGCCCGACTTGCCGTTCCTGATCGCCGCCTTTGGCGGCTTGTGCTTGCGGCTTTGCTCCCTCGTCGCGGTGCACGCCTACGTCGTCACCGTTGGGGCAGTGGACAACGATCTCAACCGGTTGATCGTCGACAAGCTGCGCTCACCAACCGACGGAAACTGGCGGGATGTCGTGAACCAACTTCGGGCACGCGTCTCCCAAGCCGACCCGCGGGCAGCGCGCTTCTACGCTTGGCTGGATGCGCCAGGTCGGGTGCCAAGCGGTGGGGCGGGGTGGGAAATGCCCGGGTATTGTGTCACCGCACCGCTGCCGAAAGACAAAGAGGTCAAAACCGTCGACGCCGTACTTGGCAAGTTGGTCAGTTTTCGCAACAACCTCATGCACGGCGAGGCGCCGAGCCGCGAAGATCTGGATCTTGCGCTGCTGTACGTCGAGGCCGTTGCGCGCGGGGCTGAGCGCGCGCTCCACCGCACCACCCTGGAGGTGCGCTCAGGCGACCGCGCATGGCGGCTCATGGGGCACGTCCCTCAGCCTTTCGCGCCTGCGCCGATGGGCCTCGCCGATGAAGTTCCGACGCTGGTCTTCGAGCCTGACCCGGCCGCGTCGTCCGACGCACCGCGATTGGAGCCGCTGCCCTTGGCGCCGTTGCTGCGCTTCCGTCCCGGCGCGACCGTGGGCGTAGATATCGATGAGCTCTACTTTGTCAACGCGGCAGCGTTGGCGCGGCTTCAGTATGTTGGTTTTCGGGCCGGGGCCCACGCAGATGGCAAGGAGCTTGGCACCTACGAAGCCTTCAAAGCGTTCTGGGAGCGCATCCCGGTCACGCCGTCGCCCAAAGATCCGGTGCTGCTCTACGACGATCTGGCCGCCTACCACGCCCAGTTTTTCGTAGGTCGCGGCGAGGTGCTCGACGAGATCGAAGGCGCGCTGGTGTCTGCCGAAGCCGAGGGGCGCTACGTCGAGCTTCGGGCGCTCGCCGGGATGGGCAAGTCCGCGATCCTCGCGATGCTGTATGCACGGCAGCTCCCTGCGATTTCCGCGCACGGATCCCTCTCGGGTAAGAACCGCACCAGCCCGTCAGCGCCGCGCCACGTCGCAGGGGCACCCGCCGCGGCGCCGCTGCCCGGCGCGTGGGCGTTTCACTTCTGCGCTCAGACCGATGGTCGCGAGTATGCGCTGGTCGCGCTGCGCTCAGTGATGGCGCAGCTCTGTGATCAGGCGGGCTTGGATCGCGACGCTTGGCTGGTGAACGACCTCCAAGAGCTGAAGGATCAGATGTTGCCTTCGCTGCTCGCGAAGGTCGCGGCGCTGTGCGGCACCGTCGTCGTCGTGCTCGACGCTTTAGACGAAAGCACCGGCTCCGACGAGGACGCGCTGGCCGGCTGCCTCTCGGAGTCGCTCCCGAACGGCGTGACCGTGCTGATCAGCTGGCGCGTAGACGCCCAGAACCGCGCCGGCCGCGTGGACCGTCAGCTCTCCCGCATCTCCGCCGACCTCCGCGTGCGTCTCCGCACCGCCGATCCTCTCGCTGGGCTCGCCCGCGAGCACGTCGCCGTCTTGCTTGACCGCATCGCCGGCGCAGCGGGGCTTGGGCCAACGGTCATCGCGACGCTCGATGCCGTGTGGACCGCAGCGACCACCGACACCGCGGCGGCCGATCCGTTCTTCCTCCGCTTTGTGTCCGAGGGCGTCCGCGATGGCCGCGTGGATCTATCCCGCGCCGAGACCATCCCCGCCTCGCTTGAAGACGCCTTCGAGGGGCAATGGCTCGCGCTTCCCACTGCACCCAACTTCCTTGCCCAGCGCGTGCTGCTGCTGCTTGGCATCTTGCGAGAGTACGGGGATGACGAGCTTATCGCGGAGTTTATCTCTCAGGACCCTGCGCATGGTCAGACCGTGACGGCGCAAGACATCGCGCTCGTACGGCAGAGCCTCGGCAAGCTGCTGGTCTACGACGGCGACCGCTACGGCTTGTTTCACGACCGGTTCCGGCGCTTTCTGGTCGGGGAGCAGAAGGATCCGATCGCGGAGGCGTTGGGCGAGGTGTGAGGATGGGGCGAGGGGCGCTGTGAGGGGAGGGAAGGGGAGGCACCTCATGCTCTCTGTTTCTCCGCCCGCCGCGGGCGCACATGCTTCAATTCAGACAGGCTTTGCCCACCCAACCGTCACCACTTGGGCAGTTTACCTTTGTCCACGCCCCGGAGCGCTGGGTCATGTCGCATTCTTCCCCTGCTCCAAGCAGGCTTATGGGCTGCCCATCTCCGCTTGCCGCTGGCCGAAGGTTACAGTTGTGTGTGATTTTTACCTTTTTCAACCCCGTGCCTGTCTCCGCGTGTGTGGGCGGCACGGGAGCGGCCTCCGAATCCTCTCTCGCCTGTAGGGCGGCCTCTCGTAGATTGGCTGGGCACGCACTGAAGTCGTAGCCCTTTGCGTAGCAATTCCGTTCGTCCGAAGATATGAATAGCCCGGTGCGTGGGTCAGGCCAGAGGTCCAGCCAAGGAGGAATCCATGCGGACTCCGGTTCGTACTGTTCGATGTCGATGCCCGGAATCAGTACGCCGACCTTCAAGCCAACGATTCCAGCGCAGACCCAACCAAAGAGTGCGATCACCAAGGCGGTAATTCCGCCGCCGCACCCAGTGCTCGTGGCGGCGGCCACTGGTCGCACGATGACTCCAATAATTTCATATTGCGGTGCGGACATGAGTACCCTTTGTGTATTGTGTTGGGGATAGGTTGGTTATTAGTCGGCGATATCGCGTCATTCCGCCTCCAGGGTTGAAAGGCCGGTCGCAGGCGCGGTCGCCGTCGCGTTTGGCAGCGTACGTCGAACGGCTTCAAACTCCCGGCCCTGCTTGACGAGCGCGCGGAGGACCGCCGCGAGCGGCTGGTCCGGCCCACCGCCTTCGTCGATCAAGGTCTCCACATTGATCTCCCACGCCACGGTACGCTCACGCGCCACCGCCGTCTCGAGTGACGGCACGTTGAGCAGCTCGGAGTCCAGCGCGAGAATGTCGCCCGGACCTCGAAGCTCCGCGCCTTGCGGTCCCTGAACTTCCACGCTCCCCTCCCGGATCACCCAGAAGCGTTGGAGTTCTTGACCACGCACGAATACACTTTGCCCGGGCGCCCAGGTTCGCAAGGTCCTGCGCATGCGTAGCTGCTGGAGCTCGGTCCACAAATAGCTGCCGAGCCAGCGCGCGACGAGTCCGACGCCTGCTCCGACCCCGACTCCCGCCGAATTCGCCCAAGCGTCGAAGATGTCACGACTTCTGCCATTGAGCGGTTGCACAAATTCAACGCCGTAGCTGGTGAACGCGAGAGCCCCGAGGGCCGGCATTGCGAACCGCAGGGGCAACCCGAGCACCAACACGGTACCCAGGCCGGTGTAGGCGGAGAAGTGGATGAGCTTGTCGACGCCGATACTGCCTCTCCCGTGGCCGACCAGACTGCCCGCAACGACGAGCAGCACGCCAATGGCTGCGGCGGTGAGCAGGAGGCGTCGGACGCCTCGGGGGAGATCGAGCGGTGTTCCGGTGTTCATGTGTAAGCGAGCCTTTGTGGTTAGGGGGAAA
>CAIUMM010000160.1 GCA_903900265.1 uncultured Pseudomonadota bacterium
CATCGTCGCGGAGGGCTGCCGCCCGGTGCAGGCGCCCGAGATGCCGACGGTGGTGCGCAGCGGCTTCCACGCGGCCGAGTGGGGCGTCGCGTTCGAGTCCCCGCTGTCTGCGCCGCGCGTCGTGGTGTTCGGCGGCTGAGCCCGAGGGGGGCTTCCTGCGAAGCGGTCAGTGTTGAGGGCCGGCTGCCGAAAGGACCAGGATGCCCCGCTCACTCCGGCGCGGCCTCACCCGCCTGTGGTTCTGCTATTTACCGCCGCTCATGGCCGCATAGCTGTCCATGGCGGTGGCGAGGGCGATATCTTTTTGCGTCACGCCGCCGGCATCATGGGTTGTTAGCGTCACATCCACTTTGTTGTAGACATTGAACCATTCGGGATGGTGATCCATCTTCGCCGCCAGCAGGGCGGAGCGTGTCATGAAGGCAAAGGCGTCGTCAAAATCTTGGAACTTGAATTTTCGCACGATCGCCTCGCGGTCCTTGGCCAGCGCCCAGTCTGGCAGACGCTCCAGCGCAGTCTTTAGCTCTGCTTTGGTCAGCTTTGTCATCATGGCCTCCCTCATAACGGCCTTGTAGAAGGAGAGATAGGCGGAGGTGGCGTGACGGTAAGCACACTACGGCAGGGCACACCCTGCGGGTCGACGGCAAAGTCGAGGAGATCGGCGGTGCCATCAAGAAGACCGTCGGCAACGTGATCGGCAACGAACAGATGGAGATCGAGGGGCGGCTCGCGGAGCTTGAGGGTCAGGGCCGTCAGGAGGTCGCTACGGCGGGCGGATCGACCTTGGGTATGGTCCGGTCGTCGGGCGCGGGTCTTGTTTGTGGGGAATGCGCTCTGGTCCGGGCAAACTCGCACACATTGCCAGACGCATCGGGTCAGGCCCCTTTGCCGTTCAACGAAGGAGCCCGACAAGGAAAGCGCAACTTCGACGAGCGGACCCGCCGTCGCTAGGTGCGCCATCGGCGTCAAGCCCGCGCCGCCCGACGGCACGGCGATTGCAACGATGGTGGGCTCAACACCCAGGTCCGCGAGGACCGCAACCTACGGAGGCTCCCATGAGCAGCAGCGGAACGAAGCAGCGCGTCGACGGCAAGGTCGAGGAGATCGGCGGTGCCATCAAGAAGACCGTCGGCAAAGTGATCGGCAACGAACAGATGGAGATCGAGGGGCGGCTCGCGGAGCTTGAGGGTCAGGGCCGTCAGGAGGTCGCTAAAGCGGGCGAACGGATCAAGGGCGCGGTCCAGGAGTTCGTCGGCGACGTCAAGAACAAGGTGGGGGACCTCATCGACAATCAGCAGATGCAGTTCGAGGGGGCCGTGAAGGCCCTAGAAGGCAAGGCTCGCCAACAGGCCAATCATTAGCCTCCCTGAACGTCAACCCCGCTCCTCCCAAAGGGAGTCCGTCATGCTCTGGACCATCGCCGTCATCCTCCTCGTTCTCTGGGCCCTTGGGCTCGTGACCTCCCACACCATGGGCGGCTTCATCCACCTCCTCGTGGTCGTCGCTGTCGTGCTCGTGCTCGTCCGCGTCATCCAAGGCCGAGCGATCGCCTGAGCGGCAGGCTCACCGCCTGCTCCTTCCCTTCCTCGCGATTGCCTATGTAGCAGATGTTATGCTAAATAGGTTACGTCCGAATTCGAGGAGCACCCTTGGGCCACGAACAGCAAACAAGCTCTCCCGCTCGAACCACCCGGGACACGTCTGTGGTCGCGCACTCCAGCGTAGGTCCAAGTGACGGCCGGCAGCGCACGGGGGACGTAGGCAACTCCGCGCGCCAAGATGAGCTGCGTGCGTCGCAGCCACCGCCTTCGTCCCCGGGAGATAGCCCCGCGCCTGACGAGCGCCGGTACCACCTCTCGCTGCAGATGCCCGGCCTGCCCCGGGACGCTGCCCGGAGCCTCCCGGTCGCGGACGCGCTGCGTACGCTTCGGAGGTTCCGGTCGATGGTGGACGCCCGCCTGGAGGGCTGTTTTGAGAGTCACCTCCACCTGCGCGAGGTCCATGACGACCAGATCGTAACGGCTACGGTCTCCGACCTGTTCGGAGTCACGACGCTGCCATCGCTGGACATCTGGGCGCCGGGCATCGCCGCGCTGCGCGAGGTCGACGCGGCGCTGGGCGAGGCGGACGTGTTGCGCGCTGCGGATGCGCTCCAGCGCGCCGCTGCGCGCGTGGACGAAGCCTATACGCGCTATGACACCTATCGAAACGGCACCGAGGGCGGCGCGTCGCGCGCCATCACCCTACTGGAGTTCACCGAGGCCGTCGGAGCCACGGCGGCCACGGTCGCCACCGGTGGCTTGGCCGGCGCCAGCCTGCTTCCGGCTGCAGCCGTGGTCGGGGCCACGGCGGGCGCGTACGGCGCGGTGAGCGCCGGGGCGCAACAAGGCTCGGAGGTCGCGCAGGGGCTCCGCAGCGGCTTCGACGTCGGCGCGATCCTTCGGCGTGGTGCGACGGACGCCGTCACCGGGTTCGTCGGCGCGCTCGCGGGCGGCGTGCTCACCGACCGGCTCACGCGGGGGTTCGGCGGCTACCTCGGCAATGCCACCGACGAAACGCTCGCCGAGCTCGGACAGGCCCTCGGGCTTTCTGGCCCGATGCCCCGCGACTACCTGCTCACCAACGGGGAGCGGGTGATGATCGACTTCTTCTCCAGCGTGGGCAGCTCGCCGCTCACGACCGCCGTGTCCGCGTTCGTGGCGGTGTATGGTGGCGATGAAGAGACCGCCCCCACGGCCAGCGATCTCGTTGATCGGGTGCTGTCGGACATGGTGGAGGGCGGCTTGGTGTCGCTGTTCATCAGCTTCCTGACGCACCATGCCGTGTCGGGCCCCCGGCCGGCAGGGAGAAGCGCGGAGGCCAGCCCGGCCCCGCGCTCTGCGGCCGAGCCCGGCCCTCCTGCCACCTGAAGCTCAACGTCCACCTCCACAGTCCAACGACGCAGCGAAACCACCGGGACGGCACGCTACCCGAGCAGGAAACCCACGTTGTCGGTGAGCACGAGCGCGGTGAAGGCCGCGGCGAGCGACACGAGGACGAAGGCCGCCACGTAGGGCCAGCGTGACTTGGGCTGGGCGAACGGGTCGTTCAGGTCGCGGCTGGAGCCCGGAGGGAGCGCCGCCAGCGACGTGAGCGAGCGTCCGAACGGGATGTTGATCCGCGCCTGAGCGTTCACCGCCCAACCCTCCGCATCCAGGAGCGGGCCTAAGTTCCGGCGGCGCAGCGTGAACGCCGCGATGGTCACCGAGGGCCCAGAGATCAGCAGGACGAGCCCGAGGATCCCGAGCGGCATCCACATGCCGAGCCCGAAGAAGGCCTGGAGCAGCGCCCCGATCGCCGCCGAGATGCCGCCGACCGCCACGCCGATCGCGGCGACGGTCCCGACGTCGATGGGCTTTGCCGGCGCGGGGGCGGCCTTGTCGGCCGAGGCGGTGGCCTCCGCCGCCGATCCGACCATCGCCGAGGAGTCGGCGTCGGCCGCGGCCGCGCGCTTCGCCAGTAGGTCTTCCACCATCCGCACGAACTTCTTGTACGGCGACCAGAACGCCTGTCGTAGGCTGATCGGGTTGTCGACGATCTTCGTGATTCGAGCATCGTAGTCGAGGCCTTCCCGGTCGTAGAACAGGCCGTTGCGTCCCACCATCAGGTTGTCTGAGTCTCCGTCCGTGACCGCGACGCATACGGTGAGCCGCTTCCCGTCCGACGGGCGGACGCAGTCCAGATACGCGAGGTAGGCCCCGGCGAGGCCGGCCATCGCGGCGTGGCGCCCTGGGTCTTGGACGCGGAGTACAAGGTCGCAGCGGCGCTGGTCAAAGTAGACCGTACCCGCTTGGAAGATGGCCTTCTCGGTGCGGCCGTAGAAGCCGGCGAAGTTGACGTAGTTGCGGAGGAGGAAGCCGAGGTGCAGGTAGTACCGGACGAGCTGCTCGAGCTGGCCGAGCGCCTCGGCCTCTGGGCGCTGCGCCTCATCTGCGGCGACCAAGGCCTGCAAGCGGGCCTGCAAGTCGCTCGCGGACAGGGCGTTCACGCGCGCCGCTCCGAGCGTGGCGACAGCGCCTCCGCAGGCGGAGGTACGGAACGTGGCGGCCGGGGAGAGGATGGCCTGAAGGCGAGTCCAGTCCCCGGCGCTGAGGGCCGCGGTGGGGCCGAGCAACGGCTCGACGGCGACGGTCCAGAACGCGGCCACCCGGTCAGCCCAGGCGGGGTTGACCATCGAGACCTCAACCGCCGCACCCGGCGCCACGCGCGCGAGCGGCTGCTCCGCGTAGCTGCTGCACGCGCCGTCGATTTGGACCGCGCCCGGCTCAAAGTTGGTTCCATCCAGCCCCGGGAGCCGGCGAACGTCGAACGCCGCCACGCGACACCGCGCGTAGAAGTCGTCGATCTTTGCCTTCACCGCCTCCGTCGCTGCGAGCGCGGCGTCGGTGCCGTCACCGGCAGGGAACAGCGTCGCTCGCTCGCTCTCGGCGCGCGCGTTCCAAGCCGCGAACTCGGCGCATGCCGCAAAGAACGCGTCGACCTTCGCCGCGTTTACCCCCGGCTCGCCGCTACGGTCAGCCTCGCCGCCGAGCGTAGCGACGATGTCCGCGATCAGCGCCTGAAGCGCGGCGTCGGTGGTGGCGCCTGCGTGCACGACGCCGTCGCCGTTCAGGGGCATCTTTGCGTAGATGCTCGCGGTGTCTGCGACATCGTCGAGCACGATCTCGCGGGCCTCGGCCTTGCCGCGGGCGCCGAGTACGAGGCGCGCTGCGGCCAGCAGGGTCTTCGCGGCCGGGGTGTCATCCCGTATCGCCGCGAGGGGGAGGGACTTCGGGTCTTCCAAGATATCCCCGGCGTTCCGCAGCGCGCCGAGCAGGAAGTCGACGGCGCCAAGGATTTCGGGGACGCGGACGCGGCCGTCGTGGTCGGTGTCCACGAGCGCCATCGTGCGCTCGTCCATGGCGTGGCCGGAGACCGGGCACCCGATCGCGGCCCACAGCGTCGGGTCGAGGCCCCGAAGGGCGCGCAGGTCTTCCGTGGTGCGAAGGCGGACCTGGTTGACCCCGCCTGCGACGAAGAACTGCCAAGGATGTACAGACATTTGTTTGCGCTCTCTGTGGGGCCTGAGGGTAAGCAATCACGTAGTTAGGAGGGGGTGCATTGACCCCCGCTACGGCTCCCCGTGTCTTTGGGACCGTGGAGTCCGGACTATAGCACGAGCCCCTGCTTCGCGAGCCAGCGGGCACGAGAAGGGCCTTTCCTCACTTGGGCGCGCCGACCATCACAGGCGCTTGCGGTTTTCCTTCAAGACACGACCCCGGCGCGGACGCGCGGATCGTGTCTGCGCGATAGTTTGAGGCCGTGGCGGAGGACCGCATGGATCATCGCATACGCTGGGTCGACGCCTACGGGCCGCACGTCAGCGTGTGCGGGATGGCAGAGCTGGCGGCTTACCGGGACGCCGGTGTGACGCACCTCGTGTCCATCTGGCCCGGCGGTGCCTCCGAGCACGATGACGACGTCGGTCGCGTGCACGCCGCCTTCCACGAAGCCGACGTCGTGTTCGTGCCCGTCAACGATGTGGTGGACCCGCTCCTGCCCTTCGCGCCATCCATGTCGGTGGTCGCGGACGTCCTGCGCTGGACCTCGCCCCTGACGGCGCGCGCCCGCGTGTTGGTCCATTGTGCGGCGGGCGTGTCCCGCTCCGCGGCGCTGGCCTACGGCATCTTGTGCTTGCACGCCGGAGAGGGCGAGGAGATCGAGTGCTTCGCCCATGTGATGGGGATGCGACCTTCAGCCGCTCCCAACGACCTGATCGTGACGTACGCCGACACGATCTTAGGACGCGGAGGGGCTATGATTCGGGCAACGCGACCCGACCCCTTCGCACCCTATGCGCCGCGCGTCTTGGGGTTCGGCGGCTGAACGCGAGAAAACGTTTCCCGCTGACGAAGGGCTGCGCGAGGCTCAGCCTTCGCGGAACTTGGCGCGTAGCAGCTCGATCAGCGCCGGAATCGTCGTCGCCGCATCCAGCTCGCCTTCGGCGAACACTACGCCGAAGTGCTGCTCAAACGCGCTCGCGACCGGACCGGCCGGAGGGCACGCGCTCTCCAACGTCGTGGCCGCCCATTCGGGCACGGCGTGGGCGGCTTCGTGGATACCAGAGAGGATGTCGGTGTCGGTCATAGCGGCGATCTCGGTCGCGCTGTAACCGTTTGGGTGCCGCGTCCGTGGCGTGCGCCGCGATCGTCGTGTCGCGCTCGAGACGGTCACTCCCGCCGGCGCGCGTGGATAATGTCCCTGCTACGCTGTTTCTGGGCGACGGCATCTTTTTTGCTTCCCCGGTTGCCATGCGCACTGCTCCTTGCTTGATCCCCCTCCTGCTCACCTTCGGCTGCCGCAACCCGGACGACGTCCCTGGGCTCGGCGCCGAGATCCTCGCGGGCGCCGGGACGATCCTCTCGACGCTGGATAGCAATGGGACGCCGGTGGTGTTCAACCCCGACGACCCTGAACGTCGCACGCTTGCCGTGGGCGAAAGCGCGCTTTACGCGGCTTCGCTCAGCCCACGCGGTCAGCGCGCGGCGATCTGCACCACCCCTGTAGGCACCGGCGCAGGCAGCAACCGCGACACCCTGATGGAAGGAGTTATTGCGGTCGGGTTCGGCGCGCTTGAGACGGCCGGTTCTTACTGTGGCGACGTCAAATACGGTCCCAACGGCGATATGGTCGTATGGGGTGAGCAGGACGAGGACGACATGATGCACTTGCGGGTGACCCCGGTCGGTGCTGGACTGCGCCCAGCGGGGGACGACAGGCTGCGTGCGCGTCTGTTGTTCGAGCCAAACTTCGTGCTCGGCGGCAGAGCCGTAGCCGCGATGACCAGCGACTACACGAACCGTGGGCCTATCGGCGTCGTGGATCTCGGCTCCGGCGAGACTTGGACGCTCAGCTCGGCCCAAGCCGAGGGGGAGCTCGTCGCTTCTCCCGATGGGCGCTGGCTTGTCACCCCCAACGGCTACGCGCTGGCGCTCATCGACGTAGAGCAAGACACCGCCACGGTGATCTGGCGCTCCTTGGACGAGAGCGATGGCTGCTCAGTGAGCGACCCCGACCGTGACGCAGATTGTTTCCTGAACCCGAACCAGATGAGCTTTTCTCCGGACAGCAGCCGCATCGTATTTACGGCTCGCCCCTATTTCGGCGAGCGTACGCCCGATCTGCGTGAGGTCGACCTCGTCACCGGGGCCGAGACGGTGCTCACCGACCGCAGCCACTACCGGCACTACCCGGTCTACGGAGGCGATGGCATGCTCTACTGGATCGACGACTTCGAGAGCATCGGGCGCGCTGCTGCCACGGAGGATGCGGGGGACGACGCGGACCTGCTTCCGTTCGGGTCCGTCAACGCGCTCCGTGTGGCGTGGCCGAACCTGTAGGCATCCCCGGTTCATGTCGCCAGTGCCTTGGATACGCGACGCCCACCGTGGATCCCACCCCCGTGACCACCCGGTTTGTTGACGCCGACGCCTCCGGAGTGGACGGGTCGGAGAGCGCGCCGTGGGCCACGGGGTTGTGCTCTGCGAAGCCGGGGACTGCTCCCCCTGCCAGTGCCTTGGGTACCATCTCCCTCCACGTCTCCGACTCGGACTACGAGGCGTACAAGACTCTCGCGGCCCGAACTTCCCGGCCCGTCGCCCAGCTCATCCGCGAGGCCATGTCGCGTTGGCTCGGCGAGCACCCCCTTGACGCCCCCTCGCTGCGCGATGTGCGGCCGGTAGACCTCGGGCCTATGCTCCAGCCGTTCGACCGCTCGGAGTTGGCCGACGAGATGTACCCAAGGTGAGCCTTGCCATCGACACCAACGTCCTGATTCCGTGGCTCGTCTCGTCGGCTCCCGGGTTGGGCCGACCCCTGAGGTCGTACCGCGCGTCCTTGAGCGGATGGCGAAGCACCAGCTTGGACGAACGCGAATCCTCGTCCTCGGAACCCCCGCCTGCCTCGCCATCCTGCTCGGGCTCGAGAAGGCGCGGGGACCGCCGTACGACGACGCGCAGATCGGAGTCCAGGGAGCGTAGCGGTAGGGAGCGCGCAGGGCTGGAGGGCGGAGTCGTCGACGTTGAGGCCGGTCGCCTCCGATCGCAGCCAAGAAGGTGGGGTTTCGAGCGGTCGAGGGGTTGCAGACCGGGGGCGTCGGGGTGTACAATACCGGATGTGCTCCGAGGCCACCCGTTCAAGTTTCCTATCCACCATACCTGCGACATGTTTTCGCAGACTTGCAAGGCAGTCGAGCCTGATCCGACCTGCCTAATGACCGCCTTCTCCAGTGTACACTTAGCTTTCAGATCGGCTTTGTCAGGAGGCATTGCCTATGCGCTCCGTGACGACGTTCTGATCCACTCACGGCGCGGCAGGCGTCTGATCTCACTTTACTACCTCCTTCGCCGACACGGAGCGTCCGACCTCGGGGATGTGATGGTGTATGCTCAAGCGCTGCCCCCCATTCTCCGGGCAGCGAGGATCCTGTGCCAGGGCCGGGATGACGATGTGGTTGTTGACTCGGCCGCCCTGCAAGCGCTCCAAATGGTGGTTGGTCTTCAACACAAGTGCGAGCCGTGGTGGCTACACGAAGTCGAACTCGCCTGGGCCGACGCGCAGTTCCTGGCGCACCGAAACAGAATCGAAGTCTTGCGGTTCTTGGATGAGGACTAGTCATTGGTGGATACCGCCAGTAGTAGGCATCCTAATCGGCACTTGGAGCTACATCGCGAGCGACGACCGCGCAAGGACTCCTCATAGCCCGCCAGCCGTGGTAGCCGCACCTGAGCAGGCCGCTCTCGGTGGAAGCACAGCTCTCGAGGGCTCCATGCAGGCGAAGCCGGCTCAGGTTCAGTCCGTCGGTGGAGGTGTCCTCTCCCGAGTCGAGCGCATCGGACCGGTTCTTGTGGCACGGGTGCCGCAGGGGGCTGGACCCTGGTCGTCTCAGCAGCTTGCTGAGCTGAAGTCCTGTACGGATGGAGCAACCGCTTCGAGATCGATTCGGGTGCTTGGCGACAGGTATACCGTCGGCGTCAGTACGCATCCGTGCTTCGCGATCATCCGGGACGAACGATCGCGGTCACCGTGAACTCTGGCCTCCGCTAAGCTTCCATTCTCGGAGGTTAGAACCGGCGGATGACCGCCCCCGAAAACGCCCTCGTCGCTGTTGTTGCCGCCCCGGCCGTCCTCGCCCTCGACGAGCTCGCGCGGGTGAATACCTACCTCGACGCCGGCGTGTCGAAGGCGACCCGACGCGCCTACGCCGCGAGCTGGTCGACGTGGACCACCTGGTGTGACGCCCGAGGTGCGATTCCCCTCCCCGCCACCCCCGAACTGCTCGCGATCTGGCTGACCGAGCGCGCTGCGGCCGGGGCGGCCCCCGCCAGTTTGGAGCGCCATCTCGCGGCCATCGTCGGCTGTCACCGATCCCCCAAACCCGCTCCAAAACGGCGAGTAGCGCGAGGGCGATCGGTGTGGGTCGGCGACGGACGCCGCCGACCCGTCCGCTTGCTACTTCTTCGGCCGTTGGCTGCGCTCCCGCGCTTCTTTGAGCCGGTA
>CAIUMM010000161.1 GCA_903900265.1 uncultured Pseudomonadota bacterium
AGCTTGGGCGACCCGCTTTCGTCGGGACGAACCGCGGTGACGACGGTGACGCCGGAGAGGAACTGACCGAGCACAGCTTTGAAGCGTTTCGCATCCATGCCGCCTGCCTAAGCTGCGGCGAGCGCGGCGTCAGCCAATCTCGCCCACATGGACAGGATGCCCGTCGATCAGGAGGGCGCCGTCGCCCGCGAGCCCCGTCGCGATCCCTTCGTGGTCACCGACGCGCACGCGCTTGCCGAGGGTGTGGCTATGGGCGCGCCACAGGTCCAAGCGTTGCGAGTGGTCGTGCCACTCCAAGATCGCGCCCACCGCCCGCTCGAAGATCGCCTCGCGGTCGGTCTCGCCGCGCTCCAACCACAAGGAGGTCGCCGAGGGCAGCTCCTCAGGAAAGGCCCTCTGCAGCACGTTCAGGCCGACGCCCAGCACGATGTGGCGCACGCCGACGACGCCATCCGGCCCCGTCGCGGTTTCAAGCTCCCCGAGCACACCCCCCAGCTTGCGCCACGCCGCGCGCTCAGAGCCCAGCTGCGGGGCATCCACCACCAGATCATTCGGCCACTTGACCTGCACGCCCAGCGCCGCCGCCATCCCCGCCGCAGCCCCCAGCGTGACCAGCGGGGCGTCCCGCAACGCCATCGGGGGCCGAGCGCCGCCAGGTCGCAGGATGATCGAAAACAACAGACCATCGCCCGGAGCAGACTCCCAGCGACGGCTCAACCGTCCTCTGCCCGCGGTCTGCCGCTCGGCGCGCACCACCAAGCCGTGCGGCGCGCCGTCCGCCGCAAGCTCCCGCGCAACGTTCTGAGTGGAGTCCACCTCGTCGAGGCGGACCACGCCTGCGGCAAACGCCGCGGAGCTGCGGACGTCCACCTACGAAGCCGGCGGCAGGCCCGCCATCATCGCGTCCAACGCCGCACCGTCGTAGGCATAGCGCTCGTTGCAGAAGTTGCAGGTGATCTCCGCGCCGCCCTGCTCCTCTTTCATCGCCCGCAGCTCTTCGAGGCCCAGCGCACGCAGCATCCCCGCGACGCGCGTCGCGTTGCACGAGCATTGGAACACGAAGTCCTGACCGCCTAAGACCTCGACCGGCTGCCCGGCGAGCTGCCCCATCGCGAGCTCGCTCATCAGCTTCTCGAACTCGGTGCCCTTCATGGCCTCGTCGATCTGCGCCGCGAAATCTTCGGGCGAGATGCCGGGCAAACGCTCGACGAGCATCCCGGAGGCAAACCGCACTCGGGCGTCTTTGTCGAGGCGCGCGAGGATGCGGACCCGGGCGTCGGTCTGCTGGCTCTGCTTCAAGAACCGAGCGAGCGCCTGCTCGAAGGTCTCGTTGTCGACGGGTGAAACCCCGCGATAAAGCTCTTTTTGACCCAGCGACTTCATCGCCAAGAGCATGCCGCTGAACGCCTTGACCGGCATGATCACCGAAGGCGTGAACCGCGCGCGAAGCACGCCAGTCGCGTCGACATCCGCGGTAAAGGCGAACGGCGGCTGCTCGCTCGCGACCTGCACCGTCATGCGCTCCTCGCCTTTGATGTGCGCGGAGAGCAGGACGCTGGCGACGAGGCCTTCGGCCGCGAGCACGGTGGCGGCGCGATCCAGACCGTGACGCTCCCGGATTTCATCGGCTTGATCTTGTAGCACCACCGCCATCACGCGAGCGGTGCCCTTGAGCGCCAACGCGACGATGTAGCGACCGGCGGTGCGCTTCCGCGGAGCTTCAACGTCCGTCATAGCGACCCCGCCGTCGGGACCGCGCGCCAGAAGCTGCGCAGCCACGGGATGACCGCCGCGGGCTCATCGGCCCGGGGACTGTGATCGGTCTCGACGAACACCACGAGGGCGTCGGGATGGCGCGTCTTGAACATATTGACGTTTGCCGGTTCGTTGTCGAGGTAGATGTTCGTCGTTCCAAGGCTGGCGATGTGCTCCAGCGCTTGGTCCTTGAACAGCGTGTCATCCATGTCAAAGCGCGGCTTGACCAGCAGCGTGGTGCGGACGGCGTTGTACGGGTACCCAAAGGCCCGCAGCGCGGCTTCGGTGCCCGGCGCCATCGAGACGTCGCGCCCGGTCAGGTAGACCACCTGGGCTCCCCGCTCCCACACCGCGCGCACCAGCTCAGGCGCGCCCGGCATCGCGTGATCGTAGGTGACGTACAGCGACGAGAAAAAGGTGCGCTCCCAATAGGCACGTACGACAGGCTCGTGCTCGGCGACCCAGGCAGCGTCGATGCCGGCGTTGGTCATGGTCGTGCGCAGGCTCCAGTCGACGAAGTGGTCCTCCCGCACCGCGCAGAGCTGCGGCCAGCCTTTGAGGGCGGCGAGCTCACGGAAGATGCGCACCTGTCGCGGGCGGGTGTCGAACAAGCATCCGTCGAGGTCGAACACCGCGACCATGCCAGGTGCTGCGCGGGCGACGATGTCGTCGAGCAGCGCATTGTTCGCCATTGAACTCTCAAAGGGAGCGTAACCACGAGCGCGCATCAAAGGCCTCCAGCGTTCAGTTCAGCGAGGATCGGGCGGAGCGCATCTGCGGCCTCACTTCCCATGCCGTCCAACGCGGCGAGGCTCTCCCTCATCATCTCGATGCCGACCGGATCGCCCATCGCCGCGCACACCTGCCCGAGCATCCCGAGGCTGACTGCGGCCTCGTGCACCTGCCCGGCTTGGTTGTGCAGCGCGTGCGCTGCGGAGAAGGAGTTTCGCGCACCAGCAAGGTCACCCGCGCCGGCCAAGCGCGTGGCCAGCGCAAACTGCGCGGCGGCGATGGCTTCGGCGTCTTCGGTGCGTGCTGCCGCCTCGACCATCTCGCGGCCCGCGCGGTCGCCGAGGTCCGTACGCGAATGTTCATCGGCAAAGGCCTGCAAAAGCTGCAGCAGCGTGACTTCGCCAAAGAAGTTCTGGGCTTCACGGAGCGTGCGCACCGCGTAGTCGAGGCGCTCAAAGCCGGCTTCAACCTCACCCGCAGCGAATTCCAAGGTCGCGAGCTCACGCAGCGCCTGGGCGCGACCTTCGAGGTCCTTCAACAGCTCGCGGCCCACCAGCGCTTCTTCCAGCGCGCGGCGCCCCGCCGCAAATTCCCCCATCGCGCCGTGCATCGCGCCAAGCTGCTGCAACGCGTCGATCTCGCCCGGACGAAACCGAGCTTGCCGAGCGAGCTCCAGCGCCTCTTTCCCATGACGAATGCCCTTTTCGGGCGTTCCCCGAGCGACCTCGATGTTCGCCAGCAACAAGTGCAGCGCCGAGCGGCCGCGCGCACCCTGTGGGCCCTCGAGGCCAAAAATCGCCTCCTGGGCGAGCGCCTCAGCGGCGTCGATCTGCCCTTCTTGCAGCAAGATCTGCGCGAGCTGGTGCCGCGCGTGCGCCGAACCCTCGCGGTCTCCCGCGCGCTCGTGGGCGTCCTTCTGCTTCAGCAAGGCGTTGCGAGCGCCCGCAAGATCCCCGAGCGCCAGCGCGATCTCAAAGCGCTCCTGATAAAGCGAGGCCAACCCTTCCTGATCGGCCGTCTGCTCCCGAAGCGGGATCGCCGCGTCTACGTGGGCCAGCGCCGTACGAAGGTCGCCGCGACCGGCTGCGACCATCGCGAGCACTTGGTGCGCAGCGGCCGCTCCTGTAGCGTCTCCCTCCAACGCGAACTGTTCCAATGCCGCCGCAGCCTCCCCCGCCGCGCTGGGCAGATTGTGCTGTTGCAACGCAGAGAGAGCGCCGTGCAAATGCCGAGCGCCGGCGCCAGATTCGGCCATGTTAGCCCTTGCCCGGTTTGGGGATTGCGGTGGGGTCGCCACCTTGAATGACGGTGTTCGCGGAGCTGTTGATGTAGTCGAGGATCTGAGTCAGCTCGGAGTTGTCGATCGCCAACGTGCGGATCTTCTTCTCGAGCTGCAGCTCCTTCTCCAAGGAGCCGGAGACGTCCATGTCCTCGCTGCTCAGCTTGCTCTGATCCAGCAGGAAAAGGTCCATCTCGCTGCATTGCTTGGCGACGTTCATGTCCGTCGGCCCGATCATCGGGGCGATCTTGTTCCAGTAGGGCGCGACCGCCAAATAGTGCTGGTTGAAGGGACGCGCGCGACGCTCCGCCTGAGCGACCTGCCCCGGCGAGAGCTCGTTGGGCGTTCCGGGAGGGCGAGCCGGAGGCGCCACGTTCGGGTCGTCTCCCTCCTTGCCCTCCCACATCTTGAACCCTTCCGGCGTGGACTTGCGGATCATCTTGCTCTTCGCTGCGCTATTCGCCCCCGCCGCATTGGAGGACGGCTTGGTAGCGGTCTCCGGCATGAACATCAGCACCGCTGCGGCGAGGCCAAGCACCGCCGCGACAACGTAAGGAAGCCACTTTTTCATCTCATCCTCCGGAATGGTCCGCGCTGTGCGCACAGCGCGGCCGAGATCAGCCTTGGTTCTTATAAACACCGACAACGACGGTGCGATCGTCGCCGCCCATGTTGACGCTCAGCCCCACGGCGGGCGCGCCCGGCACTTGGTAACCACCCGCCAAGCCCTTCATCTGCCGCCAAATCTCGATGGACTGCTTCACCCCGGTGGCGCCGACCGGATGACCGAAGCCAACGAGTCCGCCGCCGGTGTTGACCGGCAAACGGCCGCCGATGTCCGTCACGCCGTCACGCAGCAGGTGTCCGGCTTTGCCGATGTCGCACATGCCCATCGCCTCGTACATCAGCAGCTCGGTGACCGTGAAGCAATCGTGCACTTCGGCGATGTTGACGTTGGCCACGGTGATGCCGGCGTCCTTGTACGCCTGGCCGATGGCGTGCGCGGAGGTCGAAAGTACGACAGGATCGCTGTCTTCGTACAACGACGCGGTGGAGTGGCCGGTGCCGATGATCTCGATGGTGTCCGAAAGCGACTTGCCGAGCTTCCGCAAGCCTTCTTCGCTCACGAGGATCATCGCGCTAGCGCCGTCCGACACCTGCGAGCAGTCGCTCATCTTGATGAAGGGCGCGTACTCGGCGTTCTGGAGGAAGCAGGGGTTTTTCTCAGACGCGGCGGCGGCGGTGTCCAGGTCCATCTTCCGGGCGCGCATGTGCGCAAGCGGGTTCTTGTTCGCGTTGCCGTAGGCCTTCACCGCTGCGCGGCCGATGTCTTCTTCTGTCACTCCGTACTGCTCGCGGTAGGCCTTGGCGCGGCGCCCGAAGAGCGCCGGAAAGGTGAACTCATCGATGCTGCGCTGACGCGCGTAGTGCGAGGCGCGCGCTAAATAATCGGCTCCCACACGAGCACTTTCGGTGGTCTGCACCTCGACGCCAGCCACGATCACCACGTCGGTGCCCGCGCGGATGGCGTCCACCGCGCACAACATCGCCAAACCGCCGGAAGCACAGGCGCCCTCGGTGCGGGTCATCGGCTTGTAGGCAAAAGAAGGGTGGCTGCCCGCCAGCGCGGCGCCCAGATGGCCCTGCTTGCTGAACAGCTCGCCCACGAAATTTCCGATGTAGCCGCGTTGCACCTCAGCCGGGTCCGCGCCGGTCACTTCGAGGCATTGATCCACGGCAGACTTCAATAGTTGCTCGAGGGTCGGGTTTTCGCGCTTGCCGAAGTCGGGATGGTTCTTCCAGATGAAATCCGGGCTTCCTTTGCCGATGAATGCAGTGTTAGCGCCACCGAGAACGAATACGCGACGATTGGACATACAAAGACTCCAGAAGGGAAACAAGCGCCGCCTCGAGGCGGACGACGACCACCGGAACAGGGGCCGCTCGGGCCTAACCGGACAACGGGGGCCACGCTGCTAATGGATGCGCGCTTCGACAGCCGGACGCCCACGCACAGGGTACGCGCGCGCCGTCTGGGTTAGCCCCGCCACGCCGTGCTTGAAGCTGCTTCACCGCCCCCGTCCCCTGCTGCGCCCCCACCGGTGCTGACGGCCCGGGATCTGTGCAAAAGGCATGGGGCGTTCTGGGCGCTGCGTAGCGTCACCATCGACATCGTCGGCGGTACGACGACGATGCTGTTCGGCGACAACGGCGCAGGCAAGACCACGCTCGTTCGGCTCCTCGCCTCGGCGGCATCTCCTACCGGCGGCAGCATCTCTTGGTTCGGATCGGCCGAACCGGCCCGCGCCCGCATCGCCATGCTGTCCCACGCGGATGGGCACTACGACGATCTGAGCGCGATGGAGCACCTGAACATGGCAGAGTCCTTGCTGCCGCGCGTAGGGCCGGGCGCCCCGCCGCGACGGAGCCCTGCGCAGCTGCTCGAGGACGTCGGCCTCTCGGCGCGCTCCGGAAGCCTCGTGCGGACATACTCTGCGGGCATGCGCAAGCGCCTCGCGTTTGCCCGTTTGCTCCAGAAGAATGCGGACCTCATCCTGTTGGACGAGCCCTACAGCGCGCTTGACCCCAATGGAGCCCTGCTCGTCGATCGCCTGCTTGGCGAGCTTCACAGCCTCGGCCGCACGGTCATCGTGTCGACTCACCAAGTAGAACGCACCGCAAAACACGCGGACAACGCCATCCACTTGTCAGGCGGTCGCGTTATCTGGACCGGCTTGGCTTCTGACGCCCCGGCTCGGGTCGTCGCAGCGGAGCCCGGGTGATGGAGCCCATCGCGCAATGCTTCACCCTCGCCCGAAAAGAGCTTCTGCTCCAGTGGCGAACGCGCGCGCGCTTTGGCAGCGTGCTGGTGTTCGGCGTCACCGCGCTGCTGATCTTCTCGTTCGCGGTGGGGCCAGACAGCACCGCGCTGAAGGCGCACGCCTCGGGGTACTTGTGGCTTGCGCTGCTGCTGATGTCCACGCTTTCCTTGCAGGAGTCCGCGAGGCTGGACGTGCAGAACGGCGCGCTCGAGGCGCTGGTGCTGCTGCCGGTCGATGGGCGCGCGCTCTATTACGCGAAGGCCTTGGTCAACACCATCACGCTCGGCACGCTCGGCACGCTGCTGGTCCCCATCGTCGCGGTGCTCTACGACGCCAGCGCCAAAGAGGGTGTAGGCCTGCTGGTCCTCTCAGTTTGGCTGGGCGCTGCGGCGCTGGTGGCGCCGGGCACGTTGTACGCGGTGCTCACCAGCCGAGCGCGTGCCGGGGACGTCATGCTCCCGTTGTTGCTTTTTCCGCTCGTCGTCCCTGCGTTGTTGGGGTCCGTCAAGGCTACGGAGGTGATCATGCTGGGCGATCCCATGGGCCGCGTCTACAGTTGGCTGGGCCTCGTGATCGCCTTCGACGCGATCTACTGGAGCCTGTGCGGTTTGCTCTACCCCTTGCTACTGGAGGACTAAGTGCCTCGTAAGACCACAATTATCGGCATCCTCGGAATCCTGCTGTACATCGTGGGCTGCTACGATGGCCTGCTGGTCGCGCCGGCCGATCGCTTCATGGGTGACATCCAGCGCATCATGTACGTACACGTCCCGTGTGCATGGAACACGCTGGTATGCTTCACGATCAGCCTCGTAGCCGCGCTCGGGTGGCTGCTCAGCGGGGCGCGCGCTCGGGCGGAGGGGCGGGCATGGAAATGGGACGAACTTCTTGAGGCGACCACAGAGATTGGCGTTGTGCTAGGAGCTTTTCTCGTCGTGCAAGGGATGCTGTGGGCCAAGCCGACCTGGGGCGTATACTGGACCTGGGACCCCCGCCTGACCACCGTCGCGGTGATGGAGCTGATGTTCGTCGCGGTGCTCGCGCTGCGGGGCTTTGTCGACGAGCCGGTGCGGCGCGCCACGTGGTCCGCGGTGGTCACGCTGGTCGCCTACGTGAACGTGCCGCTGGTCTACTTTTCGGTGAAGTGGTGGGCCTCGCTGCATCAGGTCCAGTCGTCGCCCAGCACGGTCGATCCCGCGATGGTCTTGCCGCTGCGCATCAACGCATTTGCGGTGCTGTTCATGTCCATCGGATTGATGGGCCTGCGCACCCAACTCGCGCGGCGTCAACGGCAGGCCTTGCTCGGAGAGAGTGATTCGGACTCGACCGCTTCGTCTGGAGGTGCAGCATGACCGGCGTGATGCAGGGTCACTTTGACACGGTGTTGTGGGTGTACGGGCTGACGACGGCCGGTCTGCTCGGCTATTTCGCGACCCTCCTCCTGCGCCTCAGGGCGTCCAAAGCGCCGACGTCAGGCCAGACCCGCGTATCGGCTCAAAATCCAGAGAAAACCTCATGAAATCCCAACGTATCTTCGCGATCGGAGCGATCGTCGTCGCGATCGGTGGAATCGCATGGATCGCCCTTGGCAACCTCGGCGAGAACCTCGTTTACTACTGGACACCTGCAGAGCTGCACCAGAACGCAGCCAAAGCCGCCGGCGCGACCGTGCGACTCGGCGGCATGGTGAAAACCGGCTCGATCGTCCAAGGAACGCCCCTCACCTTCGAGGTCACCGACGGTACCGACACGGTGAAGGTCTCCACCAGCGAGATCCCGCCGGCGATGTTCCGCGAAGGCATCGGCGTGGTCGTCGAAGGCACGGTGGCCGCCGACGGAAGCTTCCAGTCCAAGCGCCTGATGGTCAAGCACGACAACGAATACCGAGCCCCGAAAGACGGAAAGATGCCGGATGAAAAGGCGATGTTCGGCACTCTGGATGACGCCGCAACGACCGCGGCAACGCCATGATCCTCGCCTACCTTGGCATGGGGCTGGTGCTCGTCGCGCTGGTATTTGCAGCGGCCGGGGCGATCGCCGGCTTTACAGCGGGGAGAACTGAGAGCGTCGAAGGCGTCAAATGGGCACGCTGGCTCGGGCTGGGATTTTGCGCCTGTATGATGTTGTCGACGATCACGATGGAGACGGCGCTCCTGCGCCATGACTTCGCCGTCCGCTATGTCGCGCAGGTCGGCAGTCTCAGCACCCCGACGTACATCACCATCGTGTCGCTGTGGAGCTCCCTCGAAGGCTCCATTCTGTTTTGGGGCTTCGTGCTGGCGACCTACATCGCCGTCACCTTGGCGCTGACCCACGACCGCAAGAGCCCAGCGCTCGCCGATGCGATCGCCACATGGCTGGCCGTGGGCGCGTTCTTCTGCTTCCTGATGGTCGGACCTGCCAACCCATTCCTGCCGCTGTCCAGCCCCGTTCCCACCGACGGACCCGGGCCAAACCCATTGCTGCAGAACCACATCCTGATGGTCGTACACCCGCCGATGCTGTACCTCGGGTACGTCGGCATGACGATCCCGTTTGGGTTTGCGGTCGCGGCGCTGCTGCGAGGGAGCCTCGGCGCTGCGGAGCTGAAGGAGCTGCGCAACGCGCTGATGGTGCCGTGGGGATTTCTGGGCGTGGGCATCACGCTCGGGGCGTGGTGGGCGTACGAGGTCCTTGGCTGGGGCGGCTACTGGGCGTGGGACCCGGTGGAGAACGCTTCGCTGCTGCCCTGGCTCACCGCGACGGCCGCGCTGCACGCAGCGATGCTGCCGTCGCGCCGCGGCACGATGAAAGGCTGGACGACGATCCTTGTCTTGACAAGCTTCCTGCTGACCTTGCTCGGCACGTTCATGACCCGCTCGGGTGTGTTCAACTCGGTGCACAGCTTCAGCCAGTCTGACATCGGGCCGACCTTCCTCGGCTTCATCGCGGTGGTGCTCGTGTTTTCCGTCGTGCTGGTGGCGATGCGCATCGACCGACTTGAAGGAGAGGGCGAAGGCGGCGCGGTGGTGAGCCGAGAGAGCGCGTTCTTACTGAATAACCTGCTGTTCGTCGCGCTGACGTTCACGGTGTTCGTCGGCACGACCTACCCGCTGATGGCCGAGGCGCTGCGCGGCGTCAAGGTCTCCGTCGGCGAGCCATACTACAACCAGATGGCCGTGCCTCTCGGCGCAGCGATCCTGTTCCTGATGGGCGTGGGGCCTGCGCTTCCGTGGGGTCAACCCTCGGCGGAGCGCCTGCGCAAGCTCGCGTACCCGCTCGGGCTCGGCTTTGGGTTCGTCGCCCTCGGATGGCTAGGCGGCGTACACGGCGGCTGGCCCTCGGTGACATTGTTCTTCGCCGGCTTTGCGTCTCACGTCACGCTCGCAGAGCTTCATGTCGCGTTTGCAGCAGGCTTCTCACGACAAAGCCGCAGGATCGGCGGCTACATCGTGCACGCTGGGATCATCCTCATGTTCGTAGCGGTGGCGATCTCAAGCGCCTTCCGCATCGATCAGGAGACCCACCTCGCGAAAGGCGAAACGGTGGAGTTTGGCGGCTACTCGTTGACCTACGTAGCGGCCGAAAAGATCGAAGAGAGCAACCGAGAGCGGCAGGTCGCGCACATCGACGTTCGCAAGCAAGGCGCGCTGGTGACGTCCCTCGACCCTGCGTTGAACATCTACCCGGGGATGGGCGCGCCGATCGGAACGCCCGCGGTGTACACCACCGCCGAGCATGATCTGTACCTGTCGTTGATGAGCATCGAGCCCGAGCGCATCGGCGTGCACATGTTCCGGACGCCGCTGATCGTATGGCTGTGGGTCGGTGGCGGCATCGTCGCGTTGGGCACGCTGCTCGCGTTGATCCCGTCTCGGGTGCGTGCATGAAGCGCGGCCCGGTCATCCTCGCTGTGGGCCTCGCGGTTGTCGCGGGTCTGGTTGCCGTGTTGGCGAGCGGGTTCCAGCATGATCCGAGGTCGATCAGCTCGCCGCTGCTGGGCAAGGCCGCCCCGGACTTCACGCTGCAGACGCTCGAGCCAGACGCATCGGGCACGAGCGCCTCGGTGAAGCTGTCCGCGCTGCGCGGTACCCCGGTCGTGATCAACTTCTGGGCCACGTGGTGCATCCCCTGTCAGCAAGAGCACTCCACGTTGCTCGCGGTCTCGCGCGAGTTTGATGGCGTCGCGAAGTTCTACGGCGTGGTGTACCAGGACAAGCCCGAAGCGATTGACGCGTGGCTGAACGCCCGAGGCCGGGCATACCCCACGCTGATCGACGTGGGCTCGCAGGCGGCGATCGCCTTCGGAGTCTACGGGGTCCCCGAGACCTTCGTCATCGACAAAAAAGGCGTCATTCGTGAGAAGTTCACCGGTGGCGTGACCTTTGAAGGCGTGGCGTCTTTGCTGAACACCCTGATCACCGAGTAGGCCGATGGTCCCTTGCATCCTCGTCGCGTTCGCCCTCGCCGGCGACCCCATCGCCCCGCCCGCTGCCGAGCAGCCCGTCGCCGCCGAGCAGCCCGCCGCTGCGGCCCCTGCACCTACGGAGGTGGCTGAAGTCCCGGCGTCCTCCAATCCAGAGCCCATCGTCGGACCGCCCGCGGGAGCACCGCTCAGCGGCGAGGCGCTGAAGGTCGCGACCCAGCGGGTGGCATCCCAGCTGCGATGTCCGGTCTGTCAGGGCTTATCGGTCGCAGACAGCCCGAGCGAGAGCGCGGTGGCGCTCAAGAAGGAGGTCGAGCGCCTCGTCGCGATGGGGTACTCGGACGAACAGTGTCTGTTGTATTTCGAGGCCAGCTATGGCGAGTTCATCCGCCTCGATCCGCGCGCCGAAGGGCTAAACCTCGTGGTGTGGGCAGGCCCGTTGGGCTTGCTCGCGGTCGGCATGGGCGTCATCGCGTGGATGCGCCTCGGAAATCGTCCTAAAATCGCGTCAGTGGCGCCCCAACTCCCGGCGATAGACCCGGCGTTGCAGCCCTACGTCGACCAAGTGTACGCCGCAGTCGGCAAGGGAGTATAGCCATGCAGACACCTACCGATTGGACACCTGGCGCCATCGCACTCGGCATCGCTGCGACCGTAGGGGTGTTCGTCGCGCTGCGAATTCGCGCCAAGGCAGCGCCGGCTTCCGCGCCGGCTTCCGCTCCGGCTTCACCGAGTCGGACCGAGGAGCTCGGGCGGCAACGGGACGCCTTGTACGAGCAGATCCGCGCGCTGGACGCCGACACAGGCTGGAGGGAGGACGACCGCGCCTTGGCCCGCCACAAGCTCGTGGTGGAGGCCGCCGAGACCCTACGGGCGATGCAAGAGGTTGCGGTCGCAACGCCGGTGACTCCACCTCCTGCGCGCGGCGGGAGCCCGTGGGTCAACGCCGGGATCGGCCTCGCGGCCGGTGTATTTGGCGCAGCGCTGGTGCTGGGAATCCAGGACTACACCAAGCCCAAGCAGGAGATGAGCGCGCCGATGCAGGCCCCAGCGGCCAGCGGCATGGCGGCGAACCCGACCTCCGCCGTGGCCGGGCAGCGCGTCGCGGTCCGCAAGGCGGCCGTGGATGCGAACCCCAACGACGTCGCAGCGCGCATCGCGTACGCCCGCGCGCTCATCGACGCAGAGGACGTGAAAGGCGCGTTCGACCAGACGCAAAAGGTCGCGGAGACCGAGCCCGACAACGCCGACGCCCGCACGCTGCAGGCGGTCATCCTGCTGCGCATCGGTGACGTGGAGATGGCGACCGGCTTGCTGGACAAGGTGCTCACCACGCATCCGGACCACGTCGAAGCCCTCGGCTACCGCGGCGCGATCTACCTGAACGCGGGTAACAAGCTCAAGGCCATCGAGGCGTGGACGAAGGTGATCGCCCTCGACCCCAGCCAACAAGAAGCGGTAGCGCCGCTGATCGAGATGGCAAAAACCGGGAAGAACCCCTTTGGTTCCGCTCCGGTGACCGGCGGTGCCGCCGGGAACAGCAGCGCCGATCTGGGGACGGCCAGCGCGTCTCCGGCCTCCAGCGCCCCGAGCGCGCCCACCGCCTCCGACATCACGGGCACGGTCACCTGCAGTACGCCCGCGCCCAACGTGTTCATCTACCTGCGCCCCAGTGGCGTAGATCGCGGCCCGCCGTCGGCGGTCAAGAAGTTCCAGAACCCCACGTTCCCGCTGGAGTTCCGCATCGGCCCTGGCGATTCTCCGATGGGCGGCGCTTTCCCCGAGGATGGCACGCTCACCGTGCGCATCGACATCGACGGGAACCCAACCACGCACGAGGAAGGCGAGACGACCGTGAAGATCGAGCACGTCAAACCAGGACAGTCTGGGATTCAAGCCGCGCTGTAGGTCGGCGAGGCCTCGGCGTGAAACCGCGACGTTGCGCCGCGGCTCCACCCTTCGATCAGCCCACCCGCGCTTCTCGGGTGTAGACGCCGACCTTCAGCACGCGCACGCCCTCGACCCCGAGGAGCTTGATGATCTCCTTCGCCTTGCCGGGCTTGCCGTCTACGTCCCGAAGGCCGACGCGGATCGTGCCGTCCTCGCCTTGCGACAAGCTGCGGATCATCGGCCGGATATCCAGATCAATCTTGCCGCTCGCCGACTTGCTCTTGCGCTCCACGACGATGCGCTCGCTCTGCAGCACCACCTCGATGCGATCGCGCACGTCGGTCGCGCCTTCAAGCTCGTAATCCGCGGCGTCGATGACCCCCATGAGGGCCGGCGCGCGCAGGTCGATCACCGACGCGGAGTAGACCAGGAAGCCCGGGGGCGCGGTCTTCCGTACCCGCTCGCACACCGCGACCGGATCCTCCGCCCGCTCGACGACCACATCGAGGAACTCAGCCGCCGACTCCTCGCCCACCGCCAACGCCGACGAGAACGCGATCTTCGGCAAAGGATGGAATCCAAGGCTGTACACCATCGCCACGCGCGCGCGGCGCAAGGTGCGCACCCAGGCGCTCTGCATCTCCAAGTGCGACAAAAACCGGGTGTCCCCTACCCTTCCGATGTGGAAGCGGAGCTTTTGTACGGCGGTGGCCGGCGGCACCTCAGGCACCGGCGTACGCGTCCAGGTCTTTTCCTCTTTCGCGCCCGCGATGTTGTCGCGGAGCATGTGCGCGCAGAGCGGGCGCAGCACGTCGATGACTCCGCACTTATGACACTTCGAATGCCTACAGTCCTGCGCGTGCTTCAGCTCGGTGGCGCGCTGCCAGTCCTCGGCGAACCAGGACTTGGGCATGTGGATGTCGATGTGGTCCCACGGCAAGCGCTCGTCGATGGCGCGCTCGCGCAGCGCGTCTTTCACGTCGAAATTCGTCGATTCGATCGCGGCGTTCCATGCCGTCATATCGAGGTGCTCGCTCCATGCGTCAAAGCGCGCACCGTTGCGGAACGCCGCTTCGATGAGGTCTGCGGCGCGCCGATCCGATCGCGAGACCAAGCCCTCAAGGAACGTCTCTTCCGGGTGATGACGCCCGAATTTCACGCCCTTCATCGTCTTGAACTGGTCGCCGAGCAACCGCTGCTTGCGATCCGTCTCGTACATGTCGATCTGCGCCGCCCACTGGAACGGCGTGAACGGCTTGGGGACGAAGGTCGAGACGCCGGTGCGCACCGAGGCGCTGCGGTTGTGCGCGCGCCCCGCCTGCACGGTCCGGCGGCACAGATCGGCGATCGCCAGAATGTCGTCATCCCGCTCAGTTGGGAGCCCAATCATGAAGTAAAGCTTCACGTGGTCCCAGCCGCGCCCGTAGGCCTGCGACGACATGTCGATCAGCTCTTCATCGGGGATCCACTTGTTGATCACCGCCCGCAACCGGGGGCTCGCCGCCTCGGGCGCAAAAGTCAGCCCCGTCCGCCGCGTGTCGGCCACCATATCGGCCAGCTCAACGGCGAAACTGTCCAGCCTCAAGCTGGGTAGCGACACCGTCACATTTCGAGGTTTCGCGGTGCGCACCGCTTGATCCACCAGCGACCGCACCCGCGAATAGTCGCAGGTCGACAACGACACCAGCGACACATCCTCGTAGCCGGTGGCGTCCAGCGTGCGCTCCATCAGGTCATCGAGGTTCGGCAGCGTGCGCTCGCGCACCGGCCGCGTGGTCATGCCCGCCTGGCAGAACCGGCAGCCCTGAGTGCACCCGCGCAGCACCTCCAGCGACACGCGGTCGTGCACCTGCTCGGTGAACGGCACGATGGTCTCGACCGGAAAGCTCGCCGCATCGAGGCTCGCGACGGTGCGCTTGACGATCTTCGGGTGGTCCTCCTTGGGGAGCACACGCCCGTCCGGCAGCACGTCCATCGGGTACAGCGCCGGCACGTAGATGCCCGAGATCGCCGCGAGCGCCGCGAGCCGCGCCGAACGCCCGCGGTGCCGGAGGAACACCTCAGCGATCTCCACCACGACGTCTTCCCCGTCGCCGATCACGAAGAAGTCCATGAAGGGCGCGATGGGCTCGGGGTTGAACACCGCCGGACCGCCCGCGAAGGTCAACGGGTGGCGATCATCCCGATCTGCGGTGCGCAGCGGGATGCCGCCCATGTCAATGACGTTGAGGATGTTGGTGAACGTCAGCTCGGACTGCAGCGTAAAGCCGATGCCATCGAAGCTCCCGATGCTGTCCTTGGACTCCAGCGCGAACAGCGGCATCCCCTCGGCGCGCAGCGCAGCCTCCATGTCCTTCGCCGGGGCGTAGACCCGCTCGGCCCAGACGCCGTCTACGCGGTTCAGGATCGCGTAGAGGATGTGCAGCCCAAGGTTTCCCAGACCGATGTCGTACAGGTCAGGAAAGCACAGCGCCAACCGGGCGCGGACCGTCGATCGGTCCTTGTGCACCGAGTTGACCTCGGTGCCCAAGTAGCGACTCGGCTTCTCTACCGTAGGGAGGATGCGCGCGAGCGCGGGCGAGAGCGTCTGGGCGGAGTTTGCAGGTTCGGACATACGCGGCGGTTATCCCGCGCTCCGTCTCCGGGGACCGCTCTACTTCCGGCGCCGTAGCCCAAGCAACAAGCCGAGCGGAACAATCAACGACCACGCGGCGGGGACCTCCCCGGTGCCGCAGCCGCCGGAGCAACCGGAGCCGCTGGACCCGCATCCGCCACAGCCGCTGCTGCCATCTCCGTACGTGACCGCGCCGATCCATCCGTACGCGCCGAGCCAGTCCTCGTTGGTGCCAGCCGCGGAGGTCTGGAGGTCTTGCAGACCGATGCCCGACATGCTGGGGAGCAGGAAGGACAAGGAGTCCAGCAGCCCGCCGAGCACGGTGTCCAGGATGGAGCCGAGCGCACCGCCGAAGCTGGAGACGATCGCGTCATTCGACTCGGCGTGGAGCTCGTTGTAGGTGACCGATGGGTCGAGGACTTCGGGGTTGATGTCCAGCGCGACCGCGAGCTGCCCGGCTGTACCATCGAAGTTGAGGTCTGCGCCGATCGGCCCGTTGAGGGTGACGGTGAGCACGCGCGCCATGCGGCCATCGAGCTCGGCCACCATCTGCAAGTCGAGCTCGTGGATGTCGACGTCGATGTCGTGCGTGCCGGTGTAGGCGACGGTCGGCGCCGCGCGAGGCACGGTCGACAACGACATCGGCATGGCCTCAGGGAAGATGTCTTCGAAGGCCTGGCCCGAGAGCAGGTTCAGGATCGAAGTATCCAGAGGGAACGTGTCATTGTCGGGAGCGAGGCTGTAGCAGAGCAGACCGCCGCGCCAAAGCGCGTAGATCGCCTCGTTCGCAAAGTCGTCCGACAGCGAGATGCCGAGGTGGAACGGGCTGTCTACGCCGGCTGGGGCGTCCCCGATGTCCGGGGGCGGCGAGGAGGTCTTGAGTGAGCCGCCCGGGTCATACGCCGCGACGCAAGCGGCGGCGTCAGCGCTGACCGAGCCGGCCATCTGGAGGCGCACGCCTTCGGTCTGCACCTTGACGTCCGAGGGGTACAGCTTCAAGTGCGCCGTCACGCCGTTCAGGTCGAGGTCCTGCTCGATGCTCGCGGAGGAGAACGCATCTTCGATTGTTGTTTCCAACGTAGCGGGGAGATCCGCGACCGCGCTGTCCAGCGCGCCGCCGATCTGATCGATGATGAGCTGGTAGATCGAAAAGCCCAGCGCATCCGCGAGGTCTTCGAGGTCCTGAACCCAGCAGTCGAGCGTGATGTCTTCGGGTTGAAGGTCATAGGTGACCTCAAAGGAGCCGACCGTGGCGTCCAGCGAGGTGGTGCCGTCACTCGCGGTCAGCACGTCCAGCGCCATCGTGGTGTGGATGTGCACGGGGAAAGGCGCGACGTAGCCGCCACAGCTGTCATCGAAGCAAAGCAGCTCGTAGCCGAGGGTGAACGGACTCGAAGCGTTGTTCACGTTGACCAGCAGGTCTGCGTTCACGTCGAGGTAGCCGTTCTGGGGGACGATCGAAGAGTCCGTGACCTGAATGCCGACCCACGCGCCGGTCAGACGGTACAGGTACGCGTAGCAGCCCCAAATGCTGCCGCTGTCGCCGCCCGTCTCGGGGATGTCGATGTTGCTGGGGATCAACGCAGGGATCAACGCGGAGATCGCGTCGAAGCCCTGAGGGGTGATGTCCACCGTCGCCGCTTCGGGGATGGTGGCGCCAGGCGTCCAATCGGTGGCTGCAGCCGGAGCAGCGGCGCCCAGAAAGGCGAGAGTAAGGGTCAGCGAAGTCGAAAGCAACGGCTCTCCGGTTGGATCGCATCACAATACACGCGAACACCCTCGAAAAGCAAGCCATTGCGCGAATTTCGGTGCCGACGCGGTCAGGCCTCGAGGGCGTCCCGCAGCTTCAGCAGCCAGCCTTTCCACAGGGTGTCCAAGGGCGCGGAGATCGCGTCGTCGTCCAGCGCACCGCCGCCGTGCTGCACATGCACCGCCGTGTCCTTCCCGTCCCGCGCGACCGCAAAGGTCAGCGTCGTCCCATTCCAAGGGGCCGCGGCGTGTCGGTCGAACACGATCTCGGCTTTGGCGGTGGGGCGCCAGGTGTTGAAGATGCCCGTGACCTCCTCGCCAGAGTCCAACCGGCACGTAAACCTGCCGCCCTCACGCCCATCTACGCGGCCCTCGGTTCCCAGCCACCGGACGATGCCCTCGGTGGACAGCAGCGCGTTCCACACCGCGCGGGTGGGAGCGGAGATTTGAACCGGACGACGAATAGTAGACACAGGGCTCCGTGGAGGGACGGGCCTATAACCGGCCGCGCCGCGCTCAGGCCGAAAGGTAGCCGTTGTCCCGAAACCACCGCAACGTCCGATCGATCGTGGTCGGGAAGGGCGTGACCGGCACTCCAAGCTCCTCGCGAGCGCGAGCCCCGCTGCGGTACCGATGCTGCTGCATCGCCAGCAACAGCACAGGATCCAAGCCTGCAAAGCGATGTGTGTCGAAGCGTTGAAGCACGCGCCCGACTCGGCCCACCGTGCGCAGCGCGAGGTTCGGGATCGGCAGCAACGGCGCCCGACGTCCGACCGCCATCGCGGCCTGAGCCAGAAACTCCGCGTACGAGAGGTTGTGGTTGCCCAACAGATAGCGCTGGCCCGGCCTGCCTTTCTCGAGGGCAAGGATGTGGCCCCACGCACAGTCCTCGGCGTCGATGAAGCATTTTCCACCGCGGGGGTGAAACGGGACCGGGCGCTTCGCGATGCTCAACAACAGCTGGCCGCTGGTCGGCTTGACGTCCCATGGGCCCAGCACAAAATCGGGGTTGACGATCACGCCGCCGGCGGCAGCGGTGATGCGCTCCCCCTGCAACTTCGTCTCGTAGTAGGCTCGGAGTGGGCCTCGGGTTCCGTAGACGCGGTCGGGGTCGAGCGGGGTCGCCTCGTCCCCGGGGCGATCCAACGGACCGTAGCCGACGGTGATGCTCGAGGAGCAATACAAAAAGGGGACGTCCGCCGCGCGGGACGCGGTGATCAGCGCGCTCGCGGCATCCACGTGGATCTGCTGCATCAACGCCTCGCCGCCGGGCCCGGGGTCAAAGGTCCCGGCGACGTGCATGACGCCGTCGGTGCCGCGCGCGGCCGCAGCCAAAGCCGCAAGATGAGAAGTATCTCCGAGATCCAAGCGTACAAGCTCTACATCAAGCCCCTCAATACAGAGGTTGGGCTTGCGCACGATGCAGCGCACCTTGTCCCCGCGCGAGAGCATCACTCGGACGAGATTGGCGCCCACAAAACCGGTCGCACCGGTGATCAGCCAGGTCTTCATTGCTTTTTGTTCCCGCGGGACGGCGAACCTCCGCTCCGCGACGCGCCTCCGAACATCTGCCACATCCAGCCCAGCACGCCCAGCACGAGGATACCGACGGGCTTGTCGCCCATGCCTACGGCTTGGGCGCACAAAAACGCGCCAAACATCGCGGTGACCGCCTTGATCGCCGGCTGATGCAGCACACCGGACAGCAGCGTGCCGCCCAAGCCCGCGAGCGACTTCACCAAGGCCGTGGCGGCCTGCCCTTCGTGCACGAGAGGCCAGATCACGTCGATCGCCAACACCGCGACCGCGCCGCCCAACAAGGCGACCGCCACCCGCTCCGCCATGTAGAACAGCGCCGCCGTCGCCAACGCGAGCACACACGCAGCGAGCAAGCCGACGCGCGCGTCATGGACGACCAAGCCCAGCTGGATCCCCGCCGCCACGCCGAGAAACAGCCCAGAGGTCAGCCGAACCCAGCGCCAAACGCTCGCGCCCCATCCTAACGACGCGACGCCGAGCACAAGGTACACGCCCGGCAACACCGGCTGCACGGTAGACTTCAGAGGACCGAAAAGCTCGGCGATGTGGGCAAGAGGGTTGGTCAACGGGCCTCACAGGGAAACGTACCGGCAACCGTATTGCGTACACGGCCAATCCGGGATCGCCGCGCCGGGATAATCAGCCCGTCTGGAGTGCATGATGGACACCGCGATGAATCTCGCCCCTTGGATCGGCTCCGCGTGCTGTTGCTTCGCGTTCTTCGTGCTGCTGATCGTCGTCGCAGCGCTGATGTTTCGCAGTAAGAAAGCGAGCCCGGAGGCGATCGCCGGTCTACCGCCTGCGCCCGCCGCCGGCGTACAAACCCACGCCAGCCTCACGCAGCTGGAGGACGAGCGCAAGCGTGTCGCGCCGGCTGAAGACATCCCGCCGCCCGCTCCTCCCGCCGAGGACGAGTACGGCAGCACCATGGTGATCGACCGCAACCAGCACCCGGAATTCCCGCCGCCGCCCCCTCCCCCGTTCGCATCCGGGACCCTCTCTCCCAACCGACCGCGATTCTCCGAACCGCAGCCCACCATCGTCGCCGACGACAGCGGGCCGCTCCCTCCCAAAGGCACACGCAATGGCTGATCCACGCGCATCCGAGCTTTTGGAGGAGATCGCCAAAGCGCGCGCTACCGCCGCGCTCTTCGACCTCGCCGCCTGCAGCCCCGTCGGCGCGGGCGTGCTGACCTTCGTGGGCCCAGACGCCCGCCGTTTCTGCAACGGCATGTTCACGAACAACATTCGGAACCTGCCGGTCGGGCGCGCCAACCAAAACGCTATGGTGGATGACAAAGCCCGCATTCAGGGCCTGCACGACCTCGCTTGCCTCGCAGATTCTACCGATGGCGGCGCGCACTTTCGCGCCACGCTCGAGGGCGTGTCCACCGAAGCCTTCGTCGCTCGGTACGAGAAGTACATCATCTTCGATGATCTCGAGCTCACCGATGTCTCCGAAGCGTGGCGCGTGCTCAGCCTCCAAGGCCCGGAAGCCGCGAGCATCCTCGCGGGTGCGGGCCTGCCCGTACCCGAAGCCGAGGGCGATGTGCTTCCGCTGGGCAGCGACCCCACCGCAGCGACGATCACGCGGCGAGCGCGCTGCGTCGCGGGGGGCTTCGACCTGTGCGTGCCCGCGTCCGAGGCGTCCACGTGGGCGGAGCGCCTCGGCTTGCCCTTCTCCGATGCGGCGACCTTCGAGCGACTGCGCGTCGAAGCCGGCTTGGTGCGATGGCCGGTCGACATGGGCGAGCGCGCGCTCCCGCACGAGATGCGCGTGGTGCCGCGGATGTGCAACTTTGAAAAAGGCTGCTACATCGGCCAGGAAGTCATCAACCGCATCGACGTAATGGGCCAGGTCAACAAGAAGATCTGGGGGCTGGTCGGAGCGACCCTGCCCGAGCCCGGCACCGAGGTCAAAGTCGGAGAAGACGCCGTCGGCACCGTTCTCTCCGGGGTGCAGGAGGACGGCTACACCCGAGCGCTGGTGCTGCTCCGCAAGGCGGCTTGGGAGCCCGGCAAGCTCGTAGACGCGGGCGGCATCCCGATGACCGTGTCGGACCTGCCGTTCACCGCTCGCTGAGTCGCCGAATCAGTCGCCTTTGACGGCGTCCATCGACCACACCTGACGCACCTTGACCTTGGCGCCAGGGCCGGAGACGCGCGCGTGGCAAGCCAGACGGATGTTCTTCTCGCCTTTGGGATCCAACAGCTTGGACTCCGCCGCAGAGGGCGCGGCGAGGCCGGTGGAGTCGAGGATATCGACCACGCAGCCCCCACAATGGCCATCCGGGCAGCCGGTGGCGATCGGGGTCTCCAGCAGCTGGCTCGCCATAACCAGCGTGTAGCGGAGCTCGGAGCGAGTCGGAAACTCGGCGCCGTTCGGCAACACGAAGGTCAGCGGCACGGTCTCATCCGGACGCTCGCCGGTGACAGGCCGGCCAAAAAAATCCCGGAGTTTGCTTCGAATTCCAAAGGGGGTCATGCGTTCTCCTCGTTGGCTTCGATGGCCGAAGTCAGGAACTGAAAGGCATCGTCGACAGAGTCCGAGCGGTGCATGAGCAGCAGATCGCGCTCGGAGATGGTGCCCCAGTCGACCATCGCGTCGAGGTTGAGGACTTCATCCCAGTACTCGTTGCCATAAAGCACCATCGGCAAACGCTTTTTGATCTTGCCGGTCTGGCGCAGGGTCAGGATCTCGCCCATCTCGTCGAGCGTGCCAAAGCCGCCGGGCATGATGACCATCGCTTTGGCGAGGTAAGCAAACCAGTACTTGCGCATGAAGAAGTAATGAAACTCAAACGCCAGCTCTGGCGTCGCAAAGCGGTTCACCTTTTCTTCAAAAGGCAAAGAGATACCGAGCGCGACGCTGCGGCCACCGGGGACATCGGCAGCGCCGCGGTTCGCGGCCTCCATGATGCCGGGACCGCCGCCCGAGCAGACAAGATACGGACGCTTGCGATTCATGCTCCACTGCGTCAACCGCGAGGCCAATTCCCGAGTTTCGTCGTAGTAGCGAGCGATGCGCGTAGCGCGGGTGGCCAACTTGACCGCGGTCTCGAGGTGCGCCAACCCGTCGGCGTGGGAGCTGCCCGAGGACTTGAAGGCCGTCAGCTCGGCCTGTGCCTGCTCCAAGGCGACTTTGGATTCGGTAACCGACTTGACACGCGCAGAGCCGAAAATCACGACCGTGTCACGCACACCCTGCTGTGCAAAGCGACGTTGCGGCTCTTCGTATTCGCAGAGCATGCGAATCGTGCGCGCTTCACCGCTGGTCAGAAATTCAAGATTCTTGTAGGCTTTTTCAGTCAAGGTCATAATGCTCGGGCGTGAGCACGAATTGTATCTCACGCGAGCCAATTAGACCCGATCGATATTTGCGCGGAGCCGGAGCCAAAGCCCCGCTCAACGCGCCGCGGTGTCCGTCCCAGTGTCGGCTCCGGTGTCGGCTCCGGTGTCGCCCGTGTCCGACGTGTCGGCGGTGTCGCCGCCGGTGTCCACGTTCGAATCCTCCCCGCCGCAGTCACAGACGGGGTTGGCGCCGTCGTCGTGGGTCACACACGCGGGGAGCGCAAACGCCGCCAGCACGGAGCCTGCGAGGACGCAACGATGCAGGTACGCACGCATCAGTAGGCCCGCGCGAACAGCGCCACGTGCGTGGCCGGACGCCCAGAGTAGAAGCAGGTCTTGCCCACCGCCTGCTCCTGTCCTTCCAGCGGGTAGCAGCGAATGGTCGCGCGCGTCTCTTCTTTGATCGTCGCTTCATTCGCGGCGTCGTCACACCAGTACACTTGGATGAACCCGCCTTTCTCCACGTCCTCCTTGAAAGAGGCGTAATCGACGGAGGTGCGCAGGGTCTCGGTGCGACGGGTCAGCGCGCGCTGAAAGAGCTCGGCCTGGATCGCGTCCAATGCGGCGCGTACACCGTCCCGAATCGTGGCCGCGGCGATGCCGAACTTCTTTCCGCCGGTGCGCGGGGCCGCGAACACCGAGTCGCCCGCGACGTCCCGAGGCCCGATCTCGAGGCGCAACGGCACGCCTTTGCGCTCCCACTCGAAGTACTTGGCGCCCGGCTTCACGGTGTCCCGCGCGTCTATCTTGACGCGAAACTCGGGAGAGAGGGCTGCCTTCACCTTGTCCGCGTGCGCGAGCACGAGGTCTTTCTCGGCGTCGGTCTTCCAGATCGGCGTGATCACGACTTGAACCGGCGCCACCTTCGGAGGCAGCACCAGCCCGGTGTCGTCCGAGTGCGTCATGATCACCGCGCCGATCATCCGGGTGCTCACGCCCCAGCTCGTCGCCCACACGTGCTCCCGGACGCCTTCGGTGTTCTGGAAGGTGACGTCAAAAGCCTTCGCGAAGTTCTGGCCCAAGAAGTGACTGGTGCCCGCCTGCAGCGCCCAGCCGTTTTGCATGAGCGCTTCGATGCAGTAGGTGTCCAGCGCGCCCGCAAAGCGTTCGGACGCCGACTTCACGCCCTTCACCACCGGCATCGCGAGGATGTTCTGCGCAAACGCCTCATAGACGTCGAGCATCTGCTTGGTCTCCGCCACCGCTTCTTCCCGCGTGGCGTGCGCGGTGTGGCCTTCTTGCCAAAGGAACTCGGCGGTGCGCAAGAACGGACGGGTCTTCATCTCCCAACGAACGACGTTGGCCCATTGGTTGATCAGGATGGGGAGGTCGCGCCAAGACTGGATCCACTGGCCGTACATGTGCCAGATGATCGTCTCGGAGGTAGGCCGAATGACGAGCGGCTCCTCGAGCTTGGAGGCAGGATCGGGCTCGACGCCGCCGCCTTCGGCCGCACGCAAGCGATGGTGCGTGACGACGGCGCACTCTTTGGCGAAGCCCTCGACGTGTTCGGCCTCCTTGGACAAGAAGCTGACCGGGATCAACAAGGGGAAGTAGGCGTTGACGTGGCCGGTGTCCTTGAAGCGCGCGTCCAAGTCGGTCTTCATGAGGTCCCAGATCGCAAAACCGTGGGGACGAAACACCATGCAGCCCTTGACCGGCGAGTAGTCTGCCAGCTCGGCCTGAGCGATGACATCGAGGTACCACTGGGAGTAGTCGGACGCGCGGGGGGTAATGCCATCAGCCATGGGGAAACCTTCGGGGGTGCGAGAGAGGCGCGGGGCTAACCCGATCGCGGTGATTCTGGCGCCCTTCGACGCAGACCGCTCCGGAGCGGCTACATACGGAGGATGTTTACTCCAGCCACCTTCCAGTTTCTGCGCGATCTGAGCGCGAACAACACCCGCGACTGGTTTGAAGCCAACCGCCCCCGCTGGGAGGCCCACGGGAAAGGCCCGCTGCTTGCGTTCATCGCTGATTTTCGTCCGAAGCTCCAAGCGATCGCCCCGCAGTTCGACGCCACCGCGCGCTCGGTGTTCCGCATCCACCGCGACGTGCGCTTCAGCAAAGACAAGTCCCCGTACAAGACCCACCTTGCCGCACAATTTCGCCACCAAGACGTACACGGCGCCGCCGGAGACATCGTGCACGCGCCGGCGTTCTACCTCCACATCGCGCCCGATGAGCACGCCGAGAGCGAGAGCCAGAGCGGTATGCGCGGCGTCTTTGGAGGCTTCGGCATGTGGCAGCCAGAGCCCGCGGTGCTGCGCACGCTTCGAAAGCGCATGGTCGACGATCCCGACGCGTGGCGGAAGGCCTGCGAGGGCCTGAAGCTCACCGGCAGCAGCCTGAAAAGGCCGCCTCCGGGCTTCGACCCTGCGCACCCGCTCGCTGAGGATCTCCGCCGCAAGGACTTCATCACCCTCACCCCCTTCACCGAGGCCGATGTGGTGCGCACGGATTTTCCGGAGCGCTACGCCGAAGCCTGCCGCGCCGCAGCGCCGCTCCAAGCGTGGCTATGCGCGGCCGTCGGGCTTCCGTTCGGTCGCTGACCGGTTAGCGGGCCAGCCTTCGGAGAACCCCATGAAGCTCATCCTCATCGGCCCCCCGGGCGCAGGCAAAGGCACCCAAGCCGAGCGTCTGATCCAGGCCCTCGGCATCCCCCAGCTCTCGACCGGCGACATGCTGCGCGCCGCCGTCACGGCCGGAACCCCCGTAGGCAAGGCGGCAGATGCGGTGATGAAAGCCGGCAAGCTGGTGTCCGACGACATCGTCAACGCCGTCGTGGACGAGCGCCTCGCCGCCCCCGACTGCGCCAAGGGCTTCATCCTCGACGGCTATCCGCGCACCTTGGTTCAAGCGGACGCGTTGAAGGCCGCGATGGCCGCACGCGGAGAGTCGCTGGACCTCGTCATCGAGATCACCGTCGACGACGCGGTGCTGGTGGACCGCGTATCCGGCCGGTATTCCTGCGGAAGCTGTGGCGCAGTGTACCACGACACCACGCATCGCCCCAAGGTGGACGGCACCTGCGACCGCTGCGGGAGCTCTACCTTCAAGCGCCGCGCCGACGACAACGCCGAGACGATGCGCAGCCGCCTGATGACCTACTACCGCGAGACTTCGCCGCTCATCGGCTACTACCACGCCCTCGGCCTGCTCCGTCGCGTCGACGGCATGGGCACGATGGACGAGGTGTCCGCGGCGATCTCCAAGGCGTTAGGCCGCTAAGCCGCCAAGCCCGGCGTCGGCGCCGCAGACCGAGATCAGCTACCCGACGGCAGCGCGCCCAGCTCTTCGTAAAGGTAGACGTTCGCGAGGATCGCCTTCGCGAACACGCCCAGATCGAGGCTCTCGTTCGGGCCGTGCGCCGTCGTCAACGGATCAATGACGCCGTTGAGGATCAACGGCAGGTCTCCGAAGCGCCGCCCAAACAGGGCGACGAAGGGGATCGAGCCGCCGACGCCCACTTGGAGCAACGGGCGCCCCCACGCCTTGACGTAGGCGCGGTCTGCTGCTTCAAACGCCGGGCCCTTCGGCGTGTACAGCCACGCGCCCGATTCGCCGGGGGCCCAGGTCACCTCGACCTTCGCGCCGCCCGGAGGGTTCGCGGTCAGCACGTCGGTGATCGACGCCTTGATGTCGGCGTCGGCCTGGCCCGGCGCGACGCGCACCGACAGGATCGCCGAAGCGCTCTGCCGCAGCGCGTTCTTCTTGCGCTCGGCGGTCGGCAGCGTCGTAGTCAGCACGGTGATCGCCGGCTGGCGCCACAAGTGTTCGGCCGGAGGATGTCCGCAGGTGGGCAACGGGTTGATGCCGTGCGCGAGGTGCGCGCCTTCGCGGATGACCTCGACGGTCAGCGGCACGTCCCACGCCGGGCCCTGCCAGGACTCGGGGACCTGCATCCGCGGGTCCCGCAAGCGGCCATTCTCGTCGACGAGCCGCGCGATCACCGTCATCAAACCGGTCGAGACGTCGGGCACCATCCCGCCCCACAAGCCCGAGTGGATGTCCGCCGTCAGCGCGCTCACCGTCACGGTCGCTTCGAGGATGCCGCGCAGCGAGGTCGTCAAGCCGGGGATCGACGTCGAAGGGTTCTCGCAGTCGGTGAGCACCATCGCGTCCGCAGCGAACACGTCAGGGTACGCGTCCATGAAGCGTTCGAGGTTGGGACTGCCAATCTCCTCTTCGGACTCGAGGATCAGCTTGATGTTGCAGGGAAGCTCTCCGGCCACCTCCAACCACGCTTTGAGCGCAAAGAGGTGCGATACCCAGCCGCCCATGTCGTCCGCCGCGCCGCGGGCGTACAAGCGGTTGTCGCGGATGGTGGGCTCATGCGGCGGCGACGCCCAGATCTCCCCCTTGACCGGCTGTAGATCCATGTGGCCGTAGATCAGCACCGTGGGCTTGCCGGGCGCGCGCAACCACTCGGCCGCGACGATGGGCAGCGCGCCGTCCAGCTCGTGGATGCGGCAACGATCCAGCCCCAACGCGGCCAGATCCGCGCAGACCTGAGCGGCGAGACGACGCACGTCCCCTGCCCGCTCCACATCGCACGAAATAGCGGGGATACGCAGATAGTTCGAGAGCGCGGCAACGGCATCGTTGAACGCAGCGGACGCACGGGCAGCTACAGGAGCGGAGTCGGTTTTCATCCGCGCCGCTAACCCGTGTACGCGTGCTCGCGCATCCACGGAATCAGCTGTCGCGACGCCCGACGAGCATCGTGCCGCAGCCTTCGTTGGTGAACAGCTCGAGCAGCAAGCTGTGCGCGCGCGTGCCGTCGATGAGGTGCACGCGGTTCACGCCGCCTTTGAGCGCCTCGGTGCAGGCCGAGAGCTTGGGCAGCATGCCGCCGCTGACCGCGCCCTGACGGGTGAGATCTTCGACGGTGCCGAGGTCCCCGTAGGAGACCAAGCGGCGCGGATCGTTCACGTCCTCGAGCAGGCCGGGGACGCTCGTGCAGAGGATGAGCTTTTCGGCGTTGAGCGCGATGGCGACGCGCGCGGCGATGGTGTCGGCGTTGACGTTCAACACCTGACCGGCGTTGCTGGCGGCGAGCGAGCAGAACACCGGTACCATGTGGTTGTCGAGCAGCAGCTTGGGCAACGCGCCGTCCACCTGGTCGATGTCGCCGACAAAGCCGAAGTCCACGAGCTGCTCGGTCCCGGTCGAGGGATCGCGCATGGTGCGGGGCGGGCGCTTGGACGCGACGATGGACTTTCCATCTGCGCCCGAGAGGCCCACGGCCTTGACGCCTACCGCAGCGAGCGAAGCGACGAGATCGCTGTTCAGCTGCCCGCGGAACACCATCTTGGCGAGGTCCAGCGTGCGCGCGTCGGTGACGCGACGACCAGCGACGACCTCACGGGGCACATCCAAGCGATCGGAGAGCGCGTCCAGCTGCGGCCCACCGCCGTGGACCAGCGCGAGCCGGATGCCCACGTGGTGCAGGAACGAGACGTCTTCGGCCAACGCGGTGCGGGCACGCTCATCCGCGAGGATGCTGCCGGACACTTTGATGACGAAGGTCTTGCCGTGGAACAGCCGAATGTAGGCGCCGGCGTCGAGGAGCGGGAGGATGCGGTTCATGGTCGATTCCGAAGAGGCGCGCGGCTATCCCGGTGGGGATTTTCCACCACTTCGGTACGAAAAACGACCTCAAAAATGTCCCACCCACCGTGAATCGAGCCCCGCACCTGACCGTTCAGCGCCCGGTCACGCTCGAGATCTGCGACTAAAATGAAGGATGGTCAAACGTTTTCTTAGGACCACCCGCGCGCGGCGGAGGATCACCGGAGGGACCCCGCTCCCCCGCCCCCGAGCGCATCCCCGGCCCCGGCCCCATCCCGCCGACAGAGAACGAAAAGCCTCCGCCGCTGCCCCTCCCCGCGAGCCAACGCAACATCCACCCCTTGAAGCGCGGCGCGAGCCAGCGACGGATCGGAGGGATGAACAACAACAAGCCCGTCAGGTCCGACAGCAACCCCGGCGTGATCAACAACACCGAGCCGATCACCACCAACAAGCCTTCGATCACGCTGTCAGC
>CAIUMM010000162.1 GCA_903900265.1 uncultured Pseudomonadota bacterium
AGGGGAGAGGCAACCGGGGGAAGCGTCGTGCGGCCGGGGGGAAGGCTAACGCCCGGTCGTTCGGGGGTCAGTCCAGGCCGTAGGCCGGTGATCGCGGTGATCGTGTGATCGTCGGTGTCGTCCTCGAGGGGGTCGGGCCACGCCTTCTTTTGAGACTGCACTAACTGCCGTACCGTCGCGCGTAGCCGCAGCCGGCGCTCCTCCTCCATGCGCATCGCGTGCGCGCGCTCGGCGGGCGTGGTGCCGCCGTTCAGCGCGGTCTCGGCCCAGCCTGCGGCGCTGCGATGACGACTCTGGCAGCTTGCTGCGTGCCCGGCTTCGACCGCGGACTTCCACGCATCAAAAGATTCTTTGTCGGCATCGGCGATCGACTGCACCAACAGCTGGTAGCTGGCGGCGCTGGTGCGATCGCCCTTGACCGCGATCACCCGCACCATGCCGAGCGCGGTCTGCTCCAAGCCCGGCAGCTCCAGCCGAAACTCGACGACCTCCCCTACCGTCAGCTGGGCTACGATCACGACAGTGAGGACGTTTCCGTTCCACGACTCCGCCGAGCCGAACACCAGTCCGGCAGATGACTGTAGCGCCACCATCGCGTGTATTGCCCTTTCCATCTACCACCTTCTGCAAAAGTGATAACACGGAAAGCGTCAATTTAGTAGGTTCGCGCCACGCCGATCTGCAGTCCCCAACCGAAGGGGACGCCAAGGCGGGACCCCGCGACCGAAAACACACCCGCTGCGCTGGCTACCCACGTAGGGGCGAAGCGCGCTTCTGCGCCCGCGCTGAGCTTCACGCCGGCCGACACGGGGATGTACAGCTCCGGACCTGCGGCGACAAAGGGCGAAATCCGGCTCGAAAGCGGAGTCCACCGGGCCTGCACGTCGAGGTGGTAGAGTTGGCGATCGACCCAGCCCGGCTGCAGGTTGTAGGGGGAGTCTGAGCGCGCGATCCCCAGATCCCCCGCTACGCCGAACCTACCCATCTCCGCCAAGAAGCTGAGGTCGAGCGCGGCGTGGTGATGCCCAAGCACCGATACATAGCCAACCGTAGCGCCGATGCGGAAATGTTCGGGGGGATGATCGATGACCTGAGCCACGGCGGTGTCGGTGTGGAACAAGCGGGAGGTCGCGTCGAAGTAGACCACCTTCAGGCGCGGGTTGTCGGTGGGCGCGCGCTCCGCGTCGGCGCGCCGCTGCAGCACCGCTTCGGCGAACGTGCTCGGCACGCCATCGCCCATGTCGACCGCCTCGCCGTCTGCGGCCTCCGGTCTCCCTTCCGGTGCAGCGCCCATCGCCAGATCCGGCAGCGGATGTTCGACGCGCTCGACGCGAACTTGAAGCAGCTGCAGCTCCTGAACCCCATGCAGCGCGCACCAATCGGCCAACAAATCGGTGACCTCCACCGGTGCTTGCAGCGTGTCTACTGCGCCGCCCAGCTGGGCGCGCACCCAGAGCGCGTCGCCCTCTTTGGTGAACTTTGGGGTCACCCGACTGGTGCGCTCGGCCAAGACCGGAACGTCGGCTTGCCAGGTGTGGATGCTATCGCCACGCGTCGCGGTCAACCGGTGATTGCCGGGCAGCACCGCGACCGTGTCGCCGACGACGGGGACGCCGTCTACGTTGATCACCACGCCTTCCGCGTGCTCCACCTCGATCCAGCCGGTCCCGCCGACCAGCAGCTTGCGCGCCTCATCCAGCCACACGCGGGTGAACCGCGGGTCATCGATCGGCAGCGCGTGCTGGACACCCCCGATCATCGCGGCGGCCTGACGAAAGCTGTAGGCGGCGCCTGCTTTTCCTCGGGCGACGCGCGCTACGCCTTCGAGGTAGTAAAGCGCGAAGAGCGCGTCCGACGACACGGTGCCTGGCCAAAGGCGCAGCGCTTCGAGGGCGTCACCGGTGGCTTGCTCGGCGTCCGCCCAGCGCGCGTGGTTCACGGCGTCTTGCGCGGCAAAAAGCGCGTCCTTGAAGCGCTTGGACTGGTCTGCGTCCGCAGCCCACCCGCCGGCGTCCAGCACGAGGAACAGGTCGATCGGCGTGATCGGTGGGTCGTCGCCGACCACGCGCTGCGCGAACGCTAGATCCGCGCCGCAGCTTGCGTCGTCATCGCACAACAACACGGCAGCGTGCGGCTGTGCGGCCGCCGTGGACGACAGCAGCGCGAGCGCGACGGGCAAGGACAGGATGGGCACGATGAACACGATGGCTGCCGTGTGCATTATCCCGCGGCACAGGGTTCACGGCGCGCGATCGCGCTAAGGTCTGAGGGTGACCCCTTCGCCGCAGATCCGCTGCTGTCTCCTGCTTGGCCTCGCGGCCTGTGCGGAGGCACCCGCGCCCGTCGGGGCGCCGATGGATGGAAACCCAGCGGGCACGGTGGTGTCCGCGGGCGGCGCGTACACCGCGACGGTCGACGAAGGAGGCGCGCTCACCGTCGCCTCCCGCGCGGGCACAAGTCGCCAGGTAGACTCCGGCGTGGACCGCCGCATGGCGTTCTCCCCCGACGAGCGCCTCGTGGTGTACAGCAAGCTTGGGTTTGCCGGGGAGACGGATCTCTGGGCGCTGGCGTTGGATGGGGGCGTCCCGCTGCAGATCACCGATTGGCGCGGCTCAGAAGATCGCCCGGTGATCGCCCCCGACGGCGCGCGGGTGGCCTTTGTTTCGGGACACACGGGCGTCGCGTCTTGGTATGTGATCGGTCTCCCGGAAACCGGAGAGATCGTCCCGATAGAGCGGGCGCGCCAGCTCACCAATCAGAACCTTGGGCCTCGTCGACCTGGCTTCCCTCGGACGGGCTTCACGCCGCCGCCGAACGGCTCGGACTACCGTTGGTCGGAGTCGGGCATTTCGTGGCGCGCTGAGGGCGTGCTGTACACGGTGACGCCATGATCCTGCTGCTAATGTCGCTGGCGAGAGCGGTGGACTACTCGATGCCGACGACTGAGGCTGAGTACGGCACGTTTGTCGTCTCTGCATACAAAGATGAAGGCAGTAAAGACTGGAACTGCGGTAGCAATTACTACTCTGGGCATCACGGTACTGACTTTGCAATCTACGGCGGCTTCTCCACCATGGCGCGCGGAGTGGACATCGCCGCTGCGGCCGACGGCGTCGTGTACTCGGCCCATGACGGCGAGTCTGACACGTGCACTACAGGCACCTGTGGCACCGCCAACTACGTGATCCTGCGGCACGCCGATGGTCGATTGACGATGTATTGGCACATGAAGAAGTGGAGCGTCGCCGTGTCGTCCGGCGATGCGGTGGTGTGCGGTCAGAAGCTGGGAGAGGTAGGTTCTTCTGGAAACTCTACGGGTCCGCACCTGCACTTTGAGCCGTTGACCAGCGGGAGTTCGCCGATCGAGCCCTTCGATGGGGCGTGCAGCGGCGTGTCATCCAGCTGGGTGGATCAGGGGCGCTACAATGACCTGCCGGGGATCACCTGCGGCGCCGCCGACGTCGATGGCGACGGCTACACCGAGCGCGACGGCGATTGCAATGACCGCAGCGCGAGCATTCATCCGGGCGCCGACGAGTACTGCGACGGTGTCGACAACAACTGCGATGGGGCTACCGATGGATCCGACGCGGTGGACGCGGGGCTCTATTACGTCGACGCCGATGGAGATGGCTACGGGGATCCCGCGCTGCCGGTCCGACTGTGCGCATGGGAGCTTGGGTATACGCTGGATGACACCGACTGCAATGACGCATCGGCGCTGGATTATCCGGGCGCGTTTGAGCTCTGCGATGGCGCGGACAATGACTGTGACACGGAGTACGACGAGGGCTACGACGTTGACGCCGACGGCTATCGCACGTGTGACGGCGACTGCGACGATGACGACAGCGCTCTTCATCCAGCTCAGGTGGAGGTCGTGGACGGCGTCGACAACGACTGTGACTGGCGCGTAGATGAAGGCAGCGCGGTCTACGACGACGACGGCGACGGCTGGACCGAGGGGGCCGGAGACTGCGATGACGCCGACGCCTTTGCGTTCCCCGGCGCGCCTGAGCTGCCAAACGGCGCGGACGAGGACTGTGACGGCGTGGTGGACGAGGGCACGCGGGCCTTCGACGATGACGGCGACGGCTACACCGAGCTGGACGGGGATTGCGACGATCGCAACGCGCTCGTGTTCCCCGGCGCGGCGGAGCAGGCCGATCACCTCGACGGCGACTGCGACGGCAACGTTGACGAGGGCACCGCTCTCGCGGACGCCGACGGGGACGGGTGGACGGGCGAGGCGGGTGATTGCGACGACCGCAGCTGGTACGCTTTCCCCGGGGCGATCGAGCAGGTCGACGGCGCCGACAACGACTGCGACGGCCTCATCGACGAAGGCACCGCTGCGCATGACGACGACGGCGATGGATACACCGAGGACCAAGGCGACTGCGACGATCGCGTCGCGTCTACGCATCCGCTCGCCACCGAATTGCTCAACCGACGCGACGACAACTGCAACTTTGTCGTCGATGAGCAGACCGACGCTTCGGACGACGACCACGACGGTTGGACGGAATTGGACGGCGACTGCCGCGATCGGGATGTCTGGGCGTGGCCGGGGGCGCCCGAGCGCGTGAACGGCCTCGACGATGACTGCGACGGGGTGATCGACAATGGGACGCGCGCCGGAGATGACGACGGCGATGGCTACTCCGAGGACGACGGGGACTGCGAGGATGACGTGGTCGCGATCTTCCCCGGGGCCTCCGAGCGCGTCGACGGGACCGACGAGAATTGCAACGGCCTCGTCGATGACGAAACCGAGGTTTTTGATGACGACGGCGACGGTTGGACCGAGCAGGGCGGAGATTGCGACGACGCGGACCCTGCGGTGCGGCCCAACGCGACGGAGCGATTGGACGGCCGTGACACGAACTGCGACGGGGTGGACGAGCAGCCGACGGGCTGGGCGTGCGGAACCGCTGCGGACCCTACCTGGGTGGGCGTCTGCGCCGCCGTGGCGCTGGCGCGTCGTCGTAGCCGACCGCAGCGCGGGATAGGGGTTTGAACATGGTGAGACCCCTGTCCTGGACGCTTTTTGTGTGCGCCGCCTTGGCGGCTCCGCCTGCGGCTGCGCGCCACCCCGCTCCTGTGGTGGTTGCTGCGCCAATCGTGGAAGAGAAGGCTCCAGAAAATCCGATGGTGACGGCGATCATGGCGCAGAGCCCGCCGCCCGCGGATTGGTATTTTGTGCTTGATACCTCCGGGGAGATGTTGGCGGTTGCCCAAGCCGCCCGCGCCGATCTGGCCCGATTGATCGAGGTGATCCCCGAGGGAGACCGCGTGGCGGTCATGGCGATGCACACTCGCCCCAGCGAGGCGCTGCCGCTCTCGGCGATTGACCACTTCAATCGCCAGACCCTGATGGACAAGGTGGCGACGCTGGACTTGACCAGCGCGAAGGACGCCGACCTCGGTGGGGGCTTGTCGTGGGCGGTGCACCGCTTGAGCGCCAAAACCGCGGCGGACTTGTCGTTCATGGTGATGGTGGGGCCCTTTTGCCACAGCCCGTCGGTCAGCTCTGATTTTGACAGCGGCGGGCGTGGGTGTCGTCCGATCCGAGGCATCGAGAAGATCGCAAGCTCCTACGCGGAGAGTCGGGGCGCTCGAAAGGTCGAGGCTACGCTGCTCACCCTCGCGCCGCCCGGAGGGGTGAGCGACGCAGTGGGCGTGGAGGCGGTGCGCACGGTGTTTCCGGACGCCACGGTCGTCGACGGAAAGACCGTCTCTTTTGCCGCGTGGGCCGAAGATTTTCGGAAGCAGCTGCCGCTGCACCGCGTGATGCCGCTGGTGAACGGAGATGCCGGCGTGGCGGGGCTGCAGCTGATGGTCGCGGGCGCGCCCACAGCGGAAAACCCCGTGGCGCAGGTCATCGTCTCCGCCGGCACGCAGCACCTTGGGCTTCATGTCCGCGATCTGGTGATCAATGGTGTCAGCTACCCCGACGCTGACCTTGCGCCTTCGGTGGTCCACGACATCCCGATCTCCCTGCCTCCTGCTCCCTTCCAGCTTTGGCCGGGCACGGAGACCTTGGAGATCCCGATCACCGCGACCGCGACCGGGGAGCTTCTCCCCGCGGACGGGCTGCGGGAGGTCGGCATCGATCCTGCTCGACCGGCCCTTACGGCGACGGCCACCGCGAAGGTGGTGCGCGACGTGGGTCCGTCCTACCTCAGGCTCTCGACGCTGAGCGTGCTTGGCGTCCTGTTTGTGTCATTGGCTTCGGTGTATGCGCAGGTTCGTGGGCGCACCGCTGTGCTCGAAGGCGCGTTCAGTTACCGTCGCGTAGGAGCGGCGCGGCAGGCGCTGGAGGTCGCGGGACGGAGCGTGGTGGCGATCTGCAAGGGCCCAGATGGGGAGCTCGTCATCGGGCCGGAGGACGACGCCGTGGTCATCTTCCGCATGGTGAAGAGCAACAAAGCCGGGGATGCCGAGATCGTCGTGTGTCGCGAAGGCGTGCAGGTGAACTCGAAGCCGTTGGGCGTCGGGGTGCACAAGGCGGTCCCGGGCGCGACCAGCGTGCAGTTTGACGACTTCCGGCTCACCTGGGAATAACGCAGCTCACAGCTTGAAGTCTGCCCCCAGATAGCGCGCCCGAGCGTGCGGATCGGCGGCGACCTCGGACGGCGTGCCGTGTACGTGCACGGTCCCGGCATCGATCAGCAGCGCGGTGTCACACACGGCGAGGGTCTCCCGGACCGCGTGGTCGGTGATCAAAACCCCGACGCCGTCCCTCGCGATAGATTGGACCAACGCCTGGAGTTCAGCGACCGCGATCGGGTCGACCCCGGCGAACGGCTCATCGAGCAGCAGCACCTTGGGCGCGATCGCGAGGATGCGTGCGATCGCCAACCGCCGGCGCTCGCCGCCTGACAGCGCGGTCACCCTGCGCGCTGCCAGCGCTGCGATGCCCATCTGCGCTAACAGCGCCGCGGGGTCGCGACCTGAGCCGGAGGTGTCGGCCGCGATCGCGACGTTGTCGAGCACGCTCAGATCGGTGAGCAGCGTGTCTTCTTGCGGCAGGTAGCCCAAGCCCGCGCGGGCGCGATCGGCGAGCGACAGGCCGTTGAGGCGCTGCGTGCCCAGCCAGACCTCGCCGGCATCGGGGCGCTCTACGCCGGTCAGTAGACGAAATGTGGTGGTTTTACCGGCACCGTTTGGGCCGAGCAGCCCGACGATCTGACCGGGTGCTACGGTGAGCGAGACGTCTTCCACTACCACCCGTCCGGAGTAGATCTTGCGGAGGTGGGCGGCGCGCAACATACCGTCTGCTATCCGGTTGTCGGGGCGCGATCGGCGCGCCGGCGGCAAGCGACAGGATTAGACGGGGCGCATGAAGATTGCTCTGATACAGATAGATCTGGTTTGGGAGCGCCCGGCCGAGAATCACCGTCTTGCGGAGCGGTGGATCCGCGAGGCCGCCGCGCTCGGTGCCCGCGTCGCCGTCCTGCCCGAGATGTTCACCTGCGGGTTCTCCATGCGCGCGGGCGCGCTCGCCGAGCCCGAAGGCGGGCCTACCGAGACGTGGATGCAGGAGACCGCCGCAGGGCTGGGTCTGTGGATCATCGGCGGGGTGCCTCAACAATCTCCGGAGGGGCCGCGAAACCGGGCGCTGCTCGTCGGGCCGGATGGATCGGTGCAGCGCTACACCAAGCTGCATCCCTTCTCGTTTGCCGAGGAGGAACGTCACTACACGGCCGGCGATGCGCCGGTCTCGTGGACGGTGGAAGGGCTGCGCATCACGCCGTTCATTTGCTATGACCTGCGTTTTCCTGAGGTGTTTCGCGAGACGGTCGACGGCACCGATCTGTACGTGGTGATCGCCAACTGGCCGGAGCGTCGCCGGGCGCACTGGCAAGCCTTGCTCCGCGCGCGCGCGATTGAAAACCTCGTCTTTGTCGCCGGGGTAAATCGCATCGGAGACGGCGATGGGCTGCATTATTCTGGAGACTCGGCGCTGATCTCCCCGTGGGGTGAGTCCGTGGTGGGGGCTTCGGAGCAGGCGGCGGTGCTCGTGGCGGACGTCGATCCGGCGGTGGTGCGCGAGGCGCGCGAGCGCTTTCCCGCGCTGAAGGATCGCCGCGCGCTGCGGAGCGTGAACCCATGAGGTTCAAGAAGCGCAAGCCAGCGCGCGAGGTGCGGATCGACCGCTTCGATGCGCAAGGGCGGGGCGAGGGCGCCGATGCCTCCGGTCGCCGGTGGTCGGTGCGCGGCGCGCCGGTAGGCTCGACCGTGCTGACCGGGGGGAAGGACGGTGTGCGCCTCGGTCTGGTTCAGGCCGCGGAGGATGCGGTGACGCCGCCGTGCGCGGTGTTCGGCGTGTGCGGCGGTTGCCAGTGGCAGGAGATGCCGCTCGCTCGGCAACGCGCCGAGAAGCACGCGGCGTTGCAGCGTCTGCTCGAGCCGTTGGGGGGCGTGGACCACGGCATGCTCGCGGCGGAAGCAGGCTATGGCTACCGGAACAAGATTGAGCTGACCTTTGGCGTTGGTCGGTACTTGTTGGCGCATGAGCTGAACACCGACATCAAGCGCGAGGGCCGTTGGCTCGGCTTCCACGCGCCCGGTCGCTACGACCGCATCGTCGACACGCCCGATTGCAATCTGGCATCGCCGGCGATCAACAAGGTGTATGCGCGAATCCGCGCGGACGTGTACGCGAGCGGGTTTGCGTTCTGGTGTCCCAACGAACACGTGGGCTTCTTCCGAAATCTGGTGCTGCGCGAAGGCACACCCGAGTCCGGCGGGGAGGCGCCCGTGCTGGTGGCGCTCTACACCTTTCCCGGCGACGACGCGCAGGCTGCCTGGCTCCGCGCCCGCGCGCCGACCTGGGGTGCGGCGTGCGTGGGCTGGTTTGAGAACGCCGCGAACGCCGACGCGGCGATCGGCGACCTGCGCGAGGTGTTGGTCGAGTCTGGTCAGGGCTTGAGCATCCGCGCCATGTTGGGCGGCGTGCACTTTCAGCTCTCCCCCACGGCATTTTTTCAAGTGAACGTGCCCGGAGCTGAGCTGCTGGTCAGCGCGGTGCGGCGCATGTTGGGCACCAACGCGGGCAGCACCCCCGACGCGCCGCGCGTGCTGTGGGACCTGTACTGCGGGGCCGGCTTGCTCGGCCTCGCGTGCGCCGCGGAGTTTGACGCGGTCTACGGCATCGAGTCGGTGGCCGCGGCGATCGACGACGCCCGTCGCAACGCCGTGGACAACGGCATCACCAACGCCACGTTCGCGGCTGGAAATGTCGAGAACCTTCTGTCGGACTTGCCAAGTCCTACCGCGATCATCGTCGATCCGCCCCGCAACGGGCTGCACGCCGACGCGCTGCGCGTGCTGGCGACGATGGCCTCGTACCAGACCGAGTCGCGCGACCTCGTGCTGGTCTATGTGGCGTGCAAACCTTCCTCTTTGCTCCGGGACGGCGTGCTGCTGAAGCAGGCCGGCTGGGTCTGCACCGACTGGGTGGCGGTGGATCTGTTCCCGCAGACGGTGCACGTCGAGGTGGTCACCCGCTGGGTCGTCGGCGTCAGCGGGGGCTGAGCTTCGTCACGCGCAGATGGGGGCCTTTGCCGGGCCCTTCCTCGCGGTCGCCCTCGACGCGCACCTGCTGGTCTTTCATCGCCCCGGGGACGTTCCCGAGCAGCACAAATTGCTCGGTCGCGGTGACGAGCACCCACGCTCCGTCCTCGCCGTCGCGTTGTTCCAATTTTCCTCGGATAACCATGGTGTATCGCCTACAGTAGATGTGATGTGTGGGACGGTTTTCGGTGTTCGAGCTGGCGCTCGTGGTGTTCGAGTTCGGCGAGCACCTCGGCGGTGTGCTCCCCAAGCTTGGGGGGCGGCCGAAACGCGATGGGCGCCAGCGGCGGCGCCGGGAAGGTCCAGGGGCCGAGGTGGAGCTGGCGGGCGAGGGGATGCGCGAGCGAGCTGGCGACGGACAACGCCGGTCCGCATGGGACTCCCGCTCGTCCTAACGCGTGGTCCCACGCGGCTACGGTGTCCGACGCCAAACGCGCCTCGATCGCAGCGTCTAAGCGCGTGCGATCGGCGACGCGGTCCCGGATCGTGCTCCAGGCGGGGTCGGCGGGGAGGTCGAGGGCGCTGCGCAGCTTTTCCCAGAGCGGGTCGTTCGCGCAGCAGATCGAAAGCCATCCATCGCTGCACCGGTAGAGGTTGTACGGCGCGATGGACGGGTGCGCGTTGGAGGGCGGCGGCGGCGCGGTGCCGGTGTTCAGCCAGGCCGAGGCGAAGTAGGCGAGCAGGTGGTGCTGTACGTCGAGCATGGAGATCACGCGGCGGCAACCCAAGCCGGTGCGCGCACGCTCGAGCAGCCCGAACAGCACGGCTTGCACGGCGACCTGCGCGCTCGCGAGATCGGCGATGCTCGGGCCGGCTTTGCGGGGTGGATCGGCGGTCAGGTTGGTGATGCCGCCGATGCTCTGGAGCACGAGATCGTAGCCGGCGCGTCCGGTCCACGCGGGGTCGGCGTCCCCGAAAGCGTGGATGGCGACCGCCACTAAGGCGGGGTTGTCGGCCCGCAGCGTCGCGTCTCCCAACCCAAGCCGCTCCATGACGCCGGGCCGAAAGTTCTCCACCACCACGTCCGCGGTCTGAACCAGCCTGCGCGCGATGTCGCGCCCCTCCGAGGACTTCAGGTCGAGCACCACCGAGCGCTTATTCCGGTTTGTACAGGCAAAGTAGACGCTCTCGCCTGCGGCGTCGCCGTCGGGCATCAGCGGCTGGAATTGCCGCGTCTCGTCGCCCTCCGGCGCTTCGATCTTGATGACGTCAAACCCTTGATCCCCGAGGATCTGGGTCGCCCATGGCCCGGCGAGCACGCGGGTAAAGTCGATCACTCGAAACCGCCGGGATGGATCCGGAGCGGAGGTCGTGTTCATGGCTTGCTGCCTTTGGTATCCGCGAGCACGCGCGCTTCGAGCGAGGAGCCGGTGCGAACCTCGTGGATGCGGGCGCCCAACGCGAGCAGCTCGGTGAGCTTGGCGCTGGTCGCTTCGGCCAAAGAGCGTGGGTCATCCGCGGTCAGGCGCAGCACGACCGAGCCGGTGAGCCCGGCGGGCAGCGGATCGGCGAGGGTGATCGTGACCTCGCGATCGGCGCCGGTGACCGCGCTCATCGCGCCTTCGCGCACACAGCGGCCGTGGTCGATGACGACGACGCGGTCGCAGAGCGACTCCAGCTCCGCGAGGTTGTGCGAGCTGATCAGCACCGTGGTCTTGCCGCGGAGCCCAGCGAGCACATCCCGGAGGTGGTGTGCCTGCGCGGGATCGAGCCCGCTGGTGGGCTCATCCAACAACACGAACGCAGGCTCCCCGAGCAGCGCCGAAGCGACGGTGACGCGCCGGCGCATGCCGTGCGACAAGGTCGCGATGCGCGCATCGGCGCGGTCTCCGAGCAACACCTCGCCGAGCACCCGCTCGATCGCGGGGTTCAACGTGGATCGAGTGATGCCCTGAAGCCGCCCCCACGCCGCCAGGAGCTGACGGGGCGTGCTCGCCGTCGGCAGCTCCGCATCTTGCGGTAGAATCCCGACTTTTCCAGCGTGTTTTACCGGGTCAAAGGGCCCGAGCCCTAACAGATCGATCGAGCCGCTGTCGGGCGATAGAAAGCCGGCGATGATCGACATCGTCGTGGTTTTTCCCGCGCCGTTGGGGCCGATGAGGCCGCAGATGCTGCCCGCAGGCACGGTGAACGACAGGTCGGCGAGCGCGTGGTGCTTGCCGAAGCGCTTGTTCAAGCTTCGCAGGGTCAGCGCGTCCGTCACAGGTCCCTCCGCTGGAACCGGGCGAACCCCACCGCAAAAAACACGACGGCGAGCAGCACGCTGCGGCCCGATGCAAAGGCCAGCACGCTCGGATCGGTGGACCAGAACTCGTTCCAGTACCGCGTCGGGATCGCGAGGGTGAGCAGATCGCACACCTGACCTACAAACCCCGGCCCGGCCTTGAAGGTGAGGATGGCGTTCAGCGCTGGCATGCCGAAGAACGCCAGCGTCGCGGCGACGCGCGCGCCGTTGGGACTCCCGATCAACAAGCTTGACCCCAGCGCGAGCCCGAGGAACGGGAGGCTAAACAGGCACGACCACGCACAGCGGGTGAGCAGCGTGACCGCGAGGTCGACCGGCGGGTTCCCGCTCATCATGAGCAGGCCCAAGATCCACGCCAGTCCCACTCCAAGCAGCGCAGCGACCGCGCCCAGCAGCAATTGTCCCAGCAGCTTGCCCGCGGCGATCTCCAAGCGCCCGGTGCGCACCAGCAGAAAGCGAATCGAGCGCGACTTTACCTCGGCGCTCACCGTGCCCGACGCGGTGAACACCAGCACCGCCGGCAGCAGCCCCATGCTGAAGATGCCTACCCAAAGCCCGAGCGCGGGTTGGTCGAGCAGGGCGTCTGCCGCCGACGTGCCGCCGACGATCGGGGCGAGCAGGTCACGGACGTCGCCGTTTTGCAGGAGCTGCGGGAGCATCGCGCCCGGATGGCTGGTGGCCGGGACCCCGAGCGTTTCGGCCAGCCGGTTCTCGGCTTCGCCGAGGATCTTCGTGAACAGCCAGACCGAAAACCCGATGCCGCCCAGATACGCGAGGATCACCAACTGGAAAAGCCGTGTTCGAACGGCCTCTCCCAGCTCGTAGGCCGCGACCCACCAGGTGTCGAGCACCGCGCGCATCATCGGGCGCTCACCGTTCAAACGCCGGCAGGGCTTCGAGCTTGCTGAGGCTCTCCACGGCGTCGCCCGACAGGTAGGAGAACGGATCGACCGCCTCGGGATCCACGGCGTCGTAGACCTCCGCGGGCAGGATCTCGCGCAGCTTGTCGTCGGCGGCGAGCACGACGTCGAGGCTGTTGGCGGTGAATTCCATCGCGTCGCGCCGGTCGAGATCCTCGCCGGCGTTGGCCGCGGCGACGAAGCGCTCGACCTCCGCCTTGAGCTGAGTGTTCATCTCGGACATCGCGGCGGTGACCTCGGCTTGCTGATCGTCGCTCAGCTCGCCCTGCTCGGTCAGCGCGGCCATGGCTTGGGCGCGCCGGGCGTCGAGCGTAGCTTGCATGACGCCGACTTGCTGGCGGATCTGCGCTGCGTCGAGCGTCTCTGGGGCTTGACCGGCGGCATCGGTCGCCGCGTCTGGCGCTTCGGGAGCAGCATCGGCTGGTTCGATGGGCTCGGGACCGTCGGTCGCGCCCTTGGGTTCGGGCCCACCCGGACTTGGGGGCTTTGCGCGGAGGAGCTGCTGGATGCCTTCGAGCGCGCTCCCGCCTCCGCGGTTGCTGGAGCGGGCCTTGGCCCGAAGCTCGTCCATCTGCTTGCGCGCCTCCAACAGCTCGCCGCGGGGTTGCCACGCGCCGAGCACGATGCCGATGACCAAAGCGACGACGACCGGTACGAAGTGTTTCACAGCTCCCTGCTATCCCGATCTGCGTAGAAAATTTGTCGCGAAGTCTTGACGCGTCACCCCCAGATGTGTTTCCTTGGTTAGACATCCGACCCCCGTCATCCCCGCAGGTCCCCATGCTCCCCGAATCCGTCCCCACTCCCCCTACCAACAAGCCCTGGCTGCTCTTCGGCGCGATTGGCGTCTCGCTCGCCCTCAACCTTGGGTTGGCGCTGCGGCTGGGTATGTCGCATTCGGACTCGGCGGAAGCCGCACCGGCCGACGCTTCGGTCGCGACTGCAGCCGCTCCCGCGGTCGCTGCGGATCCTTCGCCGATCGTGATCGGAAGTGACACGACCGTTTCAAACGCGCCCGTGCCGGCCGCGGAGATCGCTCCGTTGCCTGAGCCGCTCGGCGCCGCTGCCCAAGCGGGCACGCACCTCTACTCGGGCGTGGTGCAGTCTTCGATCTCCGCCACGTTTACCGGCGTGTTGGACACTTCGCCGGCAGCGTTGTCGGCGGTGTACACGCGCTTGTTCGCGTGGGATCTCGACATGCGCCGCGACCTTCACCGGGGCGACCTCGTCGAGGTCATGTACGAGCAGCGCGAAGGGCAAGAGCCGCTGGTGTTGGCCGCGCGGTTCACCAGCCAGCCCGGCACCGCGACCGAGCAGGTATACACCGCGTTTCGGTGGCAGGCGCCTGGCGACCGCTTCCCGTCGTACTGGTCCCCCGACGGCACCGAAGTCCCCAAGCGTTTGGTGTCCGGTCCGCTCGCCGACTACGAGCAGATCACCAGCCTTTTGAAGGACCGTCCCACGCACGAGGGCATGGACTTCAAGACGCCCATGGGCACCCCGGTGGAGGCGCCGCGCGCTGGCGTCGTCACCCGCGTCAACTGGAACCAGGCCGCCAACGGCAACTGCGTCGAGCTGCGGTATCAGGACGGCGTAATCGCCAAGTTCCTGCACTTGAACGAGAACCTCGTCAAAGAAGGGCAGGCGGTCGCCGCGGGCACCATCATCGCGAAGAGCGGCAACACCGGCCACTCGACGGGTCCGCACCTCCACTACCAGACCGAGCGCGGCGGCAAGGTGGTCGATCCTGTGGATTACCACGGCACGCTTCGTCGTCAGCTGCAGCCCGATGCGATCAGCCGCTTCCAGAACGACACCCGCACCCTCGCGGCTCAGCTGACCGGACAGGTCGCTCAGCGCTGATCCGCCGGTCGACCGGGAGCGCGCTGCGCTTGCGTGTTACCTGTGTCCGTTGAAAGGAGGCCGTTGAATGGCGTCTCGATTGGATCTCAGGCTTCGGACGTGCGGTCTCGCTGCAGCAGCTACGGTAGTCTCCAGCCTGTTTGCTCCTTTGGCGCGTGCAGAGGAGCCGCATCGCGTCGCGCTGGTCATCGGCATCTCGGACTACGAGCGCCTTCCCAAAGAGCTCGCGCTCGAAACCGCGCGCTCGGAGGCCGCCGATGTCGCGCGCGCGTTGGAGCAGCAAGGCGGGTACGACAAGGTGCGGCTGCTGACCGACGCATCTGCGACGCTCAAAAACCTTGAAGCGGCCCTCCGCGATCAGATCGCGGACGAGGTCGGCGTCAACGACACGCTGCTGCTCTACTTCGTAGGGCATGGCGTCGGCTCCGACTACGGCGATCCGCGCATCCTGCTGTACGACACCGACCCGGACGCGCTGGACTCCACCTCGATGTCCTTGGTGGACCTGAACGGCTACTTCGAGAAGTACATCCACTGCCGCAGCTACATCATCGCCTTTGATGCCGCGCACAGCGGCACGATGAACAACCTCGCGATGTTGGGCCCCAGCGGCGATGATTGGCCGGGCCGGGGCCAGTCCGCATTTGTCGTTTCTGCAGGTGCCCCGCGACAGGTGGGCAGGCCGGGCGTGTTTGCTGGGGCGTTCCTGCAGGGCATCTCGGGCCGCGCCGATGCCAATGGGGATGGTCTGGTCACGGCGTCTGAGATGAACAATTACCTCGTGACCGTGGTGCCTCAAGTCGCCGCGGGTACCCAAAATCCTACGGTGGTGTCCTCCTACGATCCGAACGTCGTGGTCGCGGTGGTCAAGGTGCCCACGTCTGTGCGCGCGGCCACCGGCCCAGCTGCGCGAGTCGATAAAGCGAAGTTCGTCTTTCAAGGCGGTCAGCAGCCTACCGTGCAGTGTCAGGCTGCCGCGCCGGTCGCCTGTGATCCGGCCTGCTACGTGTGGGACGTCCCCGCCGGTCCGTGCACGGTCAGCATGTCGGTCAACGGGGAAGCCCTGTCCGGCGATGTCAGCGTGCTGTACCGCGGGGCGTACACCTGTGGCAGCTTTCAGGGCGCGCTGCGGTGCTCCAGCCCTCCGCCCCCGTAGGGAGTACGCGGCGGGCGAGAATTGAGATAGGAGGATTTTGGCAGGCCGTGCCGCGCTGGTGCAGGCCCCGGTCTTCAAAACCGGTCGGGGCGCTCCGGAAGGATCCGCCCGGTGAGTTCGATTCTCATGGCCTGCCGCCAACTCCGCCCGAGACGCGAGACGCCGTCATGCTTCGTGTTGAACATAGGTTGCTCCGTTGAAAACTGACTCCCGTTCACGGGCGCCCCGCCGCGGACCCCGCAGCGGGTTGTATGCGGCGGGTGTGCTTGTGTTGGTGCTGCTGGGCTTGGAAGGCCTCGCGCGGATGGTACCCGAGGCGTGGTTGGCGCGCGAAACCGCTGGCGGGCAGACGACCGCGCGGTCGTCCCCCTTGGTACCCAGCCCAACGCGCATCTTCCGGTTTCAGACCGGTTCGATTCTGCTCGCGGGGGCCACCGCCACCATTGACGCCGACGGTCTCCGTGTGCCGTTGAACGCGGGCGCTCCTGGCGCTCCGCTGGTGATGACGCTCGGGGACTCCAGCATTTTTGGTCACGGCGTGCAGGATGGCGAGACGCTGCACGACCGGCTGCAGGTGCGCCTTCAGGCTGCAGGCATCGCGACGAACGTGACTACGGCGGCGCAGCCTGGCTATTCTACGGTTCAAGAGCTCGCGGTGATGCGCGAGGCTGGGTGGGCGCGCGAGCCTTCGCTGCTGGTGATCGGCACGATGTGGAGCGACGCGCATCTGGACCGGTACCGCGACGCTGAGATGGTGGAGCAGGACCACGACCAGTTGCTCGCCCGTAGCGCGCTGTACCGGCTGCTCGAGTACGGAACTGCGACTGCGCTGGGGCGTCCTACGGCCCGGCAGGTGAGCTGGCCGACGCCCTCCGACGCGGGCATTCGACGGGTGCCCTTGGGGGATTATCGGGACAACCTCGACGAGCTTCTGTCCGAAGCGGCGACGCGCGGCGTCTCGGCGGTGCTGCTCGGGTTGCCGGAGATCGGCTGGCTCGCATCGGCGACCACCGACGAGGGCACCGGGGCCCCGTACTTCAAGATGCTGCGGGACGTGGCCGCTGCGCGCGGCGTCCCCTTCGTCGATGGGGTTGCGGCGTTCAAAGCCTATACCGGGGGGGAGGAGCTGTTCAGCGACGGCCTCCATCCCTCCGCGACCGGCCAGGACCTGCTGGCCGCGGCGGTTTCGAGCGCTGTGGTTGGCGCGGGTTGGCCCGCGGCGAAGGTCGTACCGCGTTCGGGCGCGAGCAACGTCGAGGTGCCCGCTGATCCGCAGGATGGGAACGGCGCTTTACCGCGAACCTCGATGTTGCAGCCGCTCGGGGGCAATCCGGCGGAGGAGACCGTACGGGAACGTCCGGGGCTGCTCCCAGCGACCCCTGCCGCGGGGAGCGCTCCGCCCGAAGGGAGCGGAGGTGCCCGGCCAGGGATGCAGTCTGAAGTGCCTCCGGGGATGCAACCGGGGATGCAGCCGATGATGCAACCGGGGATGCAGCCGATGATGCAGCCCGGAATGCCTCCGATGATGCAGCCTGGGATTCAATCTGGGATGCCGCCGATGATGCAGCCGGGGATGCCGCCGATGATGCAACCGGGGATGCAGCAGCCGCCTCGTCCCTGAGCGTCAGCGCGCCTCGTTCTGGTGGCGATCGGGATTACTGCGCTGGGGTGTTGGAGCCATCCGGAGCGTTCGGCTGCGTGGGGTTCACGGTGCGGGCGCTGTTCAGCTTGCCTAACGGGCCGCTTGTACAGCAACACCCGGCGTCGGGTGGAAGGTGCGCGAGGCTGGCCTCGCACACGGCGGTCTGCGGGCCTAAGTCCGGGCACGCCGTGCGGCCGCTGCACTTCAGGTATCCAGGGATCATGCCCGCGATCCGCTCGCCGTGGGGTCCGAGCGCCGCGGCGCGGAGCACGTCATCGGTGGGCGCGGAGTTCAGCAACCGCTGCGCGGCGTGGCCGACGCAGTCCGCCGCGAATTCGCCCGCCCAGTAACTGCACCGCTGCACCTGCTCTTCGTAGGTGGCCGCCACCCGGGACTCCAGCACGATGAACGAACAGTCCGCGACCCCGGCGCACATCTGGAGCAGGTCTCCGCCTTGGAACGACAGGTTCTTGGAGGCTTCGCTCACCCAGCGGGTACGGCACGCGTCGGCCCCGACTTTCGACAACGAGGCGCACATGGTGTCCGCGGTGGCGAGGTCTTTGACCTCCACGACGTTTCGAGTGACGCAGGCCGCCAGCAGCTCATCGTTCTGGCTGTAGAGCGCGCAAGGGCCGGTCGGCGGGGCTTCGGTCTCACACCCAAACAGCGCGGTGAACCACAGGGCAGAAGCAAAAAACCGCGACGTAGAACGCTGCCGCATCGCCTTAGGGCATCGCCGGTGCGGGGGGCCCACCGAGCTCCGGCGGACCTTGTGGTCCAGGCGGTGCGTGAGTTCCGGGCGCAAAACCTTGATCGGCTCCGGTGCTGTTGCCATTCTCGTCGGGCGGTTCCATGGTGCAGTGGGCGTTCGAGTCGCTCAACAGCTGGTTCAGACTGTCGGTGCACACTGAGGTCATCGCTCCGAGGTCCGGACAGGTCGTTCGCTTCTGGCAGATCAAGTAGCTTGGGATCAGACCGGCGAGGAGCTCTCCGTGGGGTTGAGCCGCGGCCTCCTTCAGCGTTGCGTCGTCTGGATAGGTGCTGACGAGGCGATTTACGGCGTGGCGTACGCAGTCTTCCGCGAAGGTTTTTACCCAGTAGTCACAGCGCGCGACCGCCTCGGGGTAGCTGTCCGGCACGCGGGATTCGAGGACCATGAACTCGCATTCGTCCTCGCCCACGCACACCTTCAGCAGGTCGACGCCTTCCCACTGAGGGCTCATCGACGCGGACCACACCCATTGCCTGCGGCACTCTTTTTCCGCCTCGGTGGGCAGCGTGCTGCAGATGGCGCTCACCGCGCGGATGTCGAGCACGTTGACGATCTCCCGGTTGATACAGGAGGACAAGAGCTCGACATTGGCGGCGTACGGCGCGCACGCGGGAATCGCAGGCTCCGCGGTGCCGAACGTCGGCACGTAGGCGCACGCGGCGAGCAGAAGGGCGGCGAGGCTCATCGCCGCAGGTGCGCGGCGGAGACGCGCCGCTGGCAGTTGCCCACTTCGGTGCCGGTGAGCAGGGAGCACAACAGGTTGCCATCTTCGATGGTGGACTTCGGGTTCAGCCGAAGCCAATGGTTCACCGCCGCGGTGCGCACGATGGGGTCCTGAAAGCGCCCGATCGCTTGCACCGCCTCTTGAGCGGTGACTGGCGTCGCCTTTTGGAACACAGCAAAGTCGCAAACGTCGGGCGTGGACTCACATGCGGGTTCTCCGCAGCCGACGAGCAGGCAGGCACCGATGAGGGAGCAGAGCCGAAAGAGCATGTGAAAAGACTAACCTGAGACGGTGGCCTTCGCGCTGTCCGCGACCCCCGAAGGCAGCCGCACCAGCTTGTTCTGACGATCCACACACACCAGCTGCACCTGCCCGTCGACCATCGCCTGCTTGCCATCCGGTCGCCACACCGCCTGATGAAACACCGCTCGGTACTCGCTCTCGAGGCGCACGGTGGTGCGAACCTCCAGCTCATCGCCGAAGCGCGCGCCCTCGCGGAACGACAACTCGGCTTTGTACACCACGAATCCGATGCCTTCGTCTCGGTACAAGCGCACGAGCTCGTCGGCCCCGAGCACGTGCTCTCGGGCGCGCTCAAAGTACTTCAAATAGTTGGCGTGGTAGACCAACCCGGAGTGGTCGGTGTCCTCGTAGTAGATACGGAACGAAAAGCGGTGTGACATCGTCGCCGGCTAACGTGTCGCGCGCCGGCTCCGCAGTTTCCGGATAGCGCGCCGCAGGAGCTATCCGTTGATCACCGTTCACCTGCTTCGTCACGGCCAGACCGCTTGGAACGTCGAACGGCGGTTCCTGGGCCTCACCGATATCGCTCTGGACGCCGTAGGGACCGAGCAAGTGCATCGGTTGGCAAAGGTTTTTCCATCTACGGAAGCGGTGTACAGCAGCCCGCTCTTGCGCGCGTGGACGACGGCCTTGGGCGTCGCGGGCACCGCGCCGCTCGCGGCGGACAGCGGGCTTGTGGAGATGCACATGGGCGTGCTGGAGGGGCTGGGCGCGGACGAAGCGCTGCAGCGCTACAGCGCGCTTTTTCAGAGCTTCCGGGCCGACCCTTCGACGGTCGTCATCCCCGAGGGGGAGACGCTCTCGCAGGCTGCAGACCGCATGACCGCAGCTTGGACGCGCATTGTTGTGCCTTCGGCGCCTCAGAATGTCGCGATCGTCTCGCATCAAATGGCGTTGTCCGCCCTGCTTTGTCGCCTGACCGGGGCGCCGCTCTCGACCTACCGTGCGTTTACGCAGCGCAACACCGCGTGGACCACGGTGACGGTTGACCCGACGCGCCCGCTCGACCCCGCAGGGATCCACGTGATCACGCGCGATCATGCTCCCCACCTCGTCGATATGGGATAGACGCGCGACGCACGAGGTCAGCGTGGAGCTTTTGAAGCAGGTTGCAGTGGTTACGGGCGCGAGCCGCGGCATTGGACGGGCAATTGCCCTCGAACTCGGTCGCGGGGGCGCTACCGTTGTCGTCAACTACTTGAAGAACGCCGAAGCCGCCGAGCAGGTGGCACGCGAGATCGACAGCAGCGGCGGCGTGGGCAAGATCGTTCAAGCCGACGTCTCTACGCTCGACGGCGTCTCGCGTCTGGTCGCCGCGGCCGAGGAGCTCGGCGGCATCGACATCCTCGTCAACAACGCCGGCATCACCCGCGATGGCTTGCTGCTGCGGATGACCGACGACCAATGGTCCGACGTCATCGACACCAACCTCACCAGCACCTTCCGGCTTTGCCGCTCCGCCACCGAAGGCATGCTGCGCCGCCGTAAAGGCTGCATCGTCAACCTGACGTCCATCTCCGGCATCATGGGGAACGCGGGGCAAGCGAACTATGCGGCAGCAAAGGCCGGTATTATCGCCATGTCGCGCTCGCTCGCGAAAGAGATCGGCCGCCGAAACATCCGCGTCAACTGCGTCGCCCCGGGCTTCATCGACACCGACATGACCCAGAGCTTGCCGAGCGAGCTGATCGACGGCGTGAAGCAGGTGATCCCGATGCGCCGGCTGGGGCGTCCCGAAGAGATCGCGCCGATCGTGCGCTTCCTCGCGGGTCCCGGTGCCAGCTACATCACCGGCCAGACCTTTGTCGTCGACGGTGGATTGAGCTAGCGATCGGGGTCGGGGCCCTCGCCTCGGGGGCTGCCGAGGCGAGGGAACTCGATCTATGCGCCGTCGCCGGTGTCGCCTTCGCGGGGCGATGAGAACAGCGTGGCTTCGATGTACTCGCGGTTCATCTGGGCGATGTTGATCACCGAGATGCCCTTCGGGCAGACCGCGGAGCAGTCACCGTGGTTGGTGCAGTGGCCGAAGCCTTCGGCGTCCATCTGCAGCACCATCTTCTCGGTGCGGATCAGCCGCTCGGGCTGGCCCTGCGGCAGCAGGTTCAGATGCGCGACCTTGGCCGCGGTGAACAAGCTGGCGGATGCGTTCGGGCACATCGCGACGCACGCGCCGCAGCCGATACAAGCCGCGGCGTCCATCGCGCGATCCGCGCTGTCCTTCGTGACCGGGACGGAGTTGGCTTCGGGTGCCGACCCGGTGTTGGTCGACACGTAGCCGCCCGCCTGAATGATGCGGTCGAAGGACGAGCGATCGACGATGAGGTCGCGCAGGATCGGAAACGCGCGCGCGCGCCAAGGCTCCAACACCAGCTCGTCGCCGTCTTTGAACGAGCGCATGTGCAGCTGGCACACGGTCGTGCGCGGTACGGGACCGTGCGCGGAGCCGTTGATCACGAAGCCGCAGCTCCCGCAGATGCCCTCGCGGCAGTCGTGCTCGAAGGCGATGGGGTCCTTGCCCTCGGTCTCGAGGCGCTCGTTGAGCACGTCGAGCATCTCGAGGAAGCTCATGTGCTCGGAGACGTCGTTCACTTCGTACTTCTCGAAGTCGCCCTTGCCGCCGCGTGCTGTCGGTGCCTTCTGTCGCCAGATGTGCAGGGTGAGACGCATTATTTGTAGCTCCGGGTGACGGGATGGACGTAGTTGAACTCGAGCGCTTCCTTGTGCAGGACCGGCGCGTTGCCGACGCCGGTGTACTGCCATGCGCTGACGTGGCTGTACTCGGCGTCGTTGCGCTTGGCTTCGCCTTCGTCCTGGAACTCAGTGCGGAAATGCCCGCCGCAGCTCTCGGCGCGGGTACGTGCGTCGAGGCACATGACCTCGCCGAACTCAAGGAAGTCGGCGACTCGGCCAGCCTTCTCAAGCGACTGGTTCAGCTCTGCGCCGGAGCCCGAGACCGTGACGTTCTGCCAGAACTCCTCACGCAGCGCGGGGATGCGCTGCAGCGCTTCGTCTAAGCCCTCTTCGGTGCGCGCCATGCCGCACTTGTCCCACATCAACAAGCCCAGCTCGCGGTGGAAGCTGTCCACCGTGCGCTTGCCCCGGATGGAGAGCAGCTTGTCGTTCTTCGCGACGACCTCGCCCTCTACGGCGCGGAACGCCGAGTGGGTGGTGGCCATGCCGTCGGGCTTGACGCCTGCGAGGTAGTCCGCGAGCGTGAACGGCAGCACGAAGTAGCCGTCCGCCAGACCTTGCATCAGCGCCGAGGCGCCAAGGCGGTTTGCGCCGTGGTCGGAGAAGTTGGCCTCTCCGATGACGAACAAGCCGGGAATGGTGCTTTGAAGCTGGTAGTCCACCCACAAGCCGCCCATGGTGTAATGGACTGCGGGGTACATGCGCATCGGTACTTCGTACGGATCTTCGCCGGTGATGCGCTGGTACATCTCGAACAAGTTGCCGTACTTTTCAGCGACCGCAGCCTTGCCGATGCGCTGAATCGCGTCGGCGAAGTCGAGGTACACGCCGCGGCGCACGCCTTCGACCATCGGACCCACGCCGCGGCCGTCGTCACACGCCTCTTTCGCGGCGCGCGACGCGATGTCGCGGGGGCTGAGGTTGCCGAAGCTCGGGTACTTGCGCTCGAGGTAGTAGTCGCGGTCGGCTTCGGCGATCTCGCTCGGGTGCTTGCCGCAATTGGCGGGATCTTTGGGGACCCACACGCGGCCGTCGTTGCGCAGCGACTCGCTCATCAGCGTGAGCTTCGACTGGTAGCTGCCGGCGACCGGGATGCAGGTGGGGTGGATCTGCGTGAAGCAGGGGTTTGCGAAGTACGCGCCGCGCTTGGACGCGCGCCACGCCGCGGTGACGTTGCATCCCTTGGCGTTGGTCGACAGGTAGAACGCGTTTCCGTAGCCGCCGGTGCCGAGGCATACGGCGTCGGCCACGTAGCTGCTGATCGCGCCGGTGGTCAGATCGCGAACGACGATGCCGCGCGCCCGACCGTCTACGACCACGAGGTCGAGCATCTCGGTGCGCGGGTGCATCTTGACGGTGCCCTTGGCGATCTGCCGCTCCAGCGCGGAGTACGCGCCGAGGAGCAGCTGCTGGCCGGTCTGCCCGCGCGCGTAGAACGTGCGCGAGACCTGCGCGCCGCCGAAGCTGCGGTTCGCGAGCAAACCGCCGTATTCACGGGCGAAGGGCACGCCCTGCGCGACGGCCTGATCGATGATGTTGACCGAGACTTCGGCCAGACGGTAAACGTTGGCCTCGCGGGCGCGGAAGTCGCCGCCTTTGACGGTGTCATAGAACAGGCGGTAGACGCTGTCGCCGTCGTTCTGGTAGTTCTTCGCGGCGTTGATGCCGCCCTGCGCGGCGATGGAGTGGGCGCGGCGCGGGCTGTCCTGGAAGCAGAAGCAATGGACGTTGTACCCGAGCTCTCCGAGCGAGGCCGCCGCCGAAGCGCCGGCGAGGCCCGAGCCGACCACGATCACCGTGTACTTACGGCGATTGGCTGGGTTCACCAGCTTCATGGAGAATTTACGGTCGGTCCACGCTTTGTCGATTGGGCCGGTGGGAATCTTGTTGGGAGGCAGCGACATCGGTTTCCCCTACTTCACGAGGTGCAGGACGCAGGCGGTGGTGATGGCGATATTTCCGCCGGTGACCGTCAGCGTGAAGACGCTGGCGATCACGCGGGCCAGGCGAAGTTGGCGCACGCCGGACAGGCCGAGCGTCTTCGTCATCGAGAAGGCGCCGTGCCACAAGTGCGAGGCCAACGCGAGGTTCGCGACGATGTAGAACGTGGCCCACAAGGGGTTCCCTAACAGGGAGGTCAGGTTCTCAAACGCGCGCGGCACGTTCCCGTCTTGCAAGTACGGTTCGGGGTGCACGTAGAAGCCGAACTCGGCGCCGGTGGTGAGGTTCAACAAGTGAAGCACGAAGAAGATCAGGATGATCGGGCCCGTGTACTTCATCGTACGCGAGTAGATCGTGCTCGCCTTCGCGTTCCACTTCCGGTAGCCGGTGGGGCGCGCGATGGCCGTGGCCGCGACGAGCTTGGCCTGAGCGACGATGTGCAGGCCGATCGAGCCGAACACCACCGCACGACCCGCCCAGAGGATCTCCGGCTTGTGCAGGAACGCCCCATAGGTGTTCATCTCGTCCGCGCCGAGAAACACTTGCAGGTTGCCGATCATGTGGAAAAGCGTGAAGCCCAGCAGGATCAGTCCGGTCACAGCGACCACGACCTTGGCTCCGACGGTCGAGCGCCAGAACGAAAGCAGAAAGTTCATCAACAGCTCCGACTTGAGATGTGCTCGCGTGTGCGTGCAGAAAAGGAGGCTCTATTAGCCGGCCTATACCCTTCGCGCTTGCCGCGGCGGGCGTCGCGACGGTTATTTCCCCACCTGTTCTGGCGTTCCTGTTGACCCTCTTACTTTCTGTCGTGTTGAACGGGCTGGTGGGCGATGCCTTCGGGCATGTTCCGCACGACGTCGTCGTCAGTGTGGGGGCTCCATTGGGGTTGGACGCCGCGCAGCCCTGGCTGATGCTCGCGGGTGGCGACGATATCCAAGCGCTGCTTCGGTCAGACGACGGTGGAGAGAGCTGGCAGATGATCGGGGGCGATCCGCTGAAGCACGCGCTGGTCGGGGTGGCGGTGCTCGATGATGGCACGTGGGTCGCGGCCGGCACCGAGACGATCTGGTGGTCGGGGGACGAAGGCGCGACCTGGCGCGCTCGCTCGTCTCCGGGGCCGATCGCGGTCATCGCAGGGGGTTCGTCCCTGCTGATCGGCGGCGCGCGGGGCGTTTGGGCTGGCACGCCGCGCGCGCTGCAGGCTTTGCCGATGCGGTCGGCGTCTGCGGTGGGCGCGTCCGAAGATGGACGAGCGTTGGTCGACGGCGACGACCATGTGTGGAGCCGAAGCGGCGAAGAGGGTTGGATAGATCAAGGGTTTTTGCCCCGTGTGAGCGCGGTCACCCTATTAGGGGCTACGGTGTACGCCGGGGACTCGGACGGAAGCGTGCTGCAGCGCAGCTCCGCCGGATGGCAGGAATGTGGGCCTTTGCCGCAGGACTTGAGCGCTCATTCTGGCGTGGTGAGGCTCGCTGCGAGCGCGGCTACGCCGTCGGAGCCTGAGGGCGTGTTGTTGGCGGTCACTGGGGACGCGGGACCGTATCGGTCGCTGGATGCGTGCGCGTCGTGGGAAGACCTGCACGGGCCCTTAGAGACCGTCTACGCTGGCAGCGGATCGGCATCGAGCGCGTCCGAAGCTGCGGTCGCCTTGGGAGTCGCAGGGACGCGGTGGATGCAGGCCGGCTGGGCCGGGTTTGTCGTGGCGGACCCGGCGGGGGTGTGGGAGCCGGTGATCGTCCCGCCGGACTACACCCGGGGAATCGGCTTTTCGCCGGATTTTGACCGAGATGCGACGGTGTACGTCGGCGGGTACGCCGCGGGGGTGTTGACCACGGAGGACGGCGGCGCAAGCTGGCGCGGAGCCGGTGCCGGGCTGGACGTCGAGAACGTTCAGCGGGTCAGCGGCCTGCGCGCGGACGCCGACGTCGTGCTTTCGGTCGCCGGGCATCTGGGCTGGATCAGCGCCGATCGCGGCGCGTCTTGGAGGGTCGTGCATCCTCCGGTGGGCTCGGTGGGCGAGCTGTTTGGCGTGGGCGACGCAGAGCGCGTTTGGGCCTTTGGATCCGGGCAGGGCGCCGCGATCGCCTACAGCGACGACCTCGGCGAAACCTGGACCAACGCCACCGCGATGACCGAGGCGCTCGCGGGTTCCACGCCATCGGGCCTGCTCGACGTCGACACGCCCGAAGGCGCGGCGATGGTGCTGGGCGGCGGCGGTCCTACGCGCCTCCTGTACTCCTTCGATGACGGCGCAACTTGGGATCAGCGTTTCGTAGCTTCGGACGGACACATTGCGGGGCCGGTCGGCTGGCCGGAGCCGGCTCCGCGCCGTGTGGTCGTGGCGGACGACGCCGGGGTGTACACATCGGAAGATGGCGTGCTCTGGACGACGTGGGATGGCTTCGGCGACGACGTTCCGCTGGTGCTCGCCAGCGCGGGGGACCGCGTGTACCTGACCACGCGATCGGGGCATCTGTGGCGCAGTGACGACGGCGGTCTGAGCTTTATGGACCTCGGGGTGCAGCTCAACGCGCCGGTGCACATCCTCGTCGGAAATCCAAGCTTTGATGCGGAGCCCAAGCTGCTCATCGGCACGCACGACGGCGTCTACACCCTCGATGATCCGCTGTCGAATGCCCCGCAGCTGGTGCGGTGGGCCCCGTACCAGCGAGTAGACGACGCGTCTGCCTACTTTGCCTGTAGAAGCTGCGGAGATCGCGTGGAGGACGCCGACGCGGGGCTTGGCGAGCTCCGCGCGCTGGGGGCCGATGGCGTGGCTTCGGCCACCCTGCGGGGCGAGTCCGTCGAGCTCTATGGCACCGTCGACGCTGGCGCGGCTGCGGAGCTTTGGGTCGACGGCTCCTGGGTCGCGACCGTAGACACGCGGGCGAAATCCCCGGCGCTGCTGACGCGCGTGGATGGACTGCAGCCCGGCTGGCATTCGGTCGAAGTGCGCGCGATCGTAGACGGCGTGCGCGTTGACGCGTTGGCGGCGTCCTCCTCGGGCGCGACGTTCTCCATCGACGCGCGGCGGGGCTGCGCCACCGCGCCCGGCGCTCCGCCTGTGGTCCTGTGGGCGGGCGTCGCCGCTCTCGCCCTAAGAGCGGGCAGGTCGCGCCGATCCGGCTAATACCGTCCGATGACTGTACGTGACGTTGGTTTTTTCGCCGGGATGCTGTGGGCGCTGTCGGGTTGTACGGGCGCCGGCCCGGGGACGGACGACGCCAACCCTGTGCCAGACGACACAGGCGGTGCGCCTGACCTGACCCACGAGCCCGAAGTGTGCGCTGCTCCCGAGGTGACGATGGTCGCAGAGGGAGACGGTTATCTCGCGACCACCGCTCATTACACCTTGCATATCGTCGGTTTTGACGCCACGGAGTCCGAGGACCTCGCAGCCTTGGCCGAGACCGCTTGGTTGGGCTTCGCCGCATTTTTTGGCGTGGAGGCGGCGGGGCCGCTCGAGGTGTACGTGGACGCCGATCAGGCCGGCTTTTACGCGACCCTCGCCCGCGCGGGGATCGGGGAGCCCGAGGGGGCGGGCGGCTACTACGATCCCGGCTCCGGCGACGCGTTCTTGTTTCGTCAGCCCACCGCGTACTACTCGCGGGTGTTGCTGTTGCACGAGCTCACGCATCAGTACCAAGACCGCGCAGGGGGTACGAGCGGCTTGCCGTTTTGGTACGTCGAAGGTCTGGCCGAGGCCCTCGGACGTCACCACTGGGACGGCGCCTGTTTGGAGCTCCGATCGCGTCCGCTGCTGTCTTGGGAGGACTACGCCGCGACCGCGCAGGCCGAGCTGGATGGCGGCGCGGGCGTGAGCGCGCTGCTGTCGGGGCAGAACGCGAGCCGTCCGCTCGCGCAGGAGCTGGTGCGGATGCTGACCTCCCAACCGGAGTTTGTGGAGGGCTTCTCCGAGTGGCGCGCGGCGGTGGCCGCGGGGGCATCGGCGAGCGACTCCGAAGCGTTGGCGGAGGCGGTGGGGGACCCGGAGGTGCTCGACGACGCGATGGTCGACTGGGTGCCGAACGATCAAGAGCCGATGGCGCCGGTGTACCTCGACTGGGTTCCGATCGCGGGCGACGCCGCGTGGGGATTCGCGGGGGCCAGCGCCGCCGCGCGGGTCAAGCTCCCCGTCGACCAATTCCGCATGGTCGCCGATCTCCCCACCGGGGGCGCGAGCGTCGGCACGGTGTACGGCTACGACGCCAGTACCGGCGACATCGAGATGGCGTTTGTGAGCGCAGACGGCAGCGTCTCGAGGTTCGCGGTGCTGGGCGGCGCGGTGACGTGGGACATCTACGGCACCGTGACGCTGGACAGCGACGTACGCTGGTCCCAGCTCGCGGGCTCGGACGGCACGACTGTCACCATCGCCGATCAGGTCGTGGATCTGCCGCGCGTCCTCCCGGCCGCCGGCGGGCTCGCGCTCTACAACGCCGATGTGATCTTTCAGGATGTACGCTGGGAGTAGCGCAGGCCGCGTGCCTTACTGACCGCTCAGGTCCAGTCCCCACGCCGTGATCCGCACGCCGCCGTTCGGGAAGGTCGCGATGCCGCGCACACGCGGGGAGACTTTGCGAGCGAGCTCCTGCTCCGGCGCGAGAAAAACGATCTTCCAGCCTTTGAAACGCTCCTGGAGCACGACGCCGAAGCGGTTGAAGATCAGCGTGGCGGGGATGACTTTACCGCCCCCGCTGCCCCCACCATCGCCGTCGTTGAGGCGATGGCCCCAGGGCGGGTTCGTGACCAGGAAACCGGAGGAGGCCGGGGGCTGAAGGTCGCCGATCTCAGTGACCGCGAATGCGGGCGTGACCCCTGCGCGGGCGGCGTTGCGCTGGGCGGCTTGCAGGACTTTGAGGTCGCGGTCGCTGCCGTAGATGCGCGTGGAGAACTTCTGCGTCTTAGGCCGGACCGGGCTTTTTCCTCGAAGCAACGGCCACTCCGCAGACGCGAACTGCGGCTTGTCGAACGGCGATCGGCCCGCGGCCCACAGCGCGGCTTCGATCGGCAGCGTGCCAGAGCCGCAAAAGGGGTCCAGCAGCGGCTGGTCCGGGGTCCAACCCGACAAGCGCAGCATCGCCGCGGCGAGGTTCTCACGCAGCGGCGCTTTGGAGATGTCGATCCTCCAGCCTCGGCGGTGCATGAGCTCGCCGACCGCGTCCAGAGAGATCGTCGCGGTGTTCCCGTCCACGCGCACCGAAACCCGCTGCGCGAGCCGAGGCCTCCCGTAGCGCTCGGGGATGCGCGGCCCCTTCAGCGCCTCGGCGATCGCATACGAGACGCGCTTCTGCACCGAGTCTTTGAAGCGCACGCCGTCCCCGTGGCCGAGGATCGCGATCTCGACCGTGGATTCTGGGGCCAGCAGCTCTTTCCAACGCTGCGCGCGTACCAGCGAGGCCAGCCCGTCGCTCCCTTGGAACTTGCCTTCGACGACCTGCAGAAGCACGCGATCCGGCGTGCGCATCATCGGCAACGCCGAGCACACGGCGACCGGTTCGCCCTGAAAACGCACCCATCCTGGATGCACTTCGGTAGCAAAACCGAGCTCCTGCAGCTCAGCGGCGACGCTGGCTTCGAGCCCGGGGTGGGCGATGGCGGTCCAGGTGCTCAAGGGCCCAACTCCCAGCGCAGCGCGCTGTCCAAGGTTTCGAAGGTGAATCGGAAGCCGGCGGCGAGGGCGCGCTCAGGCACCGCATTTTGCCCCTCTAGGAGCACTTCTTGGCCCATCTTTCCGAACATCAGCCGGACGATCGGCGCGGGCAACGGGAAGATCGTCCAGCGATGAACGGCTTTGCCGACGGCGGTCATGAATTGCCGGTTGTTCACCGGGTTCGGCGCGGTCGCGTTGACCGGGCCGGCGAGATCTGCGCCGAGCAGCCAGTGGATCAGGTGCACGAGGTCATCGATCGCGATCCACGGGAACATCTGCTCGCCGCTGCCGACGACGCCGCCGACTCCAGCGCGCACGGGCGGGAGCAGCTCAGCGAGGGCGCCGCCCCGCGCCGACACGACCACGCCAATCCGAAGGTTGACCGTCCGGATCCCAGCGACGCGCGCGGGCTCCGTGGCGGCTTCCCATTTTCGGCACACCTCGGGGAGAAAGCCCGTGGTTCCGCCCGTACTTGTTTCGGTGATGCGCTCGGTGCCGCGGTTTCCATACCAGCCGACGGCGCTGGCGGACACAAAGACTTCGGGTTTTTTCGGTAGTTTGGCGATGGCGTTCGCGAGCAGCAACGTGGATTGTTCGCGGCTGCGAAGGATCTCCGCCTTCCGCGCTTCGGTCCATCGCTTTGACACCGACTCGCCGGAGAGGTGAATCACCGCGTCGATGTCCCCGACGCCACCGAGATCGATCGCGTTGGTCGCCGGGTCCCAGAACGCCTCGCCGGACTTCGGCGCGCGCCGCACGAGCCGGATCACGGTGTGACCGCCGACCGTGAGGAAGGGGACCAGGTGCTTTCCGACGAGGCCGCTGGCTCCGGAGACGAGGATGCGCAGCGGGCCGCGTGGGAATTCCGCGTGTCGCCGTAGATCTTCCGCGGTGCGCACGTGCCGAAACGCAAAGCCGCTGTCGAGGCGCTTTTGAATTCCGCCGATCGCTGCGCCTAAGGCCCCAAACGGTGCCGTCCACTCGATGGTGTCTTCGAGCTCGGAGGTCTGCGGCGCGGTGCTCAACGACTGAGGAGCGATGAAGCTGTGCCGGTGCTCGTAGGTCGCGAATGGACCGCTGGCTTGGCGGTCGATGAAGTAGCTACCGCGCACGCCGCCGCTGTGCACCGCCTCCCAGCGCAGCCGAAAGGGCCCGGCCGGAACGGAGAGCAGCACGCGCCCTTCGTAGCAGTCGCCCTCGCGCTCGAGCACGCGGACGTTTTCCCAGGGAGGAACGAGCCGATCCAGCGCGCCGGGCTGTTCGTGGTAGGCGGCGAGCGCCGCGACGGTCGCCGGCATGGGGCTGCGCTTGGTGAAGGTCGGCATGTCAGGGCTCCAAGAACTCGTTGAATTCTATAAAGTTGTCGATCTCGCTTTGGATCGTCGGCAGCGCCGCGGACAGTTGATGGCCGTCATCGACCTCGACCATCCGGACAGGCGTGTGGGTCTCGGCCCACCGGCGCGAGCCTTCGATGGGTACGACGTCATCGTGGCGACCGTGTACGATCAGCGTAGGGATGAACAAGTCGGGTTGTCCGCGCGCTTCGATGCCCTCGATGTCCTCAAAGAAGCCGTAGTCCACCTGCGTCTTGCCGCCCGCCACGTGGTCATCGACCTCCATCCAACCCGACTGCGCCCACGCCTGCACGTCGTTGGGCATGCTCTGCTTCCAACGCTCTGCGAGGCGAATCGCCGGGGCGAGCAGCACCAGTCCGACGATGTTTTCGTTGCGCTCTGCCAGGCGCATCGCGGCCCAGCCGCCGAAGCTCGACCCGATCAACACGGTCGGCACGTGCGTTGGCGCGCCCATGACCGCTTCTACGTGGTCGAGGATCGCCGAACCCCGAAGGCGCTCCATGCTGGGAACACGCAGGTTCAGGCGTTCAAGATGAATTCCGTGCTTCTCGCGGAGGTGCGCAGCGAGGCGCACTCCTTTGGTCGAGTCGGGTCCAGAGGCGAAGCCGTGTAGGTAAAGCCAGCGCATGGGCGGGGGATAGCCCGTCCGCGAGGCGTGCGGAACACACGCTCGCGGAAAGGCTCGAAAGCGACCGCCCTGCTCAGGCGGTGGGCGCGGCCTTGGCGGCTTCGGCTTCGGCGCGCTTGATGTTGCGCACCGCTTCGAACTCCCGCTCCCAGCCGCGCAGCTGGTCCAGCACGATCGCGAGGTTCTTCCGGTTGAGATCATCGGGGCGCTCGCGCTGCATGTCGTTCATCGCGCGCGCTACCTCTTGGGTACGCTCGCAGAGCTCGGCGAGCAGCTGGATGTTGCGGGTAGCGCGGGGCTGGCCTGCAAAGTCCTTCCGGAACGCGGCGAAGAGCTGGTTCGCGTCGTCGCCCAACGCGCCAGTGACCTCGCGCGTGGTGCGGGCCATGCGCGCGCGCTCGATGTTGGCGCGCTCGTCGTTGTGGTGACGGATGCGCTCGGCGACCTTGGTGATGTTCGCGAGGTGCGATTCGGTGCGCACGCCTTGATCGCGCACGGTGATCATTTCGGCGTGGATCATCTGCAGCTGCCCCATCAAGCGGGAGAGCAGCGCCGGCCGGCGCGAGTGGCGCGGCTTGTCAGCGAAGTGCAGGCGGTAGAGCGCAAACTGGTGGTTCGCGAGGGTGGCGAGCACCTTGGAGCGGTCTGCGGGCGAGAGCGCGGCGCGGGAAGCGGGGATCTCGGTGAGCTCCTTCTTGTACATCACGAGGTGCTGCTGCATGCGAGCGACCTGCTCTTCGAGGCCGGGCTTGCCTTCCGCAAGCTTGATCCAGCTCTCTTGCTCTGCGATGGTCTGCTGGAGCAAGCCGAGGTCGCGGGTCTGGCGGTTCTGGCCAGCAAAGTCACGGTTGTAGCGGTAGAACGTCAGCAACGCCCATTCCGCGGCCGTCCATGCGGCTTGCACGTCCGGGCCGCCCGATTGGATCTTGGCGATGTTCTCGCGCTCGGTGGTGTAGAGCGTGGTCCACTCGTCGAGCGTGGCGCGGAGCGTGTCCGCGTCGGCGGGCAGCTTGGCGTGCAGGGCCTTGGCTTCGGCGATCAGCGTGTCCAGCGCGGCGAGGTCCCGGCTTGCGCGGGCATGACCCGCGAACTGCTGGCGGTAGCGGGTGTGAATTGCGTCCGCCTGAGCGGTCAGGGTTTCGAGCGACATGGGGCGTTCCTAAAGAGGGGTTGTAGGATCTATCGGGCCCGCTTCTATCGTTCCGGCGTCGCGGAGTCGCGGGTGCGTTGGTGAAACTTTGTCCTGAGCGCCGTGGGCGTCTTGGCGGCTGCGCGCCTTGTTGTGCGTGTGTCCGGACGGGGCGCGCTGGGCTTTTCGCAGCTTGCGCTCTTCTTCGGTGGCGTAGGGGCGCAGCAGGTCAGGCACCGGAAGCCGCGCGGTGGCGACGAGATCGTCGATGAGCGCGCGCCCGATCGTCTCGGGGGCGACGCCTTGTGCGACCGCGTAGGCAAACAAGGCGTCGACGATGCGGCCAGACGAAAGTCCAAAGGAGCGTCCAAACAGCGCTCCGAGGTGATCCGACAGCGCCAGAAAAGCCGCAAAGGGGCCGAGCGGGCTCCCAAGCAGCAGCGGCAGCGCGTGCTGGTAGTGTCCGGAGTTGGCGATGATCCCCCAGAACCGCGCGAAGCGTTTGAGCTGCTGCATCGCATCGAAGGGAATTGCGCTGGTTTGCAGCACCTCGTAGGGCGTAGAGGGCGTGTACACCATGCCATAGGCGGCGGTGTGCTTCGCGATCGGCGCGCCGCGCAGCCGCTTCAAGATGCCGACCTGGATCTCCTGCGGCCCCAGCGCGTACAAGCGGTCGAAGCCGGCGCCGAAGCCGAGCAGGCTCTCGCCGGGCAGCCCGACGATCAAGTCGGTGTGCAGGTGCACGCCGGTCATTTCGCGCAGCCAGGTCAAGTTCGCTTCGATCTGGGCCGGATCGTGACGTCGATCGATGCGCGCCGCCACGTCGGCGTCAAAGGTTTGGATGCCGACCTCAAACTGCAGTACGCCGGCCGGAAACGCGGCGATCAACGCACGAAGCTCCTCGGGGAGTCGGTCGGGGATCAGCTCGAAGTGCACGAACAGATCGTCGCTGCCGCCTTCGGCGAGGCGGTCGAGGAAGAAGCCGAGGATGCGCTTGCAGCTAACGATGGAGAGGTTGAACGTCCGATCGACGAACTTGTAGCTGCGCAGTCCGCGCGCGTGCAACCCAGCGAGCGCGTCGATGATCGCGTCCTCGTCGAAGCGGCGCACGCTTTTGTCCAGCGCGGACAAACAGAACGCGCACAGAAACGGGCACCCCCGCGACGCCTCGACGTAGACGATGCGATGCGCCAGATCCGTATCGGAGTAGTACGCATACGGGAGCTTCAACGTCGCGAGATCCGGCAGCGGGGGCCGGATGACGTGCTCCACGGGCTCGCCGTTGAGCAGCGCCGCGCACACCTGCGCGAACGCGGTGTCGGCCTCCCCGACGATCACGACGTTCGCGAGCGCGCAGATCGGCTGCTGATCGATCTCGTGGCTGACCTCGGGCCCGCCGATCACCACGTGGATGTCGGGGCGCAGCGCGCGCAGCAGCTCCACCAACGCCAGCGACAACGCCGCGTTCCAGATGTACACGCCGATGCCGACGACCTTCGGGTTGTAGGCGAGCACGATCTCCAGCGCATCGATGGCGCTGACCGTGCCTTCGAGCTCGTGCAGCGCGGCGCGCGGCTGAAGCTCGCCTAAGTTTGCGTAAAGGTACCGCAGCCCGAACGACGCGTGGATGTAGCGTGCGTTGAACGTGGTAAGTACGATGTCGCGTTGTGCGTCGCGGGTGCCGCTGTCGGGTTCAGTCATCTGGCGGGCGCTCATATCCCCAGCAGCGCGGCGCGGATCGCGTCGGCGCTGGCGTTGTCGGGTAGATAGCGCACTGGCGAGTACATGCGCGCCATGCTCGCCCAACGACGCGGCTCGGCGTCGAAGTCGTGGGAGAACACCACGGGGATGTCGTGCCCGGCGGCCCGCAGCGCGGCGAGGATGTATGCGCCTTGGTTGTCTTCGAGGAATTGCCGGGCTCGGTTGGGATCGCCGTTGAAGCGCTCCGCGGTGGTCGCGAGATCGCCGAGCAACACCCCCGGGGAGACGCGATCAAAGCGCATGTCGAGGAACACGCGGTCGAATCGGGCGGACTGCATCAGGGCCAGCGCTTCGGGACCGTCGCCCGCGCGCGTGAACTGAAACACGTCGGCGCAGAACCGGGTGAGCGTGCGGGTGTATTCTTCGCCGTCTTCGACGACGAGCACGTGCAGATCGTCGGTCATTCAGCGCTGTCCTCCTTCTACCTGAATTTGCGTGCCGTCGGTGACGACGCGCATCCACGGGGTGCCGGGGATGACGCAGGTGGTGCAGCCGTCTTCGCCCTCAGGGAGCACCACGCCGTCTACGGTCACCGTCGTAGCGCCGGGAGCGTAGATTTCAAGATCCCAACCGCTGTACAAGGCGCCTGTGGTCAGCATGATCGCGGTAGCGCTGTCTGCTGAGAGTCGCTCGCCGGTCTCCAGCGTGAAGCCCGCCCCCGCGCCGGGGATCACGCGCGCGTTCAGCCGGCCCGCTTCGTCGGCCCAAGAGTCCACCGAGCCGTCGCTGGGGGAGAGGGTCATCACCGAGCGGCGCAGCATCGGGATCGCCGAGCCTGCGCGTTGAAAAAGCGGACCTTGACCCAAGGGCGCGTCGATGGTGACCGTGCCGGGTCCGCTGTACACGACGCCCGTCCACCAATGGACCCAGTCTCCCGGCGGCAGCTCCAGCGTGCGCGTGGTCGCGCCTTCGACTTCGACGGGCGCGACGTAGAGATCGTCGCCGACAAGGTAGGCATTTTGTGGGTGCACGCCAAGCTCCGGGTACGCCATGCCCAGCGCTTGTACGGTGGGCAGGCCCTCGCGCCGCGCGCGTTGGGCGAGCTCCCAGAAGTACGGGAAGAGCCGGATGTGAAGGGTCGCGTAGCGCGTAAAGTCCGCGAGGCTCTGTTCGGTGAACTGACTGGGTTCATCGTCCTGATACAGCGCGAAGTCCCACGGGTTGTGGTTCTCGCCCGCGCCACCGTACTGCATGATCGGCAGCGTCGCGCTGTACTCGGTCCAGCGGGTCATCGCCTCCATCGACGGGCGCCCGCCGCGGTAGCCGCCGGTGTCTGACGCGAAGAACGGGTAGCCAGACGCCGCGAGTCCGGTGCCGGCGCGGATCGCGCTGGACAAGCCGCCTACGGTCCCGGCGTCGCGGGAAAAGACCGAAAAGTCGTTGTCCAGATCGCCGGGCCAGATGCAGTCGGTGACGGTGTGTCCGCCGAGCACGCCGGCGCGTCCCAAGAGGAAGCCGGCGTGGGTGCCGTCGGCCTCCACCGGGTAGGGATCGGCGTAGGCATGATGGTAGTACGCCGCGTACTTGTGATGCATCGTGCGCTCGTCTTCGCCGTTGTCGAAGAGGTAATGCAGGCGTGCCGCGCCGATTCCGATCTGGGTGTCCTCGCCGTAGTCCAGCTTCCAGCCTTCGATTCCTAACGCGGCTGCGTTCGCGACGCGCTGCTGCCATGCGCTCATCGCGTCGGGGTTGGTCAAGTCCACCCAGTCGCCGAAGTCGCTGAGCAGGATGGTCGCGTCTACAAACCAGCTGTTCGCTGCGTAGAGGTCGTGGTCGGGCTCATCGAGCTCCAGATACGGAGTGGACCACGCCATGGTGCGGAAGCCGCTGGCATGCAGATCGTCGACGAGGCCGTCCCAATCGGGGAACATCGCTGGATCGGGCACCATCGAGTTGTAGGTGGTCTGCCACGGGTTGTCCAGCCAGATGAGGCCGGTGGGGATTCCGTTTTCGCGGATCGCCTGCATGTCGGCGTAGACGTTGTCGGCGCCGGTCACCTCATTCTCCCACTGCATCGGCGCGAACGCCCAAGTAGGGGGAACCTCGGGAAACCCCGTGCGCTGGTGGTAACGGGCGGTCACCTCGGCGCCGGTTCCGGGCCCGTAGACGTCGAAGGTGAAGCCTTCGGGTTGGAGCTGGTTGTAGATCACCTCCAGCGTGTTGGGATCCGTTGCGGCGACGTCGAAGACCCCGGCTCGGTAGCTGTCCGCCAGCACCCCCCAACCGTCCGCGCTGACGAGCAGCGGGACCGGCACGTGGGCTTCGTTGTTGGAGCTCTCGATGTCGCCCCAAAGCTCGAATTGCATCGCGACGACGCGGCCGCGATGCTCGACGCCTCTGAACTGCTCGCCGAGGCCGTAAAGGCCTTCGTTGGGGTTTAGCGTTGTTTGGAGGCGAACATACGGCGCCCATTCGTCGCCAGGGGTTTGGGCGACATGGACCTCGATCCCCGGGCCGCTGTCGTCGATGGTGAGGCTCGCCGTGCGGGCGTCGGGGAATACAAGGTCAAAGCTGGATCCATTCCAGGTCGCCGACGTAGCCTGCGCCCACTCGAGCCCGGCGGGGACAGCGTAGTCCAGCTCGGGATCCTTTAGGTTGTACGGGTCATAGTTGACCTGCTCATCCGGGGAACGAACGAACCCCAGCGCGATCTGCATCGGGTGTTTTTGACCTTTCGCGTCGGTGAAGCCCAGCGTGCCGTCCTCCGCGACCACAAGACTTGCGCCATCCGGGTCGTTGAACGCCGGCGCGGTCTGCGCAGAGTCGGGCCCTTCCTCGTCTTTTGCGGTGCACGCCGCCAGCGCGGACAGCGTGGACAGCGCAGCGAGCGCGCACAGGGATGGAACAAGCCGAAGGAGCGGCAGCGACCGGAGCATCATCGCCCGCCTATAATTCAACGGGGTGGCGCCGCTCGCCCGCCGGTGCGCCCCCAGACGGCTATGGTGGCAGCGCTGCTGGAGCGGTCTTGGTCTTTGTCGTTGCGCTGCTGTCCGCTTGCACGGGGAGCCCTGCGCCCGTGGATTCGCGCGACACCGCGGGCACCGTGGACACCGCGGACACCGCTGACACCGCTGACTCCGGCACGCCCTGCGACAGCGTCCCCGCCGAAGGGCGCCCCGCCGATTTTGGCGCGATCATGGGGCGGCTGGGGTCGCAGGGATGCTTGGATGACGCCGACATCGCGCTCGCGCTGCAGATCGCGGAGGGCTTTCATCAGGGCGCATTTCCAGTTTGGTGCGACGGCGTGTACCGCTTGTCGTCTGAAGATGGTCGGTTTTTTGCGGGGGAGCCGGAGCTGATCCAAGCCAACGCGAGCGTCCCTGACGCGATGATCGACGAGGGGGGCCGTCACGTCGTGGTCTACAACGACCTCGGGCTCGACCTGTTCGCGACCACGCTGCAGAGTGACCCAGCGCGCTTCTGGCGCGAAGGTCTGGTCGGCATCGGCGGCGTGGGCATGCGCGTCGCGGGCGCCGATGGATGGGAAGACGCGGCGATGGACCTGCACCTCGCGGAGCCGGCGTTGGTGGTCGATCCCGACCTCACGCGGCGCTCGGCGGGGGACTACCGTTTGGTCACGTTCTCGGTCGCGGCGGCTGCGTTAGATGGGGTGCAGTGGGACCCGTACCAGACGCCCAAGCCCCACGCCTTCACGCGCGCTGTGGGCGACGAGCCTACCGATTTCCCGACACCGTCGGTCGCAGTTTCGAGCCTCGCGGGCGTGTACGGGGCGTCCGATCCGACCGTGCTCGACGACGGCCCTGACGAGGTTTTGTACGCGGGGGACTACTCAGCCCCGATGGTGGGCTGGACCGCGCCAGGCGGGATTTATCCTGCCGGGGACGCCGCGCCGGACGTACGAACCGAGCTTTCGGCGGGTGCTCCCGATGTGGTCGCGGACGTGGCTGCCGACGGAACGTTTGGATGGCGGCTGTATTACTTTGACACCATCCAGCAGGTGCTGTCCCTCGCGACGTCGACGGACGGGAGGGTGTGGCAGCCGCAGGGCCCGATCACCGACGACACGGGGATGGCCGCGCCTTCGGTCGTCCGGGGCTCGGACGGCGTTTGGTGGTTGTACTTCATCCAGCGCGACGCCGCGTGCGAGGCGGACTACGCGAGCGCGCAGTCGCGGTAAACGTCAGGTTCAAAGGTCTACGCTGCGCTCTTCCAAGTCGGTCCAGCGCTCTACGGTAGGCGGCGCGGGGGGGTACGTTGGCCGCGCCAGCGCAGCCACCAAGCCGCGCGCGCGTTTGGGCTCGCTGTGGGTGTCGATCACGCGGCGCGCTCCGGTGCGCTTCGCCAGATCCTGCGCCGCGGCCAGGCCGAGGTTTACCGTGCCGCCTAAGAAAAACGGCAGCGCGTAGGTGGTGTGGGTGACGAGCAGCACGTCCACCGGCTCTACGGGCGTGCTCGCGCGCAGTCCGTGCGGCGCGATCAACACGCTCCCGTCGGCGCCTTCGAGCCGCAGCGCACCATGCGTGGGATCGAGCGCGGACGGCCTAAGGGGGCGCAGCTGAAGCGCGCCCCACGTCGTGTCGGCGATCCGCACGCAGCGCTCGGCGGCGATACCCCAGCTTCGGACCCGGTCGTAGGCCGCGGGAACGGCGAGGATCGGCACCTCCGGGAGCCGCTCCAACGTCGCGCGGTGGCAGTGGTCGTCGAAGGGTTGGGTCAGCACGATGGCATCGATGGGGCCGATGTCCGCGGGGGTCATGCACGCGTGGACGTGCCATTGTTCGGAGAACAGCGGGTGCCCGTCGACCTCGCTCCCCACCAGCCACGGATCGATCAGCAGGCGCTTGCCGCCTAAGGTCAGGATCCACGTGGCGTCGAGGTTTGCGCGCTGCAGTCGCATCCTTCCCAGCGTAGCGGGTTCGGCACCGGAACGCCGCATTCGCGGGGCGATGAACCCCGCGTGGAGTTAGTCGCTCCGAGCCATGTCGCTGCGCTTTTTACCCGAACCTGCCGCAGCGTTGCGGGCCGCGATCCGGGATGCCGGCGGCGTCGAGGTGTTCGCGGTCGGCGACGTGGAGCGGGAAGGCGGCGCAGCGCGGGTCACGGCGATCGAGGTGCACGCGCGTGGCACGGCCGACGCGGTGCTGGCGCTGCGCAGTCGGCCTCGGGCCGGGCAGGTGGTCATCCACAACCATCCTTCCGGCGATCTGCGCCCGTCTTCGGCGGACACGCACCTCGCGGGAAACTTCGGCGAGGATGGCGTCGGCTTCATCATCGTCGACAACGAGGTGCGCAAGTCGAACTGGGTGGTCGAGCCGATGGCGCGGGTGCTCGAGCCGGTGGATCCACAAGCGATCCGCCAGTTTTTTGAGGACGATCTGCCTTCGGGGCTGCCAGGGTGGGAGCCGCGGCCGGCGCAGACCGAGATGGCCGAGCGGGTGGGCGAGGCGCTCAGCAACGGCGGCGCCTTGGTGGTCGAAGCCGGCACCGGAACTGGAAAATCCCTCGCGTACCTGGTGCCCGCCGCGCTTTGGGCGATGCGCAACGACTCCAAGGTGGCGGTCAGCACCTACACGCGCGCGCTTCAACAGCAGCTGATGGGCGACGACTTGCCGCTTTTGCACACCGTTTTTGGTTCGAGCTTGCGCTCGGCGGTGTTGAAGGGCAGGGGAAACTACCTGTGCCGTCGCAAATTAGCGGCGCTGGACGCCGAGGGGCCAGAGGCGGATCGGCTGCGCGAGTGGGCGGCGACCAGCCAGACCGGCGAGCGTAGCGAGATTCCCGGCATCGAAGAGGATCTCTGGGAGGACGTGGAGTCGGACAGCGATCACACGCTCCGCGCCCGCTGTCCGCATTTCAACACGTGTTTTTACTACCAGGCTCGGCGCAAAGCCGCCGCCGCGCACGTCATCGTCGTGAACCACGCGCTGCTGCTCGCCGATCTGTCGTTGAAGGACCGCAACAACGGCAACGGCATCCTGCCGGCGTTCGACCGAATCGTGCTGGATGAAGCACACCATTTGGAGTCCGCCGCGACCACGGCAGGCGAGCAGCGCTTGTCCGAGCTGGCGATCCGTCGGGCGGTCGCGCGCTTGTTGCCACGCGCGCGTCGACCGGGCGCGATCTACCGCTTGGCGAGCCGATCCCAAGCCATCGAAGAGCTGCTGCCCGACGCGCTGGACGCGCTGCGCTCGACGCTGGACTGCGCGCGCATCACCTTCTACGCCCTCGGCAGGCTGGTCCCGCTGCCGATGCGCCTGCCGACGCCGTTCCCTGAGGGGCACTACCTCACCGACATGGCGCAAGAGCTCGAGCGGGTGTGCGGGCGACTGGGCGCGATCGAGGCGCTGGTCGATGACGAGGCGCTGCGCCCCGACGAGCTGCAGCCCTTCAAAGAGCTGCAGCGCGCGCGCAAGCGGCTGCAAGAGCAAGCGGAGGTCGCCCGGGGGCTGCTTCAGGAAAACAATGATTGGTGCCGCTACATCGCTTCGGGCAGGCGCGGGGCGGTTTCGGTCATCCGCGCGCCCATCGACGTCGCGCCGTTTTTGCGTCAGCACCTTGGACCGACCGAAGAGAACAATCGGGCATCGGTGATGACCAGCGCGACGCTCACCGTACAAGGGCGCTTTGATCACTACCTTGAGCGCACCGGGCTCTCGGGCGCAGACATCGCGATTTTTCCCGGTCCCTTCGACTACGCGCGGCAGGCCTTGCTGCTGCTGCCGCGCGACCTGCCTCCGCCTTCGGAAGCGGATTGGATGGAGCGCGTCGCAGAGGTCGTCGCGGACGCGATCACCGTCACGCAGGGCGGGGCGTTTGTGCTTTGCACGAGTCACGACACCGTGCGCCGGCTCGCGGCGGCGGTCCGGGTGAAGATCGCGGGTGCGTTGCCGATCCTCGAGCAGGCGGAGGGCGGGCAGGGGCGGGTGCTGGAGCAGTTCCGCGCCGATCGCCAGGCGGTGCTTTTTGGAACGGACTCCTTCTGGGAGGGCGTGAGCGTGCGCGGCGAGGGGCTGCGGCTGGTGATCATCCCGCGGTTGCCGTTCCGTCCGCCCAACGAGCCGGTCGCTGAGGCGCGGCACGAGCGCTTGCAGCAGCGCGGCGTCGATCCCTTCTACGGCTTTACGCTGCCGCAAGCGGTGATCAAGCTGCGACAAGGCTTTGGACGGCTGGTCCGCTCCACCACCGATCGCGGCGTGGTGATCGTGCTCGACCGCCGCATTCACGACCACGCCTACGGGCGGGTGTTCCTCGCTTCTCTGCCGCCTGCCCGCCGGTTCACCGGTCCGTGGCGCGCGGCGTTGGGGCAACTACGGGGGTTCTACCAAGACGAAGGGTAGCGTCGTCAGGACCACGCGGCCGGGTCGGCCAGCAAACGCGCGACCATTTCGGCGGAGATCAGGCCGCTGCGCAGCCGGACTTCGGTGTGGTTCACGCCCAAGGCGCGCGCGAGCAGCTCTAAGGTAGGCTCGGACAGGCGACGCTCGTCGGCCTCCACCTTCGACAGCAGGCTGTGGCTGATACCGAGGCGCGCTGCGAGGTCACGCTGGTTCCAGCCGTGCTGTTGCCGTGCCTGACGGAGCCAGCAGCCGAAGGTAGGTACTTCTGCGGGTGCGGGGAGGGGAGCACCGCTCGGGCTCGAAGCCTGCGGCTCCGCAGCCCAGGTCAAGCTCGCGAACGCCGAGTGGTTGTGGATGGACTCGATGTTCTCGACCTCGACGCGCAGCCAGGTCACCCCCGCCGCGTGCGCCTGCAACACCCGCACGCTCTCGCGGAGCAGATCCTCGACGAACACCGGGTTGTCGTAGGCTTGCTCGGTCACGAACTTCTCGTCCTCGCGCTTGAGCAGGCTGTACAGCGGCGCGGACGCCACGGCCTCGACCGCCTCGACGACGTCCTCAATCCACAGCATGCCGGTGGATCGCACGCGCACCCGCACGTAGCCTCGCTGGTTGTGCGCTCCCCGCTCGCTCACCGCCTTGGAGCAGGGACACAGCGTGGTGACGGGGACTTCGACGCGGAGCTCGAAGCGGAACTCCTCGGCTTCGCGCTCGGCGTGAAAGCCGCACCGGTAGGACGACAGCGATTTTGCGCCGCTCACCGGGGCGGAACGCTGCAAGAAATAGGGGAAGTTGGCGTCGAGTTGGGCGCGTTCGGCGCCGAGGCGGTGCTGCATCGCCGCGAGCAGATCCGGCAGGTTCTTCAAGGACAGCTCGGAGCCGGCCGCTCCGCTGTTCAAGTTATTCAGCACCTCGACGAAGCGGCTCATGTGCGTGCCTTTGACTTCGGCTGGCAGCGCGACGGTCGCTTCGATGTCGGCCACGGTGTGCTGCATGCCGTCGGCACGGTCCCAGACGGTGATCGGCCAGGACAAGCCTTTGATGCCGACCTTGTCGATCGCGATGCCGCGGGCGTCGCTATGGCTCGCGTGATCGGGTAGTTGGTGCCGCAGCGCTCGAACCGGTGGCCTTTGGGTCGTCATGCGGCCGCCTACCCGGTTATCGCCAGAACTGTCAACAAATTCGAAGCACAGGTTTGCCACGCATGGAAAATCACGGAACCGTCACCTGCACCCGCCGCCTCGAGTGGGACGCCATGCACCGCATTCCCCGCCATGAATCCAAGTGCGCGGCTTTTCATGGTCACCGCTACGCCGCCGAGCTGACCTGCCTCGCGCCCTTGGACGATCGGGGTCGGGTCATCGACTTTGGCGTAGTGAAAGAGCGCGTGGGCGGCTGGATCGACGAGAATTGGGACCACACGGCGATCCTCCAGCGGGACGACCCAGATCCGGCGATCCAGCTGCTGGCCGCCTCCAACGCCGCTCATGGGCGTCCGGTTTACTGGATGGACGTGCCGCCCACCGCGGAGCAGCTCGCGGCGGAGCTGGCGCGTGTCGCGCAGGGCTTGTTGGCGGACACCGGGGTGAAGCTGGTGCGCGTGCGGATCTGGGAGACGCCCAACGGCAGCGCGGAGTGGACGGCGCCTTCCGCGTGAGCTGGTCCGGGAAGGCGCTCGGCGGCTTGTTCGGCGCGCTGGTCGGTGGTCCGGTAGGCGCGGGCGTAGGCGCGGCGGTCGGTCACTACCTCGGCGACGTCGCTCGCCCCCCGCAGCCGCTGGAATTGACCCAACTGCGATGGGTACACCATGCTTTTAGCGCATCGGGGCCGGGCGTAAAGCTCACGCCGGTTTGGCGCTCCCGCGGCCTGCACGACGTGGACGTCACGGTTCGCGTAGACGCGGGCACGTTGTGCCAGACCACGGTGGTCGTGCCGGAGCACGCGGCGGAGGACGTGGAAGAGCCGGAGTGGCTCGTCCCCTATACGGCGTTTCCGCAGGGAGAAGTTGCCGAGATCAGCGTCACGCTGCGCGCGGCTGCGCTGCGCGGCGGTCGGGAGCCGATGGACAAAGACCGCTTCCAGATCCCTATGCCCCGCGGCGTGCGGCGGCTTGGAAACAGCGGGCCGGGGCGCGTCGTGATGGCGCTCGTCGCGTGCGCGCGGGCAGGCGGGCGCGATCTGAGCGTGGATGACCTTGATTATATCCGCGTGCGGTTCGTGGAAGGGTATCCTCTGGACGCGCGCGGTTTGGAGTGGCTCGCGGCGTGGACGAAGGAGCTCGCGACCGCAGAGGTCTCGCGCCTCGCGCCGGACGCGGTAGCGACCCGGCTCGCGACGCATGTAGACGCCGCCGCCGCCGAGCGGGTGTTGACCTGGTTGATGCACGGGACGCGCGCGAGCTGGCCGGGAGAGGCCGCCGAGCGCTTCATCGCTGGGCTGGCGCTGGAGCTGGGACTCGAAGCGCGCTTGGACGCGCTTTGGCGGCAGGTCGCCGCTGAGCCGGACCCTGTGGCGCTCGCACGGGCGGCCGGGGTGCTGGGTGTTGCGGTCGGCACGGCGATCGACGAGGCCAAGCGCGCCTACCGGGCGCTGATGCTGCGTTGGCATCCCGATCGCGCGCGCACTCCGGAAGAAGCGAGGATGTACACCGAACGTACCGTCCGAATCAACGCCGCTTGGCAGGTTTTTTCAGGCGGTCGATAGGGCTTGAAGCGCGGGTTCCTTTCGGAGACTGTGAGCCGTACCCCCTTGCTCATCGCCGTCCCCGCGATACCCGCCGCGCGTGTTTACCGGCCTCGTTGACCATGTAGGTACCGTCCTCTCCTCGCGCCCTACCTCCGGGTCGGGCGGGCGTACCTTGCGTATCGAAAGCAAGTTCGCCGACTTTGTGCTTGGAGAGAGCATCGCCTGCGACGGCGTTTGCCTCACCGTAGAGCGCTGGACGGGCGGCGCGTTCGAGGTCACCGCCGGGGACGAAACGCTGCGGCTCACCACGATCGGCAGCCTCAAAGCGGGCAGCGCGGTGCACCTCGAGCGTGCGTTGCGCCTTGGAGATCGGCTTGGCGGCCACCTCGTTCAAGGCCACGTGGATGGCATGGGCGAGGTCGCGGCGATCCTCCCGGGCGCGTCGTGGACACGCGTGGACATTCGCGTGCCTGCCGAACTTGCCAAGTACATCGCGCCCAAAGGCAGCGTTTGCGTCGACGGCGTGAGCCTGACCGTCAACGAGGTGCACGACGCCGGCGCAGTGCACACCTTCTCGGTGGGCCTCGTGCCGCACACCCTCACGGTCACCCACCTTGGCGGGTATGCGCCCGGTCGTCGGGTGAACATCGAGACCGACCTGCTCGCCCGCTACCTCGAGCGTCTCGCGGGATTTCAGTGCGCGGCGCCGCTGGGCCTCGATTTGCTGGCCCGCGCCGGTTTTCTGACCTGAACTCCTACTGAATTCGAGCCACTTCCTCCCTCTTGCTGAATCGCACCCGCGACCTTTCGTCTGGAGCCTCTATGTCCTTTGAAGTCATGTCCCGCGACCCCGAGACCCGCGTCAAGGTCGCGATTGACGACATTCGCGCTGGCAAGATGGTCATCCTCATCGACGATGAGGATCGCGAGAACGAAGGCGACCTGACGATGGCGAGCGACCGGGTGACCCCGGAGGCGATCAACTTCATGGCGACCCACGGTCGCGGCTTGATCTGCGTGACGCTCACCGAAGAGCGCGTCGAGAAGCTCAACTTGCCGATGATGGCGTCCAACAACCGCTCGCCGTTCTCGACCGCGTTCACCGTCTCGGTCGAAGCGCGGGACGGCGTCACCACCGGCATCTCCGCCGCGGACCGCGCGCGCACCGTTCAGGTGCTGATCGATCCGACCACCGGCCCGAACGACATCGTCACTCCTGGCCATATGTTCCCGTTGAAGGCTCGGAATGGTGGGGTGCTCGTGCGCACTGGCCAGACCGAAGGCTCCGTCGATCTGGCGCGGCTCGCCGGTCTGAACCCCTCGGGCGTCATCTGCGAGATCATGAACGACGACGGCACGATGTCGCGCTTGCCCGATCTGGAGCGCTTTGGCGCGACGCACGGCATCCACATCGTCGCGGTGGCCGATCTGGTGCGTTGGCGCCTGACCTACGAGCAGCTGGTCACCCCGGTGCTCGACTTGCCGATCGTGACCGAGGAGTTCGGCGCTTTCCAAGCCCGGGTCTATCAGGCCATGGGCGGCGGCTTGCACCTCGCGCTGTGGGTGGGCGACCTCCAAGGTCCGGTGTTGACGCGGGTTCAGGCCTCGAGCGGGCCGGTGGACGTGCTGCGCGCGCTCGCCAGCGGCTCCACCGGGCCGCTGCGGGGCGCCATGTCGGCGATCTCCAAGGCCGGCAAGGGCGTGTTGCTCTACCTCCACATCGACGGAACCGGCCCCGAGGTCACGCTGGCGCGGATGCGCGGCGAGGCCTCCAGCCGGGACCCGTTGCACGAGCTCGGCTTGGGCGCGCAGATCCTCGCGCATCTAGGCGTGCGCGAGATTCGGCTGCTCACCAACAACCCGCGCAAGATCGTCGGGTTGGACGCGTTCGGACTGCACATCGTCGAGCACGTGCCGCTGCAGTAGCCGCGCGACGCGCGGGAGCTCCGGCTACTCGCAGGCGTCGCCGATGCCGTCGCCGTCGGTGTCGGTCTGATCCGGACGCCAACCCGGATCGGCCCCAAGCTGCGGGACGAGGTTGGTGATCGGCGCTCCGGCGCTGTCGAACAGCCGCGCGATCAGACCCCAGCCTCCGCCTTGGTCGTAGACCTTTAGCAGCAGCGTGTTCACGCCCTCTTGCACCGTGACGCCCGCTTGGAACTGGTCGGTGTTCACGCCCTGGCAGGTCGCTTCGTCGATCACCCGCGCGCCGTTCCACCACACGAACGCGCCGTCGTCGGCGCCGATGGACAGCGTCGCGGGCTGTGCGGACGCGGCGTACAGATACACGAACGCGTAGGCTTCCCGCGGCGCGGCGACGTACGCGTAGTCGGGGGTCAGGTCGAGCGCGTTGCCGCTGAAGTTGGCGATCCAGAACGCGTCTCCGGCCGGGGCGAGCAGCGCGGGTTCGAACGCGCCGTCTTCGCCGACGCGCGCGACCTCGGACGGGCGGCATCCGCCGGTCGTCGCGTCGCCGGTGAACGGGCCCGCGGTGAGCCAGTCGGTCACGAAGCCGTCTGCGCTGAGCGCGAAGGCGGCGGTGTCTGGGCCGTTGGACACGGTGGGGCAGTTGTCGCTGGCGTCGTCTACGCCGTCGTCATCGTCATCGGCGTCGCAGGAGTCGGGCACGCCGTCGGCGTCGATGTCGGAGCCGCTAGCCGTTCCCGATGACGCCGAGTCGGGGGAG
>CAIUMM010000163.1 GCA_903900265.1 uncultured Pseudomonadota bacterium
CTGTCGTCGCGGCCGGGCGGCTCCGTCGCAGCGCTGAGCGCCCCGAACACCCCCAACCCGACCTTCGTCGCAGATGTGGCGGGGAATTACGAACTTTCGCTCACGGTTTCGGACGGTACGGGGTATTCGGCTCCCGACACGCTGCGGGTGCGGGCCTCGGACCCAAGCTCCGGGGGCAGCTCCTCGGGGTGCGGCTGTAGCGCTGTGCCCGAGGGCGTAGGCGGTGGTTTGCTGCTGGGAATGCTGGTCGTTCCGGCGCTGATGCTGCGGCGGCGCGGGCGCTGACAATTCTTTTTTGAAAATGCTTGACCCTCGTCGCGAACTGCGCGACACTCGACGGGCTCACTGGGCGTCGGCACGTTCTGTAAAAGCCCCGTGAGCGTGGTTGGCCGTTCGTCGCCCTCGCGCACGGCTGAAAATGTTCAAACCGGAGAAAAAGTCAAATGCCCACAGACGAACTGTACGGTTCTTTCCACTTCCTGCTCGAAATCCAGGGTGTTGTCAGCGACACCAAGATCATCGTCGGCGGTTTCAAGTCCGTGTCCGGTATGGACAGCGAGACGGAGATCGTTGAGTTCAAGCAGGGCAATGACAAGGTTGTCCGCAAGAAGCCGGGCCGCACCACCTACGCGAACATCGTCCTCGAGCGTGGCTACACCGCGACCGACGACCTCTGGACCTGGCGTAAGAACATCGAAGACGGCAAGATCGACCGTCGCTCCGGCTCCGTCATCATCCTCGACCAGGATGGCCAGACCGAAGTCGCACGCTACAACTTCTACGAAGGATGGCCCTGCAAGTGGTACGTCCCCGACATGAGCGCCGACTCCTCCGCGATGGCGATCGAGAAGCTCGAGATCGCTCTCGAGAAGGTCGAGCGCGGGTAGTCCTCGTTCGGAGACGGTCGCTGGCTTTGCGCCAGCGCGTCCCAGCGCCCCGTCCGGTTCGCCGGTCGGGGCGTTTGGTTTTTATCCGCCGCGAGGATTTACACCCGGAACCCACCGCGCGCGACGGTCCAGCGCACCCGCGCGACCAACAACAGCGAGACGATCGCCAGCGCAAAAGCGAGGCCGATCCACACCCCTTCCGCGCCCATGTGGGTCTTCAGCAAGAGGTAGGCGCCTAAGGGAAGGCCGAAACACCAGAATCCGACGATGTTCGCGATGGTCGGCAGGCGGACGTCCCCGGCGCCGCGGAGCACACCGAAGGCGATGGCCTGCGTGCCGTCAAAAAGCTGGAAGGCGGCGGCGACGGGCATCAGTTGCAAGGCGATGGCGATGACCTCGGGATCATCCGAGTAGATCTGGGCGAGCGGCGCCGAATAGAACGCAAACACGAGGCCGAACAGGGACATCACCGCGATGCCCCAGATGTGGGCCGCGATCGCTGTTTGGCCGAAGCCGTGCCCCGCGCCGATGAGCTGCCCGACGCGGGTCGCGGCGGCGGTGGAGAACCCCAGCGCGATGTTGAACGACAGCGACGAGAGGTTGATCGCGATCAGATGCGCGCTCAGCGCCGCGGAGCCGACCCACCCGGTCATCCAGCCCGCGATCGAGAACGCCCAGATCTCGGTGCCGGCCTGAAAGGCCAGCGGCACGCCGAGGGGGAGGAGTTTTCCCCACGAGTCGAAGCGGACGGCGTCGCTGAGGTGCGCCACCGCAGGCTTCCAGAGCGGCGCGGACATGCCCGCGCATACGAAGAGCTGAAACCAGCTGCCGACCGACGTGGCGATCGCTGCGCCCGCTCCGCCCATCGCCGGCGCGCCGAGGTGGCCGTAGATGAACGCCCAGTCGAGCACGACGTTCACGACATTGGCGAGCACGATCGCGACGTTGCCTTGGCGCATCTCCCCGCGGGCTTGCAGCCAGGTGCGGAGCAGAAAAAAGCCGAAGGCTCC
>CAIUMM010000164.1 GCA_903900265.1 uncultured Pseudomonadota bacterium
CGCTCACGCCGCTGCAGTGGCGGCTGGCCAAGGAGAGCGGGCTGTAGAACGGGTGCAGGCACATGGGCGCTTTACGCGCGAGCGGTGCGGTGCACAGGATGGGGATGGAGGAGTGGATACGCCCCAGGGCAATCTCCCGACCACCAAGACGCTGCGTCCGGCGCGCTTTTTTTCCCGCGCGCTCCCCTGTCGCGGCCATCCCCATCAGCGACGCGAGCTGCAAGAACCCCTGGGCGTCGTCCTCCCCCACGTCCGGGTCGTCGTCGTGCGCCTCGCCGCTGAACCCGCGCGCGCTCAGCCACCGCTCACACGCTGTCGCGATGTCAACCGCGAGGGCCTCGATGTCCTCGTTTGTGGGGCAGAAGCTCGCCCACCCGAGCGTCGGATCGACAGGCAGCCTGCCAGGTCAGCGACTCGGAGATGCGTTCAGAACCTGCGGCTTCCATGCCAAGGAACGTGACACGGTAGCTAACAATTGTCTAGGTGAACGTCTGATCAGATGCTCTGCAGATGCAGCCGGGAATCCGCTATGTCGAGACGTCAGTCAACTCAACCGCGGTGCCGGGCAGAGTGGCCCGGCCGCGGCCGTCGGCTCACGTCAGTAACGTTTCTGCTCGAACACCGGCGATCCAATGAGCGTCAACCCGCTCCAGAGCTCGAAACTAAGCTGATCCGGTCCCGAGATGCTTTCGACAAACTGCATCGGCGGTAGGTCATCGGTCAGAGCGGGATCCCATGACGCCGGAAGCTCCATCGAGAACTCCAGACTAAGCCGATGCGCGTCCGAACAGTGAAGGCCGGGGGACGCGACGTCGACCAGGGGCGCAAAAAAACCGTCAGCCTCCGAACCGTCAAGTGGGAGTTCACCCGTAGAAGTTTCCGATGAATCTGGGTCCACTACGCTGACCATCAGAACCGGAGCGTCGTCCGTCGTCTGGTCGACGTACTCCACCACTTGCAAATTGTCCGCCGATTCCAACGAGAGCGCCGCCAGACTCGTGCAGTCGTCAGTGGCCCCGCAGCGGGCGCCGAGCAGCAAGGGCAGCGCCGCCGCCAAGCGCGCAGTTTGATGCATCCTCATCCGAGCGGTGTCTCATCGATGAGGATGACGAAGAGCAACCCGAGGAGAAGGGACACGCTAGCACCTCCGAGAAGGGCGATGACGAGTTCCGCCCAAAGCCCCGCCCCAACGAGTGACCCGGCCACGACGATCGCCGCGACGATCGTGACCACGAGCGTTGAGGTGTACCCGACATAGCAGGAGGCGAGATCCGTGGCGGTTGCCCATATGTTGTCCCACTGCGTCTGATTCGTGCAAAATGTCCGAAAGTATGAACATGCGAACAGCTCCGCTCCGCAATCGTCCATTCCATAAAACTTCGCCTGCACGAATGCAGCTCGCCATTCCGTGGTGACATCAGAACCGTCGGACGTGGGACAAGAACTGACTCCGCATCCCGCGTTGCGGTTGGAAAAGCGGTCCTCGAAGTCGTCCCCTGAGCTTGAGCCACCAGACAATCGTCCGAACGCCGCCCCCAAATCTTCTACTTGAAACTCCGTAAGATGAACCAGTTCGTGCAAAATCACGCCGGCGCGAAATTCATCCGGCCCGATCAAGTCAGCCATGACCGAGTCAAAAAATGCCGGCATCACTAGCACTTCCGAAGGAGTCTCGGACAACGACTGGCCGAATCCTGACGGTGTCTCACCCCGTGGGTGATCTCCAGCGGAATGCACACAGCGAACACTCGCGAACTCAGCCACCGCAGCTATAGTCGTACGGTACGGGATGCCGCCGTCCTCGAAGTCGGGAACGCGATCGAAATGATCCTCCAGAAAGCTTACAGCACTGCAAACGTCCGAACCCTCGGAGGAGGTGCAGTTTGCGGTCTCTGACAGAATTGTCGTACTACAGGTAGTATCCGCCTCCCCTGGCCCGTTTGGCCCCCGGGGGCCAAACGGAAGAAAGAGAGGAAACCCGTTCCGACGGTCCAACGGGTCATCCTGACCGTCACTTGTTGTGGGGTCATCCGACATCGTCTGTAATGCCCCAAACCGCCCAGCACGGAAGGATGTCCCGCCTGTTCCAGGGGAGTGACGCGACTGAGCGCGTTGTGCCCGCCCGCGCATCGAGCGCGTGCTGGCGCCGCTCAACGGGGACGCGCCGGATGAGCCCGGCCCCAGGCCGCCGAAGCGCGACAACAGGCTTCCACCGCCGTCGGCACCAATGACGCCGACAAGTGCCGCGTAAGCTGCCGCGATGATGTCTTCCGCCAAGCCCGGGACGCCCTTCACTGCGTCGGAGGACTCCGAATCCAGATCAAGCCCTTGAGCGTCGAGCAGGGGCTGCACAGCAGTTCGCACGGCCGATGTCACGGATATTAGGGTGGCCGAACCAGACAGTACGGACGAGGCACCGAGAAGTGAGCGTCCCGAAAGGGCAATGGCGGGCGTCGTCACGTCGGACGCTGAGCGAGGGCTAAAGAATCCGGTACCGGCCCCCATCACCGCTCGGCTCGCCGCAGATACCTGAGTTCGAAAAGACGCATGCTCGCCCGTGATGTTCGGAGGACGCAGTTCGGCCGGTCCAGCCGCAGTTGCGGAGACGCGGCCAGCACGACACCCCCCACCCGAGGAGCAGCTACTCTGGTAGGCGAATGAGCGCGCTATTGCGGCCGAAAATCCTCGATGCATCGCAGAGCCCATGACGCGCGCTCTAAGCCCGCACGGCGGTTGCGACGGAAACCGTCGCCTGCCCGGCCGTCCCGGAGGAGACGCTGAACTGAAGGCCGAACTGGATCCACATCTTGTCGTCGATGCGGCCCGTTTGCCCGACACCGGTCGGCAGGGTGAGCGTGCCGGTGTTGAATTCGCCGTTGCCGGCGTGCCAGCCCGCCTCGAGGTTGACCACGGCCCAGTTGTCGGTGACGACGCCGGTGTCCGTCGTGGCGGTCCTGTAGGTGAGGCGGCACTGAAAGTTGTTCAGGGCCCCCGACACCAGGATCGCCGCCAACACCTTCACGGCGTCGATGGCCTGAAGCCAGCCGGTGACCGGTGCGAAGTAGTTCGAGGTGTCCGGGGCCAATGCCTGGAGGGTCACTCCTCCTGCGACCAGCCCGCAGGCGTCGTAGCTGAGCTGGAGCGTCACGTCGGCCTGACTGTTGGTCGACCCGCTGGAGATGTTGAAGCCGATGCCGAATCGCACATAGAACTTGCCGGCGAGCGCCGACGTCACGTTCAGGACTCCCGTGCACCGATCCGAGGAGGTCATCTGGTCCAAAGTCGCCCAAGCGTCGGGGTTGTCGGTCCGACAAACCGCCGTCTGAAACGCGAGCTGTCCCTGAAATTGGTTCGTCACCCCCCGCAGCTTGAGGATCGCCTTGAGTACATCGAGGCCGATCACCGGGAACCAGTCCGTGTACGGCTCGAACCGCAGCGAATTCGCTCCCGTGAAGGTCGACGCCAGATGCTTCGTGATGGACGGGGTGAGGATTCCGCAGGGCATGAGAGGATTCTCCGGGATGGTCTGAGCGTGTATCGGGTGGGCGGGACCGGTCTGCGTCAGGCGAGTACCAATTCTGTAGCATAAACGCTCGCAACCGGCGCGAATGTAATAAGGACTACATTATTGGCCCCACAAGGCGAGAGCAGCGCGTCCCGCTCTCCCCCTCGCTGCGGCCGAGGCCCCGTCTCGAATCCAGCTGCTTCTGGGCTCGTTCTGCTTCGGCCGTGTCGGAGGCGATCAGGCTGCCCAGGCGAGGGGAGGGTTCTGCGTCAGCATCCCGGACTCGTTTGGGCGGATGGGTCGGAAACCAGTTCGTTCTGGACCCCGTTCCGGCCCCGCGTTGTGGACCCCGAAAAGGCGGCGGTAGACGCCCCTCCCCGACGGAGCCTTCTGGACCCGCTACGCGGCGGCCCGCTCCACCGGCCAGCGGAGAATAGATGGGATGAGGCGGCCGGTGCTCCACCCGGAGCACAACGTGCACCCTGATACGAGCGAAGCTCAACGGAGTCACCGGCCATGACCGAGTATAGCACCTGCACCGTCGGCATCGACCTTGGAGACCGCAAG
>CAIUMM010000165.1 GCA_903900265.1 uncultured Pseudomonadota bacterium
GCGACCGCCGAGCTGAAGACCGAGTTCACGCAGAGCATCACCGCCGCCATCGACCAGTACCGCTTTGACCGGCTCCCGCAGAGCAAGGGCCACGCCCCCGAGCCGCTGCTCTCGTTCCCGAGCGGCGCGCTGGTGCACTTTGCCGTGAGCAGCCGCGAGGTGCACATGGTCACCCGGCTCGAAGGCCCGGCCACCCAGTTCCTGCCCTTCAACAAAGGCGACAACGGCGCTGCGGGCAACCCGACCCACCCGGCCGGCCACCGCACCGCCTACCTCTGGGAGCAGGTGTGGGCCCGGGAGAGCTGGCTGGAGATCCTCGGACGCTACCTCATCGGCCAGCGCGACAAGAAGCACAAAGACGGCCAGAAACCTGCGAAGATTATCTTCCCCCGCTACCACCAGCTCGACGTCACCCGCAAGCTACAGGCGGCGGTGCTCCAGGACGGCCCCGGCGCGAAGTACCTCGTTCAGCACTCGGCGGGCTCGGGCAAGACCAACTCCATCGCGTGGACGGCGCACTTCCTCGCCGAGCTGCAAGGCTTCGACGCGCACGGCGCGCAAAAGAAGGTGTTCGACACCGTGGTAGTCGTGTCCGACCGCAACGTGATCGACTCCCAGCTCCGCGATGCGCTGTTCGACTTTGAGCGCACCAGCGGCGTGGTCGCGACCATCAAGGGCGACAGCGGCAGCAAGAGCGGGGAGCTGGCCGAGGCGCTGTCCGGCACCAAGAAGATCGTGGTGTGCACCATCCAGACGTTCCCCTTCGCGCTCGAGGCGGTGCGGAAGCTCGCCGCCACCGAGGGCAAGCGCTTCGCCGTGATCGCCGACGAGGCGCACAGCTCCCAGACCGGCGAGGCCGCCAGCAAGCTCAAAGCGCTGCTCTCGCCCGAGGAGATCGCTGAGCTGAGCGACGGCGGCGAGATCAGCAGCGAGGACGTGCTCGCCGCGCAGATGAAGAACCGCGCCGCCGATGTGGGCATCACCTTCGTGGCGTTCACCGCTACGCCCAAAAACAAGACCATGGAGCTGTTCGGCACGCGCCCCGATCCGACCCGCAAGCCGGCCGAAGACAACATCCCCACCCCGTTCCACGTCTACTCCATGCGGCAAGCCATCGAGGAGGGGTTCATTTTGGACGTGCTGCAGAACTACACGCCCTACAGCCTCGCGTTCAAGCTCGCCCACGACGGCGGCGAGCGGAACGACAAGGAGGTTGAGAAGAGCGCCGCCACGAAAAAGATCATGGGCTGGGTGAAGCTGCACCCGTACAACATCGCCCAGAAGGTCGAGGTGGTCGTCGAGCACTACCGGAAACATGTGGCCTCGCTGCTTGGCGGGCAGGCCAAAGCGATGGTCGTCGTCAGCAGCCGCCTGGAGGCCGTGCGCTGGCAGCTCGCGGTGGACAAGTACATCAAGGAGCGTGGCTACAAGATCGGCACGCTCGTGGCGTTCTCGGGCGAGGTGATCGACAAGGAGTCCGGCCCTGAGCCGTTCACCGAGAACAGCAAGGCGCTGAACCCCAACCTCAAGGGGCAGGACATCAAGGACGCGTTCAAGGGCGGCGAGTACCAGCTGCTCCTCGCCGCCAACAAGTTCCAGACCGGCTTCGATCAGCCGCTGCTGTGCGGGATGTACGTCGACAAGCGGCTGGCCGGCATCCAGGCGGTGCAGACCCTCTCGCGGCTCAACCGCGCACATCCCGGCAAGGACACGACCTTCGTCCTCGACTTCGTGAACGATCCTGTGGACGTGCTGGCTGCGTTCAAGACCTACCACACCACCGCCGAGCTATCGGCGACCACCGATCCCAACCTCGTGTTCGACCTGCGCTCGAAGCTCGACGCGGCTGGCCATTACGATGATTTTGAGGTGGACCGCGTCGTTGAGGTTCTGATGGACCCCAGCTCCACGCAGGGCCAGCTGGTCAAGGCGCTGGAGCCCGTCTGCAGCCGCGTGACAAACGCGTTCAAGGCCGCGCAGCAGGCGTTCAAGGTCGCGAAGGCGAAGGAGGACGACAGCGCCACCGAGGTCGCGAAGGCCGAAATGGACGCCTTGATCCTGTTCAAGTCGGACATGGGCGCGTTCTTGCGGCTTTACACGTTCCTGTCCCAGATCTTCGACTACGGGAACACCGCCATCGAGAAGCGCGCGATCTTCTACAAGGAGCTGCACCGGCTGCTGGACTACACCCGCGAGCGCGAGGGCATCGACCTCTCGAAGGTCAAGCTGACCCACTACAAGCTGAAGGAGCAGAGCAAAGCGGTATTGTTGCTCGCAGACGGCGAGTCCCCGAAGCTCGATCCGCTCACCGAGGCCGGCAGCGGCACCGTGCAGGAGAAGGAGAAGGCGTGGCTCAAGGAGATCATCGAGAAGCTCAACCAGCTCTTTACCGGCGACCTCACCGACAACGACCAACTCGTGTACGTCCGCAACGTGATCCTCGAGAAGATCCTCGAGTCCGACAAGCTCGCGCAGCAGGCAAACAACAACAGCGCCGAGCAGTTCGCCGGGTCACCGGACCTCGACAGCGTGCTGTCGGACGCGCTCATCGACGCCCTCGACGCCCACACGCTCATGAGCACGCAGGCGATCAACTCGCCCGACGTACGGCGTGGAATCAAGGACTTGCTGTTAAACCACTTTGGGCTCTGGGAGCGGTTTCGGAAGGCGGCGGGGTGAACCGCCCAACACAATCGGGAAGTGAGGCGCAGCTACAATGTCAAATGACGATCCACAATTGATTCTTTCGGAACTCCAATCCATTCAGCGGGAGGTGTGCGACGTAACCGAACGCGCGATGCACCTGTCTCGCGAGGCCGCAAGGCGGGCCGACGACTTGCGTCACGTCCTGCGAGAGACCCCAGAGCGGCCAAGGGGTACCGTGCTCCCAGACGAGGCTGCGGATGGTCTGCTGAAAGCTGCGCTGAAATCTAACGACTACGTCCTCGCGGTCACCGTTTGCCGTTCGCTGGACGAGGCTGGCTTCGTGCCGGCGGAAACAGCGCTGGAGAGCCTGCGGAAACGACTATCGAACCGAACGCTGGAAGAATGGGCATCTTGGAAGTTCACACGCCTTCGGGACCTATGGTCCCTGCTCGATGAGCCGGAGTGGTTGGTCACCCCCCTCGCCGTGCAGGGGATTCGCGACGAGTGTGATGTCCCCGACGACTTCGACGCCGATGTAGAGGTAGATTGGGAGGAGGTCCCGAGCGAACTGCGTAAGAAGGCAATCGAGTTTGCGGCGGACGGGGCTGGGTACGAGCTGATGATGGGGAGCGAGGATGTAGCCGTCGGGCGTCTGCTCGCTGCGCTGTCGGACATCATGCCCGTGGAGTTCCCCGACGAGGCCGCCCGTTGGCTCTGGTTCGGCAACACGCTGATGGACGAGACCAGGGCCTCGTCCCTATCCGTGCCTTTAGTGGCGGAAGCGATCGACAGGTGGTCGTGGCCGGCGACCGCAGAGGGGCGTCGGCGGGTCGCCAGGATGCTCGGCGGCAAGCGGTTGGCGGACCTCGTCACCTGTGAGGACAGCTTCGCCGAAAGCGTGCGTGCCCTCCGTGCGCGAGTGCGCGATGAACGGGCGGCGGGTGAGCCGACCGCGGGCGACCAGTCGTAGGACGGCGTCCTCGCAGTGATGGAGGCGTCTCCAGCACTGGGCCGATGGAGGCCCGAGACTCCCGTACACCTTCAGCTCAGCCATCCAAACCTCTGCCGCGCATCTTCGCGGATCGCCGTCGGATCGCGCTTCGTCCCTATGCTGTCGATCGGCCAAACCAGCTCCAAGGACATCGTACCTGTAGTCCCGAAGTCCTGGGCGGCATGGATGCGGGCACCATGCACCCAGGCGAACTGGTCGGCGGCGACTCGCCAGTCGAGCGAAGGACGCTGGCGGCAGGTGCCCGAGACGACCTGCATCAACCAGCCGCCATCGAGTTCGGCGACCTTTTGGGAACGGACGCGCGATGCGCCGGGACCGTTCGCTGCAGCGAGGTACTGGACGGCGGGGAGCAGCTCACCCACGCTGGCAGTGCCGTCCCCTCGAAGCCCCCCGGCGCCGTCTGGGATCGGAACCGCCGTCGGGCGCTCATCCTATATCGACGCCCCGGCGAGCAGGTGCTCCACGCCCGCGACCGAGGACCCGGCCCTTCCGGGGGACTACTTCAGGTGAGCAGACCCGGGGCTCGTTTTGGTGAGCGGCTCAGGCGCGGCATCGTTTCATCCTCGAGGTGACAGGATTCACGTTATTTCAGCCACCAAGACCACCCTCTGGACCGGGTCGCGCTACGCATACCCACGATGATATCGCACTTGTTCGCTGCGCTGCTCCTTACCCAACAACGCGTGTACGCAGCTGAGCCTGTATCTGGGTCGCCTGCGCTGCCGAACGCCCAAGCCCCCGCCGTTGCGCTTGCGCTGCCGGGTCTGGCAGCTTTCCTGCCGATCCTCGCTGAGGCGGCCCAACCGGCCGACAAGCTTTGTGCGTCGCGAAATGACGATCCCTTCGCGCTGCGGGCTTGCCAGCGCGCCGCTGCCACCCGGTCTGCCGCGTTGGCGCGCGTGTTGCCTGCCCAGCGATTCTACGCAACGGGCACGCTTCGTGCGCGCGACTTCGACTTCAAAACCGGCACGTACACACTGGTGCTCGCGGATATCGACGGCGACCGCGTTCCGGAGCTGCTCGAGGACGCTGACGTTTACATGGGTATCTTCCTACCGGAACCCCGTGCACACGTGTTTCCGACCGTCTACGCCGGCACGCTGACGTGTAAAGAGGCGCGCATCGCAGAGCTTGGAGCCGAGACGCCTTCGGGGACAGTGGGCGACCGATACCACACCCTGGTGCTGGATCCTTTCACGATGGTCAGCGCACGCATGGATGAAAGCACGGCGGCATTAAGCCCGCTACGCGATGCAACCCTATCGGTCGAGCTGGTCGTGCGCTTGGAGCAGACACCGGTCAAGGTGTGCTGCGACGTCGGGACCTTACAGATGGTGGGATCGGTGTATCCAACGTGCGCGTACAGTCCGTTTCGACTCGTGGTGGAGCAAGCGCGCGCTGAAGGCTTGCCGCTGCGTGGGTTTGCCACAGAAATTGCCGTTCAAGAGGTGGAAGCAGATGAGTTCCTCGGGCTCTCGGATGCTCCCCGCTGATATTCTTGTACATGCGCTCTTTGGTGATCTACGGCGTGCCGCTGGGTCAACTGTGCTGGGTCAACCTTAGTGTCCCACCCATCCGACGATCGTCTCGAGCAGCTCGCTGTCGTGTAGGTGTCCCGGGGTAACAATGGGCTCTTCTAGATCAGGAGC
>CAIUMM010000166.1 GCA_903900265.1 uncultured Pseudomonadota bacterium
CCATGGAGGCCCCCAGAACAAAGACCGGGGACCTGTGCGACCGGCAACCTGCGTGGGGCCCCAGCCCCCACGTGGGAAACTCACCCCGAGGAGTGAAAAAGACCATCCCCACCCTTGACGTCACCGGCCGCCTCATAGAAGGGCGCATGAACGGGTCAACTCCGAGAGCACCCCGCCAGCATACACCCGGGCGCGTCCACAAGCCCGGCGCGAACGACTCCAGCGGAGGTCGCCGAACCTTGTGGCTCCGGTAACGAATCGCCCGGGGAGAGGACGCGCGCCATGGCCTCGTTCGCCGCCCTCCCTGCCTCGCGTTACCTTCAAGGAATGCCCGTCTTTCCCAAAGAACCCGTCGGCATCAGCCCGCGAGTAGACTGCGTCTTCCGCGCGCTGCTCGCCGATCCCGACCACGTCGATCGCTTGGTCGACTTCCTCAACGCCGTGCTCCAGCGCTCGTCGGCGATCGTCTCCGTGCAGCTCCGGAACCCGGTCCAGCTTTCGGAGTTCATCGATGACGGGCAGATCGTCGTCGACGTTATCGCGACCGACGCTTCGGGCGAAGTATTCCAGGTCGAGATGCAGAGCTGGAACCACGCCGCGCTGAGGGAGCGGATGTTGTACGCGTGGGCGACGCTGTACAAGGCGCAGCTCGAAAAAGGCGACAAGTACACCGAGCTACGCCCGGTCGTATCGATCTGGCTAATGGACGAGAACACGTTCCGGGGCGCGACCGGCTTTCATCATCGCTTCCGCGTCCGCGACGATGCCGGCATTCTTGAGCTAAGCTCCCATCTGGAGCTTCACGTTCTTGAACTCGATCGCTGGCGCCAACGTCCTGACCTCTCGACGCCGCCGGGGCTGCTCGGCTGGATGCGCTTCTTCACCGAAGCGGAGACGTGGCGCGAGGTGCCCCGCGACATCGACACACCCGTGCTGGAGAGCGCCATGTCCGTGCTGACCGACTTTCAGACCAACGCCGCCCGCAACGACCTCTACCGGTCGCGCTTAGACTACTTGCGTGTTCAGAACACGATGGCCGACGAGCTGGCGCAGGCGCTGGCCAATGAGGCGCGGGCGCTCGCCAAAGAGGAGCAGGCGTTGGCCGACAAGGAGCAGGCGTTGGCCGACAAGGAGCAGGCGCTCGCCAAAGAGGCGCAGGGACTTGCGCGAGAGGCGCAACTGCGTGAGCGCCTGCGCGCCGCCGGGATTGACCCAGACGCCCAGTGACCGGACGGCGCCGCGGCGATCACCGGACTGCTCCCGACCACCCTGCGCAGTCGCCTGCTCCGGCTCGGCCTGCGCTGATCCGGCATGGGGACAGGCGGGTCCGTGGTGTACATTACTCAACATGCGTGCATACCCAATTTTTCTGCTGCTCTTCACCTTCGCGTGCAACCCGAAGGTGGAGCCGGACACAGGGCAAGCTTCGGGCGACACCGATGCCGACTCGGACGCCAACGCCGGCTGTGAGGTAGACGCCGAGGTCAGCGTTCAGAACGGAACCGAAGATACTATCAACCGTCTTTGGGTGTGTACGCCAGAGTCTTGCGCGTCATTCCTCGACGGAATCGGGACACTGCCAGGAGACATCTGGCGAACTGATGCGTGTTCGGGCCCGGAATTGGTCCTCGCCGTAGTGGACCTCGATCAGCGGTGCGCGGTGTCGGACAGGTTCTCCCTCGGGGATGGGGGAAGCTACCTCTGGGAGGTGGACGCGATGACGGGTGTATGGCAGGACGAGAACACATTCGGCTGCGTTGCCGACTGACTGACATCGACGCGTCGACCTCCATGTCAATCCGGCGTTCACCCTTGTGAACCCGTTGCTATGCCTCCTAAACCGCATCGACACCTGCAACGCCCGGACGCCTTGCGATAGAATCGGGCGATGAAGCGCAGCGCGACCTAAAGGACGCCTTCCGCGAGGTCGGCGCGGCGGCCGAGGATGCAGCGACGCGTGAAGGGGACCATTAGTACGAACTGGCGCGTCGCTGCTCACAGGATCACGCGGCCCACCCAATTTGCGGCCCTCTCATTCATCCTTCGCCCGAGGTGAGACGGGCAGAAGCCGCGGGTCTTGCAGGAGAAAAACACGCAGCGGTGAAAGTCGCAGGGCGTGCATTCGAGCCAGGCGCCCCCCCCGCTTCGGGTCACGGCAGCCGAGGTAAGCGTCGAACTCGCGCCCCAAGAGCGCGACGTCAAGCCGGCAACGAACAGGGGAGCGAAAGCCAGCGGAGCGAGTCCAGCAAAGCGACTATCCCGGCTCCGGGGCGGGAACGCTCGACGCCAACTTCACCCTGCCGTTTCCTCACCGCGTTACCTCCGGCCTCCACCGAAAACATGCCCTTGTTGTTCCATCCATCCTCCCGCCCAGGCTTCGCGGTCGCAACCTTCGCGGTCGCAGGGGTCCTCGCGGCCTTCATCGTGAAGCGCGAGCTTACCCCGCACACCCAGCCAGCGGCTCTCCCGGCGGCTGCACCAAACACGCCGCAGGCCAACGCGCCACCAACAGAGGCGCGCTCGTCAGGCATCGTGGCCCCGGGCACGGAGTACGCAACCCCGTGGCGCGCAGTGCTGGGTACCGAATCGGGTCCCCACGTAGTGGTGGAGGCAGGCCTGCACGGCGACGAAATAGCGGGAATCCTCGCCGTCGATGACTTGTCCAATCGCTTGCACTTAAGTTCGGGCCAAGTCACTTTCCTGCCGCGCATGAACCGACCGGCGTGTGATGCTGGAACTCGGTCAATAAACACCGACCTAAACTTAGTCTTTCCCGGAGACTTCCACGCCCCGGACTATGAGCACCAACTGTCCGCGCACCTGATGCGCTGGATGGGCGAGCAACGACCAGACGTTGTGATCACCTTGCACGAATCACGTTATCTCTACGACGGGAAGAATCCAAAAACGTTTGGACAAACAGTTGTTTACGGCGTGCAGCCGATGCCGGACATCGTCTCCCGCGTGCTTGACCATGCCAACCGCACCGCCCAAGAGCCCCGTGAAAGGTTTCGGAGTAACTACTTCCCCATTGCTACCAGCTCCACAGAGCAGTTCGTCGCGGCCTACGGAACGCTCGGGTTGTGTCTAGAAACTTGGCGAGGCCTCGCGCTTGAAGCACGAGTCCGCCGGCAAGAGGACTTTGTCTTCGCGTTATTCGACGAGTTATACCAACTGAGCGTGATTACCCCTCGCAAAGGTGTTCCGTTGGCCACCAGTGGTACTTGGTCAGCGCTCGGACTTGGTCGCGGTTGTTTTCCATGTGGTCGCACCGCGACTCGATCACCTTCATGAGCTCAGCGAGGGCC
>CAIUMM010000167.1 GCA_903900265.1 uncultured Pseudomonadota bacterium
AGGTCTAGCTGCGAACCTGCCAACGCAACAAACATGTGAGCACACGAGGGGAATATCGCCTCCCCCCCGGCGTGGGGGGGATCTCGTACCCCCCCGGGAACGGTGGCGAAAGTGGCCGCAGCCGACTGGCGCGTAGTTTCCCACCCGGCGCGAATGACGGCGAGCACTGCCGGCGCCGGTGCGTCCCGACCCAGGCGAGAAAACAGCTCCTGCTGACTCTCCGGGTCCGGATCCCCCGTCGACGCTGCCGGCCCTGGCCCATCTGCAAAGCCCCTGCGTGACAATGGGTCGGACGGATTCCTCGCACCCGGGAGGTGAGTGACGTCGAAGCGGAAGTCCTCAATCTCGTCGAGCCAGCGGACGTACATCTTGTTGAGATGCCGGTTAGTCTTCAGCCACGTGATCGCCTGGTTGTCGGTCCGCAGATCAAAGTCGGACCCGCAACCAGGGGGCCGCGGCGCCCCACTGCCCAGCAGGTAGTGCTTGAAGACGCGTAGCGCGTGGACCACCGCCAGCAGCTCCAGCACGTGCGCCGGGTAGTTCCGCTCTGCTACTGTCAGCTTGCGGCTCTCGTAAGCCACTGGGTGCTGATGGCCGTCGTCGTCCGGCTGCGTCAAGATCGCTGCCACCGCCAAGCCGCTAGCGTCTGTCGTGAGCACCGCCCGACGGCTCGGGTCGAACGTCCGCAGCACCGGCGCCGTGGATAGGGCCAGCTTCAGCGCGTCGAAGCTGGCCTGCGCCGCTGGCGACCATGCAAACTTCGCCGTAGGGCTTCCCAGCGCTGTCAGCGGGGCCGCGACCTCGGCGTAGCCTTCTACAAACCGGCGGTAGTAGTTGGCCAGGCCCGTGAAGCGCCGCACCTCCGTGCAGGACGTCGGCGTCGCCCACTCGAGAATGGACTGCACCTTGCGCGGGTCGACCGACACGCCCGCCGAAGAGAGGCGGTGGCCGAGGAAGCCGAGCTCCCGTCGCCCGAACTCGCACTTCGAACTCTTCGCGAACAGCTTGCGCCGACGGAAGATCTCCAGCACCTCAGCGACGTCGAGGAGGTGCTGCGCGAGTGTAGGTGAATGGACCAAGCAGTCATCCATGTACACCAACGCGCACCGCCCTAGCGGACCCGACGCACCCGGCACCCCGCCGCGGATCGCCGATGTGGCGTCCTGGCCTAATCCCACGGTCAGGGCCTGGTTCATGACACGCATCAGCAGCGATGACGACCCCTGAAGTCCGAAGGGCACCACGTTCCACTCGAACTGTCCAAGCTGAGAACGGAAACTCGTCTTCCACCGGTCTGAGTCCCGCACCCGTAGCTGGTGGTAACTGCTGGCCAAATCGAGCTTCGTGAAGAAGCAAGACCCCCGCGTCCCGTCGAGCAGCGCGTCGATGTGAGGCAGTGGCTCCACCGCCGGGCGGCTGATGGCGTTGAGGCCGCGGTAGTCGTAGCAGATCCGCCAGGTCCCATCGGGCTTGCGAGCAAAGACAACGGATGCCGCGTGGCCAGCGGTCGAGTGCTGGATCCACCCCCTGTCGAGAAGGTCGACCAGCTGCGTGCGTAACTCCGTCAGCTCTCCCTCCGATAACCGCTTCACCGGGCGGGACCGAGGCATCGGCGCGTCACCTGTCTCAATAACAAGCTCCATGTCGCGTTCCGGGGGCAGCCCCGGTGGTGCGCCGCCGAGCACGTCCGCGTACTTGGCCTTGAGCGCAGCGAAGGTAGGGTCATCAACCCCATCCAGGCGGAGCTCTGCGTCGGCGAGGCAGAACGACGCGAGGTGCAGCTCGGTACCGTCCCGAAGGACCTCCATCCCGCCGGCGAAGCGCCCGGCGAGAGGCGGCGCAGCCCGACTTGGGCCGCCGTGTCGCCTGCGGTCCCGAGCGGCCTGCCGCTCCGCCGCCTCCAGCGCCGCGAGCTCCGCGTGGTCGGCCTGCGTGGGGCGGGACCACCCTGGTGACGGGGTAAAGCCAGTCCCAAGCGCCCCCAGGCGTACCGGGAGACCCATGGCGCCGCCAGCGGGCTGCGTTGCCAGGCCAGACCCTGACGCCGGCTCATCTCGTCGGATCTGACGGAGAAGGCGGCGGAACTCCCCATGCCCTATCACAGTGGAGATGTTGGCTGGTTGCGAGCGAGCGTGGGCCGGGAGGAGGTCCAGCTGCAGCTGCGCCGGACCCGATCGTAGATCTACCTGGCCGGCGTGGAAGAGATTCCGCAAGTCGTGACTCGAGATCCAGTCCCAGCCCAGAATGAGGTCATCCCCCACGTCCATATCCATCGGAGATATGGACAGTGACTCCCGGAACGACTCCCCAAGGCATAGGTGAATCGAGACCGGCGCCCCCAGACCGTGCTGGCCTCCGACAGCTGACGCCGTGGTCACCGAAAGCGGCCCTGGTTGGCCCGATAGTGGCAGGCCGAGCGCAGCCGCCAGGCGTGCGCAGATGAAGCAGTGCGTCGCCCCGGTGTCCAGCAGGATGGTCACGCGGCGCAGGCCCCGAGGCGTTGAAATGAGCCCCGACAAACGCGGCTTGTACGACGGGTTGTGCCGTACCCACGGTAGGAACCCAGCGGGGCCCTCCCGGGCCGTCGCAAGCTGCGCGTACATGGCCTGTGCCAACTCGTCCACAGTGGAGTAGACCCGCTCAGCGTCCAGCGCCGCCACAAGGTCGTTGACAGTGGTCTGGGCGTCCCAAGACACTCGGGATGTGCCAGGAAGAGTCCGTGGGCGGGGAGCGGTCCCCTGCGACGAGTCCCAGTATGTCCAACCGACGGGCGTCGGCGGCGCCCACCCAGGGGGCAGGAAGGCTGGGGGTGGGAGCCAATCCGCCTCCGTCGGGCGCCGGGGTAGGGGTGGGGGGATGGCTGCCCCCCGCTCGTCTGGAGCCGTCAAAGTCGCTCCAGATGTACTTGCTCCAGCCCGCGCGGGTCCAGGCCCCTCCGGCGGCTTCGTCCAGCGGTGTCGAGTGCGCGAGCGCACGCCCGCCGCTGAGCGTAGCCGTGACCCCCCTGCAAGTGAGGGGGGTTTGGGGAGCTTGGGCACGGGCGTGGCCCGTCAGATCGGCGCGCCAGCGCCCCGAACGCGATGGGCCTGGTCAGCCCGTTGCTTGTCCGTGGCCAGCCTGCCGTGCTGTGCACAATCAAGGTGGCATCGCTGCTCGTTGAGCTCCTTCCCGGGGCACGCGTAGCAAAGGCCCAAACGCTGCCGTCGGAGGAACTCTGCCTTGTTGGCGTCCGCGTGCTGCTGGTTGGGGCCGACGTACTCCGGGTAGGGCATAGGTTTCTTCCGTGCTGCCCCAGCGTCTCGCTCTGCCCGCGCGACACACAGCCTGCATTCCAGAGCCGAGCCTGGGGTCTGAGCTCCCGTCGTCGACGTTCCGCTTGCTGGCGGCGGGGGCGGCGCCAATTGCTCGTCCTCAGTCGTGGTCTCCCCAGACGCGAGAGCCGCCCGCGCATACGCGCCGGGGCGGGCGGGTGTAGACCCGGTTTGGCGTCCACCCGTCGTAGCCTTGGATTGATCGCGAAGGAAGTTCCGGAGATGGTCAACCCTGCGCGCAAAGAAAGCTTCCCGGGTCTCTGGCAAACAAGAATGGCGGCTCGTGGTCGTGGGCGTGGAGTGGAGCTCCAGTTCGTTGAGGGTCGCATCAGAGATGGTGCCGTCTGCATTGGCGAGGGATGTCCAGCGAGGCACCTCCTCCATGGAAAGCTGGTTTTGCAAGACGTAGGCCAGCTGTTCGTTAGGGCAGGGGTTGCGAATTCCCTTGCGATGGAGCGTCACCGTAAGAGCTTCAATGCGTTGGAGCGCTTGCAAGCCAGTAGTGCCGGGAAGGCGCGTGGCGCCAATAAGGTCGTGGAACGCGCCAGCCCCTTCGTACTGTTTGCTGAATTGGAGTAGCATCGATGAGTACAACTCGCCCCACGCTGGGAAGACATCCGTGGCCAGGTCCTCAAAACGAGAGCCATACCAATCCGCAGCGGTCCCCGTGAGCTTGAGGAACAACTCTTGTGCCCACTTTGCCTGCGGGATCTCTAGGGTGCTCAGCTGCTTGGAGAAAGCAGCGAGATAGGCAGCCCCGTCGGCCCCCTCAGCCCCGTCGAACGTGCGGAATTTTTCGAGTGCTGTGCCGATGCTGTACTTCGCTCGCCCGCCTAGTGTCGCCAACTGTGCGGCCAGGGCTCGCTCCTCCCGGCGTTCGGCACGCTCCGCCTCGCGCTCGGCTCGCGCCTCCCGGTCGGCCTGCCGCTGCGCTTCGCGTTCGTGGCGTTCCTCGCGTCGCCGCGCGTCGCGGTCCTCGCGTCGCCGCGCGTCGCGGTCCTCGCGTCGCCGCGTTTCGCAGTCTGCTCTTCCCTCCCGGGGACGCTCCCGCCGTTCGTGTTCGCGAGAGGGTTGCGACCCCCGCGAATCCGCCGATGTTCGGGTTGGGGAGCCACTGGCACCCCGTACCGTCGGCGGTCGCGGTGCATGTTGCCTCCGTTCCGCGTCCGGGGAAGTCGAGCTACCATCCGGTGCGAGACGTCGAGGTTCTGCAGGACGGGATCCTCGCGGGGAAGTGGATTCGGCCGAGGAAGGGTGCGAAGAGGACTGGCGAGATGAGGATTGACTCGATGTCGATTTCTTCAGGTTGTGAATATTCGTCTTCATCAGCATGATTTGATGTTCAACGTTGAGTAAAGCGAGTCGCGTCTCGGCCTCGGTCAATGCTTTGGCGACTTTGGTGGTTTTCTGCGTGTCCGCTCCTGCGCGAGTTGTCACGAATTGCCCGGGGATGGACACGCGGAAACCCTCCATAAACGCACTGTCGGAGAACTGGACGGTCCCCCGAGGGGCCGGTGAGAGGTCCTGAATGCGTCTAAACGGCTTCGCCGGATCCACGCGCTGCAGATCATCGGCTGGAGAAATCGGGCGGGAATCGGAAAGTACCCGCCTGGTCGAAAGCGGAACCAGGTGAATTCCTTGCTGGACAGGAGTTACCATTGGAGTTCGAACTAATAGATCACTACCATTACGAGAGTCGAGCGTGTCGTCGCTGTCGCTTCGCACATGTCGAGAAGCCATCGTAATCTTTACTGATCTCTCCGCACGTGCAGTCCGGCCCAACCACTCCGGACCCGGACCTCACGCCTCGGGCCCAGAAGGCCGTTACGGTCGTCCCACTAAAGGGAAGCCCGGCGAGGCGTCGCGCGCGGAACGCAAAGAGAAGCCGCATGCCATTACGCTGGCAAGGCGAACGAAACGCTACGCGGAGCCCGCCCGTCCGTTGGCATGAGGAGGTGCCAACGGCCGGATGGACCGTGTGATGCCGCATCCAGCAGCGAGTCCACCTCCACCATCCCGAGCGGCGACGACGAGGTGTAGCCCACGACGTGCGAAAAGCCCGGTTGCCTGCACGCGCGGCGGACCCGCCCCAGCACCCACCCGTCAGTGGGCCACTGGTACAGTACCAGAGCCCCGACCAGGGCTGCCCCGTCGCGGAACTCCCGCTGCCTCGCCAGCCGGAAACCAGGCGGTGCCAGCAGCGGGGCCGGGGCCACCGCCTGGAGGGCGGGTTGCGGGGGTGGTCCTCCGTCCTTTCCTCGTCGGGCCGCGCGGCGACGGGGGGCAGCAGCCTCGTACTCCGCCACCTTCTCCGGGCAATGTCCCAGCTCCGCAGCACGCAGCCACTCGTCCGCCGCAGACGAGTGACCACGCCACCGCACCAGGTAGTGCGTGACGCCCCGCACCTCCTTGCGGTTGAGCAGCAGCTCCACCTCGTGCTCGCCCTCCTGCCCCGGGTCCGAAACCGGGCCCGGTTCCGGCGGGGCATCGACCCGTTCGTGGAAAGGCTTCAGCCGGTCGACATTGACGGTCGCGCTGCAGCGCATCTTTCGCGGAAGCGCGAGCGTGTAAGCGTTGGGGCTCGGGCAGGCAGTGACCGTGAAAGGGCCGTTCCACCGCGGACAGCAGCACCCAGTCACCCACGTGGAACACCGTGTCGACCCGCCCCGCGTCCAGCTTCGCTTTGCGCTCCCGCGGGGCTGACGTCAAACGCTCCCGGACCGACAGCTCGAGCTGGCGCATCCGTTGTGCGTACTGCCCCGGTGACTCGCTGCCAACGCCGCCAGCGGTTGAGGTCGACAGCGGAAGGCGAGGGTGAGCACCCTGGTCGATGAAGAAGGGCGTGAGCCCGTCGCCCAGGGCCGAGGCCGCATTATTGATCGCGAACACGGCGAGAGGTAGCTGCCGGTCCCAGTCATCCTTCCGACCGTTGGCGAAGGCGCGCAGCGTGTCGCCGATCACGCCGTTGGCCCTCTCCACCTTCGCGTTGGTGTTCTTGTGGTACGCCGAGCCCACGATGAGGCACGAACCCATGCCCTTGACGAAGGCCCGGAACACGTCACTCGTGAACTTGGGGTCGTGGTCAACCACCAACACGTCCGGGAAGCCGTCGCCCGAGCGGAGGCACATGTCACGAATGATATCCGCCGCGTCCGCTGCCGTTGCCGTCGCGCGCGTTGGTACGGCGTGCACTTTGCCCGACAGTAAGTCGACGTGGTTCTGAATCATGTCGAACCCATCAGCTGTCGTCGGCAAACCAGCGATCCAGTCCACCCCGATCGTCCCGCCGCGTCGTGATGGTAGCGGCAGGGGGTGAAGGAGACCACGCGGGCCGCCATGATCCGCCTTCACCCGCTGGCACGTCTGGCACGAGCGAACATACTCCGCGACGTCGACGTCTTGCCCAACCCAGAAGGCCAGGCGGCGAACCAGCGACCCCGTCTTGGCGCGCCCAAAGTGCCCTCCAAGCGGACCGTCGTGGCACTCGCGCAGTACCTGCCCCCGCAGACCCCCACCGGCGGGGATGCACAGCCGATCGGCCGCGCCTTGGCCCCGGCGGTACAGCAGGCCGCACCGCACTAAGAATGTCCCGCCCGCCGGTGTCCGCGATGCGTCGAGAGAGACCTGACCGTGCCGGTCGACCGGCTTGCCGATCGTCGCTGCCGCCCCTCGCATGATGGGTCCGAAGAACGGGTCCACAGCCAGCTCATGCACCAAGGTCCGGACGAACGCCGGCGCGAGAAAGTGGTCGTCGGACGGGACCGGTGGTGTCGGTGCCACCGTCGCCCCCGTCCGCAGGTCTAGCTGCGAACCTGCCAACGCAACAAACATGTGAGCACACGAGGGGAATATCGCCTCCCCCCCGGCGTGGGGGGGATCTCGTACCCCCCCTGGAACGGTGGCGAAAGTGGCCGCAGCCGACTGGCGCGTAGTTTCCCACCCGGCGCGAATGACCGCGAGCACTGCCGGCGCCGGTGCGTCCCGACCCAGGCGAGAAAACAGCTCTTCAAGTTGCTGTCTCTCCGGGTCAGGATCCCCCGTCGACGCTGCCGGCCCCGGGGCCCGGCCCATCTGCAAAGCCCCGGCGTGACA
>CAIUMM010000168.1 GCA_903900265.1 uncultured Pseudomonadota bacterium
GCGGAGGAAGCGGCCGATGCCGGCCGAGGGCTCGAGCGCGTGGACGGTCGGCCCGTCGTGCGGGAGGCTCGGGATGAGAGGGGCGACAAGACGAGCTACTTCCTTCGCTACCTTGCTCGGGGTGTAGAATTCATGAATGAGCCCGCGCTCTTCCGGCGGGGGGAAGCCCGGCGGGAACTTGCCGGCGGCGCCCTGGATGGAGAGCCCGCCCCACCCGGAGTACCCGGCGAGGACCGCGCGTTCGTCCGCGTTCGGTGCGCGCTTCTGCGCGTACAGGTTCGCGGCCGTCGCCATCGCGGCGACGTTCGCCGCCGTGCGCTTCGAGGCGGTCCAGAATTCGGGGATGTCCTCGACGATGGGGAAGTTTGCCGCCTCCATCTTGCGGAGCATCGGAGCGAGGTTCTGCTCGATCACGAGCTCCAACATGGAGCGGTTGCGAGCGACAAAGTCGTCGAGGTAGTCGATGTCCACGCCGCGCGGCAGGCGCGTGCGGACGATGGGGACGACGGCGTCGAGGAGCTGGGCGGCGGCGGTCATGGCGACGACCTCCTGGCAGGCATAAGGAGACGGCTGGAGGTACCGTGCAGACTTGGGAGTACAAGAAGCTCATCATGAACGTCCACAAGGATTCCGAGATCGAGCTGAACGCCTTGGGCAAACAGGGGTGGGAGTTGGTTTCCGTGGCGGCCCTTTCGCCGATGGTCCAGTTCGCTTTCCTCAAGCGTCCTTCCGCGACCGGCAGCGGCCCGAGACCGTAGGAGCGCGTTCATCCCGCCCCCTTGCCGAGCTTCTCGATGATTTCCCGGTCGCGGTCGGACAACTCGATCTGCACGGTGACCTTCACGCCCTTCCCGAGCAGGTACGCGCCCCACACGAGCGCCCCGTAAGGCCCCATCGAGAGCAGAAAATCGGCCGACGGCATGGCGCTGGGCGACCCCGCCACGGCCCCGAGATTGGGGTCTGCGGCGAACGCCTGCGCCACGCAGGAGGCGAACAGCAGCGCAGGTCCGAGCCACAGGAACGCGCGGCTCACGCCCCACCCCCCATCGACTGCGCGGCCTGCTTGATGGCATCGGCGAACGCGTTGACCAGCAGCTGATCCTTCGCGGGGTCCACGTCGGCGGCCTTGGGCTGGCCCACGTTGGACTTGCGCGTGCGCGTCGCCTTCGGGGTGATCGGCGCGCTCATCGGGGGCGCAGCGGGCGGCCACGCCGACTGCATCGATGCGGTCGGCATGAGGACCGGCGGGGTCTCGCGCATCGTGATCCCCGTAGCGATCTCATCCGGCGACCGTGGCGCGTCGGCGATCTTCTGCTGCCCCGCCGCGCAGGACTTCGCCGCCCGCGCTGCCGCGAGCGACACGCGCTCGCTGATCCGGCGCAGCGTGGTCAGGATGTCGGTCTTCTCGCCGCGCTCCAGCGCATCGCGAACCTGATTGTAGGCGTCGGCGCCGCGGCGGAGGTCCTCCCAGGCCATGCGCTGCTCCTTGCCGGAGCACATCGGGGACTTCACCAGCGCCTCGGCGTGCCGGAGCAGCTTTGCAGCGCGGGTGAGCAGCTCGGGCACCTCAGCCGCGTTGACCCACGATCCGCTCGCGGAGTCCGCGAGGGCGTCCGCCTCCTTCTCCGTTGCGATGGCGTCCCGCTTGACCTCGCCGC
>CAIUMM010000169.1 GCA_903900265.1 uncultured Pseudomonadota bacterium
CCCTCGCTGAGCTCATGAAGGTGATCGAGTCGCGGTGCGACCACATGGAAAACAACCGCGACCAAGTCCGAGCGCTGACCAAGTACCACTGGTGGCCAACGGAACACCTTTGCGAGGGGTAATCACGCTCAGTTGGTATCACTTCACCGCATTGAACCCCAGCGCGAACGTCTTGCCCCCCGCCGTCACCTCCACGGTCACCGGGCGCGTACCCGCACCCTCGCCCGTCGCAGACAACACGCCGCCTTCTCCCTCCACCATCGGGATCTTCACCGCGCCATCCTGCACCGAGCCCAACAACGGGCCGGGCACGGGGTTGCGATGCGCGTCGGTGACCCACACCCGGTAGTTCCCGTCTGCCGCTGCATATTCGAGGTGGAAGTCCCCCCACATGCTCACCGCACCTCCGTGCAGAGAGGTGTGATCATGCGACTGCAGGCCTACCGTCGCGGTCTCGAAGGTGGCGCTCACCGCCTTTCCTTCGTGTGTCAGCGTCAACACCGCGGTGGCCGGCTGGCCTTGAACCAGCGCGGCGGCGGCGTGCAAGTGATCCCCCATCGGCATCAGCTCCACCGTGACGATCCCTGAGGGCCCTCGAATTACCGCGTTGCCAGCGTACCCATCGACGGGCAGCGGCTTTTGGGCTTGGTCAGCGAGGTAGAACATGACGCCCCCAGGCATCATCAGCGCCTCGATGTGGAGCCCATCCACCGCTTGTACGATGCCTCCGTGGGCAGAGGAATGGGCGTGTGGGCCGCTCTCGTGGTCTGGGGCTGCGACGGCCGCGGCGGGCGCGACCGCCGGAGTGGCTGGAACAACCGGCGGCGCAGTGCCATCCGAACCACAGGCGGCAAGCGATAAAATAAAGCTAAGAACCGGGCTCATAGGGACTCCAAAGGGTCGATCGCAGGGGACGCCAGCCGCAGAATTGCCGCCCGGCCAAACTGCAGAAAAAGCGTAGGGGTGACCAAGACATCCAACAGCGTGGACGAGACCAAGCCGCCGAGGATCACTTGGGCCACCGGCGTGAGGATCTCCTTTCCCGGCTGACCACCCGCGAGCGCGAGCGGCAGCAGCCCGATGCCGGCGCACAGCGCGGTCATCGTCACCGGCACGAGTCGCTCTAGCGACCCGCGCACCACCATGTCGGCGCTAAACGGCACGCCCTCCACTTGGACAAGGTGCAGGTAGTGGTTGATCATCAGGATGGAGTTGCGCGTCGCGATGCCACACACGGTGATGAACCCGACCAAGGTAGCCACAGACAGGGGCGCTCCCGATATCCAAATCGCCGCTACCGCACCGATCAGCGCGAGCGGAACGTTGAGCAGCACTTGCATGGTCAGCGCGTGCGAGCGGAAGTGACCGTACAGCACCGCGTACATACAAAACAGCGACAGCAGCGCGAGCCCTGCGATCGTCCGAGATGCGCGTTGTTGGCTCTCAAACTGCCCACCCACCACCACCGAATAGCCAGGAGGGAGCGGGAGCGCGCCAAGCGCCGCTTGGATGTCCGCGACCACGCTGCCTACATCGCGCCCCGCGGTGTTGGCGCTGATCGCGATGCGGCGCTGGCCGTTTTCGTGCAGCACCTCGTTGGGGCCGGTCCCGTTGGTGATCGTAGCCAGCTGTCCAAGCGTGACGGCGCGCCCATCCGGCAGGGTGAACGGCGCCGCGCCCAAGCGGTCGGCGTCAGCCCGAAACGGCGCGGCCCAGCGCAACACCAAATCCAAAGGACGCACCCCGTCGACGAGCACCGCGACGCGTTGTCCTCCAAGCGCGACCTCAAGATCCTCAGTCAGCGCACCTGCTGCCACGCCAAAGCGCTTGGCAGCGGTACGATCCACCTGAACGCGCAGCTCGGGGATCAGCACCTGGCGCTCTACTTGGATATCCACGAGGCCCGGGATCGGCGCGAGCACCTGTTCGATGCGCGCCGCTTGCTGGCGGAGCACGCCGAGGTCACCGCCGTACAGCTTCAACGCGATCTGCGCGCGCACCCCGGAGAGCAGGTGATCCAAGCGGTGCCCGATGGGCTGGCCGACGTTCACCGACACGCCGGGGATCAGCGCGAGGGTGTTGCGCACATCGGAGAGCACCTCGGCGCGAGGTCGACCATCGGCAGCAAAGTCAACGTCGATCTCGGAGTAGTGCACCCCCTCGGCGTGCTCGTCCATCTCGGCGCGACCGGTGCGGCGACCGGTGCTCTTGACCTCGGGGATAGACAACAGTTGGGCCTCGGCCAGCGTTCCGAGGCGACTGGACTCGGTGAGGCTGGTGCCGGGCATCGCGAGCAGGTTGATCGTCGCGGTCCCCTCATTGAACGGCGGTAAAAAGCTGGTTCCTAGTAAAGGAATGCTCGCGGCCGCCACCGTGACCAACACCGCGGTGACCGCCATCACGAAGCCCGGCCGGGGCAGCACCCACCCTAACGCCCGCCGATCCAAGTCTTTCATCCGACGAACCACCCAACCGTCTCCAGCGTGCGGTCTCTGCGCGAGTCCGGGCAGCAAAAGGGCGCACAACGCGGGCGTCACCGTCATCGACACCGCCATCGAAGCGACGATCGAGGTGATGTACGCGATGCCGAGCGGCGCGAACAGCCTGCCTTCGACGCCCGACATCGCAAACAACGGCACGAAGACCAAGATCACCAGCGCCGTCGAATAGACGATCGACCCGCGCACCTCTACGCTGGCGTCCACGATCACCGCCAGCACCGAACGCCGACCGGCCTGCTGGTCTTCCCGCGCGTGGTTTTCCTGCGCATGATTTTCCTGCGCGTGGTTTTCCCGCAGGCGGCGCAGCACGTTCTCTACGTCGACGATGCTGTCATCCACGAGCTCGCCCATCGCGATCGCGAGCCCGCCGAGGGTCATGGTGTTGAAGGTCTGGCCGAAGGCGTGCAAGACCAGCGCCGCGACCACCAAAGAGAGCGGGATCGCAATCAGCGAGATCACTGTGGTGCGCACGTTGAGCAGAAACACCACCAACACCAGCGCGACCAGCACTGCGCCATCCCGCAACGCCTCTTCTACGTTGCCAATCGAAGCCTCGATGAAGTCCGCTTGCCGAAAAAGCGGCACGATCTCCACCCCGGCCGGCAAGCCAGCGTGCAGGCCATCCAACGCCGCCTCGAGGGAGCGTGTCAGCGTGACGGTGTCGGCCCCAGGCTGCTTCTGCACCGATAGGATCACCGCGGGATGCCCGTTTACGCCGGCGTCGCCGCGCATCGGCGCGATGCCGCGCTCCACGTCGGCGACGTCGGCGAGCACGATCGGCACGCCGGAGCGGGTCTCGACCACGGTGTCCCCGATCGCCGCAGGATCGACGGTGCGCGCGAGGTTTCGGATGACGTACTCTTGGCCTTTTCGCTCCATAAAGCCACCGGCGGTGCTCGCTTGGGAGCCAGCCGCCGCCTCGCGCACCGCACCGAGCGTCAACCCAAGGTTGGCGAGGCGATCCGGGTGCACGTTCACCTGCAGCTGCTCGACGCCGCCGCCCATCGGAATGACCTGCGCGACGCCGGGGACGGCGAGCAGTCGTGGGCGCACCGCGCTGTCGGCGAGGGCGCGCAGCGCAGGGCCCGACACCGCGCCATCCGGCGACACCAGCCCCACCAACACGATCTCGCCCATGATCGAGCTCGCCGGCCCCATCCGCGGCACCACGCCCGCAGGCATCTCCGCTTGCGACAACCGCTCCGCCACTTGCTGGCGCGCGCGGGTCGCGTCCACCGACCAATCAAACTCCACCCACACCACCGACAGGCCCGCCGCCGACTGCGAACGCACCCGCTCCGTGCCGGGCGTCGCGTTCAGCGCGCCTTCCAAAGGGCGCGTCACGAGCAGCTCGACCTCCTCCGGGGACAAGCCGCCCGCCTCGGTCAGCACCGTCACCGTAGGCCGGTTCAAGTCCGGGAACACGTCCACCGGCATGCGCGCCGCGGTCCATCCCCCGAACACCAGCAACAGCGCCGCGATGAACAGCACAAAGCGGCGATGGTGGAGCGAAAGGGCGATGAGCGACATCGTTCAGCGCCCCGCGAGGCTGCGTAAGGCGTAGGTACCGTCGGTGACGACGCGCTCCCCGGCGCGCACCCCGTCGAGGACCTCCCAAGCCAAGTCGCTGCGGGAACCGAGCTTGAGGGTGCGCGTCTCGAAGGATTCGGGGCCGACCTTCACAAAGCCAAGGTACACCCCTGCGCTCTCGACCACCGCGCTGTCAGGGAGCAGCACCGCTTGGCGCGCATCGCCGGTTCCCAACCAAGCGGTGCCGGACATCCCCGGGAGCAAGCCCGCGCCCGCGGACTCCACCGCGAGGGTCACGGTGACGCTGCCCGTGGCCGGATTGACCTCTTGGCCGGCGTCCAACACCACCGCGTCAAACTGCGCGTTCGGGAAGGCCGATGCGGTCACCCGCGCGGCTGCACCGGCGAGGGTACCCGTACCGGCCGCATAGGCGCGCTCAGGCACCTGCGCCTCCAGCCAAACGCCGTCGGCGTTCAACACCCGAAACAGCGCATCCCCGGCCTGCACGTGGTCGCCGGGCCGCACCTGCGTAGCGCCAAGCCGGCCCGAAACCGGCGCGCGAACGACGACGCCATCTTCAGGGCCGATCGCGCTCCACGCTGCTTGAGCGGCCGTCAGCGCGCTCCGTGCGACCTCGGCGGACTGTTCGCGATCCAAGCGATCGCGCTCCGAGATGCCACCGAGCAAGTTGGGGATCTGCGCCGCGTCCCGCTCAGCGAGCGCGAGCGCACGGCGCGCTTCCGCCACCGCGGTGGTCGCCTGAAGGCGCGCTTCCGCCACCGCTACGCGATCCGGGGAGCCTACGGGGGTGCGCAGGACGCCGAGGACTTGTCCCACGCGCACCGCTGATCCCGCAGCGGGAAAGCCTGCAGTTGGCGCCACGAGCTCACCGGACACCGCAGCGCGCAGCGTCGCGCTCTCGCCCGGGCGACTGACAAAATGCGCGAGCATCGGGGTGCGCGCCTGAAACGTGCCTTCGACCACCCGCGCCGTGCGCAGACCGATGAGGAACTGGCTCTCCATCGGGAGGTTCAACGCAGCAGATTGTGGTCCGGCCGCCGCCGCTCCCCCGTGCTCCTCGCCGCCATGCGCCCACACCGCGCGCACCGTGAACACCCCAAGCAGCCCAGCGACCAAACCCCCGCGACGACGCCCGAGCGCATAGCCGATCCCGACCATCGCGAGGAGCAGCGCTGCACCGCCGAACATGCGAGCGAGCGTGGCGGTACCCGACCCGGTGCCCCACTTGGCGCTCGCCGCGAGCTCCTCGGGGACCCGCAGGCCGGTGAGCGCGAGGATGCCCGATCGCTCGGGCGTATTCACGATCAGCGCGCCCGCGTAGTCACCGGCGATAGGGAAAACCGCAGATGCGGCGTATATCCCCGGGGACGGTGGCGACAGCGGCGCGAAGCTGAGCGGCACGCTGGCAGGCCCGGCGAGCGTGACCGTCGCTGCCGCATCGGCCACCGGCGCGCTGCTCCCATAGTCGGCGACCAGCAAAGACAACGCTGCGGGCTCACCCGCGACCGGGTGCGCCACCCGAAGCACCGCCTCAAAAGGCTCGGTAGACGCGCTGATATGGAGGGTGCCGGCGGGGCCAGCAGCGACAACGGCGACCGGAGCGGCCTCCACGTGCTCGCCCCCATGTGCGAACGCCAAAGCAGCGCAAAGCAGGACGATCATCGGGCGTTCTCCACGGGGCAAGCCCCAGCCAATTCCCACAGCGCGAGCCGCGCGCGTTGAAGACGCCATTGGGCCTCGACCGCGTGCTCTAAGGCGGACAACGCCAGATCACGCTCTTGAACATACCCGCCCAGCGCGCACTCCCCTGCGGCGTATCGGCGCGCTGCGGCGTCCAGCGCGTCGTGCAAGCCGGGGATCTGCCACGCCGCTGCCACTCGGGTGGCGATCTCCAGCTCGGCGCGGGCTTCGGTCCACGCGGCGCCAGCGTCCAGCTGCGCCAACGTAGACTCGGCCTCGCGCCCATCCGCGAGCGCGCGCGCACCGGCTACCCGCGCGCCACCCGGCGCAAAAAGCGGCAGGGTGAGCGCTGCGCCATAGACGGGCCCGACTTGTCCATCCACGACCCAGCCGCCGGTCAACGAGAGCGCGGGGATGCGGGACAGCTCGGCCGCGCGCAAGGACTTCAAGGCGGCGCGCGCCTCCAGATCCGCCGCCAACACCGCTGGCGCGCGGGCAAGGTACTCGGCTTCCGGCAACGCTTCGGGCACGGCGAGGTCCGGCCAGTCGCCGACCTGAACCGCGGAGTCCCTGCCGATCAGCACGCCCAGACGCCGGGATGCTGCATCGGCGGCCCTTCGACGCGACAACGCGACGTCCAAGGCGTCAGCGGCCTCGGCGCGCAACAACGCGTGCTCGGAAGCCCCAAGCTCCCCTGCCCCAAGCCGCGCGTCCACGACAAGCTGCAGCCGCTCAGCGACGTTCTCGGCGTCCACTGCGAGCGCCGAAAGCTGCGCCGCCCGCACCGCGTCGAGGTACGCAGCCCCGGCCGCCGCCGCGACCGCGGCACGCCCCGCGGAGGCGCGCAGATCCGCGGCGTCCCGCTCGAGCGCGGCGGCGCCGGATCGCGCGACCACCGCCAAATCTACGGGCACCGCGACCATCACCGTGGCTTCGCCAGGCCGCACCTCGGCCGAAAGCTCTGGATTTCCCTGCCACGCAGCATCCTCCCGCGCCGATGCCACATCGACCTCAGCGGCGGCCTGCACGATACGCGCCTGCGGCCCTTCGGAGAGCGCGAGGCGCACGACGTCACCGAAGCGCACCGCGCTGCCGTCGTCGGCGAACGCGGTCGAGACGAGCGCGGTCGAGAAGTGGAGGAAAAGGCAGTAGATCACCGCACCAAGCTAGTGCCCGCGCAGCCACATGACCGCTGTGACGCAAACGGTCACAGCGTACGGTGCGGCATCACCCCGAAACGCCGCGACGATCCGCTGCGGACTACGCGACGACGTCTACGTTCCGCCCTACACCCTCGGCCGCACGAGCAGCCGCCGACTCGGCAGCTTCACTCGTGCCATCGTTGTCACCGTCGGCGTCCCGCGCAGCGATTTTGCTGGTCCGCACCGCAGCGCGAGCGGCCTCCGCTTTGGGATGGGCAGCGACGGCCCGGGCCTTTGCTTGGGTGACTGGTTGGATTCTGGACATGAATGAGCTCCGATCTACCGAGGTGTACCGACCCGACGAGGAAACCGACCCTCGCGTATTCGGCGCTTCGGGGTCGAAGTTCAACCTTGAAGTGTCTCCGCATGTCTCGACGTGTCCCGGCACGTGCGAGCGCGTCCCGTGCGCCCCTACCGCTTGGGCGGCGCAGGCATCGAGAAGCCGATCGACGGCTCGTGCATGCCCTGGATGGACAGCGTAGGACCGCCCCTTCGAACGCCGGTCGGCCACGAAAAGCGAGGGATGACCACCGAGGTGCTCCCGTTCCACGCCTTCATGTCCCACGCCTTCGCGCGCTTTCCGGTCTCTACCGGCGCGCCAAACAACCCGGTGAAAAGCGCAGTGTAGCTGGTGATCAGCCCCGAAAACGTCACCGGAAAGTACTCGCGGTTGAGCACCATGATCCGCACATCTTGATCGAGCAGCGCCTGAAGATCGGCGGCTTCAAAAACGAAGTCACCCTCTAACTCGCCGCGTTCTAGCTTCTGCATCCCCGACAAGAAGCTGTTGCCGGCCACGAACGCGTCCCAGGCATCAGGTCGCACCCGATCGACCCACTCGGCGTGCCCGTTGAGCAGCTGTTTCCCGTGGTAGATCTGATAGATCAGCGGAGTTTCGCTGCTCGCGAGCTGCGGCGCCAGCGGAGGCTCGATCAGCCGCGCTCCCGGCAGCGTTGCGACCGCCGCGTAGAACGGCTCCGGCGCGACCACCTTGGAAAACTGCGCGTTCCAGGGAGCGCCTTGCAGCGAGAGCTGCGCCGGGATTGAAAGCGCGAGCAGCGCGCCAAACGCGACCGCGAGCTTCGGACGAAGCGCGAACATTGGGCGTTTCAACAAACGGTCTACGCCCAACGCCGCGAGCGTGACCAGCGCGATGTTCAACGCCGCGACGTGCCGGTACGGCCACCAAAAGCGACGCAGCGGACCAGCGAGTCCGTACACCCACTCGTAGGGCCCATGCGGGATCAGCGCCCCCGCCATCAGGCTCGCGAAAAGCAGCGCCACTGCGGCGAGTCCCAGCGCGCTGCGACGGCGGGCGTGAAAGAGGCCGATCGCCGCAAAAAGCACGGTCGTGAACGGCAAGGCGCGCCCCGAATGACGCCCGCCGGTCACCAGAAAAGGCACGCCCGGCCAGGTGCTGTCGCCGATCGCCTCGGGGTGGGGAAACTGCTCCTCGCCGGTGCCGGGGATGCTCGCCCAATAGCGTAGGTACACCCATAGTAAGGGACCGATGAGCAGCAGATACGCACCGGAAAACACCACGAGGTGGCGCCCGACGCGCTTCCACGTCGCTCCCCCCTGCGCCGCAAGCAGCACGGCCCCGGCCATCACCCCAAAAAGACCGTAGTACCAATAAAACAGCGACGTCACCGCCAACAACGCCGCCGAGCCCAACGCGCGACGCACGCTCGGCGCGTCGAGCAGGTACAGCCAACTTGCCAAGAAGAACGTCAACCAACACACGCTGACCTGCGAGAACCGCCCCGCGCCCAGCTCTTGCATCGCGAAGATCGACAGCGTCGCCGTCGGGGCCGCCGCCAACGCCGCCGCACGGCCACAGCCCGCCGCGCGCGCCAGCGTCCACGCCGAGAGCCCGTTCAGCGTGAGCACCCCGACGAGGTAGACGTTCGCGCCCAAAGGCCAGCCCAACAGCGCCTGAAAAGGCAGGTAGGCGAAGCCTTCACTGCCATTGCCTGCCAACCAAGGCGCGTCGCCGATCGGCCAGTAATAGCTGTCATTCCAAAGGATGCTCTGCCCGTGCATCACCCGCTCGGCCACCCACACCATCAGCCAGTGGTTGCCGAGGCAATCCGGGTGGATGTAGTTGCAAAGCAGGGTGTCGCGCGGGGCCGTAACCACCGCGCCACAGGCCGCGAGCGCAGCCCCAAAAGAGAGCAAGAACGCGGGGAGTAGGCCCATCCACGCTCGGCCCGACCTACGCCAAAAACCGGGCGGGCGCACCAAAGCGCGCGGTGGCTCGACCGTAGCTTCAGCCAATCAGAAGCTGCCGGCGGTCATGTTCCAGGTGATCGTGCCCTTTTTGATTGGGCCAAGCACGGTCTTGTCGTACAGCCGCGTGGTCGGGTTGTACACGTAGGAGCGCAGCTCGCGCTGGTCGTCGGCGGCGACGTAGAGCTCCAGCTTGCCGTTCCCATCGAGGTCGGTCTCAAAAGCAGTGTGCTCGAAGCCAGAACTGTTGCGCTCGATGTTCTGGGTAGTCCAGGTGCCGTCGCCGTTGTCCTTCAGCACCCAAAGGCCCGTCTTCATCGCCGCAGCGACAAGCTCCTTCTTGCCGTCGCCGTCGAGATCGCCGGGCACGAGGAAGCGGGTCTGCTTGTCGTCCAACGTAGCGGCGACGGTGTGGGTGAACGTCCCCGCCTTCTTGTCGTAGGTGTAGTGACGGATCTCGACCGGATGGACGACCTTGGTGGCGCCGCCTTCCATCACCGCTTCCGCTTCAACCACGGAGAAGAACTCGCAGGCCTTGGCGTTGTCGTCCATCTTGACCGCGAGGATCTCCTTGGCGTGGCTGCCTACAAAGTCGTCGACGACGCTGCGCTTCCAGGTCGTGCCGTCCCACTTGTACATGACCACCTGCCCGGGCTGGGACACGCCGGAGGACTTGTTGCGGCCCGACGGGGTGGCGAAGAACTCGTTCACGCCGTCACCGTCGATGTCGCCGATCTCGATCTCGTGCACGAAGGTGTCGGCGGTCTTGTCCATCTCCGTGACGTCGAGCTTGCCGTCCTTCCATTGACCCACAGCGATGACGCCGGCGTCATGCGTCGCCATGACGATGTCGTCCTTGCCGTCGCCGTTGACGTCCCCGACTTCAACGTCGCGGATCCGGTTGAACTTGCCGCCCCAGGGAGCAGGGGCCCAGAGCGTCTCTTGCGACCACGCACCGTCCTTGAACGTCCACTTCTTCAACAGCGCCTTCTCCGCGCCGATGGTCAGGATCCCGCCATCGTAGGGCAGCGCCTTGTGGTAGACGTTGCTGTCCGGATCCTCGATGCGGCTGGAGGTCCAGCCGTCAGCGCCCTTGCGCATGATGGTCAGCAGCGCGGGGCCGGGGACCGGCTTGCCGTCGTTGCCATCGTAGAACTGCGCTTGGGCGAGCAACAACGAAGGGAGGGGCCCGCCGACGAGCGCCTCTTGCACCGGAGTCGGAGGTACAAACGGCGTTGCTTCGACCTTCGGCGCGACCTTGGGAGGCGCGGGCTCAGAAGCCGGGCAGCCTGCGTACACCACGCCGGTAACGACGACAACAGCCAAAAGCGCGAGCAAGGAGCGAGACCGCATAGAACCTCCGGTACAGAACTGCTGACGGTCTAACGGGCAAGCCGCGCGCGAGCGAACTCCTGCGACATTGACGGGCGGCGCAGCGGTGGGTACTCCGTCCTATGTCCGACAAAAAGCCCGGCCGCCGCAGCATCAGCCTGAACCGTCGGGCGGAGTTCGAATTCGAGCTGGAGACCAAGTTCGAAGCAGGGATGATCCTGACTGGCTCCGAGGTCAAGAGCATGCGCGCCGGTAAGGTCACGCTCGACGGCTCCTGGGTGGAATTCCATCAAGGACGCCCGGTGCTTCAGGGCGCGCACATCGCAATCTTCCTACAGGCAAACCGCTACAATCACGAGCCCGCCCGCCCGCGACCGCTGCTGCTCCACTGGATGGAGTCGCAGAAGTTGCATCAATTGGTCAAAGAGAAGGGCGTCACCCTCGTGCCGCTCGAGCTCTACTTCAAGGGGCCGTGGGTCAAGCTCAGCTTTGCGGTGGGCCGAGGCCGCAAAGTGCACGACAAGCGCCACGCCCTGCGCGAGAAGGACGACAAGCGCGAGGTCGCGCGGGAGCTGAAGGAGCGGAGGTGAGGCCTGCGCTCCTGCTGCTCGTCAGCGCGGGGCGAAGGTGGCGACGGGGTACCGTTGGTGGCTCACGCGTCGGGGCTGAAACCGCAGGTGAAGCCGGCGGTCCCCAAATCTCGGGCCGCGTCACGACCGCGCTCAGAGCACCCGTTGCCGCCAGCGTCGTTCACGCGAAGCCCCGACCCCCAAAAAGAAAAACCCCCACTCGACGAATCGAGCGGGGGTAGGGGGAGGCCGGCGGTTACCTACTCTCCCACACCCGTAGGGGTGCAGTACCATTGGCACGAAAGAGCTTGACTTCTGTGTTCGGAATGGGAACA
>CAIUMM010000170.1 GCA_903900265.1 uncultured Pseudomonadota bacterium
CTGCAGGGCAGGGGAGCGGTGTACGCCTTGCAGATCGGCGTCGCTCACGGCGCGGCCGGACAGATCGAGGGTGATCAGCGCGCTGGCGTCCTGAACCTGCGGCCAACCGCCTCGTCCGCCGGGATGGGCGATGCGCAGCTCAATCGGGCGTTGGAGGTCGCTCAGCGACTTGCAGTCCGTCAGCGGGGCCTCGAGTCGTTGTACCGTCGCGGGCACGTGCGCGAGGTCTACGGGTCGCCCGGTGAGCATCAGCTCCCGCAGCGCCGGCAGATCGGGCAGCGCGCACTTTGTCGCTGCGCCGTGTACGTCCGGCTCGCTGCGGATCTCCAGCACTTCGAGGTTGGGGAGCGTCGACCACGCTGAAAACGCGACAGGTCCTACATGATCGTGGGCGCGCACCACCCGCAAGCGCGGGCAGTCGCGGATCGCCAGTGCGCTACGCCCGCGCAGGGTCAGCGCTTCGAGGTCGGCGCAGTCGAGGATCGCGGTTTGGCAGGGTGCGGCCGGCGCGGTCAGTTCGAGCCGAACGACCGAGCGTGGAACGGCGCTTCCGTCGGTGCGCAGATAGAGGGGCGCGGTGCGTACGATCCAGTCGTCCTCGACGCCGTCGCTGGCTTCGACATCGAGTGTGTGCAGCCGGAGCCTCGGCATCGGCGACCCCACCCGGCATCCGTAGATGCGGAGGGCGTTGAGGTTGGGAAAGGCGGAGAGCGGCTGCAGATCGGTGAGCCCCTGCCATCCCCAGTGGTTGAACTGCAGGGATAGAACCTGTGCTCTCAACGCTGAGGCGACCGGGCCTTCGGCGCGTGCGGTAAGAAACAACAGCAGCACGTTCAGCGCGCTGCGGTGCATCCCTCGGTGCATCGCGCTGCGCAGCAAGAGGGGACCCGGATGCAGCGTGCCGTAGCCGGTCACCGCGCCATCTTCCCGCACAAAGTAGGTCCAGCCCGCGCCCGACAGCAGCTCGGCGTACAGTCCGGGGTCTTCGCGCTGTTGAAGCTCTAAAAATGCTTCTTCGAACGTCTCGTTTGGGGCCAGTCTCGCGCTCAGCGCGCTGAGATCGTCCGACGTGCGCGTCACGGCGTTCGGCGTTTGAGGAGCATCGTTATCGCGAGCACGGCAACCCAGTGGATGGAGCTTGGGCCCGTCGCGCAGCTACAACCTTCATGGTCGGGTCCTTGAAGGCCCGGAGCGGTGTCGTTTGCGGAGTCTGGGGTGTCGTCGGTGGGCGCGTCGAGGCCCCATCGGATCGTCCCCGCCTCGGTTCGAGTGATCGCCGCGATGTACATGTCTTCCGGCGCAGCTGCACCCCAGGCGCCGTCGGTGGCGTAGCGCACCGTCGCCGGTCCAGTGACCGTGAAGCGCGCTGCGTCTACGCGGGAGACGGCCACGTAGATGGAGCCGAGCTCGCCGAGCTCGCCGTCGTCTACCCCTTCGTCCTCGCCTTCGAGTGGGGCCATGGGATCGGGGGTGTAGAACAACGCGCTCTCTCTCAACGCGCCCGCCGCATAGGCCCCCGCCATCTCCGGGATCAGCGCGTCCAGCTCGACTCCCGTAGCGTCCGCGATGGCGTCATCCCAGGCGTCCCCTGCATTTTCCTCCCAGCTGCGCTGCACGACCTCGGGTCCGTAGGCATCTTCGATGTAGCGCGGCAGCAGCAGCATCCCGTACTGGTGGTAGGAGGTCGTGCTGTTGTAGCTCTCAGGGGTGCTGACCGCGTACCAGTAGGTAGAGAGCGCGTAGGTGTCGATGTCGGGGGCGCCTTGATCCGCCATCCATTCGGCCGAGGCCTCCCAATACCAAGCCTCGGCGGGGCTGCTGCGCCAATCGCGTACAGCAAACTGGATCATGTGGCTGAACTCGTGCACCGCGACGCTCAGCGAGTATCCTGGGTACGAATCGTCCCCAAATCCGGGGCTTACGTAGGAGACCGGGTATTCTTCTGGGTATTCGTCGGACGGGTAGGTGGTGGTGAACCCGGATCCGGAGAGGCTCGGGTCGAGCACCACGCGCAGCAGGTAGCGGTCCGCGCTCACCGGTTGCGGCCACGCTTGTTCGACGATCAGTGTCTGCCAGCCTTGCTCGAGCACCTCGGCCACCTGTTGAGCGTAGGCCTCAGTCGCGTCGTCGCCGTCCCATTGCACCGAGAAGTTTTCGCTGTCGACGTGATGCTCGAGGGGAGCGCCGTACAGCGTCTTTTCACCCGCCTTGGCGCGGCTCTGTGTGCCTTCGAAGCGCGCGAACGCTGCCGGGGCCTCGATCATGCGCGCGTCGAAGCTCGATTCTGGCACCGCGAGTCCGCCGAGGGCGGCGAGCACGATCGGCGTGAGGCAATACATGCTTACTGTCCTGAAGGTGGAGGCGGTACGCCGGGATTACCGGGTTTGGGCTGTTCGGGGATGCCGGGCTTCGGTGGGACCGCCGGACCGACTCCGACGGGAGGCGCGGCGCCGGGCGCGGGCGTAGCGCCGGGGACCCCGGGGGTAGGCGGCGTCGGCACGCCGGGCACCACGGGCGTTCCACCCGGCGTGCCTGGCGGTGCGGGCTCCAGCGTCGGCGTGCCCGGTACAGCGCCGGGGGAGGCGGAGCTGGGCTCGGACACCGGTCGCAGCGCAGTCTCAGCGTCGAGCGCCTCTTTCAGCGCCGGCTCAAGCAGCACCATGTAGAGGAGGACCTCGCGCCGGGCGTTGGGATATTGCGGCCCGGTGAGTCGCTCCGGGTCCGGGGACCACAGGCCGCCGATGTTCAAGTGGTCTTCGTTAGGGTCAAAGGTCGCTTTGGACAGCGCGCCAAATTGCCCTGCGACGTAGACCGGGCCGATCAGCGCGTTGAAGTCGCCCGGATTTGCGTAAGGGTCCAGGCGGTGACGCAGCAAAAAAGTGGCGTCGGTGAAGCGAATTTCCTGCGCGGGGCTCAACGTTTGTAGGAAGGGTGCCTGTGCTTCAAACAGCGCTCGGACAGACTGGGCGCGCAGGGCGAGCAGCTCGTGTTCGCGGTCATGTACCGCTTGAAGGTCGGGCGCGAGGGCGTCGAGCTGAGCGGCCGGGGCGCGCGCCTGCATCCCGTCCCAGATCTTGTCGTACGTGGCCGCGACCGTCGGTTCGTATTTCGCGACGATCTCCATCTGCTTTGCGGTGATCGCGTCCCGCTCGCGCGCCACCTGACCGGCCAGCTCGGCGAGCAGACCCAACTGCAGCCGATTGAACTCCATCTCTTGAAGCCAGATCAGCAGGCGAACGCGCTGCTCCTTATACTGAGTCTCGGGCAGGAACGCGTAGTCGTACAGCGTGCGGTACAACGGAGGATCCAAGGACCGATCGTGCTGTTCGCTCGCCGCGGCCTCGGTGGGGAGCGGCAGCGGATCATCGCAGCTCGCGATCGTGCTGAGCGCCAACAGGCCGACGAGCGTGGCGGTCGGGCTTCGGAGAGAACGGAACGACAAGGACATCCTTATAGTGTACCCGCCGCAGTCTACCCGCGCTGCGCAAGAGATGGCCTTTGGCGCGAACGCAAAGGCGCTGTCCGCGATACTTCGCGCGTGTGATTGATCCAGGCCCGTACGCACCCTTCGCCCCGGCGTTCCGGATCGCGCTCCCGTTTGGGTTGCTCGCGGGGGTGCACTTGCCGCCCCGCGCGGACCCAGTTCCGCATCCCGTGCTGGCGCGGCTTCATCCGGACGAGCGCGATTATGCGAGGACGCTCGGTGGTTTCCGACAGGTGCAATTCGTCGGCGGCCGGTTGGCGCTCGGCGACCTGTTAGGAGAGCTGGGCTTGCGCCGCGCGGGCGTACTTCCGAACGAACACGGAGCTCCGGCGCTCGTTCCAGGTTTTGTCGCCAGCGTCTCCCACAAGCAAAATCTTGCGGTGGCGTTGGTCGCGCGGGGTCACGGTGTGGGGATCGGCGTGGATCTCGAGGACACCGACCGGCACCGGCCCGGCGTCGCGGCGCGGGTGCTTCGGGCCGAGGAGCTGCGCATGGTTGAGGCGCTTCCGGTGGATCGGCAATGGGTGGAGACGGCGATTCGCTTTTCGGTGAAGGAGTCTGTCTACAAGGCATTGCATCCGTTCTTGCTCCGGTACATCGGTTTTGGCGAGGTTGCCGTGTGGACCGAGCCGGACGGAAATGACCGGGTTGAACCATTCCTACGTCCGGGAGAGGGTCCATTCCGGTTTGAGGCCCGACACGCGTGGATCGGAAACCGCGTGCTGTCGATGGTGCGAGCACGACCGGCGGGATCCGGCGTATGATCCACCTCGTCACGGGCGGGGCGCGCTCCGGGAAAAGCACGTTCGCCCTTCAAGAAGTGTTGCGTCATGCCCCAGAAGGGCCGATCGGCTTCATCGCGACGGCGCAGGCGCTGGACGAGGACATGCAGCAGCGCATCCGTGCCCATCAGGCGGAGCGTGACGCTCGCTTCTTGACGTTCGAGGCGCCGATCGACTTGTCTGGCGCGCTGGCCGCGCCGGCTCCCGCAGCCTTCGTTGTGGATTGCCTTACCTTGTGGTGTTCGAACGTTCTTTTCGAGAACCTGCACCACAGCGGCGGAGCGCTTCCAGACGCTGCGGCCTTCGACCAGAAGATCGCCGCGTTGATCGACCAGCTCTCCGCGTGCTCTCGCCCGGTGATCACCGTGACCAATGAGGTTGGACTTGGCATTGTTCCGGGGGACGCGCTGTCCCGAAGCTACCGGGACTGGCTTGGCCGGATCAACCAGCGGGTAGCGGCTCGTGCGGAGCGGGTGACCCTGCTTGTCGCGGGGATCCCCATGCAGATCAAGCCTTCGCCCTACGCTTCCGGAGCCTGAAGTGCGCGGATTCTGGTTGGCGTGGGGGATGCTGAGCCGTGTCCCGGTGCCGATGATCCCCGATGTCGCTCCGTCCGATCTTGCGCGAGCCACGCGCTGGTATCCGATGGTCGGCGTCGCGGTGGGGTTGATTCAGATCGCTGCGTTGACCGTGGGTAGTTGGCTGGTCCATCCGGCTTTTGGCGCGGTGCTGAGCGTAGCCGCCGGGGAGTGGTTCACCCGCGGCTTCCACCTCGACGGGTTCTCGGACTGTCTCGACGGCTTGTTGGTGCACGGGGACGCCGCACGTCGCCTCGCGGTGATGAAGGATCCGCACGTCGGTGGACTGGGCGCAGCGGGCGTAGCGTTGTGGATGATGTTGCGGGTCGCGGCGGTGTTTGCGCTCGTCGATTCCGGGTACGTGGTTTGGGGGCTCCTCGCGGCGCCGGTGTTCGCCCGCGCGTTGCTCGCGGCGGACATGGTGCTGTTCCCCGCGGCCTCTGCGCACGGCCTATACGCGACCATCCGGGGTGCGATCGGCGGTTTGGACGCTGGGATTGCGGGCTTTTGGCTGGTTTTGGGAGGCGCCGCGTTGCTCTATGGAGCGCCGCTGCGCGGGGGCCTCGCCCTTGTGGGTGTGCTTGCGCTCCCGCTATTTTGGCACCGCATGTGGGTTCAACGGATCGGAGGCATCAATGGGGACGTGCTTGGCGCCTCGGTGCAGCTGCGGGAGCTTTGGGTTCATGCGTGCCTCGGTTGAACGCGCTTTCTACCGTTCCTGTTTCGCCGTTTCTCGATCGCGGGCACGGGCCCTACCGTATCCTTCGCCTGTTTCAGTCTGCGGCGGTGCGGGCCTTTGACGCGACGCTGATCGACCCCGCCACGGCCCAGCAGGTGCGCCTCACCGCGATCCTGCGCGCGGCGTCGTCCAGCGCGTTCTTCCGCGAACATCAACTGCGCGCTGACCTGAGCCTTGCTGAGCTGCGTGAGGCGCTTCCGGTGCGCACCCATGCCGAGCTGTCGTCGTGGCTGGACCGCGTAGAAGCGGGGGAGCTTGATGTTTTGACGGGCGGAAAGGTGGTTCATCTCGTAGAGACCAGCGGGACGACCGGCCGCCCGAAGCGCTTGCCGGTCAACGCCGCATGGAGCGCCTCGTGCAACGTCGCCCAGCGACTCTGGATGCTCGGGCTGCTGCGCGACGATGAAGCGCTCGCCGGCGGCAAAGCGCTGTCCATCGTCTCTCCCGCCGAACATGCCCGCTCCAAGGGAGGACTGCCGATCGGGAGCAACACCGGGAGGATCTTCCTCGATCAGCCGTGGTGGACGCGCCGCCGCGCGGCGGTTCCCTACGTCGTCTGCACCATCGCAGACCCGGAAATTCGGGCGTACACCTTGCTTAGACACGCAGTGGGAAAGGACATACGGTCGTGGACCACGGCGAACCCCTCGACGATCTTGATGTACGCTCGCCACCTGACCGGCTGGTGGGAGGCGCTCCGGCAGGACGCCGCGGACGGTACGCTGTGCTGCGGTCCCGCTGCGGCGCTGCCCTCGGCGGATCGCCGGCGGCTGTCCAACGGGCTCCAGCGGGTGCGATTGGGCGATGACCCGCATCCGGCCGCGGTTTGGCCGTTGCGGAGGATCAACTGCTGGACGGGAGGAGCGGCGGGCTTCTTCCTTGAGAAGCTGCCCGCGGCGCTGGGCGCTCCCGTGCCCGTACGCGAAGTGGGCATTCACGCGAGCGAAGGCACGTTTGCGTTCAGCGTAGACGACGGCGACCCGGTGGCGTGGTTGGGCGGTCATGTCCTCGAATTTCGCGATGAATCCGGCTCGGTGTGCTTTGCCTGGGAGGTGCAGGTCGGCGTCGAATACGAGCTGATCGTGACCACCGAAGCCGGGCTCTGGCGCTACGCGATGGGGGACATCGTGCGCGTGACCGGCTGGTTGGGCCGCGCGCCGCGCTTGGTGTTCGTCCGCAAAGCAGGCAGTTTTCTGAATGCTACCGGAGAAAAAGTCACGGAGAATCACGTGATCGCGGCAGCTGGACGCGCTTTCTCCGGGAGTGCGGCGTTCTGTGCTGCGATCGAATGGTCGGACCCGCCACGAGTCGTCGTCGCCGTGGAGGGCGCAGTGTCCGGAGACTTCGATCGGGAGCTGAGCATCGAGAACCTTGAATATGCGAGCAAAAGGGAGACGGGCCGACTGGCGCCGGCCAACGCGGCGCGTGTCCCGGCGGGCACCTTTGCGCGCTGGCGGGCTCGCCGCATCGCCGATGGGGCACCGGAGGCCCAGCTGAAGGACCCGGTGATCCTCGACCATGAGCGCTGGGCAGCGCTGGTGCAGGGTTAGCGGTCTCCGATGTTCTTCACCTGCGCGCTTATCGCTGTGTTCTGGGTCTCGGTCGCCGTGCGCGTGGGGCGCTCCCGGAGTGAGGATCGCTGGCGTTTGGGGCCGGATTCGCCGTGCCTGCCCGCGCTCCCGCGGCTGACCGTGCTCATCCCCGCACGCAACGAGGCGGCGAACATCGGCCCGTGCTTGGACTCGGTGTTCGCCTCAGACCACGGCAACCTCGAGGTTGTCGTGTTCGACGACAGCTCCACGGACGGCACCGCTGAGCTTGCCCGCAGTCGCCGCGCGAAGGTCGTCGCTGGCTCCGGGGATGTCCCGGCCGGCTGGAAGGGAAAGCCCTGGGCGCTTCACCGCGCATGGCTGTGGCTGGAGCGTCACCCGGTCAAATCCGAGTGGCTCCTCTTCCTTGACGCGGACGTGCGCCTGCACCCCTCGGCGCTCTCTCGCGCTCACAGCCGTGCGATCACCGACGGAGTGGCGTTGTTGTCGGGCTTCGGCAAGCTGGAGATGGTCACCTTCTGGGAGAAGGTGATCCAGCCCTCGGTAGGGGGGCTGATCCTCGCGGGAAACGACCTCGACAAGGTGAACGATCCAGCGCGTCAGGACGCCGTGATCGCAAACGGGCAGTTCATCCTCGTCCGCGCCGACGCGTACCGTGCGGTAGGCGGCCATCAAGCAGTCGCGGCTGACATTCTGGATGATGTGGGGCTGGCAAGAGCGTTTGTAAGCGGTCAGTTGCCGATCCTCGTCCTGTTCATGCGCGAGCTGTTCTCCTGCAGGATGTACACGAGCCTTCGCGAGCTGTGGCTGGGCTGGACCAAAAACCTGTACGCGGGCATGCGCTACTCCGTGGCGTTGCCGGTGGCCCTGTCCACGTTCATCGCGTTTGAGTTTGTTTTTCCCTACTTTTTGCCTGGTATTGCTCTCGCTCGCGAAGACTGGGCGGGGCTGGCGGCTGCGATCGGAGTCTTGACCCTGATCCACAGCGTTCGCTACTGGATGGATGGCATTTTCGGCCAAGAACGGGCATTTGGCCTGCTGCAAGGGCTCGGTGCGGCCATGCTGGTGGGCATGTTGCTGGACTCGGTGCGCCGTGCGCGAACGGGAAACGTGCTGTGGAAAGGCCGCAAGTATGCGGTGACACCGGAAGATGAAACCAGCGTAGTTCGTCAGTTTGATAGCCGTCAACCATAGGTCCCCATCCAGATTTTTGCATCCTCACCGAAAACAAGCCGCCAAAAACACGTGGACGCTACGAGGGGGGACGGATAGTCAAAGGGGCTTCGGATTGAAGGGTGTTCGCATCCAGTCGTCGGAGCCGACCGCCTTCGGAACAAGATGGTCGCCAACGAGAACGAAAAAGGTTCTTGACGGCAACCGGGAAGTCCGATAAGAGGGTGGGCGCTCCGGAGACGGTCAACTTCGGTTGAAACGGACCCGAAACGTAGCAGATTCGATGCGAATCGAGTGTGCTGGTCTTTGAAAAATTGGTAGCAGATTTTCGTACGTTCAATAGAGTTTAAACGGGCGACTTTCTTAGCAGAAGTCGCTTCGGATAGGATTACAAACTGGAGAGTTTGATCCTGGCTCAGAGC
>CAIUMM010000171.1 GCA_903900265.1 uncultured Pseudomonadota bacterium
GCGGCGAGGCCGGCGAGGGCGCTGCGATGGCTGCCGGGCTCGCGCACGGTGTCATGCGCCGCCGCGCTGCCTTCGATGGGTACGATGACCTGACCGAGCGCTTTGAGAAAGCGCGCGCGCTGAGGCAGCTGGCCGCCGTTGGTCTCCAGCGTAGTCGCCAGTCCGAGCGCGGCGCAGCGGTCGACCAGATCGCCCAGATCGTCGCGCAGCAGCGGCTCCCCGCCGGTAAAACAGACGCGCACGCAGCCTTGCTGAGCCGCTTCGTCCAGCACCGCGACCCACTCGGCCGTGGTCAGCTCGGGGCGCGCGGTGTTGGGCATCCCGCAGCCCGCGCACAGCGCATCGCAGCGCCAGGTCACCCGCGCGGTCAGCGCGAGCGGCATGCGATGGCCGGTCAGCCGGTACCGAAGCGCGCCGATCGCGCCGCGCAGGTAGGGACCACGCGAGGCGTGCGTTTGGGTGTCGCTGCCTCGCGTGCGTTGGTTCACGCCGATCTTCCCAGCTCAAGGCAGGCGGAGCGCACCGCCTCGACCATGTGCGCGAGGTCGCGGTCGTCGAGGCTCGGGTGCACCGGGATGTGCAACTGCTCGGCCTTGATCGTCGCGGCGTTCGGGCACGGGCGGCGGAACTCGGGGAACAGCGGGTGGTCGGAGCAGTCGTTCATGTAGCCGGTGGTCGTGTCCACACCTCGCTTGCGGAGCGCCGCCATCAGGTCGTCGCGCCGCGCGTGGTGCACGACGAAGCTCATGTAGATCGGCTCGGCGGCGCCGGGGTAGCTCGGTACGGTCAGGTGCGGCACGTGCGCGAGGTGCTCGTCGAGGAAGCGCCCGTTGCGGCTGCGGGCGCCGTTCAGCTGCTCAACCCGCGCCAGTTGCTGCAGGCCGACGGCGGCTTGGACCGCGCGGGGACGATTGCGCTGGAAGCTGTCGGGGAGCTCCTTGTAGAGCACCTCGGGCTCGCCGAAGCGCTCGTGGATCGGGTCCTCGCCGAGCTTGTTGCCGAGCACGATCGCCGGGTGCAGCGTGAGCGGGTACACGAAGGGGTGGGTGGCGACCTTCATCGCGAGGCCGACCACCGCCTCCTTGCGGGAGCGGGCGAGCGCTGCGGGCGTGCCGGCGTCGATCACCTTGCGGATGCGCGCCGCGACGGCGTCGTCGTCGGTGGTGACCATCGCGCCGGTGAGCGTAGTCATGTTCTTGGTGAGGCCGAAGGTGTAGTAGGCGGCGTCGCCCAAAGAGCCGACGCGGCGACCCTTGTACCGAGCGCCGGTGGACTGCGCGCAGTCCTCGATCACCTTGATGCCGTGGGCTTTGGCGATGCGGTTGATCGCGTCCATGTCGCAGGGCGTGCCGTACAGGTGCGTGGGCACGACGGCGCGGGTCTTGGGGGTGATCGCCGCCTCAAACGCCGCAGGGTCCAGCACGTGGGTGGTGAGCCCGACATCGGCAAACACCGGACGCACGCCGGCGGTGACCGCGATCGAAGGGATCGCAAAGTAGGTCAGCCCGGGGATGATGACTTCGTCGCCCGGTCCAAGGTCGTAGGCTTGGAGGATCAGGTAGAACGCGTACCGTGCGCTGGGGGTCATGATCGCGTGCTTGACGCCGATGAAGCGCGCGAAGCTCTGCTCGAACTCGCGCACCTTCGGCGCGTCCTCCGGCGGACGGGCGATCAGGCGTGCGGACGTCAGCGCGTCGTTCAGGGAGAAGCTGGGGCTGAAGCGGGGGATGCGGCCAAAGTACATGAGCGGCTCGGATGCAGAGGAAGGATACCGGGCTGGGCGTCGGCGGTCTATGGCCCGATGCGCGGCAGGTATTCGTGGGTACGGGTTTGCCGCGGTGGCGCACATCCTGTATCCTCGTGCCCCTGCACATTTTGGAGGTTCAATGATCCGCTCTTTGCTTGCATTCGTGCTCTTGTCCGGCTGCGGCACCACCGACGAGGACGCCACGGGGGGCGATGGCCCCGGCGATGCGCTGGAGGGCGCCAGCGTGTTCTACAGCTGGTCCGGCAGCGCGTGGGAGTCCGAGCTCGAAGCGGCCCCCGAGCGCGTCGGCGCCTACGACTACATGGGCTATGGGCGCTTCATCGGCGCCGGGGACACCGTCTACGAATGGGACGACGCCTCCGGCTGGAGCGCGTACACCGCCCCCGCTCCCGGCGCGATCACCGGCATGCAGTACATGGGCTACGGCCTGTTTGTCGGCGTGGGCGACACCGTGTACGAATGGGACGAGGCCGCCGGCAGCTGGAGCAGCTACACCGACGCGGCGCCGGCGACCATCGGCGGCTTGCAGTACAACGGCTACGGGCTGTTTGTCACCGCCGGCACGTCGATCTACGAGTGGAGCTCGTCCTCCGGTTGGTCCGAGACCGAGTCCGGCCTGCCCGGCGAGACCCACGGCTTCAGCTACACCGGCCTCGGCAAGACCGTCGCGGTGGGCGACACGCTCTACCACCTCGAAGGCGACACCTGGACGGCGGTGAATGGCCCCGCGCCCAGCGCGATCCGCGGCTACGTCAGTAACGGGTACGGGGACTTCATCGCTGCGGTGCCGTAGGGGGGGTTACGGCGGCGACCTGTTCTGCGAGTTTCCATGAAGATCGTCGTCGTCCGACATGCAGAGAAATCCGAAGCGGCGCCGAATCCGCTCACGGAGGCCGGGTGGGCGTGCGCCTTCGAGGCTGGAGCCTGGCTGCGGACGTTGGGGGTCCGGCCGGTGCTGGTGGGGTACACCGAACGGCTTCGGACGAGGCAGACGGTCGAGGGGATCTTGTCCGCGTATGGGCTGGACTTCGCCGCGGTTGCGCAGCTGCCCGTCGGGCCGATGCCCGTGAGCATAGACGGCTGGGCGAGTGTGGTGGGGCGCCTCGGAGCGGAGCTGCATCGGCGTGGGCTCGACGGGGACGTGATCCTCGGGGTGCACCATTCGACGCAAGACTTCATCGTCCGCGCCTTCGGGGCTCGGAGACCGCTGAAGGACGCTCGGGGAGCGACGTTTTTGATGGAGGCGGATGGGGCGCACACGAGGGTGGTAGCGGCGTGGCCGGGCTACCTCAGGCGCACCAAAACCCTCGCAGACTGGCACACGTAGAGGTTACCGATGTCCGCCTTCTCGCCCACATGGACCCTGACGCCCCTGTTGCAACGCCAGCTTGTGGCGATCGACCGCTGCGTGGGCTTTCTCGAAGCCGTGGACCTCAACACGGATTGGCGGACCGATCTTCGGGAGAGCGCGCGCCTGCAGGATGCCGTCTCCAGCTTGCAGATCGAGGGCTCGTCGCTCACGATCGAGGCTGCCTTTCGTCTTGTAGACGCCCCTCCTGAGCGGCAGTTGACCGAGTCTGAGCAGGAGTTTCTCAACTATCTCGCGGCGTTCGACGCCATCGACGGCATCCGCGGCGACAAAAAGTACCCGGTGAGCCGTCGGGATCTGCTGAGCTTGCACGGGTTGATCGTTCGCGAGGTGCGTGGCGGCTACGTCAACGCCGGACGTCTGCGCGACTCCGAGGTGCTGGTCGGCGACCGCAACGGCGAGGACGTGGTCGTACACCATCGGCCGCCGCATTCGTCGGAGGTGCGGGACCATGTAGACGCGCTGATGGACTGGCTCGGCGCGGTAAAGTCACACCCGACGCCGGCGCAGATCGCCAAGGGCAGGCTTGATCCTTGGGTCCATCCGGTCATCGTGGCTGGCATCGCCCAGCACCGCCTCGTGTGGATCCACCCCTTCTTGGACGGGAACGGACGCACCGCCCGCATGATGACCACGCTGCTGCTCTTCCAGCGCGGCTACGACTTCAAGTACCTGTTTGATCTCTCGACCTACTACAACAAGAACCGCGACCGCTACTACGCGGCGCTGCGGGCCGTAGACACCACGGGCGACTACACCCCGTGGCTGGAGTACTTTCTGGGCGGCTTTGCCTACCAGCTATGGGGGATCAAGGTGCGCGCCCAGAAGCTGGGGCGTGGGGTACACGCCGTGGGCGCTGAAGGCGACGACGAAGAAGGGTGACCGAGCTGGGGTCAGACATTGAACCGAAAATGCAAAACATCCCCGTCCTTCAACACGTACTCCTTGCCTTCGACCCGCATCTTTCCGGTGGCCTTCAGCGTCGCTTCGCTGCCCGCTGCGACCAGATCGGCCACGCTGTAGACCTCGGCGCGGATGAAGCCGCGCTCGAAGTCGGAGTGGATGACGCCCGCGGCCTGCGGCGCTTTGCAGCCCACCGGCACGGTCCACGCGCGGATCTCTTTCGGGCCGCAGGTGAAGTAGGTCTGCAGGCCCAGCAGGCTGTAGGCCTCGCGGGCCAGCGCGGCCAGGCCGGGCTCGTTGATCCCGAGATCGGCGAGGAAGCCAGGGCGGTCCTCTTCGGGGAGCTCAGAGACTTCGGCCTCGACCTTGGCGCACAGCACGACGACGCGCGCGTGCTCGAGGGCGGCGCGGGCGCGCACCTCTTTGACGAAGGTGTTGTCGCCGGTCAGGCCGTCTTCGTCGACGTTGCAGACGTACAACACCGGCTTGGCGGTGATCAGCTGGCACTCGTTGATGCTGGCGCGCTCCTCGGGCGTCCAGTCGCCTTGGCGAGCCGGCTTGCCGGCGTCGAGCAGCGCGACGAGGCGCTCGGCCACGCCCAAATGAAACAGCGCCTCTTTGTCGCCACTTTTGCTGTTTTTCTTGCAACGGTCGACGCGCTTTTGAGCGGTGTCGATGTCGGCGAGGATCAGCTCGGTGTCGATGGTGTCGATGTCGCGGCCAGGGTTGGGCCCGCCGTCTACGTGCACGACGTCGGCGTCTTCGAAGCAGCGCACCACGTGCAGGATCGCGTCGGTGGCGCGGATGTGCGCGAGGAACTGGTTGCCGAGGCCCTCACCTTGACTGGCGCCGCGCACCAAGCCGGCGATGTCGACGATCTCGACGGCGGCCGGGAGCATTTTTTGGGTCGGGACGACCTTGTTGAGCTGGTCCATGCGCGCATCGGGGACAAACACCACGCCGACGTTCGGGTCGATGGTGCAGAACGGGTAGTTCGCAGCCGCGGCGCCGCCAGCGGTCAATGCGTTGAACAACGTGGATTTTCCGACGTTGGGGAGACCGACGATTCCGGCTTGGAGCGACATGGGAGCGACCTCGAGAGAGTAGGAGGCGCGGCTAACGCGCATCGCTCCAACGCGGTTGCACAATTTCCCGGCGCGCGGAAGCCGGCGCACGGGGTAGATTTGCCGGCCCGGAGCATTGATGAACGCTACAGATCGCGAAACCCTGCAGCGCATCGTGCGCGCCGAGATGGCCGGCCTGCCTACCACTGCGCATGACGCTGCGACGGGAATGCCGTTGACCGTCGTCGGTTTTGGCGCCGACGAGGTGCTTGCGGCGCTGGACTGCATGCTGACCACCCGCGTGACGATGGGCGCCGAGGTCCGCGCCTTTGAGGCGGAGTGGGCGGCGTGGTGTGGTCGCTCCGAGGGGGTGATGGTCAACTCGGGATCGTCGGCGAACCTGCTGATGTTGGACGCTCTCGTTGAGCTCGGGCGCTTGAAGCGCGGCGACGAGGTGATCGTGCCCGCGGTCGGCTGGTCGACCACGCTTTTTCCGATCGTGCAGGCGGGCTTGGTGCCGGTCATCGTCGACGTGCACCCGGAGTCCTTGTGCCTCGATCCCGCAAAGGCCCGCGCCGCGCGCACCGCTCGAACCAAAGCGGTGATGCCGGTGCACTTGCTCGGGCAGGCCGCGGACTGCGACTATGACGACCTCATCGTGCTTGAAGACGCCTGCGCCGCGCACGGTGCCCGTCACAGCGGGCGCCGCATCGGCAGCATCGGCGACGCCGCTTCGTTCAGCTTCTTCTTCAGCCATCACATCACCACGGTGGAAGGTGGGATCATCGTCACCGACGACGCCGCGCTGGCTGACGCGATGCGCAGCTTGCGCGCGCACGGCTGGGTGCGCGAGCGCACCGACAAGGCGCGCTGGATCGAACAATTCCCCGAGATCGACTCCCGCTTTTTGTTCGTCAGCGCGGGTTACAACCTGCGCCCTACCGACATGGCCGGCGCGTTTGGGCGCGTGCAGCTGCGGCGCCTCGACGCCTGGGTTCAGCAACGGCGCGCCAACCACGCGGAGTGGTGCGCGGCGCTCGCGGGAACGCCCGGGATCACCGTATTTCCCGAGCTCCCCGGCACCGATCACGCCGGGTTTGCCTTTGCGATGATCGTCGACGGGGACCGGCGGCCGCTGATGCAGAAGCTCGAGGCGGTCGGCATTGAGACGCGCCCGATCTCGGGGTCGAACCTCGTCCGTCAACCTGCGTTTCAGCGGTTGCTGGAGCACGGCTCGGAGGTGCGCATCGCCGGGGACCTCACCGTCTCGGATCGCGTGCACGAGCGTGGCTTCTTCGTGGGGAATTCCCACGCGTTCGGGTCCGAGCACGGGCGCAGGCTCGTGGACGTCGTACGCGGGTAGTTCCGGTACAAAAACCGCGATCAGGCGTGGATGATCTTGCCGAACATCGTGCGCGTGAAGTCGTGGCCGTCGAGGAAGCAGAGCCGCACGCTCACATCGGCGCCGCGCACGTCGACCTGCTCGACGTTTCCGAGCGGCTGGCCGTCGATCACGCAGCGGGCGGGGCGGTGCTTGCTGTCGAGCACCTCGATGTGGATCGGCGAGGTGTGCGGCAGCACGAGCGGCGCGAGGCGCGGGGTGTGCGGGCAGATCGCCGTCAGCTGCGTGGCGCGGACCAGCGGGTGCGCGGCGGGGCCGCCGGCCGAGAACGAATACGCGGTGGATCCGAGCGGCGTGGCGGCGATGATGCCGTCGCAGACCATGCGATGCACGGCCTCTACGCCGTCGACCGTCACCCGTAGATGGCAGGTCTGGCCGCTCTGGCGCTCGACGTAGACGTCGTTGACGGCGACGCCTTCGAGCTCATCTCCATCGGGGGTGATCGCCCGCATCTGCAGCCGCGGAAAGCCGTGGGTGACGTAGCCCTCGGCCTCCAGCGTGTGCGCGACCGCGCGCGCGACCTCGTTCGCGTCGCCGCCGAGGTCGTTCATCAAAAAGCCCAAGTACCCGCAGTTGATGCCCAAATAGGCATACTGCGCCCCGTGCTGGTGGATGGCGCGCAGCAGCGTGCCGTCGCCGCCCAGCACCAAGCACACGTCGGGCGCGAGGCTGTCGTGCAGCCCAAGCCGCGCGAACGCTGCTTCGAGCTCTTGTCCACGTGCGGTTTCGGCGACATATCGAATCACGGACGCAGCGTATCCCCCATCGGTTAGCTGCGCCCGATGCTGTTGTGTGCCACGCCGGATCGGTGGTTGACGCGGGTGCTCGCTGCGCCCGATTTGCTGCTTTTGGACGTAGCGCATTGCGAAAAAAAAGCGGCAGGGACGGTGTTGGGGCTGGTGTTCAAGCATCCGCAGCGGGCCGCGGTGTACTCCCGTCTCGCGCGCGAGGAGCTGGGCCACTTTGAGCAGGCGCTGGCGCTGCTCTCGGCCCGGGGCGGCACTTTTGAGCCGTTGATCCCGGCCAAGTATGCCGGAGCGTTGGCGAAGCTCACCGGGTCCGATCTGTGCGCTACGCTGTGCGTCGCAGCGATCATCGAGGCGCGCAGCGCGGAGCGGCTCGATCTGCTGCTGCATTCGGTGCAAGACCCGGACCTCGTGCGGCTCTACGCGGCGTTGCACCCTCCGGAGGAGCGCCATGTCGCCCTGTTGCTGCAGCTCGCAGCCGAGGTGGGGGACGCCGAGCAGCTCCTGCCGCGCTTGCTGGACGCGGAAGCGGCCCTCGTGAGCGTCGGTGAGGATCTGGTCCGCATGCACGCCTGACATTCGGATCTCGCCGCGATATCGCCTCACATGCAGATCTCCTTTGAGGAGCTTTACGCGCTCCCGCTCCCGGTGATCCGGCAGATCCTCCCCGGCTGGGTCGCTGCCCACCTCGCCGACGAAACCTTGCGTCCGGACGCAGAGCGGCGCTTGCTGGAGCTTTTTCGCACGGTCGATGATCCGGCCTTGCAGCAGCTTCGCACAACGTTTTTTGGGGCGGGGGACACGTGGCGTTTCCATCCCGCGGATCCGACAGCCCGTGCGCTCACCCGCATGTTCATGGGCATCCTCGTGCAAGCCGAGCCGATCGTGCACCCTGAGCGCCTACAACGCTTTGTCTCGGGCGGGCCGCGGCGCCGGTTCATGGTCTGCAACCACTTGTCCTACACCGACACGCAGGTGACCGATCAGGTGTTGAGCACCGCCGGCTTTGAGGCGGTGGCCAATCGCATCGTCGCGATCGCTGGCCCGAAGGTGTACACCGATCCCTGGCGACGCCTCGCCGCGATCTCCTTGCACACCCGCAAGACCCCGCAGTCCAACGTCGTCGCGACCGAACAGGACGCGCTCTCGCCGCGTGAGCTCGCGACCATCGCTTTCGCGGCGATTGACGAGTGTGTCTCCCTCTGCGATCAAGGGTACATCCCGCTTTTGTACCCCGAGGGCGCGCGATCGCGCTCGGGTCACCTGCAGCCGTTTCTCCGAGCGAGCGCGCGGTACCTCGCTCAGGCAGACGTGCAGATCCTCCCAGTTGCGCAGACGGGCACCCAGCACATCTTTCCGATCGGCGAGACGATCATGAACCGCGGTCCGGTGCGGCTCGCGTTCGGTGAGCCGTTCAACGCCGCAGACTACCCGGGCAAGACCGGACCGATCGTCGAGAGTTTTCGACGCGTCGCGGCAATTTTACCCGAGGGCTACGCGCCCGATCCCGCAGACGGTGAGCTGATCTGACGCGGGTGATGTGTTTTCAGCGCGCGGTCTTTTTCTGGCCGTACGCGCTGCGCCGCTTCATCAGCTCCCCGCGCCGCGCTCGGCGCAGCAAGTGCCCTACGCCTTCGCTGGGGCCGAAGCCCTCGCTCTCGATCACCTGCGGTCGGGTGGGCGCCGCGCACCAGCGCGCGAGATCGCGCCCCATGCGGATGCCGCCCGGCTCCATCATCGGCATGTGCCCAAGGTCATCGTAGCGCCAGACGACGGCCTCGTAGAGATCGCCTAACAACCGCACCTTCTGCCAAGGGAGCACGCGATCGTGCAGCCCGATCGCGACGACCATCGGCACGGTGATCGCGGCGGAGTCGATGTGCGGGCGGCGTAGAAAGTCGCGAACCAGCGCGGCCGGCCACGGCACCGACGCGTCGAAGGCGTTGCGCGCGTCGGCCTCCACCATCTGGTTCATCCCCAGCTCGCGGTAGCCGGCGTAGTTCGGGCGCACCGAGCGGCCGAGCAGCGCGCGCACCAACGGCAATCCGTGCCGAAGCTGCCCGGCGTCCAGCGTCATGCGCACCTGTCCGGGAGGTGTGGGGCAGACCAAAACCACGCCGTGCAGGCCCTGCATGTCGGGCCGGGCGGCGATCATTTGGGCGACGAGACCGCTCATGCTGTGGCCGAGCAGCACCACCGGGCCAGAAATCCCGCGGATCGCGTCGGCGACTGCGTCGGCGCTGGCTTTCAGCGTGATCGCGTCGTCCGGCTGACCGGGGGTGTGGCCGGGCATCGTCAGCGTGATCACGTGGAGCTTCCAAGCGGCAAAGACGGAGAGCCAGGGATCGAAGATCCACGGCCCGAGCCCAAGCCCGTGGGTCATCACCACGGTCGCCACGGGTACTTCGTCGGTGACCGCGTACGACAAGCCGGTTAGGGGGCCGAGCGTGATTGGGGAGCCGTGCATTGCGTGCTGCTCTATCCCAAGTCGACTGCTGGCGACCACGCGATCGGAAGGTCGCGCGCCACAGGAATGACTCCCATCGCACGAATCACCTTGACACAAGGCTCCCTGAGCCATAAGCCCGCCCGGCTTTCAGGAAAGGTCGCTCATGTACGCAGTTGTAGTCTCTGGCGGTAAGCAGTACCGCGTGTCCGAGGGTTCCACTCTCGTTGTTGATCGCGTCGCAGCCGAGGTCGGCTCCGCGCTGACCCTCGATCAGGTGCTCCTCGTTGGGGGAGACTCCATCGTTGTCGGCACCCCGATGGTGTCTGGCGCGGCGGTCACCGCCACCGTCGTCTCGCACGACAAGGGCGCTAAGACCGAGGGGATGCGCTACTTGCACCGCCAACGCCGGCGCAAGCAGAAGAACGGTCGCGCAAGCCTGACCGTCCTCAAGATCGACGCGATCAGCGTCTGATCCCCTACGAACACTCAATCAACTAAGAGGACACCCAAATGGCACACAAAAAAGGCCAAGGCTCATCCCGTAACGGTCGCGATTCAAACCCGCAGTACCGCGGCGTGAAGCGCCACGACGGTCAGACCGTCACCTCCGGCAGCATCCTTGTCCGCCAGCTCGGCACCGTGTTTCACGCGGGCAAGAACGTCGGCATCGGTCGCGATTGGACTCTCTTTGCCACCTCCGATGGCAAGGTCAAGTTCCACACTCGCCAAAACAAGAGCTTCATCTCGGTCCTTCCCGCCGAGGCGTAGTGACGCTCCGGTCGGGCCTTGCGTCCGACCGTCGCCGATCGAACGCCGCGATCTGAGTATTTCACGTGCGTTTTATCGACGAAGTTGAGCTACGAGTGACGAGCGGAAAAGGTGGGCGAGGCAGCTCATCTTTCCGTAAGGAAAAGTACGTCCCGATGGGCGGTCCCGACGGCGGCGACGGTGGAAACGGCGGCGACGTCGTGTTCATCGCCGACGAAGGCGTAGGGACCCTCCTTGACCTCCGCCACCGTACGCAATGGGCGGCGGAAGACGGAGAGCACGGGCAGTACCGGTTGCGCCATGGGGCGATGGGAAAGGATCTTGAGATCCGCGTTCCCGTCGGAACCATGGTCTACAACCAGGACGAAGATCTGCTCCTGTTCGAGCTGCTCAGCGGCGGCGAGCGCCGGATCGCGTGCCCGGGCGGCAAGGGCGGTCTCGGGAACAGGCACTTCAAGTCCAGCACCAACCGTGCGCCTCGGCAGACCACGCCGGGTGAGCCGGGGCGTGCATTGAACCTGCGGCTCGAGTTGAAGCTGATGGCCGACGTCGGTCTGGTCGGCTTCCCGAACGCAGGAAAGTCTACGTTGATCTCGCGCATCTCCGCGGCGCGCCCGAAGATCGCCGACTACCCGTTCACCACATTGACCCCGAACCTCGGGGTGGTGTCGATGGGCGACAGCGGCACCTTCGTGGTGGCGGACATCCCGGGTTTGATTGAAGGGGCCGCCGAAGGCAAGGGTCTGGGCCACCAGTTCCTACGTCACGTCGAGCGCACCAAGCTGTTCCTCCACCTCGTCTCGCTTGGGGCTCCGGTGGAGGATGACGCGCCCGCCGTGGTGTCCGAAGTCGGTCTTGAAGAAGACCCAGCAGAAGTTCAGGAAGACGATCAGGAAGACGACGAGAACGCCGCCGCTGCCAAGCGCGCCGCGGCGATGCTCGCCCGGTATACGGTGCTGCGCGATGAGCTGCGTCGCTACGATGCCGAGCTGCTCAGCCGCCCCGAGATCATCATCCTGACGCAGTCCGACACGGTGAGCGCGGAAGATGTCGCGGCTGCCAAACAGGTTTTCCCGGCTGGCACTCTGGTGATCTCTGCGGTCACCGGCGAGGGGGTGCAAGCGCTCGTGCAGCGGGTGTGGACGGCCCTCGGGGAGCTGCGTGGTTGAAGCGCGGCGCCTGAGCGGGGTCGCGCTCGCTGCGCTGTGGGTCGGGTGCACGGATGCGCCGGTAGAGGTCGCGCCGATCACGCCCGAGGCGGCGTCGGAGCAAGTCACCTTCGGCACGCTACAGGATTTGGGCTCGTTCACCTTTCAGTACAGCTCGCGGGACGAGCGGAAGGTCGCGGCGGGCAGCACGGTGCGCGACGCCGCGGGTTCCTTGAAGTGGAAAGACCGCGACAATTGGGAGTACACCACCGTCCGCGACGGAATCCCGGCCACGCACTGGCTGATCGCCGGCGCGCGGGCCTGGGAGGGCCTCTCGGGTGCGGCGCTCGCTGCCAAGGGCGATCCTGAGCCGCTGCGCGCTCAGCTCGCGCTGGGCTGGGATCCGTGGGAAGACATCGTCGCGATGACCGCGGGTCGCATCGTCTATGGGCCGGGTATCGAAGAGACCGTGGACGGTCGCGCTGCCATGCGGCATGACCTCTCGCTGGCCCCCAGCCCAAGCGCGGGCGCTCGAAAGCGCATCATTGGCCAGGCGTTGTCGCCGACTTCGTTGACCGGACAGGTGTGGATCGACAACGCCACGTCGGTGCGCTTGCTCGCCGACGTCGTGGTCACTGCCAGCAACGTGCCTCCGGCCCCGGTCGTCGCGGCCGAGGACGGCACCGCGCCGCAGGCCCCGCCTGAGGATCCGGGCGACCGCCTGCGGGAGCGCACGCTCTCGGTCAAGCTCGCGGTGACTGGCCTCGGACAGGATCCCGGTGTATCTGCCCCTCCCGGCTCTCCAACTTCCCCCGTTCCCAGCGTTCCCGAATGACCCCAAGCGCGCCTTCGCCCCTCGACTCCGCCAGCCTCACCCTCGCGACCGCCGCAGCGCGCGCCGCAGCAGCACGGAAGGCCGAAGACGTGGTGGTCTACGACCTTCACGTTGTGTCGTCCTTCTGCGACGCCTTCGTGGTCTGCCACGGCACCAACCGCCGGCAGGTCTCGGCCATCGCGCAGGGCGTGATCGACGAGCTCCGCACCCACAACGTGCGCCCTATCGGCGTAGAAGGTCTCGATGCGGGCCGTTGGGTGCTCATCGACTTCGGCGACATCGTCGTGCACGTGTTCGATGAGCCCATGCGCGGCTTCTACGACCTCGACGGCCTCTGGGGCGACGCGCCTCGGCTCGCGATCGACCTCGAAGCTCCGCCCAAGCCGGCTGCGCCCGCGGTCTGAACCGCATGAAGATCGTGCTGTCGTCGGTGCGCGGGGGCAAAACCCCGTGGGCGGACGCCGCGGCGGAAGACTATGGCGGGCGGATCAAAAGATATTTTCCGTTTGAAGAGCAGGTGGTTCGACCCGCAGCCACGGCCCAGGACGAAGCGGAACGCTTGCTCAAGGCGGTGCCGGCGCGGTCCTGGCTAGTCGTCGTCGACGAACGCGGCGAGGCGCGCTCGAGTGAGGCGCTGGCGCGCTTGGTGGAGGACGCCGCCCAATCGGGCAACACCGCCCTCTGGTTCGCGCTCGGGGGCGCGTATGGGCACGCGCCGATCGTGCGCGAGAAGGCGCGCACCGTGCTCTCGTTGTCGTCGATGGTGCTCAACCACGCCGTCGCCCGCGTGGTCGTCGTCGAGCAGATCTACCGGGCGTGTACGATCCGCGCCGGTGAGCCCTACCATCACGGGTAGGCCTCGCGAGAGCCCGATTACTTCTTCAGGTTTTCGAGGAACGCGCTCTGGCTGATTGCCCGAAACTGGGCGGCGAGCAGGTTGCCCAGCGCGTCTTCGTACTGGGTCTCGCCGCTCTCCAGCAGCAAGCGTCGCGCGAGCGCGCTCGCGACGGCGGTCGCTGGGCGGTAGTGCGCGCGGAGATCGGCGTGGTCGAGGTCCTCGCGCACGTCGTCGATGAGCCCGAGGCGCATCGCCTCTTCGGTGCCCACCGAGTCGCCGCGCAGGATCAGCCGGCGCGCGTGTCCGACGCCGATGTACCGAGCCAAGCGCCACGTCGCCATCCCGGGCAAGAAGCCCATCTGCACCTCCGGGAGTCGGAAGGTGGCTCCGGCGCGCGCGCTGCGCACGTCGCAGGTCAGCATCAGCTGGAAGCCGCCGCCCACCAGATCGCCCTCGGCGAAAAAGCACGTGACCTTTTCCAGCTGTTCGATTCGGCGAAGCAGCTTTTCCCACTTGTTGAAGCCGTGGATGTCCAGCCCCGCTTTGGGGTCGAAGTCCGCGAAGTCGATGCCCTGACTGGCTCCGCGAAAAATCACCAGCGAAGCTTTGGATTCGTCTTCAAGGTGCGCGCACACCCGCTCCAGCTCCCCTAACTGCCGGACGTTGATGCGCGACCGCTCAAGCCGGACGGTCGCGATGTCCCCGTCGTCGTTGTAGTGCAGCGTTTCAAAAGCTTGGTCAGACCTGGACATCGTTCAACTCCACCGGTTTCAACTCCACCGGATCAAGGCGGTTTCAATGGTGCTGCCGGGGCCCATGGTCATCATGATCCCAAAATCACCGCGTCGAACTTTGCCTTCGCGCATGAGACGTTGGTAGCTGAACAGGAACGAACCCGACGAGAGGTTGCCGTAGTCGCGCAGGATCGAGTGCGTGTGGCGCACGTCGTAGTCGGTGAGGCCGAGGTTGTACTTGATCGCGTCTACGACTTTCTTTCCGCCGGAGTGGACGATCCAATGGGCGATGTGGCGCTTCTTCAAGCCGTGCTGCGCTAACAGCCGAGCGACCGGGCGCGGGGCGTTTGCGCCGACCACGTAGGGGATGTCGCGGTCGAGGAAAAAGCTGAACTTGCCGGCTTCATCGTCCCAGTCGTAGCGCATCGCGTCGACGGCTGAGGGGATGAGGTGACTGTTGAAGCCCAGCACGTGCGGCACCGGCGCGCCCTGATCGTCGTTCGGGTGCGCGCGCACCAAGACGGCGGCGGCGCCGTCGCCAAAAAGCGAGTTGACGATGGCGGTGCGCATGGTGTTGTCGAACACGTAGACCGCCGAGCACACCTCGATGCACACCATCAGCGCGTTTTTGCCGGGGTTGGCCTTGGCCCACGCGGTCGTGAGGTTCAGCCCGTTCAACCCAGCATTACAGCCCATGCCGACGATGTCCGCCCGCGAGCAATCTTCGCGGAAGCCCATCTTTTTCATCAGCAGCGCGGTCAGCCCCGGCGCAAGGAACCCCGTGGTGGTGATGCACACCAGATGGTCAATGTCGCGCACGGTGAGCCCCACCTGCGACAAACAGGCTTCGACCGCCTCGGGGCCGATCTGCATCGCGCCCCACTTGTGCTTGGCCAACAATTGGCCTTGCGACTCCTGAGGAGCGCCATTGGGGCCCGGCTCGGGCAGGTACAGGTGGCGGGTCTTGATGTGACTGGACGTGAACAGCGAGCGGATCCGAGGATCCTCTACGCGAAACCGCTCCAATAGGTCTTCTTGCCGCACCCGCTCGGGCGGGTTCGCGGTGCCGATGGCGAGCAATCGCGGCTGGGCGTCGAACATGAATGCAGTATACGCCGGTGATGCGCGTCCCGTCTGTCTCGTGTTCTCAAAGAGACCCACGAATTGCTTGATTTCTGGTATAGTGTGCGACATGTATGCAACATCGATCTTTGTCTCCTCGCGCCGCTCGCTCCGCCTGCTGACTACGGTTCTTGCTCCGGCGTTGCTGGTCTCGCTCGCAGCCTGCACCGGAACCTCGGTACAATTGGGCGACGACACCGGGGATTCCGACGCCACTCCGCTTGCCAATGACGAAGACTCCGACGGCTACGTCGGCGTGGAGTTCGGCGGCGACGACTGTGACGACACCAACTCCGACATCAACCCCGGCGCCGATGAGGCCTGGTACGACGGCGTCGACTCGAACTGCGACGGCGCGGATGACTTCGACCAAGACGCCGATGGCCACTCCGCCAGCGCGTTCGGCGGCGACGACTGCAATGACACCGCCGCTTCGGCGTTTCCGGGCGGCGTAGAGGCCGACAACGGCGTGGACGACGACTGCGACGGCGCGATCGACGAAGACTTCGTCGCCCCCAACGACGTTCTGATCACCGAGATCATGACCCACCCGCTTCAGCGCTCCGAGCGGGACGCCGAGTGGTTTGAAGTCCAGAATGTTTCGGCGCGCAACATCGATCTGGTCGGCTGGAAGATCGTCAGCGGCGCAGAAAACACCGTCATCTCCGCGTCGGTGCCGGTCGCTCCCGGCGAGCGCGTGGTGATCGCGGCCAACGGCTCGGCGTCGGCCAACGGCGACGTCGGCGCCGACTATGCCTATGGCGTAGACGTGCTGCACCTCGATGACGCCGATGACCTCGGGCTGCAGGTCAACGGAACGACCGTGTTCGACGTCAGCTGGACCAGCTCCTGGCCGCTTACCGCAGGGGCGACGCTCACGCTCGA
>CAIUMM010000172.1 GCA_903900265.1 uncultured Pseudomonadota bacterium
CCATCGACAGCCCGGAGGCGTGATGGGCAGACACGATTTCGGCCCAGTGGGCGGCAGGAAGGCGCATGGTGAAGATCTCCGTTGGGGAGCTTCACGCGATGGCGGAGGGTGCGGCAGAGTGGGGTTGGCTTAGTGGATACGTAGCCCGAGGTGCGCGGCGAGCTGCTCGTAGCGTCGCGCGCTGGTCGCCCGGCGGTCGATCGCGCGCCAGCCGTCGAGCCACCCGCGGAGATCCGACCACGCAATCCGCGTGTGCGGCGTGACCGTCGCGGTGGCCGCGCGTTCAACCCGCGCGAGCTCTGCCCGCTGTTCCTTCACCGTGGTGCGTGCCCTCTCCAGCTCCCGCTCCAGCCGCGCGACCTTCTTCCCCTCGTCGCTCCCTCGCTCGGGTAGCCGCAGGAGCTTCGTCGCCAGCACGGCGATCGCGGGCAGCAGGTGGGCCGTCGCGGCTCCGAGGTCCTCACGCCTGGCGACAAATTCTTCCGTGTGGCCCTCGCCCATAAGTCCGTCCAAATGGGTCAATTCGTGAACGGCGACCCCATGCAGGAACGCGGCGAGCGCGAGGGGCCGCTCCTTGTGCGCGCGGACGACCTGCGCCATCCGATCCGGATGGATGAACACGAACCGGCGACCGCCCGGCCGCTCAACGGCCTCGGCGACCACGTTTTCGTCCAGCACGAACCCGGGCCGGAACGTGCGACGGATACGCGCCTCGGTGGCCACCATGCGGAGCGTGCCGTCCCAGGTGAGCAGGAAGGGCACCCACTTCGCATAGTTCTTCCGGAAGCGGCGCGCGCGGTCGCGGTCGTAGGTCTTCTTGCTGATCCGCATGCCGGCGAAGCGTCCGAACGGGTTGCGGATGCGGCGCCCCTCCGCCTTGTCGAGTTGCTTCGCCCACGAGGGCGTGATCGCGTCCAGCGCAGTCGTCGCCTTGGACACCGCGACGGCCTGGATGAGCCCGCCGCCGCCCGGCGCGAGCGCAGCCTCGGCCGCGCGGTCGATGGCCGCCTCCACGGCCTGGTTCTGCCACCCGTCCAGCGGCTGCCCGGCCTCGGCGCGGCGGAGCGCCTGGTCGACCTGCTCGGTGACAATGACCGTTCGGATGCCGCCAGCCGCCTTCCCCTGCTCGTCGGCGCTGGTGAGGATCGCCCGGATCACGGTCGCCGCCTGCACGTCGGACGGCGCGGCGATGTCAGGCTCCGTCCCACCTCCGCCCGCTGCGACCTCCATCCCGGCAGGGAGCACCCAGCCGCGCTCGGGGCCGTCCCCGTCCGCGACAGCCTTGGACCCTCGCGGCGCCGCCGACGCCGCGACCTCCTCGACCCCGCCGTACTTCGCCTGCTCCCCGTAGAAGTCGCGGATGCCGCCCGCTGCGTCGGCGATGGCGCGCTGCACGTCGGCGTCGCCGAAGGCCTCGGCCATCTGGTCGGCAATCTGGGCGCCGCCGGTGTCGTCGTCGCCCTCTGGGTCCACCCATTCATTCTCCTCGTTTCGGCCGACCGATTCGTTCTCGCGCTCGACCTCCTCGACGAGGTCCGCGAACGTCCACGCGGCCTGGTCCTGGAGCGCGTCTCGGGCCGCGTTGAACGGGTACCCCCTGGCTCCCGGTCGGACGCGGGAGCTCAAGTCCACGACGACGTCCGCCTTCAGGTTGCCGCGCTGAGCCGGGATGACGGTCTGTAGGAGCCCGTTCAGGCGCAGGTAGTAGGCCCCGCCGCGGTCGCCGGGCGCGCGCCGGAACGCGCGGATGGTCGCCGTCGTGCCGTCGCCCCAGCTCCCCTCGACAGACACCCGCGAGCCTCCGCGGCGGCTGAACATCGGCTTCACCTCGCTCCCGTTGAAGGTGAAGGTGAACCCCGGGATGTCGTTGGCGGCAAGCAGCTCGCGCAAGCGGTCCTCGATGCCGACGTAGACGCCCCGGGCGCGGTCCCAATAGCGGATGAGGTCGGGATCCACGTCCGCCAGCTCCAGTCGCGTTCCCTGCCGCTGCTCGGCCGCGTACACCTGCACGTCGTCGTTCATGCCGGTGGCGACGGCGAGGTTGTCGCGCGTGTGGAGCTTCCAGGTGAACGAGCGCGAGGCACCGAGGATGACGGCCTTGGCGACGCCGAAGCCGCCCGCGGCCTCGCCCGAGTCGGCGGCGTCGCGCTTGCCGCTCTCGCCGATGGCGAGGAACTTGCCGATGACTTCTTCGGCGCTCATGCCGATCCCCGGATCGCTGAACGCCAGGGTGCGGGTCGTGGCGTCCCACTCGATCCCGAAGTACGCTTCGTCGGGGCGGATCTGGCGCAGGCGAATTGCGGCCTTCGTAGCATCGATTCCGTTTTGTGCGCTTTCACGGGCGGCGAGCCACGGGAGGTCGCCGCTCTTGTAGACCGCCTTGGTCATGAGCTGCCAGATCACGCCGACGTTCGCCGACGGTCGGCCGGCGAGCTTGTGGATCATCGCCTCGCGGATCTCGGCCGCGCCGCCGAGCTCGCGGCGGAGTGCGGCGCGGTCGATGGCGAGGCGGCCGCGCGCCTTCGGGAGCGCGCTCGGGACGGGCATGGGCTGCGAGCAGGGGCAGGGACTCATGGCGACTCCGCAGGAATTGGGGTTTCGGAGGTAGACTGGCCACGATGGCCCGGTTTCTTCGAAACCTCATGCTGGTTGCGACGCTCGCACCCGCGTTGACCGCGTGCCCGCGGGTGTGCGAGGGGGATGCGTGCGCGTGCGCCAGCGACGACGACTGCACGCTCGGTTGCTCGCCCGACCCGGACGCCGGCGGGTGCGACTGCCTGAACGACTGGCCGGTCCCGGCAGGTGAGGTCGACAACCGCGAGTGCCCCGCCGCCGGGCTCTGCGAGGCGATCGACGTCAACTGCGCGGACCACCCCCAATACGAACCGCGATGCAACTTGGGTAGGTGCGTCGCCGTCCCGCGGTAGCTCCCTGATGCACTCGCGTTCGACGGTCACCACGTCCCCCGCTGGTTGGCGTGTCGGGCAAGCGCGCGGAGCCGGTCAACGTTCCGGGCTACGAAGGCATCGACCTCGGCTGCGCCGACGCCGAACGGCGGACTGGCACGCACCAGCGCCACGGCGCGAGCAAGCACAAGCTCGACGACGGCACCGAGCGCAGGAAGCCCCTCCCGAATCGTGTTCGCGCCGTCCTCGGCGAGACGGACGGCTCGGGCGACCACGGCCGCGAGCGTCGGCGGGACGGCGTTCCCGACCTGCCGGTAGCGCTCCTCCACGCGACCTGCGAACGGGTACCCCACCGGGAACGTCTGGAGCGCCGCGCACTCGTCGACGGTGAGCTTGAGACGTGCTCCGCCGGTGGCGATCGCGAGCGCGTCACTGGCATTATTCAGCTTCTTCCACCATGACGGGTCGGTCGGTCGTCCCTTCCCCTCAGTGGTCATCACGCATGGCGACGGCTTGTCGTACGCGACGCCGATCGCATCGCGCATGGAGCGGCGTGTCCCCGGCGCGGGCGGGAACACGGGGAACGGCCCCGCGATCACGAACAGCCGGGTGCGGCTCTGTGGCACGCCGTGGTCGGCGGCGTTGAGCAACCACACCGAGATGTGCGCGAATAGCTCGTGCAGCTCGGGGACGACGGTGTGCTCGACGTAGCGCCGCGCGTTCCGGACGTTCTCGAAGATGGCCCAACGGGGGCGGACAAGACGGACGATGCGCAGCGTCCACGGCCAGCCGTTGCGTGCCACATCCTCGGCCCCTTTCCGCTCGGCGTGCTGATTCGCGCTCGACCACGCCTGGCACGGTGGCGAGGCCCACAGCACGTCGATGGTCCCCGCGAGCGCGGCGTAGTCGACATCGCGCACGTCGGCCTCGACAGCGGGGAAGCCCGCCGCGCGGAGGGTCGCGGCGGCAGACGGATCGCGCTCGACGCACGCGACATGCGCGAAGCCCTCTCGGTGAAGCCCGAGGGCGGCCCCGCCTGCCCCGGCGAAGAGGTCTAGAACCCTCACGACCCCACGCGGGAGTTGGTGGTACACTCCGGGTCATGGAAAGCGTCGAGACTCGGGTCCGTCGTGAACAGCGAGACGCTGCCTTGGGCGCGGTCGGTCTCGCCCTTTTCTCCGTGGTCGCCGTTCCCCTTGCGGTTGCCGAGGGCACACGAACCGGCACGATGATCGGCGGGATCGCGCCCAGCCTGGCCGTCTCCGCGGTTTGGATCGTGTTGACCACGCTGGGCGTTCTGCATGCCCGACGTTGGGCCGCTCTCCCACTCACCCGCGAGGGACTGCGAGCCGGTCTTGAGGCGAAGCGCCAGATGGATGGGCGGAGGCCGCTGGCAGGGCTGATCGCGTTCTTCGCCGTGTGGGCGCCGCTGAAGCTCGCAGCCGACTGGTCGATGTACTCGGCCGAGCCGTGGCGAGCCGTCGTCGGATTGGGTGGGTTCGTTCTCCTGGCCGCGGGCCTGTGGTTCACCTTCGACCGCTATGCGCGGACGTTGGAACGGGAGATCAGCGCCGTAGGGTAGCTGCAGGGCGTCGCCGCGAAGGACTGTCGCTCGGGGGTGGCAATCCGCCGAGACGCGAAAGGGTCCGACTCGTGGGCCGCGCCGACCTCCACCCAGTTCGGAAAAGGAGCGCGCGTGGTCGTTGTCGGAAAGCACGATGGGCATGGTGTGCATCAAGAAAAGCGAGCGCCCGCGTATCCACTCCTCCATCCCCATCCTGTGCACCGCACCGCTCGCGCGTAAAGCGCCCATGTGCCTGCACCCGTTCTACAGCCCGCTCTCCTTGGCCAGCCGCCACTGCAGCGGCGTGAGCGCGTCGACGCGGTTGACGG
>CAIUMM010000173.1 GCA_903900265.1 uncultured Pseudomonadota bacterium
GCGGACACGCTCGCCCGTTGGCATCGCCTCAACGGGCGGCCGACCTTTTTCCTGACCGGCACCGACGAGCACGGCCAGAAGGTGCTGCGCGCCGCGGAGAAGCTCGGCCGCACGCCGCAGGAGCACGCCGACGCGATGCACCTGCGCTTCAAGGCGCTGTGGGAGCGCCTTGGCATTCAGTACGACGACTTCATCCGCACCACCGAGCCGCGTCACGCGGCCTTCGTGCAGGGCATGTTGACCAAGCTGCACGACAAGGGCTTGCTCTACGCCGCGGACTACTCCGGCTGGTACTCGACCAGCGCCGAGCGGTTCTGGAGCGACGAAGAGGTGGCCAAAGCCACCGCGACCGCGCTGGGCAAGGCGGTCACCGAGGCCGATCTGCACAACGGGGTCGCCGGCGTGTGCCCCGACACCGGCGCCGCGGTCGAGTGGATCACCGAGAAGAACTGGTTCTTCAAGATGTCCTTGTTTCAGGATCAGCTGGTCGCGCACCTGACCGAGCACCCGCTCTCCGTGCAGCCGGACACGCGCCGCAACGAAGTGCTCGGCTACCTGCGCAAGCCATTAGGCGACCTGTGCATCTCGCGCCCGAAGTCGCGGCTGCCTTGGGGCATCCCGCTGCCCTTCGACACCGAGTACGTCACCTACGTGTGGTTCGACGCGCTGTCCAACTACCTCAGCGCGCTGCAGTCCCCGTCCGATCGCGCGGCGACGTTCTGGCCCGAGGCGCTGCACCTCGTCGGCAAGGACATCCTGACCTTCCACACCGTGTATTGGTTCAGCATGCTGATGGCGGCGGACATCGCGCCCCCCAAGCAGGTCTACGCGCACGGCTGGTGGCTGATGACCGGCAAGAAGATGTCGAAGTCCCTCGGCAACGTCATCAAGCCCGACGCGCTGATCGACGCCTACGGGGCTGACGCGGTGCGCTACTTCTTGCTGCGTGAGGTGCCGTTCGGCGGGGACGGCGAGTTCTCGCACGAGGGCTTCTTGCTGCGCTACAACTCCGACCTCGCCAACGACCTCGGCAACCTCGCGCACCGCGGCTTGTCGATGACCGCGCAGTGGTTGGGATCGGTGGTCCCCGCCGCTGGCCCCGCGACCGAAGCGGATATCGAGCTGCAGGCTGTGGCTGCGCGCGCGACCGAAGCGTTCGCGGCTCAGATGGAGAACGTGCAGTTCAAGGCGGCGCTCGAGGGCCTGTGGGAGCTCGTGCGCGCCGGCAACAAGTACGTCGACAGTCAGGCGCCGTGGGCGCTCAACAAGCGCGGCGACACCGAGCGCCTCGGCACCGTGCTCCGCAACGCGATGGAGGTCGTGCGCATCGCCGTCTCGCACCTCGCGTGCGCGTGCCCCGACAAGTCCTCCGAGATGCTCGCCCGTTTGGGGCTCTCCGCGCCGGACCTCGCCCCGACCTTCGATCGCCTCGTGGTCGGCGCGCCTGTCGCCTTCCGCGATCCTCTGTTTCCCCGCTTGCTTGAAATCCCGGAGTCCCTGATGTCTACCGAACCTGTCGTTCCTGCGCCCGTTCCCGTTGCGGCCCCCGTTGCGCCCGCTGCGGCGCCCGTCGCCGATCTTCCGCTCATCGAGTACGACGACTTTGCCAAGGTGCAGCTGCGTACCGGCGTGATCCTCACCGCCGACAAGCACCCCAAGGCCGATCGTCTGTTGGTGCTCAGCGTCGACGTCGGCGAAGAGAAGCCCCGCACCATCGTCGCCGGCATCGCGGCGGTCTACGAGCCCGCCGAGCTGGTCGGCAAGACGGTCATCGTCGTGTGCAACCTGAAGCCCGCGAAGCTGCGCGGCATCGAGAGCCAGGGCATGCTGCTGGCCGCCGGGGGTTCGGACGTCGCGTCGATCCTCACGCCGTACCGTCCGGTCCCTGCGGGCAGCATCGTCAAGTAGGAAGGAGGACGGGCCTAAACCCCATCCACGCGGAAGCGCTTGCCCTTGATCCGGCCCTGACGCAGCGCCACGAGCGCGGCGTCGGCGATGGACTCGGCGACGGCGACGTACGCGAAGCGGTCGTGAATCTCGATCTTGCCAATATCGGCGCCGGAAAACCCTGCGCCGCCCTTGTCCGCTGGGCCGGTCAACGCCCCGAGGACGTCCCCCGGGCGCAGCTTGTCTTTGCGACCGCCGCCGATGAAGATCGTCTTCATGTTGGCGTCGCGCGGGGCCTCCATCGCCGCGCGGGTTGGCGCCGCGAGCGCCTCGATGGGGATCTGGATGCCGAGCTGCTCGGCGATCCACCGGAGCCGCTCCTGCTCGCGCCCGGAGATCAGCGCGATCGCGAGCCCGGGCTGGCCGGCGCGCCCGGTTCGGCCGGTGCGGTGCACGTAGGCGTCCGGCTTGCCGGGGATCTCGAAGTTCACCACCATGTCGAGCCCGACCACGTCGATGCCGCGGGCCGCGACGTCGGTAGCGACGAGCACGCGCACGCTGCCGTTGCGCAGCCGCGCCATCAC
>CAIUMM010000174.1 GCA_903900265.1 uncultured Pseudomonadota bacterium
GCCGGCGGCCGAGGAGGAAACGCCTTGAGCAGCCGGATCGCCCGCGCCGGCTTGGCTTCCCGCTTCCCGGCGGCCGTGGGGTGCTGGCACACCGCGAATAGGAAGGCCTTCTCATCGTTGGAGAGAGTGGTGTGCCAGCGCTTGACCGTAGCGGGCTCGTCGGCGAAGTTGCAGCAACCGTGTGCCCACGCATGCGCGGCAAACACCTCGATTTTCTTGGGCCTAGATGTCGGGATGGAGACGCCGCGGTCCTGGAACCAGACGTCGTCAGGCTCGGGGTGGGCGATGTTAGCGTCCTTGCACCGCTTGGTGAACGGGTACAGCTGCTCCTGCCTCGCCTTGGATTGGGGCATCGGGAGATTCTTCCGAGCGAAGGTGCGCGGGCAAGGCGACGTCGAGATCCGCGTGGAGCCGGTCGAGCAGGGTGGCACGAAGGCGAAGCTGTGATATCAGCCGCGACTGGCGAGCGGCGAAGGAGCGCAGGCGCGCGACCTGGGCCCGGAGTAGAGCGCGGGACCTATGGGCGTCCGCGAGATCCTCCGCGAGGATTTCCGCGGCCGTGCGGTTGTCTCGCCTGGCTATTCTGCGACGACGGTTCTGTCGTGCCTGGCGACGGGCCCTGGCCTCGTCCGGATGCAGCGCGTCGCTCCTGCGGCGACGGCGAGTGGCCGATCCCAGATCCACGGCCCCTGCCGGAGTCCGGGCGTGCGAGATGTCCGAGGCGAAGGCTGATGCTTGGTTTCCCTTCGTGGCGACCGTGCCACGCGCCGGAAGCGACGTTGAACCCTTGGGAGGTTGTTGTCGCTACCGAGAAGCTAGACGGGGAATGTGCCGACCAGGGAGACGAAAGAGCCTCCGCGGGTGCAGCTCTGGAGGAGATGCCGGCGAGGTTGTGGACGGTTTGGCGCGATTCCGCCAAGTGAGACTTCAGGACCGCGTTCTCAACTTCGAGTTCCCGGATGACGGTACGAAGGCGGGTGATTTCCAGGTCCTTTGCGGCTGATTGAGCGGCTATCGCCTTGATCTTGTCGCCGCGATTTCGGCGGTGGCGGCTGATATCGGTGGAGCGTTCGTCGTCTTCGCCAATATGGCTCATAAATGTCGGGTGCGGGATGCAAAGAATGCGGGCTAAGAGGGCGGCTGCAACGGGTTCCAAGCGAATCAATCAGAATTCCTGGCGACTTAAAAAGCCACACGCGGAAAACTGAAATCGCCGAAACACACAGATGCTACCAGCCATATTTGCCGTGTATAATTTCTGGGAAGAGGAATGCCGAAAGCGCAAGAACGTCGCAGGGAAGGCGCGGGCAGCGTCCAACCTGGCGGAATTCTCTGCGTCAATGCCAGGGGCCGTGGCGTGCTTGGTACACTCGTAGTGCTATCCGAGTCGCACGCGGCGCGTGCCGCTAAAAAAGGAGCGCGAAAGGGACGGCATCCCGGCCCGTGCGGGCCTGACCGGTCCCCGGACCTCTGTGCAGCCCCAGCCCAGAGGTCGGACCGGTGCTGGCCTGCGGCACGCTCCCGGTGGCTGTCCGAGTCCACCGGCGCGCGCAGTGAGCTAACGCGGCGCGCAGCGTCCGAGTCGCCCGCCGCGCGGCAGCTGCCATCCGAGTCGCGGCGCGCAGCGTCCGAGTCGCCCGCCGCGCGGCAGCTGCCATCCGAGTCGCCGCGGCGCGCGGCCCCGCGCGGCCGCCGGCGACCGAGTCCCCGCGGAAGCCGAGCCGCCCGCGGACCGCGCTGGCGCCGATGCCAGCGCGGACCTCCGTGCGGGTGCCGGCATCCGAGTCCCCCGTCCGTGGGCGCCCCGTCGCATACCTGCCCACCGCGGCGGCTGCAAGCGCGGCGTCAGCAGTGGCCGCCCAGCCAGGTCAGGCGACGCGCAGGGGAATGGGGCGCGACGCGAGTGCCTGGTGTGGCACAGCGCGAGCGGCCAGCCGGTGATCCGCGACACACAGAGGAGACGGAGGCGCGACGCGAGTGCTTGGTGTGGCACAGCGCGAGCGGCCAGCCGAGCTCCCACGGCACCCCCAAATGGGACGGAGGCGTCGCGAGTGCTTGGTGTGGCACAGCGCGAGCGGCCAGCCGGGTCGCACGACACACGGGGGGGGGAGGGGAGCGGAGGCGCGCCGCGAGTGCTTGGCGTGGCACAGCGCGGGCGGCCAGCCGAGCTCCCGCGACACACAGAGGAGACGGTGGCGCGATGCGAGTGCTTGGCGTGGCACAGCGCGAGCGGCCAGCCGAGCTCCCACGGCTCCCAGAAGGGACGGAGGCGCCGCGAGTGCTTGGCGGGGCACAGCGCGGGCGGCCAGCCGGGTCGCATGACACACATAGCAGACGGACGCGCGACGCGAGCGCTTGGTGTGGCGCAGCGCGGGCGGCACGTGACACGCAGGGGGCGGAGGCGCAACGCGGGTGCTTGGTGTGGCACGGCGCAAGTGGCCAGCCGGACCACGCAGAACGCGGGGAAAGACGCACAGGGGGAACACACGCGCAGGCGCGGCCAGGTGCACGCGGAACACGCAACGTACACTGAAGTCGTGGGACGGCGTGGCTGGCGGCTGTTGGCGGGTACGGCCGTGGCGGGCCGGCTGCCCCCGATCGCGGAGCCCCCTGGTGCGCCGGCAGGGCCCGTGCCGCGGGTCCGGTCCCTCCGCGTGCCGGCGCCGGGCCGGGCGAGGTGTGGACGCGCCTCCCTGCTGAGGGCGCCGTGCCCGAGTTCCAAGGCCGCTCCTCCCCTTGTACAGGAGCGGCCACCCGGAACGCGGACGCGGCGCCCCTCCTCGCCGTGAGGCTGTGAAGGTGGGACACTGGGTCCTGTACGCACGCTTTACTCAGCACAAACGGGAGAGAGAGGGGGGGGGGCGACCCCCCCAGGCGCGGCCCCGTCGCGGGACCCCACGCGTGAGGTGGGCGGGCCCCTGGGCTCGAGCGCGGCCGAGGCCGCGCGAGCCAGC
>CAIUMM010000175.1 GCA_903900265.1 uncultured Pseudomonadota bacterium
CGCCGCGAGGCTGACCATCAGGGCCACAAAGCCGACCTCGCGCAGCAGCGGAAGGACAGCGCCGAAGGTGAGCACCCCGCCGATCAGGCCCATGGTGTCAATGTGGTAGGCGCCGAACACATGGGTGTCGCTCATGTACCGGACCGGGGAGGGCCAGAGCAGCGCGACTCCGTACTTCGCGACGTCCGCGCCGGGCTCTCCGGTCACCCAGTCGAGTACGGGATGCGACGCGGCGGCGAGCGTGGCCCACACCGAGAAGCGGCGGGGATCGGGTGCGATTCGGGTGACCATTGGGGTGACCATCGCGGTCATGATCGCGGCGAACAGGAACGAGTGACTGACGCCGTGGTGGTACGCGACGGGCTGGCCGGTCAGGATCCCCGGCACAAAGTCGAGATCAGCGGCGTTGGCGAGGAAGATCAACGCGAGTGTGGTGCGCGGTGCGGGCAATTTGCCGGGGGCCGCTGCGAACGCCAGCGCGAGCGCGAAGCCGCTGTGCGCGAGCGGGGTCGGCACCTACACCACGCGGCCGATGCGGCGCAGCGCGAGCACCTCACCCAAGGACGACGCCGCGGCGATCGCGGCGGTTGCGTCAGCGCCGATCACCGTCACCGTCTCTTCGCCGGCAGGCAGCCGAATCGTCACCTCAAAGCCGATGCCGCCGCGGGGAGCCGCACGCCGAGCATGCGCGCTCGGTGGTGCGGAGCCCTTCTCAGCGATCGGCGCGCTTGGGGCACGTGCGCTCTCCCTCCGCCCGGCGACGATGCCCATCTTGGCGCGGTACTGCGTCACCGCGGAGCGCGACACGCCGGCGCGTTGCGCGATCGTGGCGTCAGGCACAAGACCGAGCTGGTCCTCGAACTCCGATAGCGCAGCTTCTACCCGGGTAGGCGGGGCACCGTCGGCGCGCCACTTGGCCTCGATCCCGCGGCGTTGGCGGTACATCCTCACGTTCTCGGGGCTCACCCCGGCCAGCTCGGCCAATGCGCGATCGGACTGCGTGCCCAACAGGTGAGCGTACGCGTCGAGGCGCGACGGCTTGGCGCGCTTCGGGGCGGCGACGCTGGCCGTTGGCGCGGTCGGTGGTCCTGCGGTCGCCGCTGCGGTCGCCGCTGCGGTCGCCGCCGAAGGACCCGAGCGAGGATCGTCCCACGCGCGGATCTGGTGTTTCTTCCTCCATGCGAGCACGGTCTTGCGCGAGATGCCGAGGCGCTCGGCGATCACGTTGTCGGCCACCCGACCGACATCGGGCTCCTGAGCAAGGCGGTTGGCGGCGTCGCGGACCATGCGCCCCGGTATCAAGAAACCCGCGGGCGTCGCAGCCGACGACGCGGGTTTTATGCCCGAAGGCCGGGGGCCTCGCGCCCGACGGTCTGGACGTACTCGTCGTAGGAGCCCTCGTAGACGCGGGGACCCTCGGGGGTCAGCTCCACGACGCGGGTGGCCAGCGCGCGAAGGAAGGCACGATCATGGCTGACAAAGACGATGGTGCCTTCGTAGTCCGAGAGCGCGTTGACCAGCGCGCGCTTGGTGGTCAGGTCGAGATGGTTGGTGGGCTCGTCCAACACCAGCAAGTTGGGGGCGTCGTACAGCATCTTGGCAAGGGCAAGGCGCGCTTTCTCGCCGCCGCTCAGCACGTCGATCTGCTTGTCGACGTCGTCGCCGGAGAACCCGAACGCGCCGGCCAGCGAGCGCAGGATGCCGACGCCGGCGCGGGGTGCGTGCGCCTCAAGCTCCTCGAACACCGTGCGGTCGCCGGAGAGCTGCTCCATCTGGTGCTGCGCGTAGTAGCCGAGCCCCACGGAGGCCCCGACGACGACGTCGCCAGAGTCCGGCTCCAACGCTGACGCCATCATCTTGAGCAGTGTGGTTTTGCCGGCCCCGTTGGCGCCCATGATCGCCCAGCGCTCGGTGCGCCGCACCATCAGGTGGACGTTGTTGTGAATCGGGCGCGCGCCGTAGCCTTTGGTGACGCCCTTCAGCGCGAGCACGTCGTTGCCGCTGCGATCGGGCTTGCGAAACGCGAAGGTGCGCTCGACGATCCGACGCGGCGCCTCGATCTTCTCGATCTTGTCGATCTTCTTGGCGCGGCTCTGCACCTGACTGGCTTTGCTGGGCTGCTTTTTGAAGCGCTCGATGAAGCGCAGCTCTTTCTCCAGCATCGCTTGTTGTTTTTCGTATTCGGCCTCGCGCTGCGCTGCGTCCAGCAGGCGCGCTTTTTCGTAGGCGTCGTAGTCGCCGGCGTAGGTGCGGAACTTGCCGCCGTCAATCTCGATCACCTTGCGGACGACGCGGTTCAGGACGTCGCGGTCGTGGCAGGTCATCAGCACCGCGCCGCTGTAGTCGCGGAGCCAGCCTTCGAGCCAGACGATGCTCTCAATGTCGAGGTAGTTGGTGGGTTCGTCGAGCAGCAGCAGCTCGGGGCGGGCGAGCAGGATGCGCGCGAGCTGCACGCGCATGCGCCAGCCTCCGGAGAGCGCGCCGATGTTGCCGTCGATCTCTTCGTCGCGAAAGCCGAGGCCGGCGAGGATCGCGCGGGCGCGGGCGTCCAAGTCGTAGCCGCCACGCTCGGAGAATTGTGCTTGAACCTCGCCGTAGCGCTCGATCACCTGATCATAGTCGGGGGCGTCGCAGTCACCGAGCCGCTCTTCGAGCACGGCCAGCTCGTCGCCCAACGCCGCGAGGGTGCCGGCGCCGGCCATGGTCTCGGCGAGCACGCTGCGGTCGCGCCAGTCGGCAAAGTCCTGACGGAAGTAACCCAATGTCAAACGTTTTGGACGTTCGACGTTGCCTTCGTCGGGGCGCTCCTCGCCGAGGATCATGCGGAAGATGGTGGTCTTGCCCGCGCCGTTCGCTCCGACCAGCCCGACCTTTTCACCGGGGTTGATCTTCAGAGATGCCTCGAGGAACAGCACCTGGCTGCCGTGCTGTTTGGTGATGTTGGAGAGCTCGACCATCGCGCCGCCTCGCTGGCTGTAGGGGAGGCGCCGCTATGCCGATCAGGCTCCAACCGGGAGGTGTCAGGTTGTTACCATTACACTTTCCGCTAAAGTGTAATGGTAACAACCTGACACCTAGGAGCGCCGATGAGCCGCTGGCATGATGGACACCCCCCCGCGCTCGCCGTTCCGCCGCTCCCGGACGCCCCGCGCAGCGTTCACCCCCCGCGCTTTCTGTTCCTCTACGGCTCCTTGCGCGAGCGCAGCTACAGTCGCTTGCTCGCCGAAGAAGCCGCTCGAATCCTGACACGTATCGGCGGCGACGTGCGCTGGTTTCATTCCCACGACTTGCCGTTGTACGGCCCCGGTCAGGACGCGCACCCCAAGGTGATCGAGCTGCGCGCGCTGTCCGCGTGGTCGGAGGGACAGGTGTGGTCGTGCCCCGAACAGCACGGGTCGGTCACCGGGGTGATGAAGAACCAGATCGACTGGCTGCCGCTGCTGCACGGCGCGGTGCGGCCTACGCAGGGGCGCACCCTCGCGCTGCTCCAGGTCTGCGGCGGATCCCAGTCCTACAACGTGGTGAACAGCCTGCGTATCCTCGGGCGTTGGATGCGGATGATCACCATCCCGAACCAGTCCAGCGTTCCCAAGGCCTACGACGAGTTCCACCCCGATGGCACGATGAAGGACAGCGAGTACCGCGATCGCGTCGTGGACGTCATGGAGGAGCTCTACAAGTTCACCCTGCTGACCCGCGACCTCCAGGGCTACCTGACCGACCGCTACAGCGAGCGCCGCGAGCGGGAGGCCAAGGACCAGCAAGCCAAGGTCGAGCAAGCCCAGAGCGCGCTCAGCGACCGCCCCGTGGATCGCATCGGCAAGGGGATGTAGGGCGTCCGCGCGTGCTGCGGGCGTCTGGACAGGTCAGTCTCTGAACAGGTCAGTCTCTGGACACGTCAAGACAAATAGCGTAAGCGTTCGACGCTCCTGCGGTACGCTTGCTTTTCGCTACCTTCGATTATTTCCTGTTTCTGCCCGTCGTCGCGGTGGTGCACTGGATGTTGCCGGCGCAGCCGGGGACAGGCACGGCGCGTACCAGCTGGATCCTGCTGGTAAGCCTGATTTTCTATGCGGCGTGGAACCCGGCTGACACCGCGCTGCTGCTCGCGATCGTCGCGATGGCGTGGGTGTTTGGCCTGCTGCTGCGGGGCCTCTCCGAGCGGGGCCGTAGCGCGCTGATCGCGTTGGCGGCGCTGTGCTTGCTGGGACCGATGGTGTTCTTCAAGTACACGCACTGGGCGATGGAGTCGCTCGCGCACTTCGTCCCGGTGGTCGTCCCGGAACGGCACCACCTGCCGATCGGCATCTCGTTCTACAGCTTTCAAGCCCTCGCCTACGTCATTGACGTGCGGCGGACCTTAGGGGCGCGCGCCCGGGGTGAGGTGCCCAAGCATCCGTTGGAGGTCGAGACGAACCCAGTGCGGTTCGCGACCTTCCTGCTTTTTTTTCCACATCTCGTCGCCGGTCCCATCCTGCGCGCCGGCACCCTGCTGACCCAGCTGAGGGCCGAACGGAAGCTGGACCCCGAGGACGTCTCCTACGCGGTCACCCGTCTGGGCACTGGCCTCGTGAAAAAGGTGCTGATCGCCGATGTGCTGCGCATCGGCATCATCGACTCGGTGTTCGCTGATCCGACGCGCTTCGGGGCCTTTGAGACGCTGATCGCGCTCTACGCCTACAGCCTGCAGATCTACTGCGACTTCTCGGGCTACACCGACTTTGCGATCGGCTCCGCGCGCTTGTTTGGCTTCAAGATCCCCGAGAACTTCAACCGCCCCTACCGCGCGTTGTCGGTCGCGGACTACTGGCGGCGCTGGCACATCACCTTGTCGGATTGGGTGCGCGACTACGTGTACTACCCGCTGGGCGGGTCGCGGGTGCGCCCGTACCTCAACACGTTCATCACGCTGGTGATCCTCGCGGTCTGGCACGGGGCAAACTGGACTTTTGTACTCTACGGCTTGCTGCACGGCACCGCGGTCAGCATCAATCGCTACTGGAAGCGCTCGGGCTGGTCCCCTGCCTCGCTCACCGTGCCCCAAGCCGCGTGGCGTTGGGCGTTGACCTTCCATTTTGTCGTCCTCGCGCGCATCCTGTTCCGGTCGCCCGATATCGGCGTCGCCGGTCAGATCGCCGGTCAGCTGTTGCATGGCAATTGGGCGTTCCCAAGGTACTCCCTCCATGCCTGGGTGGTGCTCGTGCTTGGGTACCTGCTGCACGCCTCTCCTCCCGCGTGGATGGTGCGGTTGCGAGCCGCTTTTGCGGCGCTCCCGGCTCCGGTGCAGGGCGTTGTGCTCACCGTCGCGGCTTGGCTGTGCGTGCAGTACGGCCCCGGCGACACCCTCGCGTTCATCTACCATGACTTTTAGCCATGATTTTTCGCCTCGACCGTGCGGCGCTGCGTGGCGCCCAACTCCAAAGGATCCACCTTGATGCCCGCTGACGCTCCCGGACTTCCGCGTATGCTCCTCGCGTTCGGCACCGCCGGGCTTTTCACTGCGCTGACCTACGCGCATCCGGCGCTCGCTGCGTTTCGGCCCTGGCTTCCGGGCGATCCGGTGCCGGTGTTCGCAAAGCTGCTGCCGACGTCGGCTCCGCGCGTCGTCGAGTCCGACGACGGCCAGCTGACCGTCGCCCCCGCGGCGGAGGTCGTCCCTGAAGCGTCGCTGACGGTCGCGGCCTCGGCGGATCCCCTCGTCGCGACGCTCGCGCCGCATCCTCCTGGGGTTCCTCAGCCGCTGATCGACGCCGATCACCGGGGCATGGACGCGTTCTACCGCAAGCTCGCGCTCGCTGAGCAGGGAAAGGGCACGGCCCGCGCGAGCCAGTGGGGCGACTCGACGATCGCCGCGGACGGCATCACCTCGACCGTGCGGAGTCGCTTGCAGGCGCGCTTCGGAAACGCAGGCCCGGGCTACCTCTCCGCGGGGATGGACCCCCGCTGGAGCGCGCGCCAGGACGTCGTCGTCACCGCGCACGGAGAGTTTGAGACCTTCAGCCTGCTCGCGGGCGGCGGGGGCGGGCGCTACGGCTATGGCGGGGTCGTCACCACGTTGCCAGCGGAAGCCTACGTCACGTTCACGGGTCCCAAGCTCGCAGATGGAAGCAAGCTGGTGATGAAGCACTTTGAGGCGTGGTACCAGGTCGGGCCCGAGCGGGGTGACTGGTGGGCACGCGTCGGCGGCCGCGGCATCGGAAGCGGCTCGGCGTTGGCCGATGGCACCGGCGACCGGTGGTTGGTCAAGGACGACGCGCAGGGCTACACGTCGGCTTCGGTGGGCGCGGCCGCGTCGGGGCCGGTCACGTTTTACGGCGTGGTGATGGAGACCGGCGGCCCGGGCGTGGTCTGGGATGCGCTCGGCGTGGTCGGCGTCGGCACGCGCTCGTTCACCCAGCACGGCAAGACCCACCTCACCAATCAGGTGTCTCACCGGAGCCCGGACCTCGTCGCCGTCATGTTGGGCGGCAACGAGCTGGGCTTGCCGGTGCTGGGGAAGGGCGATGGCTCCGAGTACATCCCCTACTATTTGGAGGCGATCCACCGCTTGCGCGCCGGCGCGCCGAACAGCAGCTGTCTGGTGATTACGCCGCTCGACCAAGGCACACGGGAAGGCGGCGCGGCGCACACCAAGCCGAACTTGTCCCGGGCCGTGGCGGCGCAGCAAAAAGCCGCAGCGCAGGAAGGCTGCGCCTTCTGGAACGCGTGGGCGGCGATGGGCGGGGACGGCGCGGTGGTGCGCTGGGGAGCGATGAAGCCGGCGCTGGCCTGGACCGACCTGCTGCACTTGTCGTCCGCGGGGCAGGACATCATCGGGCAGATGCTCGCGGACGCCATCGTCGCGGGCTTTGACGAATGGAAGGCCAAGGGCGGCGCGACGCGGCCGGTGCCCACCGCTCCGGGCGCGCTGTGATCGCCGCCGCTTGGGCGCTGATCGGCGTGGCCTACGCCGCCGAGCCTGCGTGGGTGCACACCGTCGCCGTTGAAGCCCACGGGCCTCCCGATTCGCCGTGCTCCCCCGGCGGGTCTTCCAAGTCCCCCGGCGTTTCGACGACCGGCTCGTCCGCTCCTGAATCCACGCCCATCGACCTCGGACCGATGACGTCCTTCGTGCTGGATCCGGCGTCGTCGCAGCCCCAGCTCAGCGACGACAACCGCGCCCGGCTGCAGATCGGTCAGCCCTACGACTACTCCAAAGTGCCGCTTGAGCCCTTCCGCGGCAGCCCCGACGCGCTGAAGAAGATCCACGCCGTCTACGACCGCATGGAGGAGCGCACCCACACCGTTCGCGTCGCGTTCTGGGGCGCATCGCACGTGGCCGGAGAGTACTACACCGGCGAGATCCGCCGCGAATTGCAGACCCGCTTCGGGGACGCCGGGCACGGCTTCGTGATGCCCGCGGTGCCGTGGTCTGGCTACCGCGCCTCGGACACCAACCTGTGCACGCAGGGCAGCTGGATCAGCGACTACGATCGGCGCTCGGGCGGTCGCGGCGATGGCATGTTGGGCGTCGCCGGGATGAGCGTCGAAGCCTCGGACCCGGCCACCCTCGGGTGGGTGCAGACCGCAAAAACCAACCCTCAGGGACGCAGCGTCTCGCGCTTTGAGGTGCAGTACCTACGGCAAGCCGGCGGCGGCACGCTGAACCTCGTCGTCGACGACGCCGCGCCGGTGACGGTGTCTACGGCGGGATCGGGCCCGGGGATGACCATCCTGACGATGGCTTCGGGCCCGCACCGGTTGACGGTGCGCCCGTCCGGCGATGGTCCGGTGCGCTTGTTGGGCGTGAACATGGAGGACGACAAGCCGGGCGTGATCGTCGATGCGATGGGCGTCAGCGGGCGCACGATGACGTCCTGGAACCGCTGGAACGAGGATCTGCAGCGCGCGTACCTGCAGCGTCGTATGCCCGATCTGGCGGTCATCGCCTACGGCACCAACGAGGCCAACGATCCGCGCTTGAACCCCGAGGCCTACCGCACCGAGCTGCGCACGAGCATGCGACGGATGCGCAGCGTGCTGCCGGACGCAGCCTGCGTGCTGGTCGGCCCCAGCGACCGCGGCAAGAAGCTCTCGGGCACGAACTACGCGATCTGGGGCCCCACGGCGTGGGTCGCGCGCGTGCAGTCCGAGGTCGGCCCGGAGTTCGGATGCGCCACGTGGGACCTCCAGCAAGTGACCGGAGGCCCGGGCAGCATGCTGCGCTGGCGCTTGCTCGAACCTCCGATGGCGGCTGCGGACCTGATCCACTTCATGGCCAGCGGCTATCAGAAGATCGGTGAGCGCTTTGTGGCGGCTTGGCTTGGTGCGTGATCGCGGACAGAAAGCGCGCCGATCTTCCCTTGCCACGTCAATACATGCTATAGATCGGGTCCCACCCTTCCGCCGTCCCCCGGCGGAGCCTCACCCCGTAGGCATCCCATGAGCGCAGCCCTCCTCGAGTTCGACGAACCCGGTCGCACCCTCCGTCCCGGACACGACGTTCAACCTGGCACGGATGCTCCTTCGCGCATCGCCGATACGCTGCGCACGCAGGGCATCGACGCGCCGGCTTCGCTGTACAACGAAGCGCTGGTTCTGGCCCGTGACGGCCTGCTGGGTCCGGCTTCACAGCGGCTGCAGATGTTGTTGTGCCTCGACCCGGATGACGCCGAAGGGCACTTGCTCCTCGCGAAGATCTACGCATCGCAGGGGCGGGCCGCCGAGGCGCTCTCTAAGCTAGAAGCGGCGATCGAAGCGGGCGCGGTGGCGCCTGCGGGTCTCCGGGATCACCTCGAAGGCTTGATCCGCAACGAACGCCAGCGGGACGAAGAGCACCGCGCGCGCGTCGCGGCCCGGGAGCAGGGTGAGATCAAGGCGCTGCGTCAGGAGGCCCGCAACCTCCGGTCGGAGACCATTCGTCTGGAGGCCGAGGTGACCGAGACGCGCCACAGCGAGAAGCTCTGGCGCATCGCCGCGATGGTGGCCGCGAGCTTCACCTTGTGCGTAGGGATCGTGTTCGCCGCGGTGACGCTGTTCGGCGCGCCTGCGCCGGTCGCTGCGCCGCCTGTAGCCGCTGCGCCGCCTGTCGCGCCGGTGGAGCCTTCCGCGTCGGTCCCCGATGCGCCGGTCGCCGCTGCGCATACCGCTACGACCGCCGTTCAGGTCACGCCGCCGACGCTGCAAGAGGAAGCGGCGGGTCCTGCGCCGACCGCGATCGCGCCCGCCACGAAGGCGCAGCTGCCTGCGACCCACACGGTCACCTCGGGCGACACGCTGTACACGCTCGCGGGCCAGTACTACGGCGACAAGACCCAGTACGGCAAGATCAAGGACGCGAACAAGAAGGTGCTGAAGAACGGCATCGCGCTGAAGCTGGGGATGGAGCTCACGATCCCGAAATAGGGGACGGGCCAAGCGCTACCGAGCGGCTTCGCTCAGCACGTCGCGGAGGTTCCGAGGGAACGCCGGTCCCCACAGCGCGGGGTCGAGGTCCAGGCCCTCGCGGCCGAAGATCAGCATCGAATGCCCCTCTGAAAGCGACATTTGCCCGTGGTAACGGTATCCCCCGTTGCTCAGCATCGAGGTCACCACGGGGACCTCGCCGAGCGCGAGCTTGGGCATCACCCGCAGCGGGTCGGTGATCGGGGACGCGCAGCGCACGAGGACGAGGTCTGGCGCACGCTCCCGAAAATAATCTTCGTCCCAAGCTTTTTCACTCCGACGACCGGACTGGTGGGCGATGTGGCGGTCGACCAGCCCGGAGAGGTCGAGCACGCTGCCCGGAAACGCCCACCCGAAGCGCCCGATGTCGGACAGCGCCACCGTCTGAACGCCCGGCGTCTCGGTCGCGGCGACCCCAAGCTGGGCGAGGTAGGCGTGCTCGTACTCGTCGCCATCCTGGCCCACGATCGCGGCCCCGAGGTTGGCGAGCACCCACGACGCCGCCGCTGCCGCGACCCACACACGGGCACGCGCTGTGCCGGCGCTGATGCCCGCGAGCGTCGCCCCGGCCAACAGCAGCTCGACGAGGCGTCGCTCTCCGGGCATCCAGTCCCCGCCGCTCCAGACCACGCCCAGCGCCAGCACACCGATGCCTGCGAGCACGTAGCGCGCGGCGACGAAGCGGCGCGCCGCCGGCAAGGCGCCCAACAGACCGAGCCCGCCGGTCCCCCAGAGCAGGCCGGCGCCGACGTAGGCGAGGCCTTGCTCCACGTCAGGCGGCTTGGCATAGTAGGTGTTTGGAACGAGCGCGCCGTAGGTGTACAGCCGGAACGCCTCCATCCCGGCGACGATCGCCGCAAAAGGGAGAGCGACCGCGGCGACGACGCCGATACGCGCCCGGCCGCCGGATGCGGCGAGGGCGGCGATGACCATCCCGCCGGCCAGCACGCCCTCTGGACGGGTGGCGGCGGCGAGCCCGAGCAGCACCCCGACGGTCTTGGGGTTCCCCGCGCATAGCGCTGCGGCCGCGGCCGCGTACCAGAGGCCGTACAGCGGGGTCTCGAGCCCAGAGAGCGCGTAGAACGCCATCGACCCGGACGAAGCGAGCAGGAGACCGGTCACGCCCGCGGCGACGACGGGGTTTCCGCCCGCGGTTCGCACGACGCGCGCGGACAAACCGACGAGGATCCCGACGGTGGCGAGATGGCAGAGCGCACCAAGGACGCGGGCCGGGACGATCGGATCCACCGGGAGGTGGACCCAGCTCATCGCCAACACCGTCCACAGCAGGTTGGTCATCCCCTCGACGGGAGGCTGGGTCGTGTCGTAGGTCAGCACGCCGGTGTCCAGCGCTGATCGGGCGACGCGGAACGAGATCCACGCGTCGTCGACTGCGTGGGCGGGGTTTGCGAAGCGGGCGAGCTGGAGCGCGACCAGCGCCATCGACCCCAGCATCGCGAGACGCACCGGATCCCCGCCGTTGTCGCTACCCGCGCGCGAATCGTCCACCACAGCACGCTCCGTCTTGGTCAGAGAGCGGGTCATCAGCGCTGGCTACGGGCAGGAAAGATGGGGCGCTCCTCGCTGCATCCTCGCACCTGCCCGGCCGTCCGTCAACCCTGGTCTCTGCGTCTGAGTCCGCGCCCGGATACATCGGCGGCGGAGCGTGTTCCGTATGCCACGTCGTCGATCTCCTCTTGCTATTGCCCTTCGCGTTGCCGCCTTCGCCGCGGTGATTGCCGGGGGACTCTCCGCTTGCAACACCGCCGGCTTTGACGCCGTGTCGATCTCGCCGATCTACGGCTGGACCGACGGTTGCAACACGGTCCGCGTGTCGGGTCACGGCTTCGCCGAAGACGCTACGGTCACGCTCGGCGCGTTGGAGCTCCCGATCGCTACGCGCGGGGAAGGCATCGACGCCGGCTACTGGATCGAAGGGGTCTTGCCGCCCGCCGCCGCTGCGCGCGCAGGGTACGCGACCGTTACGGTGAGCTCTGCAGGCGCGACCTCCTCGATCGAAGACGCCTACTACTACGTGGCCTGCCCCGCCGAAGGCAACTTGGAGTCGCTCGACACCGAGACCGTCGCGGCGTTCCAGAACGTCGCGATGCAAGGCTGCGGGTTGAGCGCGACGCTGCTGGTGCAGCTCACGCCGCGCGGCGGCACCGCCGAAGATGCCGTGCGCGTGCCGATCACCTCCACCTGCGGCACGGCGTCGACCTCCTTTGTCGCGCCCGACCTCCCGGACAACCTGTACGACGTGCAGCTGGTGAACCCCGCGGGAGATGTGGTCTTTCCGCCTTATCTTTGCCCCGCTGATCCCACGGACACCGCCGCCGCGCTGTTGTGGTGCCCCACGCTGACCTACGGAGCGGCCAAATGATCTTCGCTTATGCCAGCGTACTCCACCTGCTCTCGAACGCGATCGTCGCGCCGGCGTATGCGGGCGAGACCGGCAACATCTCCGGCCACGTCGAAGACGCCGACGGCATCGCTGTACCGGGGGCCTTGATCACCGTGTCCGGCGCGAGCATCGCCGGAGCGATGCAAGCGACGACCAACGAGCAAGGCGACTTTCGCATCCCCTCGGTGGCGCCGGGCACCCACACCTTGCAGGTCAGCGCGCCGGGATTGAGCCCGGTTCGCGCCGCGGTCACGGTGCGTTTGGATGAAACCACCTTCATTCCCTTCAAGTTGCAGATCGGATCGGTCGAGGTCGTCGTCATCGACACGCCGCCGGCGATCGACACCACGCGCACCGCCGTCTCCACCGAGCTGTCGGCCGAAGCGTTGCAGGATCTGCCCACCGGGCGCAGCTATCAGGACGCGGTGAAGATGCTGCCGGGCGTCTCCGGACGCGTAGACACCCAGAATGGCGGCCCGAGTCAGGGCAACCCCTCGGTGCGCGGCGAAGGGCAGTATGGCAATAACTACCTCGTGGATGGCATCAGTACGCGGGATCCCGCCACCAAGACCTTCGGCACCGACGTCAACTTCGACGCCATCGAAGACATCCAAGTCTACACCGACGGCGCGCCCGCGGAGTTCGGTCAGGCCACAGGGATGCTGGTCAACGTCGTCACCAAAGACGGCGGGGATGAGCACCACGGGAGCGCCGCCTACTACATCGGCAGCAGCTTTTCCTGGGGTACCTACGGCATCCTCGACCCGGACTTGCACGAAGAGGTCCAGACCGCGAAGCGCTCCTTCCTCGACCACGAGCTGTCGCTGACCGCCGGCGGGCCGATCCTGAAGGAGAAGCTTTGGTACTTTGCGTCTGCCGATCTTTCGATGGGCAGCACGGTGTACGAGGGCGCTGACCCCGATTTCCCCTCCGCGGTGCGCTCCGGCGGCGGATTCGCAAAACTGTCTTGGTTCATCAACCCGAACCTCTCGCTGCGCTACCAGTTCAACGGCCAGATCTCCGATGTCTCCAACAACGAGACCAGCGACCAGTTCCTGCCCGAGTCCCAGTCGCACCACGCGAGCGATGACCTCGGCCACCAGCTGACGCTGAAGTGGTTGCCGTCGGCGATGGGCGAGCTCCAAGTCCAGGCGTTGTACCAGAACGGCCATGTGCGGGTCTCGCCGGAGTCGGGGGAGACCGAGACCGCCGGAACGCTGAACCTCGACAGCGGCGTGTACTCGGGCAACTACACGACCTTGGACGAGAACACGCGCTCCCGAGCGGGCGGCTCGGTCAAGTACATGCAGCTGGCGAGCGGCGCGAGCGGTCAGCATCGCATGAAGGTGGGCGCCGAACTGTGGCGGTTGTACGAAGATCGTGCGCTGACGTACACCGGCCCGGATGAAGGCTACCTGTACTATTCTCAGCCCGACGAAGGCTATCCCTGCGTCACCGAAGACCACTCGGACTGCTACGGCTACACCGCCTACGCGCAGGCGGGGACCATCGGCCACGCGGCGATCGTCGCCAGCGCGTTCGCGCAGGATGACTGGCAACCTACGCCGGTTTTGAGCATGAACGGCGGCGCTCGCGTAGACCGCGAGACCCTGCAAAACAGCTCCGGCGCGGTGGTGGTGGACTCGTGGATGTTCTCGCCGCGCCTCGGGATGTCGCTGGACGCGACGCACGACAAAAAGACCCTCGTGACCTTGAACGTCGGCCGCTACTATGACCTCTCTGGCAACACCTTCGCGGATTGGGGCGACACCCGCAGCGCCTTTGTGTACAAGCAGTACACCTACGATCCGCAGACCGACCAATACGTCCTGACCTACGAGCAGAACCCCGAGACCACGGCGAGCGTGTACTGCAACGAGCAGAGCCTCTCGCAGCTCTCGGACGCCGACCGTGCCGCGGCCGAGTCCGGGTGCAACGGTCCGCTTCGTCCCTACCATATGGACAAGCTCGTCGTCGGCGTAGAGCGCGAGATCCTGCCGCTCTTCGTGGTCGGCCTGCGCGGCATCGTCTCGCAGACCGTCGACATCCCTGAAGACGTGAACGTCGACGACAACTACTTCCTGATCACCAACCCCACCGCCAAGCGCCGGGACTACGGGGCGCTGGAGCTCACCGCGACCCGTCGCTTTGACCGTCACTGGCAGGTGCTCGCCAGCTACACGTACTCGCAGGCCAAGGGCACGATGCCCGGCCAGTTTGAGGTGGCCTCCGGCGGCCAGTTTGGGTCCAACGGCAACGAGGTCGGCGTCTACGACGACGACGTGAACGACAAGGCCACCCGCACCGGGTACTTCGACTCGGGCTTTGGCTCTTACCTCGACGGGCTCTCTGGCTTGGGCACCGGCTCCGACGACGCCGGCTACTACGGGTACTTGCCGTACCACAGCTTTCACTCGGTCAAGGTCAACGGCAGCTACACCTTCAACTTCGGCACCACGCTGGGCCTCGTGTACGAGTTCGACTCCGGTCACGCCTGGCAGAAGCGTGCGTTCACCGAGACGTACCAAGACTACTACAGCTTCACCGAGGGCCGGGGCAGCCGCTTCATGCCGGCGGTCAACTACGTCGACCTGCACATCGCGCATCGGATCGACCTGAAGCACGGGCGCTCGGCGGAGCTGAACGTCGACGTGTTCAACGTCGCGGACTTCAAGACGCCGATCACCTACTACGAGAACGACAACGCGAACTTTGGCCTGACGCTGTACCGGCAGGCGCCGCGTTCGGTGCGGGCGGGGCTGAAGGTCACGTACTGAACGGTGCGGTGAGCTCGCGCGTGAGCCGGGCGTGAGCTCGGGCTGAGTTTGCACGGGCGAGGGCAAGCGCAACGCGCCGCGCCAGCGTAGAAGCCCGCTATGTCCACTTTGACGCCTACGCCCCCGACCGAAGTCCCCCCCGCTGCCAGCGCCGCGACGCCCGCGGGCCCTTCTTTCGCCAGCCTCAAGCTCGATGCCCGCGTGCTGACCGCGGTGCAGGAGGCGGGGTACACCCAGCCTACGCCCATCCAGATCGCCGCGATCCCCGAGGTGCTCGCCGGGCACGACCTGATCGGCATCGCCCAGACCGGGACCGGCAAGACCGCGGCGTTCATGCTGCCCATCCTGACCAAGCTCGCCGGCGCGGGGCGCGGCGCGCCGGGCATCCGCGTGCTTGTGCTGGTGCCGACGCGGGAGCTCGCGGCGCAGATCGAAGAGAACGTCAACATCTACGCCAAGCACCTCAACATTCGCTGCGCCACGATCTTTGGCGGCGTCGGCGAGCGCCCGCAGATGAACGCGCTGCGCGCTGGCACCGAGGTGATCATCGCGTGTCCGGGGCGCTTGATGGACCTGATGGAGCGCCGCAACGGAAACTTCAGCGGGCTCCAGCACCTTGTGCTCGACGAGGCCGACCGCATGCTCGACATGGGCTTCTTGCCGTCGATCCGCCGCATCGTGCGCGCGATGCCGCAGCAGCGCCAGACCTTGATGTTCTCGGCGACGCTCTCGAAAGAGATCGAAGGTCTGACGCGGGACTTCCAGCGCTCCCCGAAGAAGATCGAGGTCGGCCGCCGCGCCAACCCCGCCGAGACGGTGACCCAGCGCATCTACGAGGTGCCGCACCACCTGAAGTTGCCGCTGCTCTCCCACTTGTTGCAGCACAGCAACCTCGCGGAAGACATGGACAGCGTGCTGATCTTCACCCGCACCAAGCACGGCGCCGATCGCGTGGCGCGCAAGCTGGAGCAGCTGGAGATCCGCACCGGCGTGCTGCACTCGGGTCGCTCTCAGCCGCAGCGGATGCGGGCGTTGAGCGACTTCAAGTGCGGCGCCGTGCGGGTGCTCGTCGCGACCGACATCGCCGCGCGCGGCATCGACGTCGACGGGATCTCCCACGTCATCAACTACGATTTTCCGATGCACTCCGACGACTACGTGCATCGCATCGGGCGTACCGGGCGCGCCCAGCAGGTCGGTGACGCGATCAGCTTTGTCTGCGCCGATGACGAAGCCTCGCTCCGCCAGCTGGAGCGCAGCATCGGCCATGGCATCTTGCGCGCCAAGGCGGAGGGCTTTGACTACGCGATGGCGCCGGCTCCGGGTGCTTCGGTGCCGCGCGCCGGGCTGGTGATGCATACGCCGAACCGCAGCGGCGGTGGCCGTCCGGGCGGCGGCAAGGGCGGCGGCGGGCGTCCGGGATCGCGACCCGGCGGTGGGCCGGATGGCGGCGGGAACAGCCCGAAGCGCGACTTCCGGCACTCGAAGAAGGGCAAGTAGCTTAGGGTTTGGTGATCGCGGCTGCCCTGTCTGGCGTGGTCCCGGCGCACAGCGCGTCTAACTGCCACTCGTCGACGGGCGCAGGCGCGTTGGGGGACACGTGCTCGGCCGCTTGGGCGATGACGGAAGCCCGGCGGGCGTTGACCTCGGGACCCCAGATCGCGTAGTCCGCGCAGAGCTGAGCGCGATGTTCAGCGAGCTGCGCGCGCACGGCCTCGCCGACGCTCGGCCGGTAGTTCGGCGGGTTGTAGACTTCGTCTACTGCTTCGTCGATCCAGTCCACCCATCGAAAGGGCGTAGCGAGCACGACGCAGCCGTCTGAGTCGCGCTGCAACGGGCTCTCTGGGGTGAGCAGCTGGGTGTAGAAGCGGTAGCCGTCCCAGTTTGCGGCGAGATCGGCGTAGCTGAACACCCCCGAGGTGAGCAGGCCGTAGCCGCCCCGCTCGCTGGCTGTGCCCCATTGCACCGCGCGATCGGTCTGGCGCCCCCGCTTGGACGCCATGTAGTAGTCGTAGCCTTGGGCCCAGAAGTGATCGGGCTTGTCGGTGCCCATCAGGATGTTGGCGATGCGCACCGTGCTGCACACCCCGACGGTGCCGAGCACCAGCGCATCTCGGGGGCGAAGGTCATGGTAGATGTCGTCAAACGCGCCGTGCTCGCGACGGTCCACCCGCGGGTCGGTCTCGAGCCAGGCGGCGTAGGCCCCGTAGCCGAGACCGGCGAATTCGCCGCGTTCGGGCACGTAGGTCGGGAACGCGGTCTGCTTGAAGACGTCCTCTGCGAGCACGCGGCGCGTGCGCTCGACCGTAGCCTTGCAGTGGGTCTGCTGGTTGGTCTTCCAGAGCGCGCGGATCAGCAGCTCGTCCACCCGCTCATCGGCGTCGAGCGCGGCGTCCCGGAGCGGCACCAGCCGGTCGGTGAGCTGATCGGTCTCGTAGGCGTGTGCAAGCGCGGGCGCGAGCAGCCCGATGCTCGCTACGCCGGCGAGCGCCACGCCTGTGCTGCGTTGGGAAGCAGGGTTTGTGTACCGAAATTGCACGCGCGTCGTCATCCAACTACTCATGTATGCACGCGCGTCGGTACGTCTTCCTTCACCGCGATCGCACGGCGAGAATCGCACCGCAGACGAACGCCCGTGTACGTATCGATGCGAGCGGGATATTCGCCGCACCATGCACGCCTTCGGCTACTGCTTTGACACGCTGGATCCCCAGAACCCTGACCGCCTCTGCCGCGGCCGCGAACGCTGGATCGAGCCCGTTCTTGACCCCAACGACGCCTACCCCGAGCGCGTACACCGTCTCGTGGTCAGCGGCGCAGACTTTTCGGACGACAGCGCCCGGGACGCGACGCGCGGGCTGACCGAAGCGGGCGTGACCGCTGAGGCGCTGCTCAAAGCGATTTTTCCGCGGCGCCACGTCCATGCCTTCCGGGAGGTTGGCGATCCGCTGGCGCTGCCGGCCGAGCTGCTGCTCGAAGAGGACTGGGACTATGCGCCGATGGGCGGCTTGCGCCGCACGCCGGCGGTGCGCTGGCTGGCGCCGATGGTCAAGGAGGACGCGGACGCGTGGATGCTCGGCGAGTATCGTCACGGCGACCGCGCTGGCCGCGCTGCGCCCAAGGCGGACGGGTTCCTGATCGACGCCAAGGTCGGGGACGCGGAGTCCCTTGAAAAGCTCAACGACGCGCTGTTTCAGCTGGTCGGGTTCTCGGATCCGGACGGTCGCCCGGCGTTGTTCTACAACGCGATGGGCATCCCGGCGGTGCTGAAGCACTGCCGCGCGGTGGTGCTCTTTCACCTCGACAAGCACGGCCCGGCGTTCATCGTGTACAGCAGCGCCCCGCTCGACGTGGCCGATGCGCTGTTGGAGGTGGCGCGGAAGGCCAAGAGCTTCCCGGTGCCGTTCAGCATCCCGCCGATGCTCGCACGTTGGGATCGCGCGCTCTATGAGCTGCGCATGGGCTGGGACGCCGATGCCGACGGGCCTTTTCCGGTGCCTCCGGCAGAAGATGCAGGCGGACGTTGGTCCGCGCGGCGGCGTAGCTCTGGGCGCTCGGGGGCGAATGAAGAGACCGCTGCGACCGAGGGCGGAGATCCGGCGGACGAAGGCGAAGAGTAGGCGCAGCGTCCGACCCCACAGGGTCAGCGATGCTGCTGCTCGGCGATCGCGACTACGCGCGTGCAGGCGTCGTGCAGCACGGGATCTTCGGCGAACAGCGCAGCCTCTGCGACGAGGATCGCGCGCAAGGCGGTCGCCTCAGGGAGCGACTGGCAGCGCGCCGCGCTGATGAGGATGCCGCGCGCGAGGCGCTCGCGCTCCCGAACGCGCCCCCGCGCCGCCGCGCCGCGCACGGCGTCGTACACGTCCCGCACGCGCAGCGGCTTCAGCAGCACGTCTTCGGCCCCGGCCTGGAGCGTCGCGATGGCCGTGGGGACGGAGAGGCTGGCCGCGGTGGCGAGCAGCCCGCAGCCGTACTCTCGAAATTGGGTGAAGACCTGCGCTGCTTCGCCGTCGGGGAGCGCGATCTCGCAGATCACGACGTCGTAGCGCTCTACCGTCCACGCGACCCGCGCCGCAGCCACGGTTCCTACCGCAGTGACGACCATGCCGCGCCCGCGCAGGTACTCGTGCAGCAGCTCGCGCACCGGTAGCGTGGGGTCAACGAGCAGGACGCGAATCGGCTGGTGGGCGGCGGACACCGAGCCGTTCTAATCCGCTCGGAGGGCCGCGCGGGGCTTCGGTCCGATGTCGCGATCCCCCACCTCCTCTCCCGAGGTGCTACGCTCTACAGCGGGAGCACCTGCACGCATGGCTCGAAAAGAAAAGCTCGACCGCACCCTCGGCAATCTCATGGACGAGGTGGAGCAAAAGATGTTCTTGGTGAAGATGGAGTACGAAAAGTACTTCGCCGGCATCGAGCGCATCGAGCCCCTACGGGAGCGGGACACCATCAAGCGGATGCTGCGCGAGATGGAGACCGAGCACACCGCGTCGACCACCCAGCGCTTCAAGTTGCAGACGCTAAAGTCCCGGTATCAAAGCATGGAGTTGTACTGGACGCGCAACTTGATTCAGATCGAGCGCGGCACGCACACCAAGATGAAATTCCGCGCGGACCTGCACGCCAAGCCCATCCCCGGGGTGGCGGTAGAGGCGTTGTCGAACGAACAAGTCGCGGTGCTTCAACAGCGCAAGGAGCGCGCGGAACGAGAAGAACGCTCCTACAAGCTTGTCTATGACAAGTACCTCGAAGCGCGCCAGAAGTGCGGGCAGTCCACCGAGATCAGCTTTGAAGCGGTGCGCGAGGCGCTGCACAAGCAGGTGCGCCTGATCAAATCCACCTACCAGACCGAGCAGGTCAAGTTTCGCATCCTGATCGAGGATGGAAAAGCCAAGGTCAAAGCGGTCCCTCAGACCTGAAGCGCCGCCGGGTTGGCTGCCTTCGCGCGGCTACCAGCCCGAGGCACCGAAGCGGATGGTCTTGGTGACCGGCTGCTCGTAGGCGATCGCCGCGAATTTCCACGAGGTGACCGTCTTCACCATACACGCCTCAAGCGCGGCGTCCTTGGTGTTGACCTCTTCTACATGCACGGAGCGGGTCGTACCGTCTTTCTGGACGTTGAACGAGAGCTTCCATCCGCCAGCCAGATCGGGTATCTGCTTCAACCGACTGTTGTAGCAGCTCTGGATCTGGAGGTTGTAGCGGGACATGGTCTGCTTGATCATGTTGAAGATCTCGGTCTCGTCGCTCAGCGGGCCGGACGACGAGGCCTTCATGGCTGGGGTCGCGTCCGGGGACAGGCTCAGGTTGGTCGCCGTAGCGATGGTCACTGAGGCGTCTGCGGTGCTGGCAGAGCCCGAGGCGCGCTTCGGACCGGAAGCTCCGGTCGTCGGGGCGGCTGCGGCGACGCCGGCGGACGGCGGCAGCGGCGGCAGATCGTCGGTGGTCGCGCTGCCGTTCGCGGCGGTGCCCGCGTTCGCAGTTCCGGATGGCCTCCGCTTGTCTTTGGTCTTCGGCGCTTCCGGCGTAGCTTCTACCACCTGCGGTGCCGCTTCCTGCAGCGAAGGCATGTAGAGCTCGTCGGGCATCTCGTAGGTGCGCGCTGCTTTCTCCTGCTGCATTTGCCAGAACGCTGCTCCGCCGATCGCGCCCAAGAAGAGCAGGACGACCGACGTGACGACGAGGTTCTTGGAGCGTGCGGACTTTGCCTTGAGCGCTGCCTCGGCGGCCAGCTTGTTGCGCGCGACGAGGCCGGGATCGGTGGGCGCTTCTTCGCCCGGAATCTCGAGCAAACAATGCGGGCAGTTTCCACCAAACTGGATCAGGTCGGCGGAGATGTTGCCCTTGCAAAAGGGACAGGAGGCGTGACTCACGGGTTCCACGGGTACAGGAAGCGGAGGGTAGCCGACCGAGGGGGGCTCGGGCAACCCGGATATGCGGGGCTATACAGGATACTTACGATCCGCTGACCTTGGGGCCGGTCCATTCTGACATGCCGCCGAGCACGTTGAACACGTCAGAAGCCCCAATGCTCGTCATGAATTCCGCTGCGGCGGCGCTCCGCCCACCGGCCTGGCAGACGAAGATGACGTGGGTGGTCTGTTTGAGCTCTGCGTAGCGATGAGGCAGCTCATCGACCGGGATCAGGCGCGCTAACGGGGAATGTTCGCGCTCCCACTCGGCTTTGCTGCGGACGTCGACGAGGATGAACGGGGTGTCTTTCTCTTCGAGCATCCGGATCGCTTCGGCCGACTCGATGTCGCGCACCGCAGCGGGACCCTTGCCGGGGTCGCGGATCGTGGACCCCGAGGCCGCGGGTGCAGGCGCGGCGGGCGGCGGCACAGCTTTGCCTTCCGCACGGGCGAGCACAGAGAGCAGCTCCTCTACATCGGGGAATCCGCGCTGGGAGTGCAGGACGTTGCCGTCTTTTCCGACGATGACCACGGTGTCTTTGCAGATCGGGCGCACGCGGCTGGAGGCGCGGAACCCGCGGGCCGCGAAGGCCATGGGGTCGTAGAGCAGGAAGAAGTTGACGCCGAGGCGGGATCGAAATTCACGCAGCTTGTCGGTACGCGCCGTGTGAACGCCGAAGATCCCACAGTCGAGTTCTTCGAAGCGCGCGCTCTGGGCCTGTACGGCCTTCAAGAACGCTTCGGTGGCGTTGTCATCCATCCGGCGGAAGAAGATCAGCACCACGTTGAGGTGCGTCTTGAAGTCTGCCAGCTTGATCCAGGTCCCTTCGTCTGCGGTAAGCGACAGCGGGGTAGCCGCGGTTCCGGCTGCAAGCGGCTTCCAACTCAGCAAATCGGCGATCATGATGCCTCCGGGCGGCTCCGCATATCCTGTTGCGGAGTGCGGGCAGAGCGCAACAGGCGTCGATCCCCCGAAGGCTACGTTCGCTATACCGAACTACGCCCGACCTTCATCGCGGCGCCGGAGCGCTTCTAGCAGCAAGTAGTCCGAGGAGCGTGACAGATTGTTCTTGCCGTCGTCGACAAAGCGCGCCTCGAATCTGCCCTCCTCAAGCGCGACCATCTCATAGAAGGCTTCTTCTCCGGTGCGAGACCCGTACTGCGCGGCGACGATATGGCCGGTGCGCACCTGCACCATGCCGGTCTCGATCGAGCCTTGAATGCGCACGCGCGCGGTACGCCCGCCGAGGGTGAGCGTCTGGAGCAGCTCTTGCAGCGGCAGATCCGCGAGGCGCCCGCTGATCGCTTCGTGGTCGCTGGCGCGCCGTCCGATGGCCCGACGAACGCGCGCGACGATGACATCCACGTTGGTCGGGAGCTCGATCACGTCGTCTGCGCCGGTCTCCAAGGCCCGCGTGATGTCGGCGGGCTGCGCGCCTTCGGCGGTGAGCAACACCGGGATGCCGCGGGTCGCCATGCTCTTGCGCAGCGCGACGATCAGGCCTAGGCCGTCCTGGCGGGCCATCCGAAGCCCGGCGAGCACGGCGGCGGGCTGCAAGGAGCGGGCGAGGTGCAGCGCGTCTTCGCCGTCTGCGGCGATCGAGATCTCAAAGCCAGCGCGCGCCAGACGGTCGGCGACCGCGGTGATCAGCGCATCATCGGCGCCGGCGAGCACGATGCTCTGGCTCGCGCCCTCTCCAGCCGCGACGAGGTGGCGTAGGCCCTTCTTGCGCCACACGCCCGCCAGCGCGCGCAGCGTGGCGGCGTCGTGTCGGGCGGCCTCGGGGCCGAGCGCGTCGACGGGGTCTTGCCCCTCCTTCATGGTCGTGCGTGCGACCGCGCGGGCGGTGTAGAGCACCTCGACCGCGGCGTTTTCGCCGGGGCCTTGCTCGCCCGACACCCGCCGCTCCAGCGCGGCGTACAGCCCCGCGAGGTCCCACGGCGGCTCGAAGGGCCCCAACAGCGCGACCGGCAAGGAGAAGCGCCGCCCGTCGAGGTTCAGCCCGTCGAGGAACGAGAGCGAGAGATCGTCGAGATCGGCGAACAGCGCGGCGACGGTGACGGCGTCGCGCAATTCGGAGGCGAGCGCCAGCTGCGAGGCCAGCTCGCGCGCGAGTCGAACGGTGCGGCGCACGCGGTCCCGGGCTTCGGGAGGGGCGTCGCGGCGGGAGAGTAGCAGGAATTCGGTGATTCCAAGCAGGAAGTCGCGGGCCTGGCCGAAGGGCACGGTGGATTGGCGACCCGGTCCGAAGCCGTCCAACTGCCCGATCTGCAGCCCAGGACGCAAGCGGTTCCACGCGGGGAGGTACGGATCCACGTCATGCGCGACCGCGCGCCGGAAGAAGATGCGCTCGGCTTGATTTGCCTCGATAAACGCAGAGACCTGATCCGGATCGCTGACGATCTCCACGCCGGTCTGCTCGCAATCTTCGAGCGCGCGCAGCGCGGCCGCTCGGTCGCCGTCGGGCTCGAACACCACCGTGGATCCGTGCGGACTGGGCGCGGACAGCTGGTCCAGCCCTTCGCGGGTGGTGGCGGGCAGGTCGGTAGCGGGCAGCAAGCGCTCGACCAAGGCGCGCAGCGGCCCGCGGGGCGCGACAAAGAGCCGCAGGCGCGCCGCCTTCGCGGCGGTCTGCACCACGCGCAGCGAGGGGATGTCCGTGGGGTCAGCCACCATCACCGTCAGCACCTTCTTCTCCACGTCGAACGACGCGGGCACCAGCAGCCGATCGCGGATCAGGCCCGGAGGCACGAGCCCCAGCACGTCGGCGGCGATCTGCATCCGGGTCAGGCGTTCGGGCGGGACCATGTTCAGGCGGAACTGGTGCGCCAACGCGCGCGCGAGCCGCTCGTCATCGAGCAGCCCCATCTCCATCGCGACCTCGCCAAAACGAGCACGGCGGCTCTCACGGAGCGCCGCCAACACGCGATCGACGTCGGCCTGGGTCATCAGGCCGAGCGAAAGGCAAACCTCGCCTAGCGGGACATGGCTCAACGAGGCACGCAGATCGGAAGCAGGTAGTGGTTCACAATGACAGACTATCCTGAGCGATGGATGCGAGGATGCACCAACGCCACAGCATCACATATCGTCGTCGTCGTCCCCGCCGCCCATCTCGTCGAAGAAGCCGTCCGGATCTTCATCTTCGTCTTCGTCTTCTGCGTCTTCGTCGTCCTTGGTCGTCCACTCGACGTCGCAGACTTTTTCGATCAGCGAGAGGATGTCTTCGGCGGCGAACTCGGTGTCTTCCGAGGACTCGAAGTGCTCCTCGAGCAGCTCGAGCAGCGAGGCTTCGAGCTCGCCGGAGGTCTCCAGCTTGAGCACGATGTCATCGGCGTCGTCGATCTTCAGGTCTTCCGAGGCGGTGCCCAGAAGTTCGACGACAAAGGCGGCGAGCGCCTCGGCGTCGGGGGTACCATTTTGGCTCTCGAGGTATTCGTCGAGCTGCTCCACAACGGTGTCGCGCAGCTCGTGGGGAAGTTGCATCATGGGAAAGGCTCCAGCGAGCCGCGTATAGCGAAGGTCACGCGCGGGATCAAGGGCGCTTGAGATCTCTGACGGAAAGAGCAGGGCGGAATCAGCGCGGGCCGGCGAGTTCGAGCAGCGCCGGGGTCGCGCGTCGAAGCATCGAGATCACCATGGGGTTGTCGGCAAAACGCAGCCACGGGACCAGCGCCTCGCTGGCCTCTGCGGCGGTCACCGGCTCTGCTGCGGGCCCGGGCGACCCGCGAATCAGCTGCACTTCGAAGATGAACCTGCCGATCATCGCCACGAAGCCGTCGTTCGCGACCACGTTTTTTCCGAGGAGCGCTTGGCCGAGCACGGCGTGCAGGTACCGCCTTGCTTCGAGGCTGAGCGGCCGCGAACTGGGCGGCAGGTCGAGGGTGTGTTTCACCCGGCGAACCAACGTCTTCTGCCAATCCTCGGTAGCCGCGGACTCCTGAGCGATCGCCGCGTTCGTCACCATGCGCATCGCCTCGCGCACCGCGTCGGCGGCGAGGCCATGCCGCCCCTTCGGCACGCTACGCCCGATGGCTTCGGCGGCCATTCTGGCCAGCTCCCGGGCGGCCTCTTCCGGCTCCAACTCGGGTGCTTGGGCGTGCCAGCGTGCCAGCAACGCTTGCTCCAGCCGCATCCAGTCGTCGAGCCCGACCCCTGCTCCCGGCAAGACCGCGACGGCCTTCGGCGCGAAAGTGGGCGTTTGCCTCGCCAGCGGCAAGCGCGCCGCCGCCTCCGTTTGGTCAGCGAGCGGTTCGCCTGCCTCAAAGGTCGCGTGGAAGCCGGCGCACTCCGGGCGGATCACCAGCACGTCGCCGTTGGGATCGCGCAGCCGCCGATAGGGGAACTCCCGGCAAAATCCGGGCTTGGCCTCAGCGCCCCAGGCCGCGTGGATGGCGCAGCGGCTGTCGGGGAGCAAAAACGCACAGTGTCCATCAACGTGCGCGAGAAACCAGCCATCTTCGCCGTTCGGTCCGGGTTCGAGCCGCGCCCAGTCGGCGATCCCCGCGAGCTCCTCTGCGCCGCGCGCGCGCAGGTCCGTCATCACCTCGGGTTCTACCGGCCCCAGCCGATAATCACGACAGCAGGCTCCACATCCATGGCAGGACCAACGAGCACCGGGCAGGGTTTGCATGGCGCCTATGTAGCCGGGCGCTCGCGCGTCCGGGCGCACGAGGCACGTCCAGGCACGCTCGGGCCGCTCAGGCTGGCGAGCAGCATCGAAAGCCGATCGAGCCGTCGAAGTCGGGCGGGTGCTCGTCGTGCGCGGGCAGGTTGCACGCGGCGTCGGCGTTGCCGGCGTACCAGGCCCCGCCCAACTTGGCGGTCATCGGCCGGCCATCGGCGTCCTGCACGCCGGGATCCGCCCATTCCCAGAGGTTGCCCATCTGGTCGTGCACGCCCGCGGCGCTGGCGCAATCGGCGAGCGCGCCGGTGAGCTGCGACGCGGTCCACGACGTAGAACCATCGCTGTTCGCGAGCGCGCAGACGCTGACAGCTTCCGGAGTTTCGCCCCACGGGTAGGTGCCCGCGCCGCACGCAGCTTGCCATTCCGCGACGGTGCACAAGTGGCGCCCCGAGGCGGCGCACACGCCAAAAGCTTGGTACCAGGTGATGTGTTCGGTAGGCGCGACGCCGGCTTGGGACGACGCCTGCGCCCGCGTGCTCCCATCGGGAAAGTTCACGCCTTGGTCACGGTTCCCCAGATCGCCGGCGGCCACCGCTTCGAAGGCGTCGATGCAGACGTCGGCCACGGCGACGCTGCCGGAGGGACAAGCGCCGTCGCTGTCGGGGGCGCTGTCCCCGGAGCGGTCATCGCTGGCACTGGGGTCGGGCGCGCAGCCGGCGAGGGGCGCCCAAATCGCGACGAGTCCAGCAAAAAGGAGCTTCGTAGACATGACGGAGGCTTATCGCGCCGCCGGGAAAACCCGGATACGCCGCAGCCAATGGACATCCAGAACGAGCTTGTGTGGTCCCACTCCCGTGGGCGCGCCTTCCACGATTGCAAGCGGGCGTACTGGTTCAACTATTACGGTTACTGGAAGGGGTGGGACGCGAGCGCCCCACCGGCGGTGCGCGAGCTCTACCTGCAGAAAAAGCTCACGACGCGGGCGATGTGGACCGGGACGGTGGTGCACGGCGTCGCGGAGGCGGGGATCAAGCGCGCGATCGATGGGTTGAACGTCGAGAGTACGCCCGAAGGGCTCGACGGCACGTGGACCTTAGACGAGATGCGCCAAGCCGCGTTTCGGAAGGCGGACGCGGATATTCGCGGCTCCGCTTCGGGGGAATGGAAGCGCCGCGCCGCCAAACGTACCGGCTTCGCAGAGCATTACTACGATCTCCCGGTCAGCGACGACGACTGGAAAGCGGCCTTGGATGAGATCGACCGGCAGGTCGTGAACCTGCACGGCAACCGCATCTACCAGCGCTTGCTGGTCACCGCCTCGCGGATCCGCGAGGTGGAGGAGCTACGCCGATTTGCCGTGGGTTCTGGGCCCGAGCGCGCCGAGGTGTACCTCGCGGTCGACGCGATGGTGGGCGACGGGCGTGGCGGCGTGGTGATCATCGACTGGAAGACGGGCGGAAACCACGAGGATGCGGTGATCGCCGCACAGTTAGGCGTCTACGGGCTGTACGCGACGCAGGAGCTGGGCATCCCCGAGGACCGCATCACCGCGATGCACGTGAACCTCCGGCACAACACCGAGGCGCGCCACCCGGTCGGACCCAGCGAGATCGCCGCCGCCCGCGAGGCGATCCTCGTCGGGATGGCCGAGATGCGGTCGTCGCTCAAAGACGTGGCAGCGAACCTCGCCGACAAGGAAGATTTTCCGACGTTGCCGGAGGGATCTTCCCGGTGCGGTCGCTGCAACTTTCGTCGGTCGTGCGGTCGCGAGTAGGGCGGCGCGCGGGTTCGGGCACGCGCGGTCACGATCTGCGGCGAGCGGTGCGCTATACTGCCGGCCCTGCACCCTCCCGGAGTTTTCGATGCGCATCCTCGTGGCGGACAAGCTCGCCCCCTTTGTCCCTGGTCGTCTTCAGGATCTCGGCGCGGCCGTAACGGTCGACGCGAAAGCCGACGGCGAGAGCCTGACCGCGCGCATCGCTGAGCTCGACCCCGACGTGGTGATCGTGCGCTCCACGCAGGTGCTCGCGCCGCAGATTCAGGCCGGAAAGCGCCTCGCGTTGGTGATCCGCGCCGGCGCGGGTGTCAACACCATCGACCTCGCCACCTGCTCGAAGCGCGGCGTCTATGTCGCCAACTGCCCAGGTAAGAACTCGATCGCGGTGGCCGAGCTGGTCATGGGACACCTCGTCAACCTCGACCGCCGCATCGTGGACAACGCGGTGGCGCTGCGCAAGCACACCTGGGACAAAAAGACCTTTGGCTCGGCGCGTGGCCTCGCGGGACGCACCCTCGCGGTGATCGGCACCGGCCAGATCGGCCAAGAGGTGATCACTCGCGCCAAGGCGTTCGCGATGAAGGTGGTCGGTTGGTCGCCGGAGCTGGACGCCGCGATGGCGGCGCGCCTCGGCATCACGCGCTTTGACTCCATCGAAGACGCGGTGCGCGGCGCTGACGCGGTCACCATCCACGTCGCGCTCGCCAAAGAGACGCGCGGACGGATCGGCGAGTCGGTGTTCGCAGCCATGAAGCCCGGCGCGTACTTCATCAACGCCGCTCGCGGCGAGATCGTCGACTACGACGCGCTCGCACGGGCGATCGAAGAGAAGCACTTCCGCGTCGGTCTCGACGTGTTCCCCGACGAGCCTTCCGCGTCTCAGGCGTCCTACAGCCACGCCATCGTCGACAACCCCGCCGTCTACGGCACGCACCACATCGGCGCCTCCACCGACGAGTCCGAAGAGGCCGTGGGCTACGAGACCCTCCGCATCGTCGCGGCCTACCGGGACGGCGCCGCGATCCCCAACGTGGTCAACCTCGCGACGCGCACCCCCGCCAACCACCAGCTGGTGATCCGCCACGCCGATCGCGTCGGCGTGCTCGCGCGGGTGTTCGGCTACCTCCGCGAAGCCAACATCAACATCGAAGACATGCAGAACATCGTGTTCTCCGGCGGTGAAGCCGCCTGTGCGCGCATCGGCATCGTCGGCGAGCTCAACCTCGAGTCGTTGATGAAGCTCTCGTCGGACCCCGACATCTACTCCGTGTCCCAGGTCGGGATCTAAAGCACGCTTTTCTCACGCGCTCCTGTCGCGCTCCTTTCTTGCTCGCACTCCTTTCTTGCTGAGGCAAAATCATGTCGAACTACGGTCGCATTCACAACTTTACCGCTGGCCCCGCCGTGCTTCCGCTCTCCGTGGTCGAAGAGGTGCGCGACGCGCTCCCCAACCTCCATGGGTCCGGTCTCGGGCTGCTGGAGATCTCCCACCGCTCCAAGACCTTTCAGGCGGTGGTGGACAGCGCAGTAGCGCGCGTTCGTCGGGTGCTCTCGGTGCCTGAGGACTACCCGGTGCTGTTCCTGCAAGGCGGCGCGAGCCTGCAGTTCTACATGACGGCGTTGAACTTCATCAACCCCGGCCCCAACGGCGAGAAGGGCGCGGCGGACTTCCTCGTGACCGGCACGTGGTCGCAGAAAGCGGTGAAAGAAGCGAGCCGGGTGGGCGACGCAAAGGCGATCTGGGACGACGCGCCCAACAACTTCCGCCGCGTTCCGCTGAACGGCGAGTACACGGTGCGCGAAGAGGCGCAGTACCTGCACTACACCAGCAACAACACCATCTATGGGACGATGTACCACCATCATCCCGACAGTCAGGGCAAGCCGCTCGTGGCCGATCTGTCGTCCAACATCGCCGGCGTCCCGGTCGACATGAAGGGCCACGCGATGATCTACGCGGGCGCGCAGAAGAACCTTGGTCCTTCGGGCGTGACCTTGGCGATCCTCTCGCCGTGGGCCGCGGCGCGCATCCCCAAGGGCTTGCCGGCGATGCTCGACTACAACGTGCACATCAAGGATGGTTCGCTGTACAACACCCCCAACGCCTTCGGCATCTTCGTGCTGGAGCGCGTGTTCGCGTGGATGGAAGCCAACGGCGGGCTCGCCGGCGCGATCGAGCGCAACAACGCCAAGGCGGGCGCGCTCTACGCTGAGCTCGATCGCAGCGCGTTCTGGACCCCGCACGCCGCGAAAGAAGCGCGCTCCTGCATGAACGTCACCTGGCGCTTGCCCTCCGAGGCGCTCGAGGATCAGTTCGTGAAGGAAGCCAAGGCCGTCGGCCTCGACGGGTTGAAGGGCCACCGTTCGGCGGGCGGCATCCGCGCCAGCCTCTACAACGCGCTCCCCATCGAGAGCGTAGCGGCGCTGGTCGACTTCATGAAGGAGTTTGAGCGGAAAAACGGGTGAGCCCGTTGCGCGCAGACTTTACGCTCATTGGGGTCGCGCATCTGCTGCCCCTGCCGGGCGGGCCCAACGGCTCGTCGGGTTTTGCGGCAGTGCGCGCTCGGGCGCTGCACGACGCGCAGGTGTTGGCGGACGCAGGCTTCGACGGCATCATCCTCGAAAACTTCGGGGATGCTCCCTTCCCGGCGGGGCCGGTGGACGCGCACGTCGTCGCGCTGGTCGCGATGCTGGCGGCGGACATCAAGGCGCGCCATGCGCTGGCGGTCGGCATCAACCTGCTGCGCAACGACGCGCACGCCGCGATGGGCGTAGCCGCGGCCTCCGGCGCGGATTTTATCCGGGTGAACATCCACTCCGGCGCCATGGTCACCGATCAGGGTTTGTTGCAGGGAGACGCCCACCGCACGTTGCGCTACCGCCGCGAGCTGGGCGTCGCGGACCCGGGGCCGGGCCACGTGCGCATCGCCGCCGACGTGCTGGTCAAGCACGCGGTGCCGCTCGGCGACGTCGAGATTGGCGCGGTCGCCGCGGACACCGCGCGTCGGGGCGGCGCGGAGATCCTCATCGTGACCGGCGAAGGCACCGGCAAGGCTGCGGATCCGGCGCGGGTGCGTCGCGTGCGCGAGGTCCTCCCGGACGTGCCGGTGTGGCTGGGCAGCGGGGTGACGGTGCAGACGCTGCCGCTGTGGATGTCGATCGCGCAAGGGGCGATCATCGGCACGGCGGTGCATGAAGACGCCGACATCACCAAGCCATTGGACGCAGGCCGCGCCGCCGCGATCGTCGCTGCCGCGCGCGGCTAAGGTCGAGTCGGAGTCCGCGGGCGGTCCGTCCGTCACGTGGGACCCGTCCGGGGCGCAGGTTTTCGGTTAGCCGCCGCCGATGCGAATCGGCTTCTTCGGCACTCCCGACTTTGCGCTCCACACGCTGCGGGCGCTGCACGCCGCGGGGCACGACATCGCCGTCGTCGTCGCGCAGCCGGACAAGCCCGCCGGGCGCGGAAACAAGGTCACCTCACCGGTGACCATCGAGTACGCCCGCGCTCACGGGATCGCGACGTTGCAGCCGGTGAAGGTCAAGACCGGCGAGTTCCCTGAGCAGATCGAGGCCCTGGGGCTCGACGTCGCGGTGGTCGTCGCGTACGGGCGCATCCTGACGCCGCGCTTGTTGGCGGCGCCGCGACTGGGGTGCGTCAACGTCCATGGTTCGCTGTTGCCGCGCTGGCGCGGTGCGGCGCCGATCCAATGGGCGGTGCTGTCCGGCGACGCCGAGTCGGGCGTGTGTACGATGCAGATGGACGCGGGGTTGGACACTGGCGCGGTGCTCTTGCGCGCAGCGACGCCGATCGGGCCGCGCGAGACGGCGGGCGCGCTGTACGAGCGGCTCGCGGAGCTTGGCGCTGCGCTCGCGGTCGAGACCGTCGCGCGCCTCGAGACGCTCGTTCCGGTGCCGCAGCCCGAGGCCGGCGTGACGTGGGCGCGGATGCTGGAGCGCGAAGACGGTCACCTCGACTTCAGCAAGCCCAGCGCGGTGTTGGACGCTCAAGTGCGCGGCCTCTCGCCGTGGCCGGGCACCTACGCGCTGTTTCGCGGCGAGCCGTTGAAGGTGCTCGAGGCGGAGCCCACCGGGGCGTCGGCGCCGAGCGGTCCCGGCGTCATCGGCAAAGGCGCGGTGGTCGGCACCGGCAGCGGTGGCCTGCGTCTGCTGCGCGTCCAACTTCCCGGAAAGAAGCCGGTCACCGGCGATGACTTCATGAACGGCGCTCGCGCGCTTGGAGAGCAACTGACATGACCCAGACCCTCGTCGCCCCCAGCATCCTCTCTGCCGACTTTGGGCACTTGCACGCGGAGATCGCCAGCATCTCCAGCGCCGATTGGATCCACGTCGACGTCATGGACGGCAAGTTCGTGCCGAACATCACCATCGGCCCGCTGATCGTCGAAGCCGCGCGTCGCGCGTCCGCCGCGCTCGATCGCCCGATGCCGCTGGACGTGCACCTGATGATCGTCGAGCCCGACCGGTACCTCGCCGACTTCCGCAAGGCCGGCGCCGATATTTTGACCGTGCACGCTGAGGCGTGCACCCACCTCGACCGCTCGGTGCAGTACATCAAGCAGTTAGGCGCTCAGGCGGGCGTGTCGCTGAACCCGCACACCCCCGAGAATGTGCTGGACTACGTGCTGGACGAGCTGGACGTGGTGCTGTGCATGACGGTAAACCCGGGCTTTGGCGGACAGTCGCTCATTGAGCGCGTGTTCCCGAAGATCGAGCGCATCCGCGAGACCATCGAGCGGCGCGGGTTGAAGACGCGGATCGAGGTGGATGGCGGCGTGAAGCCGGACAACGCGCGACGCTTCCGGGAAGCCGGCGCGCACGTCATGGTGGCGGGGTCGGCAGTGTTCGGTGCGAAAGACCGCGACGCGGCGATCAGCGCGATCCGCAGCGCGTAGTTCGGGGACCGGGGGGCGTTTCGGAGGAACCTGCATTTTTATGGGGGTCAGGTTGTTACCATTACACTTTATATGTGTAATGGTAACAACCTGACACCTACTTTTATGGGCGTTCAACCGTTCCGGCTCTGCTCAACCCGGCCCAGTTAGCCCAAGTAGCCGCTGAACCACATCGCCGCGGTGGCGCCAAATGCTGCGCCCAGCGGGATGGTCAGGTTGTCATCGAGGTCGCCGCTGAACAATTCGGCCGCAGCCCCAAACACCGCCGCGACCAGCGCGACGACGGCGCGGTTGGGCACGTCTGGCGCAAATCGCAGCAGCGTAGCGATGCCCGCCAGCCACGCAAAGAGCACGAACGCGAGGGAGCCTTCGAGCGTGCGGCCCGCGACGATCTGCGTGCGGCCGAAGCGACGCCCGATGATCGCCGCGAAAGGGTCTCCAAACCCAAGCACCGCCACCCCGAGCATCGCGGCCGGAACCGGCGAAATCAGCGCGAGCACCGTCATCGCCGTCGCATACCACGTGGCGGAATTGGCGCGAAAGCGCTCGTGCGCGTGCGCGACCGGCCCGAACAGCCACATCATCCAGTCGTTCAGGCGCGGATTGCTGCGCCGCGCATACTCGATGGTCCAAGCGGGGAGCGTGACCGACGCGGCCATCGCGATGAGGCTGGCGCGGTTCGGCAGCAGGTGCATGACGAACAGCACCGTGGTCGCGCCGATCATATGGAAGACGTTGCGCGCGTAGTTGGTCGGCCGGAGCGTGCGCGCCGAGGCGGCTTCCGGGGCGACCTCGCGCAGCAAGGCCTCGTAGGCGGGGTGGATCTGGTGTGAAAAACGCACCCACTCCGCCGCCGCTCCCGTGCTCGCGCCGTCGGGGAGCGCTGCGCTGATCGCGGCATCGAGGGTGGTCAGCGCAGCGACATGCTCGACGTGGCTTCCGTTCTCGGAGACCAACACCGCGAGGTGACCTTGCACCGAGGCGACGCGGGCGCGAACCTCCCGCGCGCGCTCATCGGACCAGCCCGCGGGCTCGATGCGGTCCAACAAGCTGTGCAGCTCGGCTGCGAGCGCCCGCGCGGGAGAGCGGTCTGCCGAACTCTCGGCTTTGGAGCGCACAGGGTGCGCCCCGGATTCACGGGCGGCTTCATCGGCGGAGAGTACGGCAGGCATCGCGATGTTTGTAATGGGTTGTTTTCACGGGGATGTCACGGCTGCGCCTCCCAACGGATAAAACTGCGCCAATGTCTGACGAGCCCACCTCTCTCTCGCGTCCGATCTCCCCGCTGAGCTCGGCGCTTCCTCCCGGTCCGCCCCCGGCCGACTTTCACGATCATTGCTTGTACGCGCCGGACGCTTGGTTTGTCGAGCACATCGATCACGTCGACGCCGAGCGGGTTCGCGTGCGGTCGGACACGACGAAGATGGGCGCGTTTGTGGCGGCGCAGGTCGTGCGACGCGGGCATCCCAAGCACGTGCCCGGCGCGGTGATGGTGCAGTTGACCGGCACGTTAGGCAGCTTGCACGCGGTCTATGGGCTCGGACTGCGCGACCACGTCGGCTATGGCACCAACATCCGCAGCGCGCGGTTTCCGGGGCTCGGTCGCATCGGGCCGCCGATGTGGGCCGAGGGGCGCTGCGCCCGGGTTCGGCGCCTGCGCGGTCGCGTGTTCACCGACTACGTCTTCGAATACTGGCAGACCGCTAACGATCAGGAGGACGGCGAGCGCACGGTGATCTACACCAGCGAGCAGTCCGCGATCTGGATGCCTGGCGAGCTGGCTGAGACCGCCACGTGAGCGCCGGGCGCGGGCTGGCCCTGCGCGCGGGTTTCGGGCGCGGCGGACTGGCTCGGGCCGCGCTCTATGGCTTGGCGCCTGCGTGTGCGCTTGGGACGTTCGCGAGCGAGATCACCGTCGGCGTTGCGCTCGCGGTGGCCTTGGGACTCGGCGTGCTGGGTGCTGCCCGGTTTCGAACGCTCGGCGGCCCGTGGCTGCTCGCGTATGCGGCGGTGTGGTTTCTGATGGTCCCGGTGTCCGGCAACTTCCACGAAGGGATCGGGCATGTCTGGCCGCTCGCGCCGCTGTTGGTGATTCCGATGCTGCGCGGGGTGGACGGGGTCGACGCTGAGCCGTCGATCCGGGCGGGGCTTTGGGCCGCGGCGGGGCTGGGGTTGTGGGGCGCCGCGGAGGGGACGATGCGGGAGGCGCATGGCCCGTACTCGCATCACCTGACGCTGGCCTATGCGTTGCTGCCTCCGCTTGGCGTCGCGCTGCAGCGGCGGAGCGCGCTGGCGTTGCCGATGGTGCTTGGCGTGCTGGGGAGCCGGTCGTCGGGGGCCTTGGTGGCGCTGGCTGTGACCGCAGTGCTCGGCGTTTGGGCAGGTTTTGACGAGGCGCGCGGGCGCTCAGGGTCGCGGTGGCGGGGGCCGACCGGCGCGCTGCTTGGCATGGCGCTCACCGTGCTCGGGCTGCCCTTCGCGGACCCAACGGAGGTGCATTCGCGCGCAATTTTGTGGACGGGCGGCCTGCGTGTCGCCCAGGACGGCCCGGTTGGACCCGGTGGCTATCCGGCGGCGAGCGCCTTGATCTATGACAAGTTAGAGCCCGGCTTTTGGTTTCCCAACCACGCGCATGACAGCGCGACGCAGGTCTACGCGGTGCTCGGGCCGGCAGGCTGGCTGTGCGCTCTGTTGTTGGTGACGGCGTGGTTTGAGGGCTTCGGAGTGGGCGCGGCTGCGGGCCTCGCGGGGGTGTGCGTCGGCAGTCTGACCCAAGACAACTTCGGAGATTTGGAGGTGATCCGGGCGATCACCGTCTGGGGAGCGCTCACGGCGTGCGCCTCAGCCGCCGTGGGCTTCAGATCGGCGACGCGCAGGTGAACGTCGGCCGTCCTGCGGTGATCTCCGCCGCCAAAGCGGCAAGCTGCTCGATGAGCATCTCGCCGTCTTTCAGGTCAGCGGCTGCGACGGGGTTCAGCGCCGCCGGGTCGGTCGCTACGTCGAAGCCGTACGCCGCGGTGCCGGTCGGGCTGCACGCCCAGCTCAGCGTTTCCGTAGATGTCGCGGCGTCCAACCACGCGATGTTGTCGTTCGCGAGCAGCACCGAGCGCGTCGAGGCGCGGCAGGAGTCCTGGATCGCGCGGCCATCCACTCCCTCCAGAGGCGGCTCCCCGGCGAACCTGAGCAGCGTAGGCAGCAGGTCGGTCTGGCTCGACAAGCAATCTACCGGTCCCTCGGTCAGCCCGGGGGCGAGCAGCAGCAGCGGAACGTGAACCAGCTCCCGGCGCAGCGTGTTGCCGTGGGTGTACGAGTCGTCTTCGAAGATCGTCTCCCCGTGATCGGCGGTCAGCACGACGAGCGTGGTGTCCAACACGCCGAGGGTTTGCAGCTCCGCGAGCAGCACATCGATACTGCGGTCGAGGCCCAACAGCGTCTCATCGTAGACGTCCCGCACGTCGGTCGTGAGCTGGCTGCGTTGTTCGGGTGTGCCGGTAGCCCACGCGTCGGCGATCTGTGCGGCTTGATCTTGCCGTGTTGCGTCGGGGTCGAACAGCAGATCCCCGCGTGACCACGTGCCGCGGTCTTGAAGGTCCGGTTGGATCGGCTGATGCGCGTCCATCGGCTGCGTGAACACGAGAAAGTCGCTGGAACCCGCTCCATTTACCGCCACGCTGTCGAGCCAATTCAGGATGTGCGGGGAGAGGGTGGCCAGCTCGGCTCCGCCGCCGGGGAGCGGCTCGAGCACCTTTTCTTGAAATCCGTCGCCCATATTGGTGAGGGGCGTCAGAAAGGCGTTGCCCGAGTACAGCCCGGTGGAGAACCCCGCGGCGGTGAACACCGAGCCCATGGTCGGAGCGGTCAGCGGGTCGACCGGACCTTGATCCTGCACGTCCCAGAGCCCGTGATGATGTACATCCAAGCCCGTCATCACCGAGCTGGTGGACGGCACCGTCCACGACGACGCGGCGGTGTAGCCCTCCACCACCAGCCACGGACGCTGCATGGTCTTCGGCAGCGTCTCCCGGCCATATCCGTAGGCGCTCAGATGGTCGGCGCGCAGGGTGTCGACCTCGATCACGAGGATGTGCCGAAAGCGCAGATCTTCGTAGCCGATGCCGGTCGAGCGCGGATCGGGCAACGGGCTCGGCGGGCTCGGCGTGCACGCAGTCAGCGCGAGCAGGCCCGTTAGCGCGATCCCTGCGGTCAGCGTTCCGGCGAGCCGTTTGGCCAGCGAGCGGCGCTGCGCCGCGCGCGCAGAACGCGCAGGACAGGGTTCCTGGCGGTGCACAGCCGGATAAGCGAGAAGTTTTAGAGGAGTGATTGTGTCATCTTCCCGCCATCTGGTAATCACCGGAGCGTCGAGCGGCATTGGCCGCGCCATCGCGCTTCGTCTCGCTGGCCCGAACACCACGGTGAGCTTGCTCGCGCGCCGGCTCCCGCAGCTGGAGGAGACCGCCGCGCTGGTCAGCGCCGCCGGGCATTCGGCGAGCGCGTACGCCTGCGACGTGCAAGACGCCGCTTCGATCCGGGCCGCTTTTGCCAGCGCCGCCGCCGCGAACGGCCCGATCCACGGCTTGATCGCCGCCGCCGGCATCGGCGGTTCGAACACCCCCGGCGAGGACGACCGCTTCGACGCGCTCGTGTCCACCAACCTCACCGGAACGTACCGGTGCATTCGCGCCGCGGAGCAGCACCTCGCTGCCGGCCCCGATCCGCGCCACGTCGTGATCATCGCGTCGATCCTCGCTCGGTTCGGGGTCGCCGGCTACACCGGATACTGCGCGTCGAAGGCGGCGCTGCTCGGGTTGACGCGCGCGTATGCGCTGGAGGTTGCGTCCAAGAACGTGCTGGTCAACGCGATCTGCCCCGGCTGGGTGGACACCGACATGGCGTGGGACGGCATCGACGGCATGGCGAGCGGCATGGGCGTCAGCCGCGCTGAGGCCCACCGCATCGCGATGAGCGCGGTGCCGCTCGGGCGCATGGGCAAGCCCGAAGAGGTCGCCGGGCTGGTGGCCTTCCTGCTCTCCAAGGACGCCGCGTGCATGACCGGGCAGGGGCTCGATCCCAACGGCGGCGCGTGGATGTGAGCGCGGTTGGAGGTTGAAACCTGCGGCCAAACGGCTATACCTGCCAAGGTTCTTGGGTCTATTTTGCACCGTCTGTCCCACCGCCTGTCTTAGGCCAAAACGAGGTCCCGCTCATGCGCTTGTCTGCTCCGGATTGCCTTACGCGTGTTTCTTCTCTGTTCGTGCCGGCGCTGCTCGCTCCGGCGCTGCTCGCTCCGGCGCTGCTCGCTCCGGCGCTGCTCGTCGGCTGTACCAGCAGCAAGGCGGTGGACGACACCGCGGCCGATGACACCGCCGCGAACGATGACACGTCCGCGGACTCCGACTCGGCGATCGACGACACCGCCACTGTTCCGCCGGACTTCAGCTTTGCGCTCTCCGGCGACTGGGATGGCACGGCGTTGACCCTCAACTGGCTGGACTTTACCGCCATGGGCGGCGGCGACCTGAGCTTCGGTCGTGTGGCCTACGCGGCGACGGTGGATCAGGACATCATCGGCGTCCCGTTCGGCGTACCGCCGGAGTCGGAGCTCCAAGAGGTGGACCCCACCAACGCGCCTGGCATGAAGATCGCCGCCTACGTCCCAGCGTTGCACGCCGATCTGGACGGCGACGTCATGCACTCTGCAGGCGAGACCTACACCGGCGTCGGGCTGGCGTGGCCGGTGTATGTGTCGGGCCCGGTTCCGGAAGACCTCGCGGCCTTCGGCATCGTCGAGGGGTGGAACGGCATGGAATTCAAGTCCGATGGCAGCCCGCCGGCCATGAACGACATCACCGCGCTGCCGCTCTCCACCAACCTCACGGAGCGCACCTCGATCACCATCGGCGGCTCCTATGCGGCGTCGACGGGCAGCGACGCCGAGCGCGTGGCGCTGATCCCCGGGGCGTTGCCGAGCTCGCCGGACACGGTGTTGTATGACGGGGTGCTGGGCGATCCTTGGACAATCAGCGTGGACGGTGCCCCGCCTGCCGATCACTTCACCGAGATGGATGGGGTTGGCAACGCGGCGTTGGAGCTCCCGCTCGCGTACTCCGATGTCGACGGCAGCGTGAGCCTCACGGACGGCGACGCGCCGATCGCCTACGCCTGCTGGGACTCCCTCCCGGTCGGGCTGCTCTATGTGCCGGGCATCACCGATCTGGTGACCGCGGTGTCTTGGACCCAGTACGGCTTGGGGGCCGGCTGGATGGCGGTGCCGTTCGACGACAGCGTGCTGCCGCTCACCGGCGATGACCTGCTCTCGCTCTCCATCGACGCGAGCTGCGGGGCCTAAAGCAGACGGTATTACGCCGTCGCTCGAATCACCCAGTTCGACCACCCGAGGCTGTCGGCCGCGGGGCAACGGCCCCCGGTCATCAACTTGACCGCGGCGATGAGGTGCGCGTGCGCTTCGGGGTGGATCGGGATGCCGCCGGCGTGGCATACGGTCCAGCCGGTCTCTTCGACCACGCGCACGAGCCCCTGAAGGGTGAAGCGCCGCAGGTCCAACGGGCAGGGATGAAACGGGTAGATCCACGGCACGGACAGCAGCAAGCTGCCGCCCGGCGCGGTCACCCGGCGCAGCTCGGTCAGCGCGCGCTCCGGCCGGGCGACGTGCTCCAGCACTTCGGTGCAGATCACCGATCCGAAGGCGCCGTCCGGTAGCCCGGTCAAATCTTCTAGATCGGCGATGAGATCGGGCGAGCGGCTGGGGGACGCGTCGAGCGTCATGCGATCCACCTGGATCCAGCTGCGCTCTCCGCGGGTGGTCCCGACGTCGAGCACTGGACCGACGAGGTGCGCGGCGTTGTCGCGCACCCAGCCTTCAAGGAGCGTGCGCGCGGTGGTCGGCTTTTCGTTCATGCGTGGAGCCCGGTCATCCCCGAGATCTAATCGAGGGCGAGGCCCTCGGCGGCGCGAAACCGCCCGGACTCGACGGTCACTTCATCGCCGGCTCCGTTGGCCGCGACGAACGCGAAGCAGCCGAGCAGGTCGGCGCCGTCTTGCCTGGCCAGCGTCAGCGTGCCGCCCGCCGCGAGCTTGGTGCTGTAGGAGTCCCCGGAGTCCGGGTAGAACGTGGCCCATCCGCCAGCACCGCTCTCCGGCAGATCCACCTCGGCGGGGAGGTCCCCCGCCGCGAGCGCGTCCCCGACCCCAGCTCCGTCCACCGTCGTTTGTGCGACCGCAGAGAGCCACCACCCGCCCGAGGACGCGCTGTTGATCTGCAGGCTTGAACCGGCGAGCATCCACGTGGCGGCACCGCCCTCCCAGGACTCGCCGTCGACCGTCGCTTCAATGACGCCGGGGTCGATGGCCTCGGCGCCGCAGCTGCTGGACCCGGCCGCGGAGCCACACCCTGCGGCCAGAATCAGCAGCCCGGGGAGCAGCACCGCTCCGGCATTTTCGACGAAACGTAGGGACTTCGACACCGGGTTCAGCGGCGGCGCAGGCGGCTAAACAACGCCAGCAAGTTCCACAGCAGCACGACGATGCTGAGCGTCAGCTCGTAGCCCGCCTCCATCGTCTGGCTGGTGTCCATGGTGTGAACCACGTGGTTGAGCTTGTAGAGCAGCGAACCCGCGGAGACCGCGACGAACACCGCGCTCAGCGCGATGCCCGCGATGCCGCCGATCGGCCAGATGAAGGAGATCGCCATCAGCACCAGCATCGGGATGCCCATCATGCTCAGCCCGCTGCGGAGCAGGGAGAACTCGCGCTTTTCGGTGAACACGTACACCAGCATCGCCGCGCCGCTGAGCACCACCATCCCCATGCACTGCCCGACCAGCAGCAGCCCGTCGGCGATGTCGCCGACGCCGAACAGCGTCGCGAAGAGGATGAACCCGAAGGAGATGCCTTGCGCTACGGTGCCCAGCACAAAGCCGGGCAGCTTGGACTCGCCGTAGACCATGTTCTTGGCGACGCTCTGCGACAGGAACATCGATCCGTAGATCACCGCGAGGATGCCCCATTGGCCGAGGCCCATCACCGCCGGCACCACAAACAGCACTGACGCGATGCTGACGATCGCGGTCACGACCAAGCCACCCAGCGTCCAACCAGCGACGCCGGTCAAGAACTGCGAGCGGTCAGCGGGGGAGGCTTGGATGACGGAAGAGTAGGAGTTGTGGTAGCGCATAGAAAGTTCCCTGCGCTCTGCTATCTCGCGGAAGCTGCGCGCGTGGTGTGGCAAAGCCCCCGCGGCAGCGGCGAGTTTGTAAATAAAAGCAGCGGACATCCGAAGATGCCCGCCGCCCGGTTTCGAGTTCAATCTGGCAGTGCCAGCTCAAACTCCCGTATTTACACCGCGATTAGTAGCGGTAGTGGTTGGACTTGTAGGGGCCGTCCACCGGGACGCCGATGTACGAAGCCTGATCGGTGGAGAGCTCGGTGAGCTTCACGCCGAACTTGGCGAGGTGCAGGCGGGCGACCTTCTCGTCGAGGTGCTTGGGCAGGGTGATGACCTCGGGCTTCTTGCCGCCAGGGTTCGCCACCTGGTTCACGCCGTAGGCCTCAGCGTTCTTGTGCAGCTCGATCTGGGCGATCGTCTGATTGGTGAAGCTGGCGCTCATGACGAGGCTCGGGTGGCCGGTGGCGCAGCCGAGGTTCACGAGGCGGCCTTCGGCGAGGATGATGATGCTGTTGCCGGTGGACTTGAACTTCCACTCCGCCACCTGGGGCTTGATGTCGATCTTCTCGACGAGGCCCTTGGCGCGCATGTCATCGAGGCCGGCCATGTCGATCTCGTTGTCGAAGTGGCCGATGTTGCACACGATGGCGTTGTGCTTCATCTTCTCCATGTGGGCCGCGGAGATGATCGCCTTGTTGCCGGTGGCGGTTACGAACATGTCGAAGCTGCCGACGACGTCGTCGATGGTGGTGACCTCGAGTCCCATCATGCAGGCCTGCAGCGCGCAGATCGGGTCGACTTCGGTCACCGCCACGCGGGCGAACTGGCCGCGCAAGCTCTCGACCGAGCCCTTGCCGACGTCGCCGTAGCCGCACACGAGCACGCGCTTGCCGGAGAGCAGCACGTCGGTGGCGCGCATGATCGCGTCCACGAGGCTGTGGCGGCAGCCGTACACGTTGTCGAACTTGGACTTGGTGACGCTGTCGTTGACGTTGATGCCGGGGAACAGCAGGGTGTTGTTCTGGCCGCGCTCGTAGAGACGGTGCACGCCCGTGGTGGTCTCCTCGGAGACGCCGCGGATCTGCGCCGCGAACGCGTGCCAGTAGCGGTTGCCCTTGGCGTGGCGCACGTCGAGGAGGAGCTGGAGGATGATGCTCTCTTCGTGGCTGCCGGCCTTGCTGGGGTCGGGGAGCTCGTTCTTCACTTCGAGTTCGTAGCCGAGGTGGACGAGGAGGGTCGCGTCGCCGCCGTCGTCGAGGATCAGGTTGGGGCCGGAGCCGTCAGGCCATACGAGGGCCTGCATCGTGCACCACCAGTACTCTTCGAGGGTCTCGCCCTTCCAGGCGTAGACGGGGACGCCCGCGGGCTTGGCGGCGGTGCCGTTCGGGCCGACGATGGTCGCAGACGCGGCGTGGTCCTGGGTGGAGAAGATGTTGCAGCTGACCCAGCGCACGTCGGCGCCGAGGCACACCAGCGTCTCGATGAGCACGGCGGTCTGGATGGTCATGTGCAGGCTGCCCATGATCTTGGCGCCCTTGAGGGGCTGCGCCGCGGCGTACTCTTCGCGGAGCGCGAGCAGTCCGGGCATCTCGACGAGCGCGAGGTCCATCTCCTTGCGGCCGAAGCGCACGGTCTCGGCCGACATGTCGCGGGCCTTGTAGGGGAGGTCCGCGAAGAGCGCGAGGCCGGTGTTCATAAAGGAGAGGGTGGGATTGCTTGCGGTCATGACGTTCCTCGACGGGGTTGAAGGGGACGGTCCGGACAGCCGGGCCGCGTTTCATTCGTATATCCGTATAGACGCATATAGCGCAACGACGATCAAGCGGGTATTTGACGGTCGTGCTGGAGTTGTAGTTTTGATCGCCGTCTTTGATCGCTTGACCGCGCTGTCCGAGCCCCTGCGGGTGCGGATCCTCCGCACGCTCGCTCGGGAAGAGCTGGCGGTCGGTGAGCTCGCGCGGGTGTTGCAGACCTCGCAGCCGACCATCTCGCGGCACTTGAAGCAGCTCGATGAAGGCGGTTGGGTGCTCAAGCGCCGCGCCGGCACGGCCAGCTACTACCGTTTTGCGAACGGCGATCTCGACGCCGACGCCCGCGCGCTGTGGCAGGTCGTGGTCGCGCCGGTCGACGCGGCCGACGCCACCTCGGTCTACGCGGAGGATCTACGCCGTCTGGACGGCGTCGTCGCCGCGCGCACCGGCGACAGCGAAGAGCTGTTTCGGCGCCTCGGCGGGCGCTGGGACAACGTCCGCAAAGAGCTCTTCGGCGAGAACTATGTGCTCCCCGCCTTGCTCGCGATGCTGCCGCCCGGCTTGACCATCGCCGATCTGGGGTGCGGGACGGGCGCGATGCTGCCGCTGCTCGCGCCGGTAGCTGCAAATCGAGGACCGAACGGCGAGCCCGGCGTGATCGGCATCGACCGTGAGGACGCGATGCTCGACGTGGCGCGGGAGCGCACCGCCGATCTGCCCAACGTCGTGCTTCGTCGCGGCTTGTTAGACGCGTTGCCGCTGCCCAACGCCAGCGTCGATCTCGCGCTCTGTGAGCTGGTTTTGCACCACGTGAGGGAGTTAGGACCGGTGTTTTCGGAGGTGGCGCGGGTGTTGAAGCCCCACGGTCGGTGGATCGTGCTCGACATGGTGGAGCATGATCGCCAGGACTACGCCGACACCATGGGGCACCAGCACTTGGGCTTCTCGCGCGCAGGGATGGAAGCGCTCGCGCGAGGGGCGGGACTTGGCGTACAAAGTTGGCGCGTGCTCCCGGGGGACCCGCTGGCGCAGGGCCCGGCGCTGTTCGTCAGCGTGCTCACGCGCCCCTGAACGGCCTGATCGGGAACTCCGATTTCCGGTTACTTCGCAGTCCCATGCGCGATGTCGCCTACGTCCTCGGGGAGTACCCCGTCCCGTCCCAGACCTTCGTACACGCGGAGCTTGTGGCGCTGCGTGCCCAAGGTGTGTCGGTCGATGTCATCGCCCACAAGCGCGGCCCCGAAGGCGTGGTCTTCGGCGATGGCCCCGACGGCCAGCCCTTGGAGGTGCGCCACGTAGGACTCGACGCTGGCGCTGACGGCGCCGCTGACGTTGCGACTGTGCTCAGCGACTATCGGCATCTGCACACACATTTTGCCGATTTTGGCGTTCGGGTGCTCGGGCCGCTCGCGGCGCGGGCAAAGCGTCCGTGGTCGTTCACCGCGCACGCGTATGACCTGTTCCGCCGCGACGCCGCGGTGCGCCCGGAAGAATGGGCGGCGCTCCCGGACAGTTGCCTCAAGGTGGTCACGATCTCGCGCTTCCACAAAGACTACATCGCCGCCCGAGGCGTGCGGCCGGAGCGCATCGCCGTGGTGCCGAACGCGGCGCGGCTTGAAGCCCTGCTGGCTGGCGCGCCGGCCGCGCCGACGATGCTGCGCAACATCCTCGCCGTGGGTCGCCCGGTCGCGAAAAAGGGCTTTGGCGTTCTGGTTCAGGCCTGGGCCCGCGCCCGCGCACGGGCTCCGGGCCTCACGCTGACGATCATCGGCGGCGAAGGTCTCGTCGCTGAGCCCCCGGAGGGCTTGGTGCTGACGCCGATGTTGCCGTACGCGCAGGTGCTCACGGCGATGGCCGCGTGTGATTTGGTGGTCGCGCCCTCGGTGGTCGCGCCGGATGGCGACATGGACGGCATCCCGACGGTGCTCGTGGAGGCGGCGGCGCTGCGGCGCCCGGTGATCGCCTCGTTGGTCACCGGCGTCGGGGATCTCGTCTGCGACGGCGTGAACGGCTTGCTGGTGCCTCCGGGCGACATGGAGGCGCTGGTCGCGGCGTTGCTGCGGCTCGCGGCGCGGCCTCAGGAGCTCGCGCGCTTGGGCACGGGCGGGCCGATGCTCGCGGCGGCGCACGACGCGCGCCGGGTCGCAGACTTGCTGCGCGCCGGGGTGTTCACGCCATGAAGATCCTCATCACCGACGCCTTCTGCTCGGCCAACCGGGGCGACGCCGCGATCCTCGACGGCATCGTGTCCGGCCTCACCCGCCGCTTGCCCGGCGTCGAGCTTTTGGTCACCAGCCATTTTCCTGCGCTGACGCAGCGCTTTCACGGCGCTGATCACTGCGTTTCTGCCATCGACGATCGCGACGTCGTCGCGACCATGCGGGCGATCGACGCCGCCGATCTGGTGGTCGGCTGTGGCGGCAGCTACCTGCACGACACCTACGCGCTCAACCTGCACCCGCGCCTCGCGACCATCCACGCCTGCGCGCGCGCCGGTCGCCCTTTCGCGGTGTTCGCCCAGAGCATCGGCCCGCTCGACAGCCCGCTCTCACGCACCGCCGCCCGCAACGCGCTGGACGACGCGGCGTGGATCCTCGTCCGCGACGAAGCGAGCGCGCGGGTCGTGAACGCGCTGGGCGTGCGCGCCCCGATTGAGGTCGGCGTCGACGCTGCGGTGGGCGGCGGATCTCAGGATTGGCTGGCGGCTCCTCGGGCACGCAATGAAGTTCCCGTGCTTGGCGTCCCGGTGCTCGGCGTCCCCGTGCTCGGCGTCACTGTGCGCGGCTGGCATTTTCCCGGGCTCGAAGACGCGCCGCGGCTGCAAGATCAGTACGAGCGCGCCGTGGCCGCTGCCTGTGACGCGTGGGTGCAGCGCACCGGCGGGCGCGTGCGGTTCCTCAGCAACTGCACCGCGCTGGGCGGCTACGCGCAGGACGATCGCGTCGCAGCCCGGAGGGTCGCGGCCCGCATGACGTCTGCCGCCGAGGTCGTGGAGGACATCGACCTCGATTTTCGCGCGGTGCGCGCCCAAGCCGCCGCTTGTGATCTGTTCCTCGGCACCCGCATGCACTCGCTGATCTTCGCGACCACCGCGGGCGTGCCCGCCGTCGGCGTCGCGTATGAGTTCAAGACCGGCGAGTGGCTGGAGCAGGTCGGTCTGGCCGGCCGCTGGTGCCCGATTGAGGCGCCGGTGGGGCTCACCGAGCAGCTGCTGCGCGCGTGGGACGAGCGCGAAGCGATGCACGATGCGCTGCGGGAGCGGATCCCCGCGCAGATCGAGCGCGCTGAGTCCCAGCTGGACACCCTCGCGGCGCTGGCCCGAGGTACGCGCCCGGCTCCTGCGCCCCGCGCGGCGGTCGGCCGCGCGGGCTGGGACCAAGAGACGTGGCGCTACGATCGGCCTCACCGCAGGCTACGCGCCGTCGCCGACGCCGTGGTCAGCGAGTCCTCCGGGGGCCGCATGCTCGATCTGGGCTGCTCGTCCGGGCTGCTGGGTCGCATGGTTGGGCCGCGCTGGGACTACACCGGCGTGGACATGGCGCCGTCGGTCGCGCGCGACGAGCTGGGGTTTCGCATCCGCACCGCCGCGATCGACGCGCCCTGGCCGGTCGACGGCGAGTTCGACGTGGTGACCGCCTCCGGCGCGCTCGAGTACGCGGACGACCTCACCGACGTGCTGCGGCGGGCGCGGGCGTGCTTGCGCCCCGGCGGGCTCGCCGTGGTCACGCTGTTCAACCTCGCGCACGTCTCGCGGGGGCCGCGGTCTCAGCGCCATCCGACCTGGCGCTTCACCCATCGCCCCGACGAGCTGATCTTGACGCTGCGGGAGCTTGGCTTGCCGCCGACGCGGATCTTCGCGTCTTCGGCGGGGAACGGTCCTGCGCCCGGCGTAGACGCCGAGACCCCTACCGATCTGGACCGCAGCGGCGCGGTGCAGCTCGCGTTGCCGCAGCTGCTGCGCATCGCCCACCACATCGTGCTGGTGTGCCGCGCCGGGGCCCAACAACCGGGGCCGTCCGCGGTCGCGGCGCTCGCGGCTACCGGGCCGCTGATCGACGCGATGCGCATGGCGGTGGGCATCGCCCGCGAGGCGCCTTGGTCGGCGCGGGCGTGGGCGGATCTTTCGGCGTTGTGGAAGCGCGCCGGGGACGAGAGCCAGACCCTCGCGTGCGCCGAACGCGCCGCCGCGCTGGATCCGAACCGGCCGGTTTAGCCAGTTCGACCCGGCGTGGGACTCGGCGCCGCGCGCGCCGCGCATGCCGCAGCCTGCTCGGACTCGCCCAACGCCGCAAAAGCTTCGGCGGCGAGGCTCCAACCCCCGCGCCAGCTGGGGAGCTGCTCCAACACCGGAGCGAGCGCGCCCATCGCGGCCATCGGGTTCTTCGCGGTGAGCGCGTCCCGCGCCATCCAGGCGCGCGCGGCGAGCGGCCCCTCGGCGCGTCCCAGCCCCGGTCGGGTGCGGACCGGACGGGGCCAGCCGCACACCGCCGCGACCGCGATCAGCGCGTCGGGACCGCGCACATCGGGCAACAAGCCGGGATCGTCGAGCGGCGGCGGCGCCCACTCCGGCGCGGACGTGAGCGCGAGCCGCCACGGGCCCGGGCGCGTCACCCAACGCGACAGGATCTCGCGCGCCCCGTAGGTGCCCGGCCAGTACAGGCGCACGTTCCCTAAGGGATCGCGCGGCACCTCGATGTTCACGAACAGCGCATCGCCGCGATGATGGGCGTACAGCGTCTGCTCCAGCGCGCCTTCGTCGCCGTCGTCGGCGACGATGAGCGTGCTGCTCCCGACGCGCCCTTCGGTTTGGATGCCGATCTCCGAGCGCACCCACGCCTCGGCGGGCGTCCACGGGCCCGGCCAGCGGCGCAGCTCGGCGCGGGCTTCGGCGGACAAGTCCCGTTGCCAGAGCCCCAGCGCCCAAGCGTGGCCCTCGGCGCGATCGGCCGCTCCGGCCAGCGTTTGCCAGCGTCGCCGGAACACCGGCTGCACAAAAGACAGGAACCGCGCCCGATGTTTGGAGGCGTCGCGCTTGTTCCATTGTCCGGCCGCTGAGCCGCGCAGCGCGTCGTGCGAGCGGTACCAGAAGGTCGGGATCGGCACGGTCACGATCGGTCCAAGCCGAGACAGCGCAAGGAACAAGTCCATGTCTTGGCCGCGGATCAGCGTCGGATCGAGCGGTCCTGCAGCGAGCCACGCCGACCGGCGCACCAGCGTAGCGCCGGGCATCGCGGGGATCTGCTGCAATACGGCGCGCGGGATGAGCGCGCTCGGAACCCGAACGGCAGGGATCACGCTCGTGGGCGCGCCGGTCGCGTCGTCAAAGGTGATCGTGTCGGCCCAGGCCGCGACGCGCGTGTCATCCGCATCACCATCGAACAGCGCGTGCGCCAGCACCTGCACCGCGCCGGGCATGAGCAGGTCGTCGTCGTCGAGCACGAGGATCGCCTCGCCGCGCGCTTCGGCGACGCCGCGTGCCAGCGCCGCGGGCTTGCCTTGGTTTGGCTCCTGTCGGAGCGCGCGAACGCCTCCTCCTGCCTGCGCAGCCGCGAGAACTTCCGGCGTTGTATCCGTGCTGCCGTCGTCCACGACCAGCACCTCGCACGGCCAGGTCTGGGCCAGCGCCGACGCGAGCGCCAGCGGGAGCAGCTTGGCGCGGTTGTAGGTGCAGACGAGGACCGTGACCAGCGGCGCGTTTGCGGGGAGGCTCGCGGCTCGACCGGCGATCGCGCACGTCCCGGCGGTCGGCGCGCCGTCTCGCCATGACAGATCGGCGTTGAGCACCGCGTTTGGCGCTTGGGTGCCCAAAGGCGCGAGCCCGAGCCGCGCCAGCACGGCGTCGCAGGGCCGAGGATCGCCGGTCGAAGCCCACACCGGCGCATGTCCGGCCACCGCGAGGCACGCCGCCGTCCACCCGTCGTCGTCAAAGCCAAGTCCGACCACAGCTCCGACCGGGGCAGGCGCGGTGCGCAGCATGTGCGCGAGGCGCATGCGCTCGGCGTCCGAGCGCGGGCGAAAGCCGTAGGAGGGGTTCGACCCGGGCATCATCGCCACCAGACTACCCCGCGCGGACGTTGGACGTGTAGGCGGGCGTTAGCTTGCGGGATGTTCGTGCTCCCTGCTCTCCGTTGGTCTCTCGGCCCGGTCCTTTGGGTCGCTGCGCTCCTTTCGTGCACGCACCGTCCCGACGAGGTTCCGGCACCCGACTCCACGACGGACTCCGCGAGGGACTCCGCCCGCGACAGCGGGCTCCCCACCGTGCCGCTCGACACCTCCGTGGACTCCGGGCCCCCGCCGGTCACCTACGCCCACGTCGCGGTGCTCCAGATCGACACCGGCGGCGCGCCCATCGGCGACGGCGCCAAGACTGACGCTACGCTCACCGTCATTCGCGACCACGACGGAACGCTGACCGATCTCGGCGCCGCGCCAGTAGACGCGGTGTGGCCGATCGGCATTGAAATCCACGGATCGTCGTCCTCGGGATATCCGAAGCTGCCTTACCGGTTTGAGTGCCGGGACGAGACTGGGGAGGACGCGTCCTGCGGCTTGCTTGATATGCCCGGCGCCAGCGACTGGGTGTTGCACGCGCCCTACTCGGACAAGACGCTGGTGCGAAATGCCTTTGCCTACACGCAGGCGCGGGAGATCGCCGAGACCGCGGGCGGCGGGGATGGTTTTCCGACCGGCGAATGGCAGCCTCGCAGTGATTTTGTCGAGGTGTTCCTCAACGGGGCGTACCAAGGCGTGTACCTGCTAGTCGAGCGGGCGCAGCGCGACGACGACCGCCTCGACATGGAAAAGCCAGCCGCCAACGCTACAGAGGGAGACGTCAGCGGCGGGTACGTCGTCAAGATCGACGCCGGCCGCAGCGCCGGTTGGCAGACCGCCGCGGGCACGCTCATCGACTACCATCAGCCGCACGCCGACGCGATCACCGTGCCCCAAGTTGGCTATCTGCGCGGTTGGTTCGACGAATTCGAGCAGGCGATGGCCGCCGACGACTGGCAGGATCCCACCACCGGCTACCCGTCGCGCATCGTGACCGCGGACTGGGTGGACTACATCCTGCAAGATGAGCTCGCCAACAACATCGACAGCTATAGGCTCTCCACCTACCTTTACAAGAATCAGGAGTCCGTCGATACGCGCTTGCACGTCGGGCCGGTGTGGGACTTCGACCGCGCGTACGGCGACGTCAACTACTGTGATGCCTGGAACACCTACGGGTGGGTGACCGACGAGCTGACCGCCTGTGGGTACCGGTATCAGTACCCGTTCTGGTGGTTGAAGCTCTTGGAGGAGCCGGGGATGCAGACCGCGGAGCGCTGTCGCTGGGATTCGTTGCGGCAGGGGCCGCTCTCGGACCTGGCGATGTCGGCGCGGCTGGACGCGCTGGTGGCCAAGCTGGACGAGGCAGAGCCGCGGGACCACGCGCTGTGGGGGACCATCGGCGTGTATGTAGAGCCGAATATCTATGTCGGCGGAAGCTACGTCGAAGAGGTCGAGTGGCTGCGTGCGTGGATCACCGCGCGCGCACGCTGGATGGACACCAACCTGCCGGGTGTTTGCCCTTCGTGAGCGGGCCGAACCGGCAGGTTCAGTCGCGGTCGGCTACTTTTGCGGGGGCATTTTTGGTAGAGGACGTGTAGAGCTGCACGTAGCGGTTGCTCATGATCACGGCGATCGTCTCCCATGGGATCAGGCGGTCGTTGCCCTCTCCCGCCTGATCTTCGCCGAGCGTCTGTTTTTTACCGGTCTCGGGCTCTGGGTTCAGCTTGGTGTAGCCGAATTCTCCCTTGGTGTTTCCGACCGCCGCGCCCCAAGGGTCATCGATCAGCACGCCCTTGGACTCGATCCACTGCACCCGAACGACGTGCTTGAAGGTGCCGCTCTTGATGCCCATGGTCGCGGATGCTCCGTTCTCCAACGCCGGCTTTACGTTGTCATCGAACCACTTTTTGGCGTCTGCCGCGGATCCGAAGGCAGGGGTGTTGAGCTGATTCGCGCCCAGTCCTTGGTCGCGGGCGAGCTTCAACCTGTCTTTTTCTTCTACCCGAGAGCCAAAACCCTTCTTGTAGAAGCGGTCGTAGAGCTGCTCTTCGCCTTGTTTGCCCTTCGCTTCTTCGTCGAAGTTCAAGCCGACGCCTTCGAACGCCATGGCCTGACTCGTGAAGTTGCAGGTAGACGAGGGGTCTTTCTCGTTGTCGCGCTGGCTGCGGTAGTTCGGTGCCGCCGCGAGCTGTCGGTAGGCTTCAACGCGGTCGGCGTTCGACAGTTGGCCCTTCATCTGTTCGAGCATCAGGCGGGCTTCGGAGATGCCGGCGGGGTCGTCTTTGGCGTGCTGGATCGCGCCTTGCAACTCCCGATTCGACACCCGCCCCTTGGGCGCTTCGGTGTTGGTGGATTCGGTGCTCTTGCCGGACCCGAAGAGTTGACTCAGAAAGCCTTGGCCCACGTGCACCTCAACGTCAGGCTAACGGGTTGGGGCGCGCGTGAGGCGGCTCAGGTCGTAGTCGCTGCGTGTTGCATCGCCATGTCGCTGAGCAGCCAGGCTGCTGCGCGATCACCGGGCGCTACCGCTACGGCTTGACGCAGGGCGTCAAGCGCCTCGTCGTCGTCGCCCGCTGCGCGGTAGGCCAGTCCCCGTGCGATCCAGGGAGCCGCGGCGGCCTTCTGTGCGCGCACCTGGGGCGGCGCATCGGCGTAGATCTCAAACACCGACACGGGGTTCGGCAAGCCGCGGATCGTGACCGGCCCCAACGCCCGGGTATGCTCCGGCCGGGTACCGCCCAGCGCGGCCTCGGTGACCAAGATGTTGGCGTCGAGGGTGCGGCACCAGCCCTGAAGCCGCGCCGCCAGATTGGCCACATCGGAGATCACCGTGGTGTCGAAGCGGCCGGCGTGTCCGACCGTCCCGAGCATGACGACGCCGTGGTCCGCAGAGCATCTTACGACCACCGGTTCGTCGCACAGGTCGGGCGATTGATTCAGCTCGGACACCACGCGCTGCACCTCCCCCATGGCGGCGAGGGCGCGTTCGGTTCCGGTTGGAAACAGCACCATGACGCCGTCTCCCATGTACTTGTCGATGATGCCGCCGCAGGCGGTGAGCACGGGCCCGATCGCGCCGTAGATTCGATTCAGTAGCGCAAAGATGTCCTCAGGTCCCAGCTGCTTGCTGCGGGCGGTGAAGCCCTGTACGTCCAGAAAGCAGACCGACAGCGTTCGCACACGCTGGTCGCCCACTTTCAGCGTTCGGGCGTCGTTTGTGCCGAGCAGATGCAAGAACTGCGTTGGTACAAAGCGCGAAAATGCCGTCAGGATGTCCTGGCGCTCGGCGTGCAAGTGTTGGTTGCGCAGCGCCATCGCAGCGCTCGCGCAGAAGAGCGCGATGGTCTTTTGCTCCCACTCGCCGAGGGTGCGCGCATTTTCCAGAAAGAGCGCAGGGATGGTGCCTGTGCCGACATCGAACCCGAAAACACCATCTTGGCCGATGAAGCGCCATTCGCCGGCGACCGCCGTGCTCTCTACCCCTGCTACGATGGCGGGATTCAGCACTTCGGCCACCGGCGCGCCTACCGAATGCGCGTAGCGCCCAGACGCTGCGATCACCCGAGGCTCCGGGGTCACCGGAGTGAACAGGGGCTGCCGTGCGAGAAAGAACAGCGCGTGCTCGCGGGGAACAAGCAGGGCGGCGACCTGCTCGAGGATCCCGTTCAGCAGCGGCTCTACGGACGCGGGCGTAAACAGCGTGCTGGTCGCTGCGATCACCTTCTCGAGGCTGCGGCGCTGCATGCTCACGGTGCGGAGGTCCCGATAGGCGCGCACGGCGCCGGTGACCGCGGTGCGCAGCCGCTGCGCGGTGAGCTCGGTTTTGGAGTGGTAATCGTGGATGTCGTAGTGCTGCATCACCCACTCTTCGGGGGCGAGCCCGGATTGCCCGGTGCGGAGCACCACGCGGACCAGCGGGTTTTGCAGCTCGGTGCGGATCCACTCCGCGACGCGCAAACCGGCGTCGTCTTGCTCCATGACCACGTCCAACAGCACCAGCGCGCAGTCCGGCTCGTCCTTCAGCAACAAGCGGGCTTCGGCCCCGGAGCGCGCGTGCGCGAGGCGGATCGGCGTGCCATCCATCGTCAGGTTCCGGAGCGCCAGCCGAGTGACGACGTGGAAGCTCTCGTCGTCGTCCACGACGGCCACGCACCAGCTGGTCTCGGTGCCTATGGTAGGGAGCGGTTCCGGCTCGGTGGGCTCATCGGTGAACAGCAGCTCGTCGTCGGGGAGATCGCTGGAGGAAATCGGCTTCATTTGCGCTCCGAGCGGCTGAGTGCGGGGCTGGGAATGGGTAGGCGGAGGCGCCACAGGCTACCCGATTGGGGTGCGGTGGTCAGCGTGATCGTCCCTTCGAACAGCGAGGTGATCAGGTTGTGACAGATATGGAGCCCGAGACCGGTGCCACCCTGTCCGCGGCGGGTCGTAAAAAACGGTTCGAACACCCGAGCCGCGGTCTCGGCGTCCATGCCGCGACCATTGTCCTCGACGTCGATCTCGAGCGCAGCGGCGCTGATCTGAGCGCCGATACGGATGTTTCGGCTGCCCGGCCAGTCTTCGAACGCGTGCAGGCAGGCGTTTTGCAGCAGATTGGTCAGGACTTGAACCAGCGCGCCGGCGTCCACGTGGAGGAACAGGTCCGCCGGTACCTCGGTGCTCACCTGCACCGCCGCGCGTCGCGACAGCGCGCCGAGGCTCACCACGACGTCGTCGACGAGCTCTTTGATCGCGACGCTGCGGGACGTGGTGTTCGACTGATCGACGGCGACGTTTTTGAAGCTGCTCACGAGCGCTGCGCCCCGCTGCAGGTTGCGGGAGGCGAGCCCCAGGCTCTCTTGGGCCTCAGCGATGATGGCGCGCATGGTGCCGCGGGTGAGGGTACCGGCCTCGGTCAGCGCGCTAAGATGCCGTACCTGATCCGCCGCGTGGCTCACCGCGGTCACCGCCGCGCCCATGGGGGTGTTGATCTCGTGCGCTACGCCGGCCACGAGGCTGCCCAGCGCGGCCATCTTCTCGCGTTGCACCAGCGCGATCTGGGTGGCCTCAAGCTCGGCGAGCGAGCGCGCCAGATCATCCGCGCGTTGCACCGCCTGCTGGTTGAGGTGGTACAGCTCCCGGCTCTTCTCGTGCAGCAGCGCCTCGGCTTCCCGGCGCGCCGCGCGCTCTCGGTCGAAGCGCGCTTGCCATACGTCTTCAGCGCTCATGCCGGGACGATTTCGAAGCGAACCCAGGTGCCTTCGCCGCCGGACCGATCGGTGATGTCCGCGACGCGATGGGCGCCGCCGTAGTGCAGACAACAGGCTTCCAGAAGGCCATGCGCGAACTTCCACAGCCCGCGTTCCGAGCGATATTCAAGGAAGTAGGTTCCGTTCTCCGCTGCCTCGAGCGTGAACATCGGCGGCCGGGCGACCGGGTACAGCTTTCGCACCTCGGTGTGCACGTGCGTCTCTAACCCGGCGAGGAAGGTAGGCGCATCGGCGTGGATGTCGAAGAACTTGGGGTACATCGCATAGAAGCGATGGAATAGGTGGCGGCCGTAAGTGTGGAGCAGATCGGGTACGGGCACCCCCGTCTCGGCGGACAGCGCGCCTACGATCGCAAAAAGCTCTGCGTCATCGTAGTTTCCTACGGATGTGTAGGTTCCCCGCGTACCCGAGCGGGCGATCACCGCATCCACGGTGCTGAACGAGAAGGTGCTCTCAACCATTTCAAGCAGCTCGGTGAATACCATTCCCATCATGGGGTGCTCCAGAGAACGGCGGGTATAACCGAGCGCTACCGAGTGTCACTCAGCCTTCGATGACTTGGTTCAGAGGCTTTGATCGTGGTCGGCCCCGCTACGGGCTCGCGGTGGTGACAACCACGATGTCGTCCCTGCCCACCTCGACGCCGCGCCGATCGGTCGCGACGAGGGTCAGGTTGTTGGCGCCGTTTACGAGCGGGACGACCACCTCGAAGGTGTGGTCGTCGATCCAGGTGAGCGGCAGCGGATCCGTAGCCCCGGCGAGCATGACCGCGCGCACGTCGATCCAGGCCTCGCCTTGCAAGGTCGCTTCGGGCGTCGTTACGGCAAGGTCAGCGCCGCCGGTGGTGATCCGGAACTCAAGGGGTGGAAAGCGGTTCATCACCGAGTCCGATGCGCCGTTCATCACCCAGTCGGCGCGCTCGGCGATGAACTGGCAATGGCCGGCGATGTCTTGCGCGGGCAGCAGCTCGGCCATCTGCTCGCACCACGGCGCGAGGTAATCGGCGTTGTAGGATTGGGTGAGGATGTCGTTCAGGTGCCCATAGTAGGTGCGCAGATTGATCGGATCCGCGATCAATCTGGACAGATCGCCGTTTCCAACCACCGCCATGGTCTGGCCGCCGTAGTAGTAGAAGTCCATGTCGTGCGGGAAGTAGAGCACCTTTTGGTCTTCGGGGCGTACGTAGAACCTTCCATTGTGCTGGCTTCCGTCCCCGCCGTAGTTGTCGACCGCGCCGGCGAGCGTGGCAAACGCAAAGGCGCGCAGCCATTGGTCTACGTCGATCACCGCTTCGGAGGCGTCGAGGAAGTCCGAGCCCGAGAGGGAGAAGGCCTTGCCTAGCGCGATGATGTGCGTGTAGTCGTCCTCGCGCTCGTTGTTCTGGAGCAGGAAGTTCCAGCGGTAGGACTCGGGGTTGTCGCCCAAGTCGGTGACGGCGGTGCCGATGACGCCGTCGGGCGCGGGCAGCTTCAAGCCTTCGGCGGTGCCATCGTCGGTGGTCGTCGGGTAATAGACCAGCTCGTACTCGTAGAGCGCGCCGGTAGCCCCGTCGGTGAACTGGGAGTCGAGCACCAGATCGGTGAACCGATCCAGCTGCAGCTCGGCCGGTCCGGTGTGCTCGGACAGCGGGGTGATCGCCTGGATGAGGTCGTTGTACTCGCCGGAGTCCGAGCCCGCGTGGGTCATCACGAGGTTCATCAGCACCTCGCGCTGGCCGTAGCCTACGCCCTCGGAGCGGTCGATGAGCACGCTGGAGTGACTGCCGCGGAAGGGCTGTTCGCTGTTGAAGCCCACGCCGTAGCCGAGGCGCGGCACCTCGGGGCGACCGCGCTCGCTGCCTTTGGCGCGGATGCCGACGTTGTAGTAGACCTGCGACTCTTCGTAGATCACCGTGGCGCCGACCAGATCGTCGCTCATCAGGTTGACGTCGTCGTGCAGCCAGTCCGAGTCGCTTTGGGTCATCAGGATGCGGAAGTTGTGCAGGCCGTTGGTGGCCGCGCTCCCGTCGTCGAAGGTGAGCAGCGCCCGCGAGTCAGCTCCGGCTGCGGGGAACGCCGCGCGGGCGCCGAGGGTGTCCTCGGCTTCGACGTAGACTTGCACGATCGCGCCCGCATCCTGACCGGCTAGCGTCGCTTGGTAGGTGCCGGCCACAGTCTCCGTCATCGCTTGCTCGACGAACGCCGCGCCATCGACGGAAGATCGCAGCGTCACCCGCGCGACGCCGTCGGGATCCGCGACGGTGAGCGACATCGTCACTGGTTGATAGGGCGCGGGCACGGCCACGTCTTGGTGGAGCGGCGTGAACGTGGGTCCGGCGTTGGCGACAAACGTCGAGTTGGCTTTGCCCGGGGTGCCGGACAGCGTGGCTTGCTGCACCAGCGTGGTCTGGGGCATGCGGTTGAAGTACAGCCGGCTGTTGAGCTGGTTGCTGCCGGAGATCGACCGGGCGCGGAAGGACACCTCGTACACGCGCGCGCTGATCGTGCGGGTGAGCGTGGTCTCGGCGTGGTTGTGCATGTGGCCGGTGGGGCCGGTGGCGACGAGGCGCAGCACGTTGTTGCCGGGGGCGTCCGGGTCGGGCACGACCGCGCTGTGACGGTGGTTTCCAAGCAGGCGCCAATGCGCTGGAGTCGCCGCGCCGCTGTCGGAGGTGCTGCCCGACGTGTCGTCGAAGCCGCCGTTCTGCACCAGCTGGACGGGCGTGCCGTTGGGGTCCTGCACCACGCTGACATCGTCGATCAGCACCTCGCCGCTGTCGAGCAGACCCAGCACCAGCTCGTTCCACACGCCGTCGGGGCCTACCGCGCTGGGGTCGGCTTCGCTGCGATAGCGGTAGTTCTTCCAGGTGGATCGCGCGCGCTCGTCGCTGGCGCTCCAGGACTCGGCGGCGCGGTTGTCGGCGCGGGGATCCGCTAACTCCAAGGTGGATCCGCCGCCGTCGGCGGCGGCCGGCCAGCGCCCGTCGTCGTAGTAGCGCACCTCGTCGGCGGGGTTTCCGAGGGCGTCGAGCAGGAGCACGCGATCGCTGCCGTTGTCGAGGTTGCCTTCGAAGTCGCCGACCACGGGGATGTCCGGGTATGCGGCGCGGAACGCCGCTGAGTCACCGGAAACCACGAGGTACGCGCCCGGGGCGATCACCGTGCCGGCGGGGAACGCGTAAGACACGGCGTCGGCTATCAGGTAGCCGCTGAGATCGGCGTATTCGGCGCCGCGGTTGTAGAGCTCGATCCACTCTTCGGGCTGCGCGGTCACGGGCGTGCCGTCTTCCGACAGCGGGGCGTGGTGGTACTGGATCTCGTTGATGACCACGTTGTCATCGATGTCGATGCGGTTTGGCTCGGACGGCGTCGCGACGCTCGGCGTGCGCCACTCTCCGGCGTCGTCGGCGCGGCCCCGCGGGCGGGTTTGTACGCGCACCGCGTCAAGCAGCGCGCTGCGGTCGGCGTTGTAGAGGAACAGGACGTCCCCCGCGGCCACGGGAAACCCGACGTCGGCTACGGTGTAGAGCGCGCCGGAGTCGAGGTTCGCGGCGGGGAGCACCAGATCGTCCCCGGTGGACGACGCGAGCACCAGACCGCCGAGGTCTTGCGCGCTCGGGCTCGCGCCGATCAGCTCTACCCAAAACGGCGCGTCCGACGAAGCCGCGATCTCGTTCAGCAGTACGCTCCGTCCGACGGGCTGCGGGGCGATGCGCGCGGTCAACGCGCAGCCGAAGGTCATGTCGGCGTCGCTGGCGTCGGGTGGTTCGGCTTGGTGGACCTCGACGGTCAGCACGTTCAAGCCGCGAACTAGCGCGTCGGCCGGGATGTCGGCGTAGAGCTGGGTGGCGTCGCTGACCACCGCGGACGCGCGCGTGGTCGCGTCTACCGGCCCAGAAGGAAGGTTCTCGCGCAGCACTTCGACGCCGTTCAGGTAGACGATCGCGCCGTCGTCGACGAGGTAGGCCAGCGCGAGCGTGGCCGAAGCGGGATCGGCGTCAAACGAGAACGTCGTGCGGAAGGTGATCGTCGTCGGCAGCTCGGTCAGCTCGGTGGCGCCGCGGGATCCGAGCAGCGTGTCGGTGGAGCGGAACAGCGCGTAGGTGTTCTCGGTGTTCGTCACCGAGGCTTCGTCGAAGGTGTCGGCCCAGATGTACTCGGTGCCGTCGGTGAAGGAGCCGCCGATGGCCCAGCCCCACGGCGAGGCGGTGCGGTCGGCCTCGATGGCGGGGATCGCCCAGCTCCCTGCTGCGTTGGCGTCGGCGGTCAGCAGCGTGAGTGTGTCTTCGGTAGGCGGCGGATCGGTCGGGGTCGTGCCGGGGCAGGCATCGCTCGTGCCCAGCGTCCACTCGAAGTTAGCGGCGCTGGTGCCGACTACGCTGTCGCTGAGCTCGACCTCGCCGATCACCATCTGCGGGCCGCCGTAGTCCCACGGGGCCTCCCAGGCGGCGAGGTAGAGGTGGTCTTCGGGGGTGACCGTGACGTCGACGCTCTCGACGGTGGTCCAATCGCCGGCGTCGCTCTGGCCGACCAGCCGAAGATCGCTGCCGTCGGACTGGCCGAGGTACACGCCGTAGTAGTTGTCGGCGGTGACCCGGATGGTCGCCAGTTGGGCCTCTTGGGCGCCGCCCGCGTAGAAGATCGCGTCGCCGATCTCCCAGCCGCTGTCGTCGTAGTCGGCGGAGGCCCAGTCGTCCGCCGGGTAGTCGCCGGAGCTGTCGTAGGACCACGGGCTCTCGAGCGCGACCAGCTCTACGGTGGTCGGCGGCGTGGTCGGGTCGACGAGGTTGGCCGAGCCGGGCGTGCCGCCGAGCTGGCTGCTCGCGGTCCAGTTCTCAGCGTGGTCGCTGGCGGCGTCGGGATCGATCTTGGCGAGGGAGAGCCCCGAGCCGTCCGGCAGCACCGTCCACGGCTCGTCATCGGCGTACGCGACGGTGTCGATCCGCCGCCCGAGTTTGTTCCCTCCATTGTTGTAGAGCTCGAGGCGCTCGCCGCTGTTGGAGAGGCTGCCGACGTAGGGGCCGACGGCGTCGGGCACGCGCGCGGGATCGGCCGCGACGACGAGGTACGCGCCCGCAGGGAGCACCGTGCCCGCTTCGAAGGTGTAGGACACCCCGCCGGCTAACGACCAGCCGGACAGGTCCATGTCCAGCGCCATCGGGTTGTGCAGCTCGATCCACTCCAGTCCGGGATCGGCGGGCGCGTTGTAGAGGATCTCGGTGAAGGTGATCGAGCCGGGCGCGGCGGTCTCGGTGCGCTGCCATGGGCCGGTGCGCGGCGGGACGGTGTCCACGCCGGTGTCATCGGCTTCGGTGTCGGGGTTCGGGCCGTTGGACTCATCGCTGGGCTTGCCCTCGGTGCGGCAGCTGCCGAGCATGGAGCATGCGACCAGCAGCGAGCAACCCGCGAGCCAAGCGGGGGTGGAGACGGCGGGGAATGCGGCTTTGCGAAGGGGCACGGGACGCTCGCTTGCGGTGAACCGGCCACATAGCGCGTCGCGTTCGCTGAACCTCGCTCAGCGCGCTCGCTCAGCGCGTAGCGGCCCGCAGCGCCTCGCCGGTCAGCGTCCCGCTGCCTGTGGATTGGGCGGCTGCGCTCGCTGCGACCAGCGCCGCTGGTGTGCCTTCGAACAGCACCCTTCCCCCGTCCTGACCCGCGCCCGGTCCGAGGTCGATGATCCAGTCCGCGTGCGCCATCACCGACACGTGATGTTCGATGACGATCACCGACTTGCCGGCGTCGACCAAGCGATCGAGCACCACGAGGAGCTGCGCGAGATCGGCGAGGTGCAGCCCGGTGGTGGGCTCGTCGAGCACGTAGACGCCGCCTTCTGCGCCGATGTGGGTGGCGAGCCGGAGCCGTTGGCGCTCGCCGCCCGACAGCGTGGGCAGCGGCTGACCGAGCCTGAGGTAGCCCAAGCCGACGTCGGCCATGCGCCGCAGGATCGCGTGGGCCGCGGGGACCGCGCTGGGGCGGCCGGGCGCGAAGAACGCGAGCGCGTCCTCCACCGCGAGGTCGAGCACCTCGGCGATGTTGAGCCCGCCGAGCGTGTAGCCGAGCACCGAAGCTTGAAAACGGCGCCCCTCGCAGTCCTCGCAGGTCGTGGACACGCTGTCGAGGATGCCGAGGTCGGTGTAGATCACCCCGGCGCCGTTGCAGGTGGGGCACGCGCCTTCGGAGTTGGCGCTGAACAGCGCAGGTTTGACGCCGTTGGCCTTGGCGAAGGCCTTGCGGACCGGCTCCAACAGGTCGGTGTAGGTCGCGGGGTTGCTGCGCCGCGATCCGCGGATCGGGCTCTGATCCACCGACTCTACGCCGGGTCTCCCGCTGACTGAGCCGTGAATGAGCGAGCTCTTGCCGGATCCGGCCACCCCGGTGACGACGACGAGCACCCCGAGCGGGATGTCGACGTTCACGTCGCGCAGGTTGTGCGTTCGCGCGCCGCGCACTTCGAGCTTTCCCTTGGGGGTACGAACCGAGGCTTTCAACGCCGGCCGGTCACCCAAGTGGCGCCCGGTGCGCGTGCCGCTCGTCCGCAGCCCTTCAAGCGTCCCGGCGTACACCACCTCGCCGCCGTTCGCGCCGGCGCCGGGCCCGAGGTCGATGACGTGATCGGCGATCGCGATGGTCTCGGGCTTGTGCTCGACGACGAGCACGGTGTTGCCTTTGTCGCGGAGCTGCAGCAGCAGCGCGTTCATGCGCTGGATGTCGTGGGGATGCAGGCCGATCGTCGGCTCGTCAAAAACGTACGTGATGTCGGTCAAGGACGAGCCCAGATGGCGGATCATCCGGGTGCGCTGGGTCTCGCCGCCCGAGAGGGTGCCCGTAGGGCGATCGAGGCTGAGGTAGCCCAGGCCGATGGCGTCAAAGGCGTCGAGGGTCTGGCGCAGCGTCGCGAGCAGCGGCGCCACCGCGGGCAGGTTCAGACCGGCGATCCACGCGGCGAGATCGGTGATCTGCATCGCGCAGGCGTCGGCGATGCTGATTCCCGCTATTTTCGCAGAGCGCGCGGCCTCGCTGAGCCGCGATCCGCCGCAGTCCGGACAGGGGCTGAAGGTGATCGCGCGCTCGACGAAGGCCCGGATGTGGGGCTGCATCGCGTCGACGTCCTTGGACAGAAAAGACTTCTGGATCGTCGGGATCAGCCCGGCGTAGCTCAGGTTGATGCCGTCGACCTTGATGCGGGTGGTCTCGCGGTGGAGCAGATCGTGCAGCTCCTGTTGGGTGTAGGCGCGGATCGGCTTGTCGGCGTCGAAGTAGCCGCATCCCCGGTAGATGCGGCCGTACCAGCCGTCCATGCTGTAGCCGGGGATGTTCAGCGCGCCTTGGTTCAGCGATTTGGAGTCGTCGTAGAGCGCCGTCAGGTCGAAGTCGCTGACCGTGCCCATGCCTTCGCAGCGCGGGCACATGCCGCCAGCGCGGGTGAAGCTGCGCTTCTCGGTGATCTTCTCGCCGCCTTTTTCCACGGTGATCGCGCCGGCGCCGCTCACCGTCGCGGTGTTGAACGAGAACGCGCTCGGAGGCCCGACGTAGGGCTGAGCGACCCGGCTGTAGAGGATGCGCAGCAGCGCGTTCGCGTCGGTCGCGGTGCCGACGGTGGAGCGCGCGTTCGCGCCCATGCGCTGCTGGTCTACGAGGATCACCGGGGTCAAGCCCTCGAGCACGTCGACCTCGGGCCGGGCCAACGTCGGCATGAACCCTTGTACGAAGGTGCTGTAGGTCTCGTTGAGCAAACGCTGGGATTCGGCGGCGATCGTCCCAAAAACCAGCGACGACTTGCCGGAGCCAGAGACGCCGGTGAACACCGTCAGCCTGCGCTTGGGGATCGCGACGCGGACGTCTTTGAGGTTGTTCACCCGCGCGCCTTGGACGAGGATCAGCCCGTGGTCGTCGGCGGGATGGGTTTTGGAGGTGGCCATGGCGCCTACGGTTTGACCTTCTTCATGGTACGTAGCATCTCTTTTATAGGGTTGAACCAATAGTTTCGGAACCCAAACCCACCGGCGTCAGCACACACCCGCTCTTCGGCGGTGATGCTTCGGCTGTCGATGTCAAAGTACGTGACCCATCCGCAGCCAAGCTCCTCCATCTTCACGAGGCGGTCCATGATCAGCACGAGCCCAAGCCCGTGGTGATTCGGGATCGCATAGCCCTTGACCAAGGCCAAACGGTCTCTTTCTGAGATTGTCGACATGGTACTTGACCAGTCGCCGCCATCTTCATGGATGATCTGCGCCGGCGTGACCTTGGCGTTGTTGGCCTCTACCGGCTTGACCACCGCCGCTAACGGCCCGATCGCCTTGTCCAGATCTTCGAGCTTCTCCTTTATGAAGAGCGTGTTCCATACGCCCGGGTAGTAGGTGGTCACCTGCGTAGGGTCCGAAAAGTCTCCCGCGCCGATAAAGCGACAGAGCGAGTAGTCGATCCCGATGAACGTGACGGGCGTCGTGGACTTTCGGGCGTAGGCAGCGCTGGCGGAGAGCGCAGCGATGAAGCCGACAACGAGCAGGTGAACGGGGAGCGACTTCATGCGGGTACTTCCTCGCTGGCTCTTATCCCGCCGCACCCATGGCGCCGTCGGGGTGCGGACGAGGCTCTTGCTGGCCTCGTCGGGATTGGCGCGCTTCTTGCTTCGCCTTCCTGCGCACTTGGAGTGCTTCATGTCCGCTCTGTTCATCACCAACGAGGGTTCAGTCGACCGCGTCGTTCGGGTCATCCTCGGTCTCGTGCTGCTGTCGCTGGTTTTTGTAGGACCGAAGACACTCTGGGGCCTTGTGGGTCTGGTGCCGTTGTTCACCGGCCTAAGCGGAGTGTGCCTTATTTACCGCGTGCTGGGCATCAGCACCTGTCCCGTCAAGCGATAGTCCAATGTGCACCGCTACGCTGGAGAACGAATGTCTGACCGCCCTGCCTCGGTCGCTGCCTCGCTTGCTGCCTCGCTCGCCGCGCCGCTCATGGCGTCGCTGACGCTTGGGTTGGCGCCGTTTGTCCCGGAGCCCCACGTGATCGGCAAGCTGCGCTGGGTGGCCGGCGGAGCGCATGGGATGGCCGCGATGGACTGGATGGACCTTGCTTTTCACGGTGCGCCGTGGGTTTGGTTGCTGGGCGCCTTCGCGGTGTGGGCGGGGCGGCGCTGGCGCGCTGCAGGCGTGACTCAATGAGCCCGGCGCGGTTCTTGCCACGCGGAAGACGGAATAGCAGCGTCGCTCTCCCAATCCCCGAGGCCTCTCATGAACCGCTCCCCGCTCGTCTCTCTGTTTGCTCTGTCGGCCGTGTCTGCGCTGTGTGCGCTCCCGCTCGCGTGTGCGGAGGCGCCCGCTCCGGCTGCGGCGCCTTCTGCTCCGGCAGCGGCCGTAGAACCCGCTGCTGCCGCGCCGGCCGCACCTGCCGCGCCGGCCGCACCTGCCGCGCCGGCCGCACCTGCCGCGCCGGCCGCGACGGTGCGCAACGTCGACGTCGCGACGCTCAAGGCCGATCTGGATCGCGGCGCGGTTCCGCTGCTCGTCGATGTGCGCAGCCCCGAGGAGTACGCGGCGGGGCACGTGACCGGCGCGAAGAACATCCCCCTCGGCGAAGTCGAGGCGCGGCTCGCCGAGTTTGGCGCCGCGGACAAAGACGTCTACGTGATCTGCCAGGCGGGAGGCCGCTCGGCCAAAGCCAGCGCGACGCTCGCCAGCAAGGGCTACCACCCCGTGAACGTCGAAGGCGGCACCGGCGCGTGGATGTCGGCCGGCTATCCGGTGGCGCAGTGAACCCGTGGGACCAACGCTACGCCGACCCTGAGCTGGCGTACGGCGCCGAGCCCAACGACTTTCTGCGCGCGATGGCGGCCAAGATCCCGACGGGACCTGTGCTTTGTCTGGCCGAGGGCCAAGGACGAAACGCAGTTTGGCTGGCAGGCTTGGGCCATGCCGTGACTGCGGTGGACGCGTCGGCGGTGGGCATGGGCCGGGCGCGGGAGCTGGCGGCCGAGCGCGGCGTCGCGATCGAGACGGTCGTCGCCGATCTGGCGACCTGGGACGGCCCGGCCGAACACTGGGCGGGCATCGTGCTGATCTTCGCGCACTTTCCGCCGGAGGTTCGTGCGCGCGTGCACCGCGCGGTCGCCGGCTGGCTGCGGCCGGGCGGGGTGCTGATCCTCGAGGCCTACCGTCCCGAGCAGCTCCAACACGGGACTGGCGGCCCGCCCGACACGCGCTTGCTGTACGACGTGGACATGCTGCGGGAGGACTTTGCGGGGTTGCAGATCGAGCAGCTTGGAGTTGCGGATCGGCAGGTGGTCGAAGGGCGCTTCCACACCGGGTTGGGCGCGGTGGTGCAGTGTTTGGGGCGGAGGGGGCGGCGCCGTGGCGCGTCGCCCCCCACCGGATATATCGGCCCGATGCTCCTCTCCCTCGTCCTCCTCGCTTGCTCCCCCGCCCCCGTCGCTGAGCCCGTAGCGGCCCCGGTGACGGAGCCCGCGCCTGTCGCGGAGGCCGCCAAGCCTGAATGGTACGTGTCCCTCGGCGAGCCGTTCACCGCCACCGAGGTGGTTCCGGTGGACACGCTGGTCGCCAGCCCCGCGGCGTGGGACGGCAAAGAGGTGGTCGTGGCCGGCGTGGTCAAAGAGGTCTGCCAGAAGAAGGGCTGCTGGCACACCATCGCCACCGCCGACCCTGCGGTGAACGTGATGGTCAAGGACAAAGAGTACAAGATCTTCTTGCCGAAGGAGGCCGGCGGCAAGAAGGTGCAGGTCAAGGGCACCTTCGCGGTCGCGGAGCTGCCTGAGGACGAAGCGCGTCACTACGCCGAGGACGCCGGTCGTGACCCGAACACGATCGTCGGGCCGCAAAAGGCGTTTACGCTGGACGTCGCTGGCGTGAAGTTCGTCGAAGGCTGACAACTGGCCCCAGCCGGCCAGCAGGGGCGCGCCGCTACCGGGCGCCGGGGTACGGGCGACCGACCTGGCAGAGCTGGCGTAGGTCGGCGTCCTGGATGAATCCGCAGTCCTTACGCCCGAAGCTCCGCAGGTCGGCGTTCTGGATGAAGCCGTAGTCCCCTTTGCAGTAGCTCCGCAGGTCGCTGTCTTGGATGAAGCCGCAGTCGTGCTTGGCGTAGCTGCGCAGGTCGGCGTTCTGGATGAACCCCGTGCTTCCACTACAGAAGTTTCGCAGATCGGCGTTTTGGATGAACCCGCAGTCGTTGCTGCAGTAGTTTCGGAGATCGGTGTTCTGGATGAACCCGCAGCTCCCGCCGGCGTGGGCCGTCGACGTGGTCAGCGCTGAGACCGGGCTGCACGCGGCGAGCAGCGCGGTGAGAGGGACAAGCAGCGTAGAAAATCTGGACATGACGCGGCTCCGAGCGGTGCAGGTTCTGAGTCCGCTAACGTGGCGGGTTAGCGATCTGCATGATGAGCAGAATGGTTTTTGGCCTCAGCATCGCCTGCGCCGTGGGGTGCGGGCCGGTTCAGCAGCCGGGCCGCGTCCAGAGCGACGCGCTCTTGCACGCCGACGGCACACGCATCGTCGATGGCGAGGGTCAGGAGGTGGTGCTGCGCGGCGTGGCGCTCGGCGGATGGAACTTCCACGAGAACTGGATCACCGCGGTCGACTACCCCGCGTACGCCCGCCTGCACGTCATCGGCGTAGAAGCGGGCTACGGCGCGGACGTGGACGCGGTGATCATCGAGGCCGGGCCCGACGAAGATGGGGACGCTGATTGGACGGCAGCGGTGCGCGTCGGGCTCGAAGCCCGGCTTGGCGCCGACGCGACCGATGGGCTGCTCGCGACGTTCGCGGAATACCCGTCCATCGTCGACGACTCGGACTTGGCGTTGCGGCGGGTTTTGGAGGCGCGCTTTGGGATGGCCGGTCGGGACGAGCTGCTCGACACCTTCCAAGGGGCCTGGATCACCGACGCGGACCTCGCGTGGATCGCCGATCAGGGCTTCAACACCGTGCGGGTGCCGATGGGGTACCGGGGACTCACGTCGATGTCGGACGAGGGTGCGCCTACCGAACTGGTATGGAACGAGCTTGCGTTTGCGCGCATCGATCACCTGCTCGACGTCTGCGCGGACGTCGGCCTTCGGGCGGTGCTCGACATTCAGGAAGCCCCGGGCGGGCAAAACGAGTACGCCGCCCCGTCGACGCTCTACACCGACCCGGCGATGCAAGCGCTGACGGTGGAGCTGTGGACCGAGATCTCAACGCGCTACCGGGATCGGAGCAGCGTAGCGGCGTATTCGTTGCTGGCCGAACCGATGTCGGCGCCCGATGATGAAGCGCGCGACGCGCTGTACGATCAGCTGGTGACCGCGATCCGCGCCAACGACGACGACCATCTCTTGGTGATCCACGACGGTTTTCGAGGGGTCTACACCTTGCCGGATCCCGCGGCGTACGGCTGGACGAACGTCGTCTACTCGACGCATTTGTTCGAGTGGGACGCGTCGTCGACCGCTGACTACGAGGCCGCGATCGCGTACTACGGCACCATGTTTGAGGCGAGCCAAGCCACCCAACAGGTGCCTTACTACGTCGGTTCGTTTGCCACGTTCCGCGACGAGCCGTGGGCCTACGAATCGGCGGGTTTGATGAAAGACGCCTTCGAGGCCAGCGGCTGGAGCTGGACGCTGTGGACCTACAAGCGCATCGACGATCCCGTCGCCGTGGCGCTTTGGGGCACCCAGACGGGTTGGGGCCTGCGCGGCCGCTTGGTCGGCGATCTCGATCGGCCGGATCTCTACCGCGACGACCAAGCCACCTTGGCGCGCAAGTTTGCCGCCTACGCGGAGTTGGATGTGGCGCCGAACGACGAGCTGTTGACGGCGGTCGCGCCTGGATCGTAGGACGCGGAGGCGCGGATGAGCACGGCACTGCGTTCAACGACGACTTGGGCAAAGCCGCTGCGATGGGTCGCGGCCTTCGTGACCCTGTTTTCTTTGGTGTTGATCAGCCCGCCGGTGCTGGGGACGGCGCAGAATTGGGTGCTGCCGGGCCGGGAGCTGCGCTCCTTGGACGCGCTGGACCCGAGTTTTCGGCCGCCAGCCACGGCGGTGATCGAGGAGTTGACCGATCAAGGTTGGCCGGTTTGGATCGCCGGCACCCGTCGGGATGAGCGGCGCCAAGCGATCTACAAACAGCTGGGCTTCTCCAAGACCCGCGTATCCAAGCATCTCCGGGGGCAAGCGATGGATGTCCATCTCGCGCTCCCTTGGGTGCTCTTGCCGTTGCACGCGCAGTTCTACACGGCGCTGCGCGACGCCGCTGAGCGACATGGCCTGTGCAGCGGCGCGCGTTGGTTGGACGCGAACAAGGCGCCCATCTGGGCCCTGTGGGGCTTGGGCTGGGACCCGGGCCACGTGGAGTCGTGCAGCGCGAGTCGCTGACGTGCGCTGCGCGACGGATCGCAGCTCGGGTTGGGGCGCGTCGCTGCGCCCCAGCCCTTCGGGCCTCGCTTACTTCCGGCGAGCGAGCTCGATGTCGAGCTCAATGGTGACCTCGTCGCCCACGATGTAGCCCCCGCCGTCGATCGCGGTGTTCCACTTCATGCCGAAGTCTTGGCGGTTGATGGTGGCGGTGGCGCGGGTGCCGGTCTTCATGTTGCCCCAGGGGTCCTTGCGGTCGCCGGGCAGGGTCTTGACCTTGAAGGTCACTTCTTTGGTGATGCCGCGGATCGTCAGGTCACCGACGAGGTCGAAGCCCTCCGGGGTGATGTTCTTGACGGACTTGGAC
>CAIUMM010000176.1 GCA_903900265.1 uncultured Pseudomonadota bacterium
CGCTCGACGAGCGCCTCGGAGGTCAGGTGGGGGTGAACCTGTAGGATGAAGGGCATGAATTCCTCTTCCTGAGATTTACCATCGCGATCTTGATTTGTCTAGCTTGGGCCGCGATCTTTTTTATCGACCGTTGGTATGAGGCCATGTTGGCTGGAACGCGCTTGTGTTGGGTTGAACGCGGGCAGTTCCCAGAGGCCCCGTACCTTGAGGCGGTGATGGTTGCGCGGGGCGATGTGAAGGTGCGATCGGGGCCCGAGGGGGTCGCGCCGCGCGTGGCCGAGGCGGTGTTGGCCGCGTTGTCGCGCCCGCCCCCGACGCCTTTGGCGAGCGTCGCGGCTGAGAACGTCGTCGCCCTCGCGCTTGATGCAGCTTTTCGGTAGGTGGTCGCTTGACGGGCCTCTCAGCGGGTTAGGCCGCACCCCTTCCGGAGCGCAAGATGAAGATCACCGTCGTTGGAACCGGCTACGTAGGCCTCGTCGTGGGAACGTGCATGGCCGACATGGGCCACACCGTCGCGGGCGTAGATACGGACGAAGGCAAGATTTCAGCGCTTCAGGCTGGAAAAGTGCCGATCTACGAGCCTGGCCTCGACCAGATGATCGACCGGAACGTGCGCGAAGGACGCCTGACCTTCAGCCGCAACGTGCACGGCGCGCTGCGCGAGTCCCGCGTGGTGTTCATCGCCGTCGGCACGCCATCCGCCGCGGACGGATCAGCCGACCTCTCCGGGGTGTTTCAAGTCGCACGTGACGTGGCGGCCAACGCCACCGGGGCGGTCACGGTCATCATCAAGAGCACCGTCCCCGTCGGTACTGCCGATCAAGTGCGCGCGATCCTGCGCGCCGAGATGAGCTTCCCGTTCGACGTCGTGTCGAACCCCGAGTTCCTGAAAGAAGGCGCGGCGATCGACGACTTCCTGCGCCCGGATCGTATCGTCTGTGGCTTGGCTACCGATGACGCCCGGAAGGTGATGGAGGACCTCTACGCGCCGCTGGTCCGCAGCGGCAAGCCGATCCTCTTCATGGACAATCGCTCGGCGGAGCTTTGCAAGTACACGGCGAACGCTTTCCTCGCGACGCGCATCAGCTTCATCAACGAGATCGCGACGCTCTGCACCGCAGTGGGCGCGGACGTCGACGCGGTACGCCGGGGCGCGGGCACAGACAGCCGTATCGGCCTGCGCTTCTTCTTCCCTGGCGCTGGCTACGGCGGGTCTTGCTTTCCCAAGGATGTACGTGCGCTGCAGGAGACTGCCCGTGCGAACGGCGTCGAGCTTCAGGTGGTCGGCGCGGTAGAGTCCGTGAATGAGCGTCAGAAGCACCTGCTCGCCGAGATGGTTTTCCAGAGCTTTGGAGACGATCTTTCCGGCAAGCACTTCTGCGTGTGGGGCTTGTCCTTCAAGCCGGAGACCGACGACATGCGCGAGGCTCCTGCGCTGGTGGTCATCGACCGCTTGCTCGCTGCTGGAGCTACCGTCTCCGCGTACGATCCGGAGTCCATTCACGAAGCGCGGCGGATCCTCGGCGATCGCGTCAAGTTCGCCGATCGCGCGCTCGACGCGGTGGACGGCGCCGATGCCATCCTGTTGGTCACCGAGTGGAACGAGTTCCGGTCGCCGGACTTCGATGAGGTGAAGCGTCGGATGAAGGCGCCCGTGCTGTTTGACGGCCGCAACATCTGGAGCCCGAAAGACCTGCGTGCGCTCGGCTTCGAATATCGCTGCATCGGACGGCCATAACCATGGCTAGCCGCTTCCTGCCGATGAGCCTTGAGGAAGCGGGGCCCGAGCCGCTCGACATCATCCTCGTGTCGGGGGATGCCTACGTCGACCACAACACCTTCGGCATCGCCCTCGTGGGGCGCTGGCTTGAGGCGCATGGGTTCCGTGTGGGTGTGATCGCTCAACCCGCGTGGGATTCGCCGGCGGCGTTTCAGGTGCTTGGGCGTCCTCGCCTATTTTTTGGCGTGAGCAGTGGGAACATGGACTCCATGGTCAACCACTACACCGCATCGCGGCGGATCCGCAGCGACGACGCGTACAGCCCCGGAGGACAAGCGGGTCTACGCCCGGACCGTGCGTGTATCGCCTACTCCAATCGGGTCAAACAGGCTTTTCCTGGGGTTCCGGTCGTTCTGGGCGGCATCGAGGCGAGCCTTCGGCGCTTCGCGCACTACGACTATTGGTCGGACAAGATGCGTAGGTCGATCCTGCTGGACGCCAAAGCCGACCTGCTGGTCCACGGCATGGGGGAGCTCCCCATCCTCGAGATCGCCCAGCGTCTGGCGGCCGGCAAGACCATCACCGAATGCCGCGACGTCCCCGGCGTCGCCTGGGCGATGGGCAAGAAAGAGGCCGAGGGTGCGGAGGCGGGCATCGCCACCGAGCTGCCGAGTTTTGAAGAATGCGAGCGCGATCCCCTGCAGTTCAACAAGCTCACCGTACATCTTTACCGCGAGGCCAACCCGTCCTGCGCCAAGCCGCTGCTGCAGCGCACCGGTGACCGCGCGATCTGGTGCATGCCCCCCGCGCGCGCGTTGACGACCGCCGAGCTGGATCGCCTCTACGAACTCCCCTATCAGAACGCCGCACATCCCTGCTATCGGCAGCCGATCCCAGCGTTCGAGAGCATCCGCGGCAGCGTCACCATCAACCGGGGATGTTCGGGCGGCTGTTCCTTTTGTGCGCTCACCCTCCATCAAGGCAAAGACGTCGTCAGCCGGTCCCCGGCGAGCATCAAGCGCGAGGTCACGGCGCTCACTCAGCAGAAGGGCTTCAACGGGGTCATCTCGGATCTTGGAGGTCCGACGGCCAACATGTTCCAGATGCGCTGCATGGATGAAGCGGCCAACGCGGTGTGTCGCCGCGTGAGCTGCCTGCATCCCGTGCGCTGCAAGCACTACGGCACCGATCACGGCCCCTACGTGCAGCTGCTGCGCGACGTACGGACGATGCCGGGCGTGAAGCGGGTGTTTGTAAACTCTGGAATCCGATACGACCTTGCGGCGCTGGACAGCGGCTTTGTCGAGGAAATCGCCGCACATCACGTGTCGGGGTCGTTGACGACCGCGCCTGAGCACATCAGCCCCACCGCGCTCCATCGCATGCGCAAACCGGAGATCACGCACTTCGCGGACTTCATGAAACGCTTTCGAGCGGCTTCGGAGTTGGCCGGGAAAAAGCAGTTTATCGTCCCCTATTTTCAGTGTGCGCACCCCGGGACGGGCCCTAAAGAGGCGATCGAGCTGGCGCAGTACATGAAGACCAATGGGCTGCAGTGCCGTCAGGTGCAGATGTTCATGCCTACGCCGGGCACGCTGTCGACGGCGATGTACGTCAGCGGCTTTGATCCGCATTCCAAGGATGCAGTTCCCGTCGCGCGTGGGCACAAGGAGCGCGCGCGCCAGCGCAGCTTGATGTTCTGGTGGAAGCAGGACGAATGGCCGGCGATCCGCGAGGCGCTGATCGCGTGGCACCGTCAGGACCTGATCGGGCACGGGCCGGACGCGCTGGTGCCCCCTGGCCCGTCGCGCGGGAGCTGGATCACGCAGAACCGGCGCCCCGAGCCCGTGGTGGGCGCGATGGGGATGGCGGTGGAGCGGGCCTCGAAGGACGAGCTGCTGGAAGAGCGCTGGGAGTCGCGCGCGAACCCCTAAAGATCAGGGCTTTCTTGCTACAAACGAGCAGGAGCCCCCAAAGCCGAGCAAGGCGCCGAGCTCGTCAGGCGCGGTGAGGGCGCGGGCGATCGGCAGTACGGACGCTGCATAGGCGCGTTGAAAGCGACTGGCAGTGGTCTTGAGCTTGGTGGGGGCTGCATTTTTAGGTGCCGGCTTGTCGCGGCGATGACGCAGCCTTCCGAGCGCGGGCATCAAGCGATGATCATGGAGCGGCTGCAGCCAGACGTTGAAGTTTCGGGTGTCCAAGACCTGAAACCCAGCTTGTTCCAAAAGCGTACGCATCTTGGTCCGGCTCGGCATGCGCTCGTGGTAGTGCCCTACGCTCGCTTGGCGTGCGGCATATCCGGCAGCGTCCACCCAGCGCTGGAACCCGTCAAAGGAGCCGGAAATATCGGCGACGGGCATGTGGCAGACCAGCGTGCCGCCCGGTTGCAGCACCCGGTCACACTCTTCGAGCGCCGCGCGCAGGTTTCCGAGGTGCTCGAAAACGTCAAACGCGACGATCGCTCGAAAGGAACGGTCGGCGAACGGCAAGCGCTCTGCGTTGCCCAACACCCATACCGACCGACCGCCGCGCGCAAGGCAGACCTCATTCTGCGCCGCGACCCACGCAGGGGAGATGTCGATGCCGATGCCGTGAACGCCTCGATGCCGTTCGAGCCAGCCCAGCACGCCGGACCGGTGCCCGCCGATCTCCAGCACGCGGTCTCCTGCGTCGAGGGGCAGCCCCTCCAGCAGCGAGCGCTGGTGGAGCAGCGTGAGGTTGTGCGGGCGATCGAAGTCGGTCAGCTCGCCGGTCATGGCGTCGTAGATCTCCGCCTGCGCTGCGGCGTGCGCCGCGTCATGCGCGGCGTTGGCGATCGGCGCGGTGACCGCGGCTTCAGGCCGTAGATCCCAACCTCCCGCCCGCGTCGGGTACAGCCGACCTGCGGCCGAGCGTAGGCCGGCAGGCTCCGAAACCAGCGTCGAATGGTCGATCGGATCTCGAAGTTGTTCCCTCATTGTAGGTATCCAAGTCCTCGTAGCCGTTCGGTGATCGCCGCATCCACGGCGCCGGAACGGGCCTCGCCGGCGGTTGCGGTCCACGCTTCGGCTTCGCGCCACAGCGGGCGAACGATCCGGTCCTTTCGGAACACGTCGCGCAGTATGGTACCGTCGACATCATCCGGGATCGCGATGTTCATCCCCGCCAACAGGGTAGGGAGGATGTCCACAATGTTGGCGCCGGCGATGCGTTGCCCGTGCTGGATATCCGGACCCACTGCGAGGAAAAGCCCGTCCGGCTTGTGGTTACCGCTCGCCCAGCCGGAGGGCTCGAAGATCGCGTCGGGGACTGCTCCTTCCGAGTAGTAGAACCAGATCGAGTCGTCGTGATCGGCGATCAGCACGTCCGCCGCCATGTCCGTCTCGGGGCCTGTGTAGAGCTCACTTCGGTGCGCGACGCGCTGGATCACGCGGTTTCCTTCCGGATCCGTGACCTGCGACAAGCGGTCCTTCAGTCGCTGCACGACCTCGGCGTAGCGCTCGGGGCTGACGGACCCCTGACGATCCCGACCTTGTAGGTTGATCCGGATCGAATTCGTACCATGGCAGAACGCCTCGGTGTGTTCCCAGTCAATCTCTGCGGCAAAGCGGGACAACGAGTCTCCTCCGATCGTGAGCGCCCGATCTCCGCCGACTTTGCGTGCCACATCGAGGATCTTTCGCGTGTCCACGCCCAGTCGGTCCAGAGCTCCGCGAACCTTGCGCAGACGGTCTCGCTGCGCGCGCCCGCCCTCTTTGAACTTCAGGAATCCCTCCTTCGCGAGCCAGGTATTCAAGAACACCTTGTAGCGGCAGTGCCCGAAGCCGTGGTCGCTGATGAAGTAGATGTTCGCCCCGGCCGAGAGATCCACCATCTCGGCCACGCAGGTGTCGAGCAAGGTGTAGATCTCGAGGATCGGCTTTTCGTAGGTGCGGTTCAGCGCGGCGTCGAAATTCGGATGCTGGTCGTCGAAGATATGCCAGAGACAATGCTGCATCCGGTCCATCTCGACCCAGACCATGCAGAAGAAGTCCCACGTCTCCTGCTGCATCAGGTGCCGCACCAGCTTGCGGCGTCCTTCAATCATCGAGCGCAGCCGCTCGAGAAACGGGAGGATGTCGGCCTCGCTCTCGCAGAGGTGGGTGTCGATCACGTAGTCAGGGACGACGCGATCGAGCTCGGCCTTGAAGCTGTCTGGGAAGGTGAACCCCGGCGTCTCTTTTGCGGGGGTCAGCATGTCGCCTACCGCGATGCCGTTGATGGGTCGCGCCGGGAAGGTGAGCGGCAGGTTGACGGTCGCAACCCGCTTTCCGTGCGCGCCCAAGTGCTCGAACAACGTGCGTGATTGGACGCGTGTGGAGTCGATCGGTCGGTAGAGGTAGGTGCCCGGGACGGGCTCGGTCCAGTCAAAGATGCCGTGCTTTCCTGGCCCTTTTCCTGTCTGGTAGGCGGTCCACGCCGTCGCGGTCATCGGCGGGATCACGCTCATCAGCGGACCGTGAACGCCGGTGTCGCGGAGCCGCCCGAGCGTCGGCATCACGCCGCGCGCGATCAACCGATCCAGCAGCGTCCACGTCGCGCCGTCGAGTCCGATCACGACCGCGCGGTTGGAGGTGGGCGATGGCACATTCCCGGCTGCCGAAGAGAGGTCCGTACGCATGGGATTCACTAACGCGGAGGCTGGGCGGGCAGGGGGGGCGGGAACCGGGTAAAGTAAATGAATGGCCGCAACGCAAACTGGCAGTTCCCGACCGCACCGTCCTCGTCGGAGCATGCGGGATGAAGACAGCGGGGAATCGCTCTCCGAAATCCTCCATCTTCGGGACTACTGGCGCACAGTACGAAAGCGGATCTGGACGCTGATCACCGCATTTTCGCTGATCGTGGTCAGCGTTTCGGTGGTGACGCTGCTGACGTCTCCGGTCTACGAGGCCAGCTCCTCCTTGCAGGTCGACGCCCAGCCTCAGGCGTACAACAACCTGAATTCGATGGGCATCTACGGCTCTGGCCAGTACCAGTCCGATCAGGACTATTTTTCTACCCAGCACAAAAAGCTTCGTGCGCGCATCCAGGCCAAAGCCGTCATGGACCGCCTCAGCCTTTGGGACCACCCGACGTTCAAGGACCTCGACGAGCCGGCGGCCGCGCTGTTGGAGATGGTGCGCGTAGAGCCCATCCCCAAGACCCGACTGGTCTGGTTGTATGTTCGCAATTCGGACCCCCAGCTCGCCCAGCAGATCTGCCAGACGTGGGGCGAAGTCTTTGTGGAGCGCAACCTCGATGAGGTCAATCAGGGCGTCTCGGACGGCTTGCACTTCCTCGCCAACGAGACCGCCCGCACCGAAGCGGAGATGAAGGACGCCGAGCAACGCCTCCTTGAATTTCGCAAGGTACACAACACGATTGCGCTTTCTACCGAGGAAAAGTCAAACCTCGTGACCCAGCAGCTCGAGGAGCTCTCGCGAAAGAAGGCGCTCGCACAGGCGGACCGTGCCAGCCGCCGTAGCGAGTATGAAGCGCTGCAATCTGCTCTGGTGCGTGAGAAGGACGCCCGTCGCCTCTCGTTGTTGGTGTCGTCCTCGGTCATGGACCAGCTGCGTGAGAGCTACACGACGTTGTCGAATGATAAAGAGGCGTTGGCCGTAACCTATTTGGAAAATCATCCGAAGATGGTGGAGGTCAACGGTCGCCTTGCGGACGTGCGGTCGCAGATTCAGAGCGAGGTTCGGGCCGAGCTGAGTCGCAGAAAATCATCGTTGGATCAGGCGATTTCACAGGAATCTCTGCTGGATGACACGATCAACCAGCTCACGAGCGACACGCTCGACAGCAGCAGCGAGGAGAGCGAGTACAACCTGCTTCGAAGCACCGTAGATTCGAAGAAGGACATCTACCAGCAGCTCGTCGCCAAGCAGCAGGAGATGAGCGTGGCCTCCTCGTTGAAGGAGAACAACGTCCGCATCATCGATCCCTCCGAAGTCAAGGAAGATCCCGTTGAGCCCAACTACCTTCGGAATTTCGCCCTCGCCGTGATGGCCGGTCTCTTGGCGGGCGTGTCGTTGGCGCTGTTCTTCGACTACATGGACACGACGATCAAGACGCGAGAAGAAGTCGAAGCGTTGGGCATTCCCTTCTTGGGCATCATCCCGAGCGTCCCGGGCCTCAGCGGCGAGGGTTGGGAGATGGCGCGTGAGCGATATCTCTACGCGTTCAAATACCCGAAGAGCGCGTTCGCAGAGTTTTGTAGAAACATCCGCACCAACGTGAACTTTATGGCGCGGGAAGACGGCGCTCCTCCGCGCCGTTTACTGGTCACTTCCTCGGGCCCGCGCGAGGGCAAGACCACATCCAGCATCAACCTCGGCATCACCTTTGCCAGCACCGGACGGCGGGTTTGCCTTGTGGACGCGGACTTGCGCCGTCCGTCCCTTCATCACGCGTTCGGGCTCTCCAATGAGAAGGGTTTTTCCTCGCTGATTCGGGGCGACGCCGAGCCGGAAGAGGTTTGCCAGCCCACGCCGCAGGACGGTCTGGTGATCATCCCGTCCGGGCCGCGGCCTTCGAACCCGGCGGAGATGCTTGGTTCTGCGGAGTGTCGCGCAGCGCTCGACAGGTTGAACGAGATCTTTGACCTCGTGATCATCGACTCTCCCCCCGTCGTCGCGGTGACCGACGCGGTGGTGCTGTCCACCGAAGTCGACGGCGTGATCATGGTGATCAAGAGCTTCAAGGTCGCGAAGGACCTCGTCGCCCAGGCGAAGCGCCAGCTCACCGATGTGGAGGCGCGTCTGATCGGCGTCATCCTCAACGACTTCGACATTCAGCGCAAGAGCTACGGTTATTATTACTATTACACGTACTACGGGTCGGATCGCGACGAGGTGGCGCCGGGCGCCAAGGGGTAGGGGATGAGCGCCGTCGACCGACGTGGGTGGGGAGCCGGGGCGTTCGCCTTGGCGGCGGTGTTTTTGGCCGCGGCGCTAGAAGCGGGGATTTTGCCGGAGCACGGTGGCGTCGCCATCGTGATCGCGGGGTTGGGCGTCTGTTTGTTTGCGCTGGAAGGCGGAGGGGTCAGCAGCCGCGCTGCCAAGGTAGCCGCCACGTTGCTGACGATGACGGTCTTGTGGCAGGTCCTGCCGATTCCGACCGCTCTGCGCGCGTTCATTGCTCCCGGTCAGGCTGCCTGGCTGGAGGTAGCTGCCCCAGAGTGGAGCCCGGATGCGACTGCGTTTTCGCAGTGGTTGACGCAGTCCGACCTCGCGGCCGCCCTCGGAGATGCCCAGCCGCCCTACGACATGCTGTCTGGGGCGGTCGACACCGTCGCGCGCACGGGATCGACGCTGCCTTCGGCGACTCCGTGGTTGCTCGCCCAGCTCGCGGGGGTGCTTTGCGTATACACGTTGGGGGCACGAGCGGCGCGGGAGCGGAAGCTTGTCACGCCACTGCTTGCGATCTTCCTCTGTTTTGCGGTGGCAGAGGCGCTGTTCGGACTGGCGATGCGCAACGGTCCGTCCACCGGGATTGGAACGAAGGTTTACTACCTCGGCTCTGCGACCGGTACGTTTATAAACCGAGGCCATTTCGCGGTTTTTCTCACCCTCGGCATCGCTGCGTGCAGCGCGCTCGCGGGCGCGCAGTTTCCGCTGCTCCCGGAAGAAGTCGAGCGTCACTCGCGAAGGAGTCGGCGTTCAAGCCAGCCTCCCGGTGTCCTTGAGGCCAGCGGGAATCGGGTTCCGAAGCTGGTGTTGCTTGGGTTCTTCGCGGCGATACTCGGGGTGGGTATCGTGGCCTCGCAGTCGCGCGGTCCGCTGGTTGCGCTCGTCGTTTGTGCGCTCGCGTTTGGCGTTTGGGCGTGGCGTGCTCGTAACGAGCACTTCTACCTGTACTTTGGCGTCGGATTCCCCCTGTTCACCTTCGTCGTCGCCGGGCTTGGCTTCGGCGTTCGGGGCGCGTTTGGAAGGTTCGCCGGGCTGCTCGCCGGTGGCGGTGACGTCAGCGTGGCGTCTCGGGCGCAGTTCTGGCGTGACGGCCTTCACGCGTGGCTGGACGCGCCGGTGTTCGGCGCCGGCTTTGGGGCGTGGCGCCTCGCTTATGGCGTCCGCGAGTCCGTACCCCATTTGTATGACGTGAAGCACGCGCACAGCGAGCTGATCGAGTGGATGGTCGAGGCGGGGATCGTCGGAGCTGCCGGCCTGTTGATCGCCGTAGCTGCCTGGTTTTGGGGTGTGCGCCGAGGGCTGCGGGCGCTGGAGCACGATGCGCGTAGCGCCTCGGTGATCGGCTGTGCGCTGGGTGTGATGGTCGCGATCATCGTGTCGATCTCGGACTTTCCGATGCGTGCGCCGGGCTCGGCGTTGGCGATCGCGTTGTTTGCCGGATTGGCTACCGGCGGCGTCGTCGACGCGCCGATTTGGGGGCGCGCCGCGCGGACGTTGATCGGCGCGTTGGCCGTGCTGCTGGGCTCCTACGCGGCGTGGACGGATCACGCGTCTGCGGAGACGCCTGCACAGCGGCTTGGCGAGATCCCGGCGGACTTTCAGGCTCCCGCGCACGTCGTCGGCATCGACGATGCCCGCGATCGGTGGCTGGAGGCGCGCGCGTTGCTCAGCGCTGCGCCGCTCGATCCGTGGCGGCAGATGCGGGTCGCGCGTGCGGCGACCTGGATGAACGGGCTTGTTTCTCCGCGCGTTCCGGTGCTGGGGTTGCAGCGGGAAGGGTACGCGCTTCAGGCGGAGCTGGCGTTGGCGCGCGTCCATGCGCTTCGTCCGAATGACCCGCGGCTGGCCGTGCTCTCGGCCGCGGTTCTGTTGGACCTCGAAGGATTCAGCAGCTCCCGGCGTCTCCGTGCGCGCGATCTGTTGGTTCATGCCGTGCAGCTTGATTTCTGGCGGGCGGAGACCGCCTTTGCCTTGGCAGACCGTCTCGATCCAGCCGACGCGGAGCTCATCGCCGCGCAGCGAGGCTCAGGAAAGCGCGCGGCTCGGGTGGACTATTACTGGGGACAATCGCTTGCGCGGCGGCACGACGGGGAAGCGGCAGCGGCAGCATACCAACGATCCGCCGCAGAAGATCCGGACTTTGGTCCACCGTCTTTTCAGCTTGCTGCCATCAGCTACGCCGCCGGCGACGTCGCGTCGACCACCGCAGCCGTGCACGTGTTCCTCGACGCGAAGGACAAGCCCATCGCGATGGAGGGATGGGCTTATTTGATGATTGGCAACGTAGAGTCCGCCGAGTCCCGGCTCCGCTCTGCCGTCGAGGCCTCTCCAACCAACCGATGGGCGTGGGAGGGGCTGGCAGAGGTCTACGCTCAGCGCGGCGACAAGCGGGAGGAAGCGGCGGTTTGGAGCGCGGTCCTCAAGCTGGACGCACACCATACGCGTGCCGCGGCGCGCCTGAAGGCATTGCAATGAGCTGGATCTCTGGGGCTCGTTTCCGTCCCCCGCTCGGGTTTACCGTGTTTGCCGTCATCGGTATTGGCATTCTTTGGTCGCTCTGCGCGTGGCAGCTGGGCCGCAGGGAGGATGCCCGTGTGGAGCGCGAGGTCTACGAGGCTAGGCTGGCGTCACCGGCCTTCGACGCCCTGAACCCCCCCGAGAATCCCGAGTTTCGTCGGGTGCACGCGAGTGGAGCGCCGGACTGGGCGCACGTGCAGCGCGTGATCGGCCGCTACATGTGGTCTCAGCCGGGAATGCAGCTTTTGCTCCCGCTGCGCCTGCAAACGGGGCAGTCGGTGTTGGTGGACATCGGGTGGGTCCCCGAAGACGAGGCGGATGCCATCATTCAGCGCGAGGCTCAGACCTCGGGGGCTCGAACCTTTGCGGGCATCGCCCGTCCTTATGCGGACGCCCCGGACGCGCGGTTGACGGATGACGCTGCGGGGCACGCCCGGTGGAGGTCCGTCGCCCCCGGCGCGATGGGCGAGGCGAGCGGCGTCACTTTTCCGCCCTGGGTGCTCATCGACGGTCAGGGATTGACGGATGAGCAGGACATCCCCGACCGGGTGCCTCCGGTGTCTGGCTGGCGGCTCGCCCCGGTGCAGCGTCCCCACGGCGAGTATGCGTTTACGTGGTTCAGTCTTGGCATGACCTTGCTGCTGGTGTGGTTGAGCCTCTCGTTCTCCCGACGTGACCCCTCCGGCCCTGTGAGCTGATCGACCCGGCTTGTCAGCACGCTGCTGACGGGCTACGCGGGCCCTCCCCGGAGCTTCGGCTCCCTCCCAGGTGACCGCGTGGAAGACTCCTCCTCCCGTGACCCTAACGACCGACGCGGTGCGTCGTCCCCGGACGCTGGTCCCTCGGTTCAAGAGGGAGCGAACCTACGTATGGGTGCGCGGGCGTTCGGCGCGTTGGCGGTCATTACCTATGTGCTGTTGGTGTTCGGAGCAACGGTGCGGGTGCACGGCGCTGGCCTGAGTTGTCCGGATTGGCCCCTGTGTTTCGGGGAGGTGATTCCGCAGCTCAACTTCTTGGTGTTTCTCGAGTGGGGGCACCGGGTCCTTGCAGGATCGATCTCGGTGGGATTTCTGACGCTTGGCGGTTGGATCCTTGCTCATCCGGTCCGCAGGTCTCTGGCTGGTCCTCGGTGGGGCTTTGCGCTGTGCGTGTTGATCACGCAGATCGTACTGGGTGGCCTCACCGTGCTCAAGAGCCTCGCCTTTTGGAGCGTGACGCTCCACTTGCTGACGGGAAATCTGTTTCTGCTCTCCCTTTTGGCGGTGCGCGCAAAGCTCGCGCCATCCCCGCTACCTGCGTCTCCAGCCTCGCGCGGCCTCGCTTCGGCGGTGGTCGCGATGTGGTTTGTGCAGATGGCGTTGGGCGGGCTGGTATCCTCGAACTATGCCGGTCTCGCCTGCACGGAATGGCCCACCTGCAACGGCGGCGTCTGGTTCCCGGTGCTGGACGGCATCATCGGGCTGCAGCTCGCGCACCGTGCGGGTGCATACGTGCTTTTTACGCTTGCGGCTGCATTTTACGTGAAGTCGTTCGGGCAGCCGATGGCTGGCCCTGCGAAAAGAGTATTTGGAACGGTGCTTGTGCAGGTGGGCATCGGGATTCTCAACGTCCTCTGGGCCATGCCGGTGGAGATCGCCGTGTTGCATTCGGCGACCGCGGACCTGATCGGGGTTTTTGCGGTGTTGGCGGTTCTGAGGCTACCGATGGGAGAGGGGATGCATCTCGCCGCGGTTTCCGATAGCGGGAGCAGCGTATGACGGATGCGATCAGCCTCATCAAGCCTGCCGCGCTCCACGTGAAGATGTGGTGGGAGATCGCTCGCCCCAAAGTGTTGGTGCTGGTCCTGTTTACCGGCCTTCCGATGATGGGAATGAGCCGCACGCGTCTGGTGGACGCGGGCTGGGCGAAGGTCGCCGTCGTGCTTCTGGCCACCGGCATTGCCGGGGCGGCGTCGAGCGCGTTCAACGCGTGGTGGGAGCGTGATCGCGATGCGCAGATGGCGCGCACGAAGCGGCGCCCGATGCCTGCGGCCGCGATGGTGCCTGGGGAGGCGCTGGGTTTGGCGACGGTGCTGACGCTCCTAAGCACGGTCATGCTCTGGGCGGTAGGCGGCGCGCTGGCCGCTGCGGTCGGGCTCGGCACCATCGCATTTTACGTGCTGGTCTACACGATCTGGCTCAAGCCGCGCACGCCTCAGAACATCGTCATCGGCGGTGCTGCCGGGGCCACCGCGCCGATGATCATCGAGGCCGCGATGGACGGCCGCATCTCTGCCGCGAGCCTGATCTTGTTCGCGATCGTCTTCTTGTGGACGCCGCCACACTTCTGGGCCATCGCGATCTTCCGGAAAGAAGAGTACGCCGCTGCAGGATTTCCGATGATGCCAAACGTCATCGGGGATGTCGCCACCCGCCGGCAGTCCATGGTCTACACGGTGTTGACCGTGCTGACGACCCTCGCTCCGGTGCCGCTGGGCCTGTTGAGCCCGCTGTATGGCGTCGCAGCGCTCGCGCTGGGGCTTTGGTTTGCGGCATCCGTCGCTCACTCGATGGTGGCTGACGATCCCCGGGTAGACTGGAGGCTCTTCAAGGTCTCTATTGCTTATCTTTCGTTGGTGTTTGGAGCGATGCTCGTGGACCTTGTTGTTTCGGCTTTGGCCGGGCCCGTCGTCGCACCATATTCGCTGATGATCTACGGGCTCAACTGGTCTCCCGTGTTATGAGCCCGCGCGTTTTTCCTTCCGGTTTGCTGTCATCTGTATCGCCGAGGTTCTCCCGAATGCTCGCCTTCCGCTCATCCACCGCTCGCCTGTTGTCGGCCGGCCCGCTGCTGACAGCGTTCGTCGCCTGTTTGCTCCTTGTGGGCTGCGGCAACGCGGACAGCACAAACATTGCTGATTCGATGAACACCCTCGTGGGTCACTCGGATCTGACCAAGAACATCCTGGACATTTACGGTACAATCTTCTGGATTGATACCTTCCTGTTCATCCTCGTTCAGGGCGTGCTGATCTACGCGGTGCTCAAGTTCCGTGCGCGTGGCGATGAGAAGACCCTCCCCGAGCAAGTTCACGGCAACTTGCAGATGGAGCTGGGCTGGACAATCGCTCCGGTGTTCATCCTGATGCTGATCGCGATCCCGACCGTCAGCTTCATCTTTGAGTCGCAGGCGCCCGCTGGCAAGGATGCCATCGTCGTAAACGCGACGGGCAAGCAGTGGTGGTTCAAGTTTGGATATCCGGGCTACGGCTTCGAAACTGCCAACGAGCTCCATGTGCCTGCAGGTCGTCAGGTTGACCTCCGTTTGCAGAGCGACAACGTCATCCATGCCTTCTGGGCTCCGCAGCTGACCGCCAAGCGGGACATGATGCCCGGCCGCGTCAATCACATCACCTTCACCGCTGACCGCGCTGGTACCTACCTTGGCCAGTGCGCAGAGTACTGCCAGGACAGCCACGCGCTGATGAAGTTCCGCGTTGTCGTTGACTCGCTCGAAGACTTCGAGAAGTGGGCCGCACATCAGAAGGAAGGCGTGCCGGAGGCCGAGGCGAAGTCTGCGGGCTTCGAGGCCTTCCAGGGAGCGACCTGCGTGGCCTGCCATGCGATCTCCGGCACCAGCGCCCAAGCGGCGATCGGGCCGAACTTGACGCACGTTGGCAGCCGCACCCACATCGCCGCGGGCGTTCTGGAAAACAACGAGGCGAACCTGCGCGCTTGGTTGAAGAACCCAGACGCGGTGAAGCCTGGGTCGAAAATGCCCAACCTCAATCTCTCCGACGAGCAGATCACGACGCTCGTTTCCTACCTCCAGTCCCTCAAGTAGCGAGCGAAGCCAATGGCCAATCCCGCCCACGCTGCTCCTGGTGAGCACGCTCCCCACGCCGGTCACGGCGCGCCGTCCCAGTCCTGGTTGATGTCCTGGGTCATGACCTCGGATCACAAGCGGATCGGGATCTTGTACGGCCTGTCCGCCCTGTTCTTCTTCGTGCTCGGTGGCATTGAAGCCCTGGTCATCCGCACGCAGCTCGCGGCCCCCGGCCAGCACATCGTCGACGCAGCGACGTACAACGCGCTGTTCACGATGCATGGCACAACGATGATCTTCCTCGGCGTCATGCCGATGTCAGCCTCGTTCTTCAACTACCTGATCCCGTTGCAGATCGGCGCCCGTGACGTCATCTTCCCGCGCCTCAACGCGTTCAGCTTTTGGCTGTTCCTGATCGGCGCCATCGTACTGAACGTGCCGTTCATCCTGACCCCGTTCGTCGACATGCGGGTCATTCCGGACGGCGGCTGGTTCGGCTACGCTACGCTGACGGAGAAAGCCTATACGCCCGGCGCTTCCATCGACTTCTGGATCTGCGGGTTGCAGATCCTCGGTGTTGCTTCGATGGCTGCGGGCTTCAACTTCATCGTCACCATCTTCAACCTTCGTGCCCCCGGGATGACGCTGCTGCGCATGCCGGTGTTCACCTGGATGACGATGGTTGTGCAGTTCCTCGTCGTCCTCTCCTTCCCGTGCATCACCATCGCGTTGGTGCTGCTGATGTTCGACCGGCTGTTTGGTACCCACTTCTACCTGCCCGAAGGCGGTGGCGATCCGCTGCTTTGGCAGCACCTCTTCTGGCTCTTCGGCCACCCGGAAGTGTACATCCTCATCCTCCCGGCGATGGGTATTGTTTCGGAGGTCCTGCCGACCTTCGCGCGCAAGCCGCTCTTCGGCGCTCCTTTCGTCATCTTCTCGGGCATCACCATCGGCCTGCTGGGCTTCGGTGTGTGGTCGCATCACATGTTCACCACCGGCTTGGGCGCAGCTGCTGACGCTTCGTTCTCGGTCACGACCATGCTGATCGCCATCCCCACGGGCGTGAAGATCTTCAACTGGCTGGCTACGATCTGGGGCGGTCAGATCCGCTTGACCACCGCGAACCTCTTCGCGCTGGGCTTCGTCTGCATGTTCACGATGGGCGGTCTTTCTGGCGTCATGCACGCTTCGCCTCCGGTCGATCTGCAGCAGCAGGACAGCTACTTCGTCGTTGCCCACTTCCACTACGTGTTGTTCGGTGGCGCGGTGTTCGGGTTGCTCTCGGGTATCTACTACTGGTTCCCGAAGATGAACGGTGGTTTCCTCTCCGAGTCGCTCGGGCGCTGGATCTTCGGCATCCTGTTCGTGGGCTTCAACACCACGTTCTTCCCGATGCACATCGTCGGGGCCGCGGGTATGCCTCGCCGTATCTTCACGTACGATGCGGGGTTGGGGTGGGAGATTCCGAACCTCATCGAGACGGTCGGTGCCTTCACCATCGCGGTGGGCGTGCTGCTCTTCATCATCGACCTCCTTCGCAGCATCGGACGCACGGACGGCAAAGCCGGCCCGAACCCTTGGGATGCTTCTAGCCTCGAGTGGATCACCGAGTCGCCGCCCAAGGTTCACAACTTCGACATCACCCCGACCGTGTACAGCGATCGCCCGGTGTGGGAGAAGAACCACGGCCCCGGCCCCGGCTACGCGCTGGCGGCAGTAGACGAGCACATCCACATTCCTCCTCCCTCCTTGCGCCCGCTCATGCTGGCGATGGGCGTCGGAATGTTCTTCATCTCCTGGTTGACCGCTGGACAGTTCTTCATGTTCGGCGCGGGCATGTCGATCGTCGCGCTCGGCGCCATCCTGTACTCTTCCTTCTCGTGGTTCTTGGAGCCCGGGCACTAGCCCAGGCCGTCTCTGAACTCTTCCGAGCCCACTTCGTCTCTTCCTTCCGCCTTGGAGCACCGCGTGTCTACTGCCACCGCCGGACACCACGAACCAGCAGCTGAGTACGCCGTTACTGGCGTTCCCAGCTACAAGCTGGCGATGTGGACCTTTCTGGGATCCGATTGCTTCTTCTTCGGCGCGCTGATCGGCACCTACATGACCTACCGCGGAAAGAGCCTGAATGGGCCCTACCCGCTGGACGTGTTCGCGCCCTCCGTCACCTCGATCTCCACCTTCGACCTGCTGTTGTCGTCGTTGTTCATGGTGCTTGCGGTACATTACGCCAAGGAGAAAGACATCCCGAAGATGACTCTCTGGACCTTGCTCACCATGCTGGGTGGGTTGATCTTTCTCGGCTTTCAGGCCTACGAATTCTCTTCGTTCGTCGAAGAGGGGCTGACGCTGAAGTCCAACATCTTCGGCGCGACGTTCTTCGTGCTCACCGGCTTCCACGGCGCGCACGTCGCGATCGGGGTGTTCTTGCTGGGCGCGCTGCTTTGGTCTGTTCGTGGCGGGCATGTTGCTGACGCAGGGATCACCACCGAGGTGATCGGCCTGTACTGGCACTTCGTCGACATCGTCTGGATCTTGATCTTCACCCTCGTCTACCTCCTCGAGTTTACGAAATGAGCGGCGATCATGGCCACGCAGATGGCCACCACAATCCCATCCCTGGTTACCTCGCGGTCTTCGGGTTCCTGTTTGCGGTAACGGCGTTCGAGCTGCTCCCCTTGTTTGGAGTTCTTGACTTGCCTGCGCCGCTCTTGTTGGGGCTGTCGGCCGTCAAGTTCGTCGTAGTCGTCCTGTTCTTCATGCATCTGTATGGCGACAAGGCGATCAACAACCGCCTGTTCTTCATTCCCATGGTGATGGCGAGCGCGACCGTCGGCGTGTTGATGTTGTTTGCGGGCACGTGGACGCTGCAGTGGCCGGTTCGTACGCACCACGACCATGCTACCGGTGAGATCACGGAGGTGCGTGACAGCGAGGAAGTGGTCAAGCGCTACCGCGGGCGTTGGCAGGGGAACTGCAACGCGTGGGTGGAGAGCAGCGTCACGGGCAACACCTACTGTGCTTCTCCAATCGAGCCGTACTCCACGCTGCCCGCTTATGACGCGCTGAAGGTGACGGTCGCGGCTGCGGATCCTGCCTTTGACGGTTGGGATGCCAAGTCGGCGGATGACAAGAAGGCGCTCCTCATGAAGAAGGGCGAAGAAGTCTACGGTGGCAAGTGCGCAGCATGTCATCAGGCCAACGGTGCTGGTCTCGCTGGGGTTTTCCCCCCGCTTGCAGGTGACCCGGTCGCGAACGGTGGCCCGGCGGCTGAGCACATCACGACCGTGTTGAAGGGCTTGAACGGGAAGACCATCAACGGCGTCTCCTACGCCGCTGCGATGCAGTCCTGGTCCTCTGTTCTGAATGATCAGGAGATCGCTTCGGTCGTGACGTACGAGCGCAACTCGTGGGGCAACAACGGCGGGGTCGTCGAGCCCGCACAGGTGACGGCGCTCCGTTAGGAGGCCGCGCGCGCCATGGGCACCTTCCTCCTCGGTGTAGCTGCTGCTTACGCTCACACCGGGGTGGTTTTGCCTTGGGACACGTCCGAGTTTGACTACGCCACGGCGCCGCCCGACGCATGGAAGGTTTTGGACCTCCATGTGTCCGTTGTGCTTGGGATACTCGCCTTTTGTTGGGCCTACTATCAGGCGATGAACAGCTGGCGTGTACGCTACGGTTGGTCCGAGGTGACCGGAGAGCGATGGAGGCAGGTGTGCTTTTATCTTGGTCAGTTTGTGCTGTTTTGCAGCCTGAACGGTCCTATCCATCACTTGTCTGACTACTACCTGTTCTCCGGGCACATGATTCAGCATTTGATGCTGAACTTGGTTTGGGCACCTTTGACGGTGCTCGGCCTCCCTTCTTGGCTTGTGGAGTCCGCGCTCTCCGTGCGTTGGCTCCGATCGGTGTCTGACTTCTTCGGGAAGCTGCCGGTCAAGTTCCTCGCGTACAATGGTGTGCTCTACTTCTGGCACATCCCGTACATGTACGACCTCGCGTTGAGAGAGCACAACTGGCACATCGTCGAGCACCTCGGCTTCATGTCCACCTCGGTGATCGCGTGGTTCGGGTTGCTCTGCTCCGCGCCGAGCTTGCCGAAGAGCCACCGCTTTTCCCAGCTCCTCTTCCTGTTCGTGATGACCCTGCCGATGAAGCTGCTTGGCGCGATCATCACCTTGGCAGATGAACCGATCTACCAGGGGTATTTGAAGGCGCCGCGCATTTGGGGCATCACCCCGATGCTCGACCAGTCCTATGGTGGCTTGCTGATGTGGCTCCCCGGCGGTTTGGTGATTTGGAGCAGCATGATCTACGTGTTCGTTCAGTGGATCAAGGAGGAGCGGGCATCGCAGGCCAGCGAGATCGCCGCGCTTCAGGCGTCTACGCCGGGATCAACCCCGTGAGCCTGCATCTTCTCGCGGTGATGTTGGGCTGCGGGGAGGCCCCGTCGGAGGCGGTTGGCACGCCCGCTGCGGTTGAGGTTGGCCTGCCGACGCGCGCGGGCCTGTACCGGCTTCAGTGGTCGTCGGACCCGTCGCCGGTGCCGTTCAATACGCTGTTTGCGGTGAAGACGGTGCTGTTATCTGCGTCGGGCGCGCCCGTGCAGGCGGGCACCGTCGTGGTGGACGCCCGGATGCCGCAGCATGGGCACGGCATGCCGACGCACCCGGTCGCTGAGCCCGGCGTGTGTACCCCGCCTGCAGCGGACGGCGGCGCTGAGGTCTGCACGCATCCCGATGGCGTTTACACGATGAGCGGCATGAAGATGCACATGCAGGGAGAGTGGGTCATTCACTTCGACGTCACCGGCCCGGCTGGTAACGACAGTTTGGATGTACATTACACTCTCTGAATGTGGGCGAAGGTCGATGGCTGGCTTGCTGGCCCTGGTGCTCTGCGGGTGTGATCAGGCGCAGCTCGACGAACGGCAGATGAGCGTCGTGCAGACGCTCTCCCCCATCCCTGAGCCGGTCGCTCGGGAGTCCAATCGCGTGGCGGATCGTGCGGATGCTGCGGCGTTCGGCGCGGTGCTCTTCTCGGATGCTGGATTTTCTAAGGGCGGCAGCCACTCTTGCGCAACGTGCCACGATCCGGCTCGGCACTTCACGGACGGAAAGCGTGTGGCGACGGCGCTGGGGGAGGGGACCCGCAACGTGCCTACAATAGAGACCGTCGCTTGGCAGAGCTGGTTTTATTGGGACGGGCGTGCGGACTCGGGCTGGGCTCAGGCGAGGGGGCCGCTGCTCAACCCCATCGAGATGGGATCAACCCCGGCGCAGGTGCGGCAGCACGTGTTGGACGTGCATCAAGACCGGTTCGAAGCTGTTTTTGGTCCAGTCCCCGAAGATCCGGAGGATGTCGTCGCGCTCGTCGGGAAGGCGCTCGAGGCCTTTGAGCGCACGGTGACGCCCGGCGCTGCGCGCTTTGACCGGTACGTGGCGGAGGTGCGTCAGAACGGAAGCTCAGACCTTCTGAATGAATCCGAAGCGCGAGGCTTGAAGCGATTTCTGAGCGATGGGTGCGTAAACTGTCATAATGGCCCTCTTTTTACGGACCACAGCTTTCACAATATCGGGGTTCCTCAGGTCGCGAAGGGCGGGCTGGATGTGGGGCGTGCGATTGGGGCGGTGGACGTGTTGGAGGACCCCTCCAACTGCCTTGGCGCTCGGTCCGACTCCAAAGATTGTCCCGAGCTTCGGTATTTGGACCCGTCTTTTCCCGACTGGCCGCTCGCGTTCAAGACACCGAGCCTGCGAAACCTGAGCCACACCGCGCCGTACATGCACGACGGCTCGATCGCCACGCTGGACGGCGTGTTGGTGTTCTACAGCGAGCTGCCAGGCACGCCGCTGGCGGGCCACCGCGAGCTGACCTTGGAGCCGTTGCATCTGTCGGACGGACAGCGCGCGGACCTGATCGCCTTTCTCAAGACGCTCGACGCTGAGGCAGACTCCGGTACCACACGTTAGGCAACTGCACGCTGTCGAGGCCCTATGCTCATCTTTGCCCTGTTTGCCTGTGTAACCGCCGAAAATTTCGCTTCCAAGACGGATGCGGTGCTGTGCCAACGCACGGAAGAATGTGACAAGGGGGCTTTTGAGGGCCGTTGGTCGGATCAGGGCGAGTGCCGGGACGACCTGGACCAGCAGTATGACGAGACCATGTCGTGCTACCTCGACAACTGCACCTTCGATGAAGCCGAGGCCAACGACTGTCTGAAGGCGATGCGCACATCCACCTGCGACGACTTTACGAGCGCGGACTACGCCTCGGACTGCGACAACGTTTGGCAGGAGTGCGACATGGTGGACCTCGCGTTGTGCATCGTCGGCGTGGCAGCGTAGGCTGTATGGCTGCGGTCTGGCGAATGGGCGCGCTGGGCTTCTTGGCCCTGTCCGGGTGCGCGAGCTCGCTTGGATTTGGCCAGGAGTTCGACAAGCTGAAGTGTGAGCGCCAGTTTGAGTGCTCGCAGGGCGCCTTTGATGCGGTCTACACCGACGTCGGAGCATGTCGCGACGAGCTCGATGCGATGTCCGCGGACTACTACATCTGCGCTTCCGAGAATTGCAGCTACGACGGCTCTCAGGCCCGCGCGTGCTTGCACGACGTACGCTCGGGGACCTGCGACGAGATCGTGAATGGCACCGCTTGGGCCAATTGCAACCCGGCCGATGTGTTTGTCGCGTGTGACGCGCTCGCGCTCGCCAAATGCCTCGGAGGCTGAACATGCCGGAATCCTTCGCCCCGTCCTCCACTGCGGGCTCCACGGTGGACTCCGCCCAGACCGGGATCGCCTCTCGTAAGTCGGACCACATCGCATTGTGCGTCGATGGCGATGTCGGCTTTGAGCACAAGACCACCTTGTTTGACGATGTCGAGCTCGTCCATGACGCGCTGCCGGAGCTCTCTCTCGACGACATTCAACTCCAGACCACGTTTGCAGGCCGCTCGCTGATGGCGCCGTTGATCATCGCCGCGATGACCGGCGGGACCGCAGAGGCCACCGCGATCAACCGTGAACTTGCCGCCGCGGCCCAGCGGTTTGGGCTGGGCTTCGCGTTTGGAAGCCAGCGGCCGCTGCTCGTTCGAGGCATCCGTGATGGCTACTTCATCCGCGACGTCGCCCCGGATGCGCTGGTGCTGGGAAACATCGGCGTCGTACAAGCGCGGGACACGCTCGAGAGCAGCGGCGTCGGGCCGCTGCGCGAGCTCGTGCGGAGCACGGGGTGTGATGCGCTCTGCGTGCACCTCAACCCTGCGATGGAGGTCGTGCAACCCGGCGGGGACCGTGATTTTCGCGGTGGCATCGAGACGATCCGGCGGCTGATCGGGGAGCTCGACTGCACGATCATCGTCAAGGAGACCGGCTGCGGCTTGTCGCGGCGGGTGGGCGAGCGGCTGCGCGCGATCGGCGTCACGCATGTCGACACCTCGGGAGCGGGGGGCACCAGCTGGGTCGCTGTGGAGCTCGCCCGGGCTCGCGTCGCAGGGACGGCTGAAGAGCAGGCCCTTGGCGCCCGCTACCGCGATTGGGGCATCCCCACCGCCGCGAGCGTGATGCAACTGTCCGGCTTAGGGCTCTCGATCTGCGCGACCGGCGGCGTGGCCAACGGCCTCGACATCGCCAAGGCGCTGGCGCTCGGCGCCACGGTTGGCGGGATCGCTCGCCCGTTCCTTCAAGCTCAGGCCCGCGGCCAGTTGGTGCAGGCCATCGAGACCGTCCTCGAAGAGCTGCGTGTGGCGTGTTTGCTCACGGGATCAGCGACTGTGCAGGATCTTCGCTCGGTTCCCCGCGTGATCGGTGGGCGATTGCGGGCGTGGAACAACTGAATACGGTTTGAGCGACACGCACGGTATGCGCTGTGAGTCGTGTGTTAGCAGGATTTGGTGAAGTGGGATCGGCTCGTTCTGTTTGCCTCGGGGCTTGCCTTGGTTGGTTTCCTGTCGGTTGGCTACGTGCTGCGTCCCGGGAGCGCATCGCTTGGAGAGCGGGTCTCGCGCCCGCCGAATGTGCTGGTGATCGACATCGACACCCTCTCCTATGATCACGTCGGGGTGCAGAAGAACGGAGTGACCACCACGCCGCACATCGACGCGCTGGCCGAACGAGGCGTACGGTTCACCCACGCGTTCTCCCACAGCGGGTGGACCTTGCCCGCGCTCTCTGCCTCCTTCAGCGGTCGCCTGCCGATTCCGGTGCGGCTGGAGGGAGGAGGCAACTCTTGGCGCCAACGCGGGACCCGCGATTTTGCCGAGATCTTGAGCTACTACGGGTACCACAACACCGCGTTCTGGGGCAGCACCTTGATGCGGGAGATGGCGCCGTCCATGTCCTCGGGCTTTGCCGATCACTTCGCGGTTCGGAGTGCCGTGGGGTCGGCGTCGGGAAGCTCCACGCCGTTCAGTCCGCCTACCCAGTTCCCACCCGGAAACCCAACAGCCGAGCTTCGCCCAATAGTTTTTTGATGTCTCCCCTGGAATTTGTTTCGCATCGTGTTAGTCTGAATCGAGAATCCCCTGCCTTGTTCCTCGATTAGCCCTTCCGTGAGACCCGAAAAATGCGCAGTCCTCGTCGCCACCAGATGCCGCTTTCCGCCCCCACCAGCAAGCATCCGAGGGCCCAGGAGCTGATCGACATCGACCGCATTCTGGAAGCTACCCCGGCGCTCGCCACGCTGGTAGCCGCCGACCTTCCGCACACAAGTGGGGTGTCCACTGAGAACGGGCGACCGGGGATGACCGGGGACCAGGTGCTTCGCGCGTCGGTCGTCAAGTCGCTGGAAGGGGCGACCTACGAGGAGCTGGAGTTCCACCTGGATGACTCGCACGCCTACCGCTGGTTCTGTCAGGTTGCGTGGGGAGAAGAAGCCCCGTCGGCCTCCACCCTTCAGGAGAATATCCGGAGGGTGACGCCGGATACGTGGGCCGCAGTCACTTCGGCACTGGTGGGGAAGGCGGTGGAGTTGGGCGTGGAGACCGGCGAGAAGACCCGGATCGACTGCACCGTCACCAAGGGGAACATCCACCCACCGGACGACGCTGGGCAACTCTACGATGTCGTCCGGGTGCTGGTTCGGCTGCTGCGGAAGGCGGAGAAGCTGCGGGCCGGCGTCGTCGTCCACAAACGGACCAAGCGCGCGAAGCGACGCCGCATGGAGACAATGGACAAGAAGAAAGACGAGCGAGAACCTGCGTACCGCGACCTCTTGAAGGTCACGGTCGAGGTCATCGGCTGGGCGCGCGCGGCGGTCGGGCTCCTCTGCGCAGGGGCGCTGCCGGGCGACTTCGCCACGCGCTTGTCCGCCGAGATCGCGCGGTACGCAGACCTCGGCGACCGCGTGGTCGATCAGACCAAACGCCGTGTTCTGGACAAAGAGAAGGTCCCCGCTGTGCAAAAGGTGCTGTCCATCTTCGAGCCGCACACCGACATCATCATCAAGGACAGGCGCGAGACCCTCTTCGGTCACAAGCTGCTGCTCGGGACGGGAGTTCGTGGGGTCGTCCAATTCTGCACGGTGTTGAGGGGGAATCCGGCTGACAGCACGCTCGTCGGGCAGTCGCTCGACAGCGTCATCGCCGCAGTCGGCAGGGTCCCCAGACAGGCGGCGCTGGACGGCGGCTTCGCGTCGGTCGCCAACCTGAAGCTCGCCAAGGCCAAGGGCATCAAGGACATCTGCTTCTCCAAACGTCGCGGGATGAAGGTGGCCGACATGGCCAAGAGCGACTGGGTCTACAGGAAGCTCTGGCGCTTCCGTGTCGGAGTAGAGGCGGGAATCTCCTGGCTCAAGCGGTGCTTTGGCCTTGGACGATGCAACTGGAAGGGTGAGGATGGCTTCCACGCGTACGTGCAGGCGGGCGTCGTCGCGTTCAACCTGTTGCTGATCGGGAGGCTGACGTCGGAGTAAGTCATCGTCCTCGATCCTTGACATCACCATGCACTCACGCGGTTGGATTGGCGGGCGGAGCCGCGTCCGGGCGGGCCCAGCAGACCCAACTCAAGCCCTGGGAGGCGTGGCCGGCGGCGGATCGGCGCGACGTTTCGGTGGCCTGCCGCCGACCTTCGGGCCGGAATTGCGGGACTCGGCGGGGGATCGGGGGTTTCCGGGTGGGAACTACCCAGCAGGTTCTGGACTTTTTGGGAGCAACGCCACAGGAGCCGTTTGTCGCGTTCGTGCATGACATCGACCTCCACGTTCCGCTCGCGTTTGACACGGTGGATGCCGACGATCCTTTGGCCGATGCCTCTGCGTGGGCCGGCGGGCAGCAATATCTGGACATCTACCGCACGCTCGCGGCCGAGAAGGGCGCCGCCGAAGCACAAGCGGCGATCATCGGGCATTACGATCGGATGTTGTCCAAGTACGACGAGCGCGTTGGACAGATGTTGGCCGCCTTGGACAAGGCTGGGCTATCCGACCATACCGTGATCGTCGTCACCTCGGATCACGGCGATGACTTCTTCCTGCACGCGGACGTCGATCATGGCCTGCTCTACGACAGCACCACGCGCATACCGTTGATCCTCGTCGATCCCCGGGCCTCTGCCAAAGGGGTGGTGGTGGACGACGTGGTGCAGTCCGTCGACCTCGCGCCGACGCTGCTCGAGCTGGCCGGCATTCAACCGGACGCGCAGATGGATGGACGATCGTTGACTTCGTTTCTTGGATATCGCGCCGCAAAGTATACGTCTCGCCCTGTGTTTTCCCTGTCGGACGCCTGCCACGCAAGCTGGCGCGAAGGCGGGCTGAAGCTGATCCTGCGCGACCACGCGGCGGGGCGCCTCGCTTGGTACCCCGCCACTGAGGATGCCGCACAGGTGGACGCGGTCCTGCCCTTCCTCGAAGCCCAGCGCATCACCGACGTGACGTTGCCGTTGTGCACGAGCTTGCAACGTGGGGGGCAGGGCGCGGCGGTCTCGGTGGGTGAGCGCGCGTTCTTGGAGCTGTACGATCTCGCGGCGGACCCCGACGAGCAACGCAGCGTCGCCCCGGATCGGCCCGATGACGTCGCGCGGCTGCTTCGTAAGCTTTTGGCGACGTTGAACACCTACAGCGGCGCGCAGGGCACTACAGGTGGCACCACCGGGACGCCGTACACGTCTGAACAGATCCAAGCGATGAAGGCGCAGGGCTACTGGGGCTTTGTGGCCCCTCCGGACGCTGCCGGGGACAAACCCCAGTGACCGCTCGCCCCGGTGCCGTCGCGATCGCGCCGTCGGGTGTTACCGGGTGGGAAAGCAGGTAGTGCATATGCGTTGGTCGACCATCATCCGCCTCATGTTCGTGCTCTCGCTGGCGCTGTCTGCGGCGATGTTCACGGTCCAAAATTCCTCGCGGACGACGCTGCTCTCGTTCGACGTGTATTTTGCGGCGTGGGAGCTCTCGCGGCCGGTGCCGGTCTCTGCGGTGGTTTGGGCGAGCGTCGCGGTGGGCGCCCTGCTCGCGTGGATGATGGGCCTGCGGCGCCGAATCACGATGGGGCGCACGATCGCGCGGTTGGAGCAGGAGGCGCTGTTGCGCTCGGCGGGGCGTCCCGAGGCGCGCAGCGAATCTGCGGAAGTGCGCGGGGCGAAGAGCGCAGATCCGGTGGCTGGGGACGACTGGGGCCGCTGAACCTGGGCTATTTGCGCCTGCGCAGCGCGGTGGCGCCGATGAGGCCAGATAGCAGCAGCGCGACGGGGAGGGGACGCTGCGGAGCGGTTGCGCAGCCGCAGGAGGCGCACGGGGGCGTGCCGGTCTCGGCGCAGGGGATCAGCCGGAAACGGAACGGACTGGTCTCCGAGGTGGTGACGAAGCCGCCGTCTGCGGTCACGCCGATCGCTTCGCCTTGGGGATCGGTCCCGAGGTCAAGCGATACGGGTTTTTGCGCCCAGGTCTGCGCCGTGAACGCGCAGTCCTGCCATACCCACGCGCTGCTGAGCGTGCGGATCACCGCCGTGGTCGCGGTCATCGCGCCGCCGGTCGCGGCGCCGTCCAGCTGCAGCTCGGCTTCGCGGGTCAGCGTGTCGGGCGTGTCCGCGCAGCTAAGCGCGTCGACCCTGTATACTTTGGCCTCGCCGTCCGACTCCTTGGTGACGATGCGAATCGTGCCGGCTTCGGCTGAGTCCGCCGGCGAGACCAACAGGGTCTCGGCGTTGCGCGCCCCGTCTTCGTATTGAAGCGCGCAGCCTACGGCATCGACGATGGTCTCGGCGCTCTCGGGGACGACCCACAGGGTGATCGATGCCCGGAGCTCGTCGTTGTCGCCGATGTCGGCGATGTAGAGGCATTGGTCGCCCAAGCTACCGGCCAGCGCGTCCGGGCAGGGGCCGCTCGCGAGGTCCTCCCAGTCGGTGTTGGTCGCGTTTACGATGACCTGCTCGCCGCGAAACGCCCCCGAAGCGTCGAACATGTGCAGCGACGCGGGGCCGCCAGCGTCATCGAGGGTGTAGAAAAGGGCGTTGTCCCCGGTTTCGAGGGTGCTCGCCGCTACCCCGGAGGACTCGGGGGACTCCACATCGGCGTCGGTGAGCGGCCCGGCTTCGTCCCACGCGATGCACGTTTCCTCGGCCTGAGCCGTCGGCGCGGCGCTCCACCACAAGGCCAGCGCAAACCCGGCCGTGCGTCGCGCCGCCCATGGAATCCGGGACGAACTTATTGCCATTTTTGAGCCTGATCGCGTTCGTACACCAGCGTAGTTATCGCGCGCAGCAGCACCTCGAAAGGCGCCGGCTTTGGAATCCGCGCGTGGACGCGCTCGCCCAACAGCTTGGTCAGGATCGGATCGGTGCACGCGGTGTGGGCGAGGACCAGCGGCGCCGGATCGAGGCGGTCGATCTCGTCGAGCAAGACCAAACCGCCGAGGTGCTCGATGTCTTCGGCGTACTTGCGCGCGCGGGGACCCAAGGCGCCGCGGAGGCGAGCACCCAGCGGGATGAACAGGTCGGTGACGACGATGTCCACGCCGCCGCGTTCGGAGGGCGTATGGAGGATCTCAACCGCTCGCTCTACGGTGTTCGCGAGGAGGATCTCCACCTCCGGCCCCAAGGCGTCTTGCAAGATCCGAGCGATGGGCTCGATGTTTGCCGGGTCGTCGTCTACAAAAAGCAGCCTCATCGCACACGCCGCTGGAGGGCGACCAGCGCGAGCGCTACGAGCAGCAGCCCGCTCGAAGGCGCGCTGACCGCGCTGCAAGTCCAGCTCAGCCCGCCATCTTCGGTGCGCGCGTCCAGAACGGTGGGGCAGCCTTCATCGGCGACCCCGTTACAGTTATCGTCGACGAGGTTGCAGGCCTCGGTGGCTTTGGGGTTCACGCTGGCGTCGTTGTCGTCGCAGTCGTCCCCACCGGCGAGCGTCGAGAGGAAGCTGTCGCCATCGGCGTCGGCGCGCAGTCCTGTGTCCGCGGCGGTGTCGAGCGCGCTCAAAACCGCAGCTCCGTCGCGAGCGTGGCGTCCCCGAACAACAGCCCGGGACCTGCGCCAAGTCGGGCTTCGGCGCGGAGCCCGCCTGCGTTGCCGATCGCGATCGCCGCGCCGGCTGTCGCTGCGCCGAAAACCTGGGCGAACCCCGCGTTCCCCGGCGCGTCGACGACGTCTGCGCCGACCATCAGCCCCAACACCGGCGTCAGCGCTCGCTCGCATCGCTCCCATCGGCCTTCGAAGGTCATCGGGACGCTCGCCCGAAACACGCTGCCGCCCCCCGCCTCGACCGGCAGATCCGAGCGCGTCGCCGCGGGGCGCAGCCCTACCGCGACGACCACATTGGAACGAACCGCCCAGGACGCCGACAGTTCGAGGCCCGCAGCGAGCCCGGTGAGCCGGTCGAGCGGGGTCACTTCGCCGGAGTCGCTGGTCCGGGACGCGTAGCGCAGCACCGGCCCGACGGTGATCGCTCCCTTCCAGGACCGCACCTCGCGACGTTGCGGCTCGTTGAGGGTCTCGGTGATCATCAGCTTTCCGTCTACCGCATCATAGATATCCACGGCGTCCTTACCGACGACCGCGTAGCGCACGACGTCCTCGGCCGCGCTGGACCGCAGCAGCTCGGCCGCGGCGACCAGCACCGCGGCGCCCTCCGCGCTCGAATCCGGCGCAGCGAGGGCGCGCGCGATGTCCGCGCTGTCGAGGCGCTCGCCCGCGGGCGCTACCCACACGAGCGTGCAGGAGCCGGGCATCAACTTCACGAGCTGTGCGGCGGTCACCTGTCCACCTTCCACCACCTGCACGAGGTTGGTCCCTGCCACGCCGCCCAACGCTTCGTTGGGGGCCACCGGCCTCCCGTTCAGGCGTATACCCGAGCTCTGTCCTGCAAAGATCAGCCGTGGCTGTCGACGGCGTGCCGACTCCGTGAGCGCGTCGCGTCGCGCATCCAACTCCGCTAAGAGCGCGCTGTCGAACCCGGCCGGCGCGGCGATGCCCATGCCGAACACCGCCGCTCGTGCCAGCGCGGCCTCGGCCTCGGAGCGGTGCGAGCTGCGCTCTTCGTCGTCCTCGGACGCGTCGGCGAGCTGCCCGTGCACGTCCGCTAAGGATAGCTGGAGGGCGACCAGATCGACGGCCGCGGGCGGGCGATCCAGACAGGCCGCTTCGACCTCGGCGGCGGCGAACATCGAGAGCGCGCGCGCGGTCTGCAGCATCGTAGTTTGGGCCCGCGCTTCCTGGAGGGAGGTGCGCCACGCGTCCAGATCGACGCTGCCGCCACAGTCGTCGTCTGCGGCGCGATTGACCACCGACACGACGTCAAACAGGTCGGTAAACGCTGAGACGCTGACGATCCGGGCCTGATCGCCCGTCATGCGCGTCAAGCGAGCGTCGCTCTCTACCGCCGGGCTTGTCGCCGTCACCACCAGCGTCCCAGCCCGCGCTCCGGTCGCCCAGAGCACCCCGAGCGCCCCCACCGTGAGCATCGCTACTCGTCGACCCAAACGCTGTCCTGAAAGTTCCAAATCCGCCGTGCTTCATCCCCGCCGATCACGGTGACCTTGAAGGTCTTGGGATCGCCGGAGTCCGGGATCAGCTTCACGGTGTGCGGCCCGGCCGGCAACGGCTGGCGGAGCAGCGGCGTGCGTTTGACGAAGGAACCATCGATCAGCACGTCCGCAGCAGGCTCGGACCCGATGGACAAGAAGCCGGTTGCGGGCGCCGGAGCGGCGCTTCGAGGCTCGCGGGGGAGCGGGGCAGGGACGGCAGGCGCGGGGATCGCGACCGACGCTGGGATGGCGACCGGCGCTGGGACCGCGACGGGCGCATCCATCGGTACCGGCGCGGCCTCAGACGGCACGCGGATCGGTCCGGAGACGCGAGGCGTCGAAGGAGCCGCAGGCGCGGGTTGCTGCTGCAGCACAAGCGCCGGCGCGGGCTGAAAAGGGTCAGCGAGGGCGGACAGATCTGGCGGCGGTGCCTGCCGCTCCGAGACCGGTGCGCTGCTCCGGAACAGCTGCCACGCGGCGAACGCCATGATCGCCACCGCAACGCCGCCGAGAGCGACACCGCCAAGCACCCAGCCGATGCCCAGCGAGCGCTTCCGCGCCGGCCTCGCCGGTCGGTCGATCTGCGGACCATGGGAGTCCCCCACCCGGATAGGCAAGCCGGCGTTCGCACGCGCGGGGTTGATGGTGGACGACGAGCGCTTGCGGTCCTGGGCGCCGACCTGCACCGACCCATCCTGCTGGTGAAGGTCGTTGGCGAGCGCTAGCAAGCCCTCATGCGCGGTCAGCGGGTCTCCCACCAGAGCCCCGAGCGCCTTGCCAAAGTGGGCCGCGCTCGGAAACCGCGCCGCGGGATCCCGCTGCAACGCACGGATCAGCACCGGGGCGAGGTCGGGTCGAGCGTTTGCCGCCGCGCGTCGCGCCGCCTCGTCGTGCACCAAACCGGCGCGGATCAGCTCGTTGTCCCGCTCATGGAACAGCGGCTCGCCCGTAGAAAGTTCGTACAACAAAGCGCCCAGTCCGAAGATGTCAGCGGCGGGCCCGACGGCGTGACCGTGGGCCTGCTCCAAGGACATGTAGCCCCAGGTGCCTCTCACGCTGTTTCCGGTGGACGCTTCGCCCCCGCCGCGCGCGCTGGAGATGCCGAAGTCGAGCACCTTGACGACGCCTTGGCGGTTGACCATGAGGTTGGACGGCTTGATGTCCCGGTGCACCAGATGCAGGGGTTCGCCGTTCTCATCCGACAAGGTGTGTGCGTAGTGAAGCCCGGCGCACACTTGCCTGCCGATCTCCGCGATCAGCGTGGTAGACACGGGGTTTTGGGAACGACGCGCGTGCGAGATCAGCTTGCGGAGCGTGAAGCCCTCGATGTACTCCATCACCAAGTACAGCAGATCTCCCTCCCGGTTGAACTGCTGCACCCGCACGAGGTTCGGATGCTCCAGACGGGCCGAGATCTGGGCCTCGGTGATGAACAAGTCTTGAAACCCTGCGTCCGCCGCAAAGTCTGGGTGGATCACCTTGATGGCGACGCGGGTGCTCACCCCGGCGAGCGAGTCCAGACGGCCCTCGTAGACGCGCGCCATGCCGCCGGCCGACACGGGACGGACCAGCCGGTACGGGCCCAGCTGCTGGTCGCCGGTTTGCAGATCGAGGTCGACGAAAGACATCGCATGACGCTTATCCCGGCGCAGCAAACGAGCGCAGAAAGGTCGGAAAGGGTAGGGGGAGCCGTCCGCCTTTCGACCGCTTTCTCCCGGATGTACTCCTCATGTTTGAGCTAATCCTCGCCAACGGCTTGTTGCTGTTCCTGCTGTCCATCATCGCTACGGTCGTGTACCAGAGCGTGGGCATCGCCCGAGGAGATCAGTTCCTGACGGTAGAGCGCCGCTGGTTTGGGAAGGCGATGGGGGATGGGCGCACGGTGGCGCTGAAGGGCGAGGTCGGTCAGCAAGCGCGCACGCTGGGCCCGGGCGTACACTTCTTTGTGCCGTTCATCTACAAGGTCGAGAAGCACCGCTTCTTCACCATCGGCGAGTCCCAGATCGGCATCGTGCAGGCGATCACCGGCTTGCCGATCCCGCCGGGGCAATTCTTCGCAAGAACGGTGGATTGCAACATCTTTCAGGACGGCGAGGCCTTCCTCCAGAACGGCGGCGAAAAAGGCCCCCAGCTCTCGATCCTTCCCCCCGGCGAATACCAGATCAACCCGCACTTGTTCACCGTCAAGGTGGAGGACGCCGTCCTCATCGACGAGAATCAGGTCGGCCTTGTAGAAGCGGTCGCCGGGCAGCCCTGTGTCGTCGGGCGCATCTTCGCGGACCCTGTGGAATGTGACGCGTTCCAGGACGCGGATGCGTTCTTGCGCAACGGCGGTCAGAAGGGCCCGCAGGTCCGTGTGCTACCTCCCGGCAACTACCGCATCAATACGGCGTTGTTCAAGGTCGATGCGCGTCCGGTCACGGTGGTCCCCAACGGCCACATCGGGCTCATCACCGCGATGGACGGCGCGCGGATCATGGAAGGCTCGTTGCTCAGCCGAAAGATCGAAGGGCACTCCAACTTTGAGAACGGGCACGCGTTCATCACCAACGGCGGCCAAAAAGGCCATCAGCTCGATGTGCTGATGCCGGGAACTTACCGCATCAATACGATGTTGTTTGTGATCAAAGCGGTCGTTCCGTGGACGAGCATCAGCGCGGACTCCGTCGGGATCGTCACCGTGCTCGAAGGTCGTCCGATCATGAAGGCGCGAGAGATCGCGGCCGAAGAGCTGGGATTGGACGTACACAACAACTTTCAGAACGCGGCGGCGTTCCTCGCAGCCGGCGGCCAGAAAGGGCTCCAGATCCCGGTGTTGCGCTCCGGTAACTACGCGATCAACCCGTGGTTCGCGACGATTGACCAAGTCCCGATGGTCGAGGTCAAGATCGGCGAGTGCGGCGTGGTGACCAGCTTTGTCGGCGAAGACGGCGAAGACACCACCGACTCCAACGTCAACGCCAAGATCGTCAGCAACGGGCTGCGCGGCATCTGGGCCGAGCCGCTCGGGCCGGGCAAGCACCCGATGAACACCAAGGTTTGCAAGGTGGACAAGGTGCCCACCACGCAGATCCTGCTCAATTGGGCCGACAGCCAGAACAGCGCGCACAAGCTGGACTCCGAGCTGAAGACGATCACGCTGCGCACGGCAGATGCGTTCAACGTCAGCATGGACGTCAGCGTCATCATCCACATCGCGATGGCCGACGCACCCAAGGTGGTCGCGAACCTTGGGTCGGTGGACAACATGATCTCGCAGGTGCTCGAGCCTGCGATCTCCTCGCATTTCCGCAACTCCGCGCAGTCGGTGAAGGCGCTCGACCTCTACACCAAGCGCGCCGAGCTGCAGTCCCACGCCAAGGAGCACTTGCAGAGCGTGCTGCGCGTCCATCACATCGAGTCGAAAGACACGATGATCGCCGATGTCGTGCTCCCGAGCGAGCTCACGCGCACGGTCACCGACCGCCAGATCGCCGAGCAGGAGCGCATCACCTTCGCGACGCAGCGGCAAGCGCAGGACGAGCGCAAGATGCTCGAGAACGCCACGGCGCAGGCCAACATGCAGCCCAAGGTCGTGGAGTCCGAGCGTGGTGTCGAGATCGCCAAGAACCTCGCGAACGCCGAGATCGAGCGGTCGATGGGTGACAGTCGCGCGATTGAGCTCCGCGCCGAAGGTACCTCCAAGGCCACCAAGGTCACCGCTGGCGCGCAGGCTGAAGCCACGCGCGTCAACGCGCTCGCCGACGCCGAAGCCATCGAGAAGAAGGGCCTCGCCGAAGCGCTCGTCATCCTCGAGCAAGGCAAGTCCACCGCCGAGTCCTACAAGCTGCAGGTCAACGCGATGGGCAACGAGATCTTCGGCCAGATTCAGGTCGTCGAGAAGATCGCCTCGAACAAGCTGAAGCTGATCCCCGACGTCTACATCGGCGGCGGTTCCAGCACGCCCGGATCGGGCGGGAACGACAGCCAAGGCTCGCTGATGTCGATCGCGCTGTTGCAGTACCTGACCGGTCGGAAGGTGTTCAGCGCGCCGGTTGAGCCGGGGGCTCCGGCCTCGCCGGGCGCGATCACCGGCGCGAAGTGAGCCTCGCGCGGTTTGTACGCCGCGGAGGGCGTGGGGCGCCGTGAACCCGATGTTGCTGGTGCCCGCAGCCTCCGCGCACGCGCCGGGGCTCTCGTCGTTGCGCATCGATGGCGCGCACATCTCCATGGTGTATGCGCGGGGCGAGGTCGAAGGGTTCACCCCGTTCGCGGACGTGAACGAGAGTCGCTTGCTGATCATCGACAGCACGATCGCCCGCGCTTCGCTCCGGGCGGGCGGGCAGCTTTGCACGCTGGATGAGCCGGAGGTGCGCGCCGTAGAGGCAGATGGCGTCGAGGTCCGCGCGGCTTTTCACTGTCCGGTCGCTGGCGCGTGGACCTGGTCCGCCGACTACCTTCAGGCCATGGACCCGGCGCACCGTCAGACCGTAGAGGTCAACGGGGTTCAGGTCGGCCTGTTGTCCTCCGAGCATCGCGTCGTCACTTTTGACGCCGGCCCGGACACATCCCAGCGAGTCGCTGAATTCGTGCAGCTGGGCGTGCACCACATCTGGACGGGCTACGACCATCTTGCTTTTCTGGCGGCGCTGCTGCTGACCGCTGGCGCGCTGCCGGACATGCTGTTTGTGGTCACCGGCTTCACCATCGCGCACAGCATCACGCTTACCCTTGCGGCGACCGGGGTTTTTACGCTGCCGCCGGTCTACGTCGAGCCTGCCATCGCCGCGTCGATCGTGTTCGTCGGCGTGGAAAACCTCTTTCACCCGCCGTTGCGTCGCAGGGTGTGGTTGACCTTCTTGTTGGGCCTGATCCATGGCTTTGGCTTTGCGGGGCTGCTCGTCGAGCTGGGCCTGCCACAGAGCGCGCTTGCGGTGGCGCTGGTGTCGTTCAACCTCGGCGTCGAGCTCGGTCAGGCGTCCATCGTCGCGGTGGCGTTGCCGTTGCTGCTGCTGCTGACGCGCACGCCGCGGTGGCGCGACCGGACGATGCCGGCGCTGTCGCTGTGCATCGCGGGAGCTGGACTGTACTGGTTCTTCCTGCGTGCTTTCCCTGCGGCGTGGACGTAGCGCCCGTGGTGTGGACGCGGCGTGATCGAGTCCTGCTGGCGAGCTTGGTCTTTAGCCGGGCGCTGCTTGGCTTTTTGAGGTTGGGGGCCGTTCCGCATCGGTTTTGGAACTTCGAGGAGGCCTACAACGCGAGCGTGGCTTGGGCGCTGGCGCACGCCCCGCTCGGGGATCAACTGTTGGCGTTGCAGTATCGCAGTTTCTGCGGGGGTTGCAGCGTGGTTGCGGCGCTTGGCGCGCCGTTGCTGGCTACGGGCGACCGATTTTGGGTGTGGAAGCTGCTGCCGTTGTTGTGGACCGCAGCGACGCAGGCGATCGGCTTCTACGCCATCGACAGGCTCGCTGGTCGCGCGGCAGCGTGGATCTACGCCGCGCTTTTCGCCTTGCCGATGCTCGGAGCGCTGGATCTCTCGTTGATGGCCTGGGGCAACCATCAGGAGACGGCGTTGTTTGCGGTTTGTGCGCTCGCGTTGCTGGCGCGCGAGCGAGGGGCCTGGGCGGGTTTGGTGTTGGGCGTGGCGGTGTGGTTTGACCGCACGGCGGCGTACGAGGCGATCGTGCTGCTGCCCGCGGCGCTCTGGCGCATCCCCGGCCAGCGTGTACAGACTCTGATAGGTTTTGTATTAGGATGCGGGTTTTTACTGCTTCCGGTCGCCGATGGAGACGCGGGGTGGTACCGCATGGATGATCCCTTAGGCGGCTCGCTGGAGTCGGTGGCCAAGCGCGCAGCCACGTTGTTTGCTCCGACGCCGCTCGCAGCTCGGCTTTGGTTTCCGCTTTCGGGGATGGCGCCCGGCGCATGGATCCTGCTGTTTGCTGTGGCTGTAGCTGCGCGCTGGGCGTGGACCGTGCCGCGGGTGCGCCCGTTGCTTGGCCTTGGGGTCGCATACGCTGCGGCGTATTGTGCGACGCAATTTCCGATTTTTATCGTCGCCGCCCGGCTGCCGATCAACAACATTCGCTACCACGCGCCTTGGGCTTTTGTGCTGACGTTGGGGGTGGCTGCGGGGCTGGGAACCGCTTGGGATGCCGGTCGCAGACGCACCGCGCTGGGCGTGTGCACGCTGCTGTTGGCGACCAACGCCGTTGCGTTGACCCGGGTGACGTGGTCGTAGGATCCGCAGCTGTGGACCTTGCCCGCCACCGACGTGCCGCGCTTCGTCAACACCGCCGTCACGCGCTTGCCCGCTTCGGTGCTCGCGCGCACCGCTTCCAACCCGGCAGCCGAGGCGATGCTGGCGCGGATGCAAGGCATGGCCGCGGGCCGCGCGGTGCGGTCCGAAGGGGCCAGCTTCCCGGACGCCATGCGGGCGTTGAGCGCGCGCGTCGGGGCGCTTGAGGGCTTGGGCGAGACGCTGATCGATCCCTGCGATGATCTCGCTTCGGTCAGCGAGCGCCTGCTCCACGCGCCGGAACCCTACCGGTCGTCTTTGGGGCGCGGCATGGCGTTGACGCTTGGGTTTTGCCCGACCACCCGCGGCGACACCGCAGCGCGCTTGCAGGCGCTGCGGGAAGCGGCCCCCGGGTGCGTGCTTTGCTCGGCGGCGGGCGCTACCGCCGCGCGTGCTTGCGAGGGCGCCGGCAACGAAGAGGCCGTGGGCGCCTGTCTCTCCCGCTACGCCCCGCTGGGCAACAGCCCCGACATCGGGGATCTCGATGCGCTGTACTTTGGGGCCGGTCGCTCCTGGACCGACGCGACCAAGCCAGACCACGACGCTGCGCGGGTCGCGGCGGTGCTGGGGCCCCACGGGGACGCGTTCCTGCGGGGCGCGGCCGACCCCGCCGCTGGCGCGCGGGAGCCGGCGTTTGCGCGCGAGCGGGCCGCTCCGGGCGTCGCGCCGCGCGGCTCGGGTCGCGGTGTCGGAAATGGTGCTGGGCGCGCGCCCTGAAGCCTCGATAGTACCGGGTGCATGCACACTGCCCCTCTGGATGCGCGCTCCGTCGCGCCCCTGCTCGTCACGCCGGTCGCCGGAGACGCTGCGTTGGATACGCTACTGTCATGGATCAACGCCGATCCAAACCGGACGCAGCGCTTGTTGTTGGAGCACGGTGCGCTGTTGTTCCGCGGCTTCTCGATCCCCGATCCAGACAGCTTTGAGCGCGTGTCTCGGGCGATCGCCCCCGACTTGAAGAATGACTACCTCGGGACTTCACCCCGCGACGCGGTGACCCCCTACGTGTTCACCGCGAGCGAGCTTCCCGGTCACTACCCGATCCCGCAGCATTGCGAGATGACCTTCGTAAAAACCCCTCCCGAACATCTGTTCTTTTGCTGCTTGACCCCGAACGGCGGGGCAGGGGGCGAGACCCCGCTCGCGGACTTCCGCAAGGTCTATGCGGATCTGGACCCCGCGGTGCGCGACCGTTGGGCCGAGCGCGGGGTGCGCATCGTGCGCAACTACGGCGGGCCGGAGGGGCACGGAAAGCGTGATCCTACCCAGCTCAAGCGCTGGGATGAGATGTTCGGCACCACCGATCGGGCGCTCGTCGAGCAAAAAGCCGCGGCGAACGGCTTTACGCCGCGCTGGCGTGACGATGGTCGGCTGCAGCTGACCAGCGTACAAGCGGCGGTGCGCGCGCATCCGGTCACGGGTCAACCTGTTTGGTTCAACCACGCGAATGTCTTTCATCCCTCAGCCCCTGCCGGGGAGTACGGCTACATCGCCGCCCGCATGGGGGCGTGGCCCTGGCGATTCTGGCAGCTGGCTGCTTGGACGCTCGCTCGGTACCACCGATGGACGCGCGATCCCGAGGACGCCGCGATGCACGTCACCTTTGGCGATGGCGCGGCGATCCCCGCTTCGGATCTGGACGCGATCCGCGCGGCGATCTGGAAGAACATGGTCTTCACCCAGTGGCAGGCAGGAGACGTCATGGCCATCGACAACCGCTCGGTCGCGCACGGGCGCATGCCCTATGCGGGGCCACGGCTCGTCGCGGTGTCCTGGGCGTGACGCCGCGGGTTACGCGCCCGCGGTGAGGTGGCTGTGAATCGCGAAGCGCTTTGGGGAGTTGGCTGCGGCACCCATGTTGGAGCCCATCATGGCTGAACCGCTGCGCCTCGAAGGCCGGATCCCCGAGATGGGCTTTGCGCATCCCGATGACGCGCTGAGCGCGTTCCTCGCGTGGGTCGCGGACTCGGGCATCACGCTCTATGCGCACCAGGAAGAGGCGATCCTCGAGATTTTTGCGGGCAACCACGTGATCCTCGACGCTCCGACGGGCTCGGGCAAGTCGCTGGTCGCGATCGCGCTGCACTTCAAGACCTTCGCTGAGCTGGGACGCACCTGGTACACCGCGCCGATCAAAGCGTTGGTCAGCGAAAAGTTCTTCGCGTTGTGCGCGATCTTTGGCGCTGAGCACGTCGGCATGATGACTGGGGACGCGGTCGTCAACCGCGACGCGCCGATCTTGTGCTGCACGGCGGAGATCCTCGCGAACCTCGCGCTGCGCGAAGGCATCGACGCCAAGGTGGACAGCGTGGTGATGGACGAATTCCACTACTACGCCGATCGGGACCGCGGCATGGCTTGGCAGATCCCGCTGCTTACGCTCCCCAAAACCACGTTTTTGCTGATGTCGGCGACCCTCGGCGACACCCGCGTGATCCGCGAGGATCTCGTCAAGCGCACGGGGCGGGAGGTCGCCGATGTGCGCGGCGTGAAGCGCCCGGTGCCGCTCGAGTACGAATACAGCATGCGCCCGTTGCAAGAGGCGATTCAGCGCATCGCGCAGGAAGGCAAAGTGCCGGCGTATGTCGTTCACTTCGCCCAGAACGACGCCACCGAGCAAGCGCAAGCGCTGATGAGCATTGACTGGTGTTCCAAAGAAGAAAAGCGCGCGATCCTCGACGCGGTGAAGGGCTTTCGCTTCGCGAGTCCGTTCGGATCCACCATGCGCCGACTCGTGTTGCACGGCATCGGCTTGCACCACGCCGGCTTGCTCCCTCGCTACCGCATGTTGGTGGAGCGCCTCGCCCAACAGGGCTTGTTGAAGCTGATCTGCGGCACCGACACGCTCGGCGTCGGCATCAACGTGCCTATCCGAACCGTCATGTTCACCCAACTGTGCAAGTTTGATGGGGAAAAGACGATCATCTTGCGCGTGCGGGACTTCAAGCAGATCGCCGGTCGCGCCGGTCGCGCCGGGTATGACAGCCGCGGCTACGTGATCGCGCAGGCGCCCGAGCACGTCATCGAGAACGCCCGTGTGGACGCGAAGATCACCGACCCCAAAAAACGCAGGAAGATCGTTCGTGCCCAGCCGCCCGCCAAGGGCTACAAGCACTGGGACGAGGACACCTTCAAGAGCCTCATCGACCGGCCCGCCGAGGCGCTGGAGAGCCGCTTTACCGTCGATCATGGTCGGTTGTTGTCGATGATGCAGTCCGCTGAGAGCCGCACCGGAGATGCCCGCGACGGCGTGCAGGCGATGCTGACGCTCATCGAGCAGAGCCACGCCTCGCCGGCGGAGCGGGACGCGCTGCGGGCCGCGACCGCGACGCTGCTGCACAGCCTCGATCTCGCCGGGGTGGTCAAGGCAGATCACGCGGACGATGCCGTGTCGGACGGCGGTCCGCTGCACCTCGACACCACCTTGCAGCATGATTTTTCGCTGAACCATTCGCTGTCGCTGTTCCTCGTCGACGCGCTCGGAACGCTCGACCCCGCCGTGCCTACCCACGCGTTGGACGTGCTCACCTGGGTGGAGTCGATCATCGAGCAGCCCCGACCGGTGCTGATCAAGCAGACGGAACGCGCCAAGTTCCTCAAGATCCAAGAGCTGAAGGCCGCGGGCATGTTGTACGAAGAGCGCATCGCCGCGTTGGAGGGCATCTCCTGGCCCAAGCCCAACGCCGAGGCGATCTACCTGTTCTTCAACGCCTACAAAGAGCATCATCCGTGGATCGACGGGGAGGGGATTCGCCCCAAGTCAGTGGCGCGGGAGATGGTGGAGCTGCAGTGTTCCTTCGCGGACTACGTGAAGGATCTGAGTCTACAGCGAAGTGAAGGCGTGCTTTTGCGCTACCTCACCGACGTGTACAAGGCGCTCAACCAGAACGTACCCGCCGAGCTGCACACGCCGGCGATCCTCGAGATGCTGGCGTACTTACGCGCGATGCTCGCGCTGGTCGACTCCAGCCTCGTCACCGAATGGGAGGCGATGCGCAACGGCACCGACGCCGTGGCGGCCCCGGTGGTCGTCGATATCTCCGCCGACAAGAAGACCTTCAACGCGCGGGTGCGCGCCGAGCTGCACGCGCTGGTGCGGGCTTTTGCGCGGCAGGAGTGGGAGGACGCCGTCGAATGCGTGCGCCAGCCCGCAGACAGCCCGTGGACGGCCGACCACCTGCAAGCCACGCTGCTGCCGTTCATCGAGGAGGTCGGCGGCGTGCGCTTCGATCACGCGGCCCGGCTGGGCGCCTTGACGAAGATCAAGCCCGTAGGTCCCCACGTCTGGGAGCTGCGTCAGGTGATCCTGCCCGTCGAGGCCGAGCAGACCGCGGATACCTGGGGCTTTGAGACCGAGGACGACGCCGACGAGCAGGTCAATCAGGACGCCCGTGCGTGGGCGATCGTCGGGCGTATCGACCTGACCGGCAACACCAACCCGGAAGGCCCGTTGGTCGAGCTGATCGCGATCGGCCCGTGATCGCATCGAACCCCGGCGAGTCACGGCGCGCGGGCTGGATCAGCGCCGCCGCGTCCGGGCTTCGCGGGCAGAGTCTTCGATCTCGCGCATGACGCCGCGGGTGTCGACCCTGCGGGTAGATCCGCGCCAGCGCCCGGTGAGCGGCGTGTCGGGGAACAGCTGCGCGCGCTCGTACAAGCCCCACATCTCCTGACCGAAGCGCGCTTCCGCCAACCCGGGGTTGGATCGCGCAAGGAAGTTGGTGATATTCTCGACGTCGCGCACCAACAGAGACCGTGCGCTCTGGTTGTGCGCCGCGTCGATCGCTTGGGGCAGGTCGATGATCATCGGCCCATCCCACGCAAGAAGCACGTTGTACTCGGACAGATCGCCGTGGATGAGCCCGTTGCAGAGCATCCCCGCGACTTGGTAGACCACAAACTCTAAGACCCGCCACGCTTGTTCCGGGGTGAAGTTGCAGTCACAGAGCCGAGGCGCTGGCTCGCCGTCCGAGTTCATCACCATGTCCATCAGCAGCACGCCGTCGCTGAACATGATCGGCCGTGGCACGCGCAGACCGGCGGCATGGAGCTTGTAGAGCGCGTCGACCTCGGCGTTCTGCCAAGCCGCTTCAGTCTGCTCCCGTCCGTATTTGGAGCCTTTTTCCATCGCGCGGCGCTGGCGGCTGTTCCGCACCTGCCGCCCCTCGATGTAGGCGGCGCGCTGCCGGAAGCTGCGGTGCTCGGCGTCCTTGTACACCTTGGCGACGCAGATGCCTTCTTGTGCTGCGACGACGTAGACCGCTGCCTCCTTGCCGCTCATCAGCGGACGAATGACCTCGTGGATGAGGCCCTGCTCCAGCAGGGGAAGGAGACGGTCGGGAATCTTCATCGTTTTCGCGCGAGAGAGGGATCGGAGAGTAGCCGGCAACGCGGCGAACGTCGAGGGAGCGGGCGGTGGACGCCCCCGAACTTGCGTGGCGGTCTACCGGCGCGGGCCGTCGGTAGGTTGGCGACCCACGTCGATCACCGCCGCGGCGTAGGCTTCGGCGGCGGCCTGGCAGTTGGGGAGATCGCCCGACAGCCACGCGGCCGCGAAGTTGGTCTCGGTAGGGGGCAGGAACACCTTGGCGGCGCGCACGTGGGCGCCTTTCAACGCGGCGTCGAGCCCCATCGTGTGCTCCATCGGCGGCGCCACGAGGTACGCCATGGGGTCGCCCGGTTGCAGCCCCGCTTGCGCCGAGAGGTAGTGCCCCAGCGAGGCGATCACGTGCGGAAACATTGTGATCGTTCCCCGATCATTGGCGGCGTAAAAGCACGCGTCGTGCTCAAGGCAGCGCAAGAGCGCGGCGAGTCCTTCGTCGACGTCGTCGGCGTCGGCCCCCGCGATGACGCCGAGGATCTCGCCGGACAACGCGCCCGATGCGTGCGCCGATCCGGCGTAGAACGAGCGCGCAAACACCACATCCACCCGCGCGTGCTTGGTGGCTTCATCCAGCGCGACGTAGGTGGGATCATCCTGATCGACGGTGACCAGACCCAGCGCACGGTGACGCTCGGGATCCGCGCCATACGCGCGCAGCACCGTAGGGTCGGCGCCCGGAAGGCGGCGCACGGAGAGCACGCGGGGCACGATGCGATCGAGGATCATTTGGCGTCTCCGGTGGGGTGCGCTCCAAGCTGTACCAGACGGACGCGCGGCTCCGGCGCGCGGTAGCCGCCTTCAAGTCCCGCGGCCATCGCGCCAAGTCGGCCGAGGTCCAACGGAACCCCCGACGTCTTTTGGTCCAACATCGCTCCGGCCAGCGCCGCGAGGCGCTTGCCCGCTTGCTCGGGCGAGACGCCGCGGGCGTGGATGTTGGACATCATGTTGCGGTTGCCGTCATGGCAGCCGATCTTCGGATCGTAGACAAGGTAAGCGGACATTCCGTCCCCCGTCCCCAGCCCCGGACGCTCGCCCAGCAGGATCGCCGACACCTTTGCGCCGACCTCCTGACCGATCTCGTCCTCCAACCACACCCGCGCAAAGCGAGCGCACATCGGCGTCCCCACCGTCCAGCCCTGCGCTTGGCAGGCCTTGGTGAAGTGTTCGAGCAGCTCGATGCCCGCGCCCATGCACGCGACCGCCGAGAGCCCATCGGCGAGGATCGGCTGGATGTCGACTTGCTTTTTCGCAGACTGACGCAAGCGTTGCACCGACGCTTCATCGAGGCGGCGCCCGAGGTCGGGGCGCAGCAGGAATTCGCGGTGCGTCTGGACCCGCGACTGCAGCGGCAGCAACTCGTGTTCGGTGATCCACGCTTCGGGCAGCACCGTGTCGACCGCGCCGTGCGCGACGGCCAGCTCGGCTTGAAATTGCAGCACAACGTCGGTCGCGTAGCGGGTGCCGACGTGACCGATGCCGACCAGCGCGGTGGTGTGGCGCGCCGCGGCTTCCGCGAAGTTGGAGCGGCGCTGCGGGGTGGGGAACACGCGCTCGGGAGGCAGCCGCAGGTTCGGGAGCGGCGGAGGCGGGGGCAGGGGATCCGCGCCAGCGAGTCGAACCCGCAGATCCGCCATCAGCGCGCGGGTGATGCTGCCGGGATGGTCGGCGGGGTTGAAGCTCAACGCAGCACCGTGGGATCGCCGAAGCGCTCGCCGGGGACGTTGCCGTCGAGGATGCCTTTTTCACAGAGCCACGCGTCGAATTCGGGCGTGGGCCGCTTTCCAAGCAGGCCGCGCACCGAAGGGATGTCGTGGAAGGAGGTGCTCTGGTAGTTGAGCATGATGTCGTCGCCGACCGGGAGGGACATCAGGTAGCTGCACCCTGCGGCTCCAAGCAGCACCTTCAAGCACTCCAGTTCGTCCTGGTTCATGCGCGCGTGGTAGGTGAAGCAGGCGTCGCAGCCCATCGGCAGGCCCATGAGCTTGCCCATGAAGTGGTCTTCGAGGCCGGCGCGGGTGATCTGCGGGCCGTTTTCGAGGTACTCGGGGCCGATGAAACCGACGACGGTGTTGACGAGGAAGGGCTTGTAGCGGCGCGCAAACCCGTAGCAGCGCGCCTCCATCGTGACCTGATCGGCGCCGTGGTGCGCGTCGGACGAGAGCTCGCTGCCTTGGCCGGTCTCGAAGTACATGAAGTTGGGGCCGCGATTGCTGGTCTTGGCCTTCATCATCGCGTAGGCTTCGTCCATCAGCTCTACCGAGATGCCGAAGGCGCGATTGCCTTTTTCGCTGCCAGACATGGACTGGAACATCAGGTCCATCGGGCAGCCTAACTGCAGCGCCTTCATCTGCACGGTGACGTGCGAGAGCACGCAGTTTTGCGTCGGGACGCCGTTGCGCGTCGTCAGGTCGTTCAGTCGGCGCAGGATCTCGGCGGTCGACTCCGGCGTGTCGGTGGCCGGATTGACGCCGATCACCGCGTCGCCGCAGCCATAGACCAAGCCCTCCCGCGCTGAGTACAAGATGCCTTCGACGTCGTCGGTCGGGTGGTTGGGCTGCAGCCGCGACGACAGCCGCCCGGGAAGTCCCAAGGTGTTGTTGGCGCGGACGACCACTTCACACTTTGCGCCTACCGTCATCAGGTCCATGTTGGACATCAGCTTGCACACCGCCGCCGCCATCTCCGGGGTCAGGCCGGGCGCGACCGAGCGCAAGATCGGGCCGGTGGTCGACGTCTCCAAGAGCCACTCTCGGAACTGGCCGACGCTCAGGTGCTTGACCGCGGCGTACGCAGACTCGTCGAGGCTGGACTCCACCATGCGCGTGAGGGAGTCGATCTCCCACGGCACCACCGGGTTTGCGCGCAGCTCTGCGAGCGTGATGCCGGACAGCACCGCACGCGCTGCGACGCGCTCTACGGGATCCCGCGCGGAGACCCCCGCCAGATCATCGCCGCTCTTGGGCGAGTTGGCTTTCGCGAGGACTTCCTTCACGTCTGCGAAGCGGTACACGACGCCGCGAATGGTAGCCGAGAGGTTCACACGGGTAGCCTATCTCCGCCGGCCACAAAAGGGGTAGACTGCGCGACGATGTCTACGCCTGCTTCGGTCTCCTCCGCCGACCCGACCTCCTACTCCCCGGAGCTCAAGCTCTGGCGCGTGCGCGTGTTCGCGTCCACCTGGCTCTGCTACGCCGGGTTTTACTTCTGTCGCAAGCCGTTCAGCATCGTGAAGTCCACGCTGAAGGGCGAGCTGCACTTTGACGCGACGACGCTCGGAAACATCGGCGCCGTCTACCTGATCTCCTATGCGCTCGGCCAGTTCATCGCCGGATGGATGGGGGACAAGATCGGGCCGCGCGTGAACCTGCTGCTCGGGATGGCGGTGTCGATCGCGGTGGGCGTCGGCTTCGGGTTCGCCAACTCCTACGCAATGTTCATGGCATTTTCAGCGATCAACGGGCTCGCCCAGGCCACCGGGTGGTCCGGCACCGTCGGGACCATGGCCAACTGGTTCCATCGGCGCGAGCGCGGGCAGGTGATGGGCATCTGGGCCACGAATTTCACCGTCGGCAGCCTCGTGGCCGGACCTTTCGCGGCTTGGGTGCTGGGACACTACGGCTTTCGGGCCTCGTTCTTCTCGGGCTCGATGGTGCTGTCGGCGGTTTGGGTGTTCTTCTTGTTCAACCAGCGCAATCGGCCTGAAGACCTCGGCTTGCCGGCGGTGTCTGATCCGCTGGCGGAAGGCGAGGTCGCGGCGGTCGAGCCCGAAGGGCGCGTGCGGTTCTCTCGCGCGACATGGACGAACATCCTGCTGATCGGACTGTTCTATTTCTTCGCCAAGTTTATCCGCTACGCGCTGTGGTCGTGGGCGCCGTTTTTCCTGACTGAGAACTTCCACCAGACCAGCGAGCAAGCGGGCTATCTGTCGACCGCTTTTGATGTTGCGGGCGTCCCCGGCGTGTTCATCACCGGTTGGCTTTCGGACAAGGTGTTCAAGAGCCGCCGTGCCTTGGTGTCGATGCTGAGCATGGTCGGGCTCACGCTGGCGCTTTTGTTGCTGTGCACCGTCGGTTTGACCGGCGCGACCGCATTTACGGTGTGTCTGATGGGGGTGGGATTGACCTTGTATGGGCCGGACGCGCTGATGACCGGCGCGGGGGCGATGGACGTGGGCTCGCGGCGCGGCGCAGTGGCGGCGGCCGGCATCATCAGCGGCTTTGGCTCGCTCGGACCGGTGGTGCAGGAGCTGGTCATCGGCAAGATGTACGACAACTCCAGCGGCGACCTCACGCCGATCTTCACGATGCTCATGGTGTCCGCCGCGCTCGGTTGCGCCGCGCTCGGCTGGATGGTGCTGCGCAATCGCCAAGGACGCGCCGACGTTTGAGCGACGGTCTCGCGTCGTTTCGGCAACGGTGCGGTGGCTCGAACCGCCTGCTACGGCGCGTTCCCCGAGATGGTGACGGTGCCGCCGATGCTGTCGATCGCGTCGCGTAGGGCCTCGGCGTCGGCGGTCAGCAGCTCGGCGTTGTCGAGGATGTCGAGGTTGCCCGACAGCGTCGCGACGCCGTACAGCGCGCGGACATCGGCGAGCCGACCGTTTTGCTCCAGCCTGAGGTCCCCGCCGATGCGCGTCACGCCATCGAGCCCGCCGAGGTCCTTCAGCGACACGTTGCCGTAGAGCGTGACGTCGCCGGGCACCTCGGTGATCCCGGACAGCCCGTCCAGATCGACGAGGATCTTGTTGTACTCGAAGTTCATCGACGCGGCGGCGGTCAAACCCGCGAGCGCAGAGATGTCATACAACCGGTCATTTCCGCTGATGGTGAGCGCGCCGACCGCGGGGATGTGCTCGAGCCCCGTCAGCGCGCGTAGCTTGCCGCTGCGGTGGATGTTGAGGTCGCCGTTCAGGTAGGTCAGCGTCGAGAACGCGCTCAGGTCGTGGAGGCTCGCGTTGTCGCCGAGCTCGAGGCTACCGTCGATGCCGGGCAGGCTATCGAGCCCGCTCACGTCGGTCATCGCGCCGTTGGAGAGCAGCTTCAGGTCGCCCACCGACGCGAGCGCGGACAGCCCTTCGAGGTTGGGCAGCGCGTTGAGCCGCTCGAGAGTGAGCGTACCTGCAAACCTGAGCCCCGACAGCGCGTGGATGTCGGTCAGGACGTCGCTGTTGTAGAGCGTGACCGCGCCGGGGACGGCGGTGAGATTTTCAAGCCCGGCGAGGGTGGTCAGCGCCGGGTTGTGCTCGACGGTGAGCGCGCTGACCGCGCTGAGGCCGGATAGCCCGGTGATGTCGTCCAAGGCGTCGTTGTTCGCGATGGTCAGCGCGCCAGAGATGGTCTGGACGCAGCGCAGATCGTAGAGGTAGGACAGCGTCGTACCGCTGGCCGCGACGTCGCCATCGACGTTGCGCACGCAGTACCCGTCGCAGAATCCGGCCAGGTTCTCGGCGTTGACGTCGCCAGCGTAGGTCTCGACCGCGGTTGCAGGGCTGGGATTATGGTCGTTGCAATCGTTCTCTTGGGCGATGCCGTCGCCGTCGGCGTCACGGACGCCGTCGATGGCGCCGCTGTCCACAGCCGGGTCCGTGTCTTTGGGCTCGTTCGGTTGGCCGCAAGCGACGATCAAAAGCAGGTACATGGTGCCTCCCGAGCGCGTTTACGACGCGGCCGCGTTGAGCGCTTGGGTGCGCGGCCAGAAGTCGTTGTAGAAGTCGGTGCGCGCGTGCTCACGCGCCGTCGCTTCGCCCGGTTGCTCCATCAGCTTCTCGGCTTCAAGCTGTGTGTTTTCGCGCGCGGTCTTATCCGCTTGCACCGCTTGCCACGTCGCTTTGTCCCGCGTCAGCTCGGCGTTCAGGCGTTCGAGCGTGGCGGTGTCGGCGTCGGGTTGGGCGCGCAGCTTGGCGATCTTGGCTTCGAGCGCCGCGATCTTCGAAGGCCAAGCTTGCATCGCGCCGAGGAACTCCTTGATCGGCTCGCCTTCGCCCAGGGTCTTCTCGTCGACGCTCTCGTGGGCCTGGACCTGGGTGCCGATGTCGAGCTTGTGGTCGGTCGCGAGGCGATTGACGAGGTTCCAGTTCGCCCGTTTTTGCGGGCCGCTGATGTCGTGGTGCAGCTCGTAGCCGCCGTCCGCGAGCGCAGCCTTCAGCTTGTCGTCGGGGAGGGCGAGCAAGCGGGCGCGCATGTCCGGAGAGAGTTCCTGCGCTTTCACCTGCTCGCGCAGGTCACCCTTGGGGTTGAGCTTGGCCGGCATCCCGACGTTCTCGATGCCGACCGACCACGCGTTCGCGCCCTTCCAGTCGGCGTCTTTGTTGCCGCGCACGTGAGCGACGACCTTGTCGGTGGGGACCGTCAGGCTGGTGTCCCCGTTTTCCCCGATCAGGTAGTGAGCGCCGACGTGGTTGCCGTGCGCGATCTGGTCGCGGTAGCTGTTGCGCGCGGACTCCATCGACGGCGACTCGGTGCGGTGCAACACCACGCCGCGCGGGTCCTCGCTGCGGTCTCGTGATGCGAGATCGCCGAACTCCTTGGTTTCATCCTTGACTCCAAGCTCGGAGTACAGGCCTGCTGGGGGCGGTGGCGGGGCTTTCGGCACCTTCGGGTTTTCTTGGATCGCTGCCGGCGCAGGTTTGGACGGCTGCGAGTCGCGAGAACGGCGCGGGGTCTTGTCGCCCATGAGCAAGCCTCTGGTGCCGCAGAGAATAGCGGCGCCGACGGGGCGCGTCAATCGGCGAGCGGCGCGCCCAGCAGCTCGTTGGTGGGCTCACCGAGCAGCTCGAGCGGGGCCTGGATGTCGAGGTCTGCTTCGTGCGGGACGGCCCGCTTTGAGGTGCGACGGGCCTTTCGGGGTGCGGCCTGCTGGGGCGCGTCGGGGAGGGCGGTCTGAACCTCGGGGATCGCGGGGACGTCCTTGACGTTCGGGGGGACGGCAGCCGTGCTCGAGTGCGTTGGGCCCGCGACAGTGACGGGATCGGCGTGCCCCTCGGGCTCGCGCGCCGCCAATCCCGTTGCCAGTCCAGCTGCCAGGCCGGCCGCCAATCCCGCTGCCAAGCCGGCGCGTCGCGCAGCCCCACGGGATTTATGCTTCGCTGCCGGCTTGTGGATCGACCGTCCCTGCGCATCCACGCGCACCCGCACGCAGATCGGCCCTGTGGCGAGCAGCGCTTCAGCCTCGACGCGGGTCAACGCCGACAGATCGTGCACGTGTTTTTCGCAGGCTCCGCAGTAGCGCTGTGCGTCGGTGGGCAGCGCGCCGCCCGTGCCGGCGGTGCCTCCGGGCCGGATACACGCAGAGAGCTGCTCCCAGCGCATCGGACATTGAAACGCGAGCCTCACTGCGTCCAAGGAGAAGATCGCGATGGGGGCAGTGGTGCGCGGGGAGGGGAGGAGGTCGGCCATGTGCACGCTCGGGAGTGCGTGCACAACGCGCGGTGCGGGGCGGAGCTTACAGGGTGCCGAACGCCTCCATCGCGCGCTCCAGCACCGCCAAGTCCCGATCCAGCGCGGTCTTTTTGGTGGTGATCGACCGAATCAGCCGGCGGGCCTCTTCGGGCGCGGCCCAGGTGATGCCTGCGGTCTCGTCGGTGTTGAATGCGCCGGTGTCTTCGACGGGCTGGAGCAGGTAGTACGCGGTCATCGAGCTTGATCCCCGATACTCTCCGGGCAGCGCGCAGACCACACGCGTGCGCCAGCCGGTCTCCTCGAGGGTCTCGCGCACCGCCGCCTGCTCGGGCGTCTCGCCCGGTTCGATGTTGCCTTTGCTGAAGGTCCAGCCTTCGCGGTCAAAGTGGTTTTTGACCTCGCGCAGCAGCACCTTGCCGTCGGCGCGCACGATGACGCCGCCGTAGGAGCGCTTGAGCCCGGACGGGTGCCGTTCTGGGGTCGACTTCGGGGTCGGCGCGATCACCGGCTGTGGCAGCGACTCGAGCTGGGTCAGCGCGCTCCAGACGTTGGAGTAGACGTGCGCGCGGTCGTAGCCTTGCCGGTGGGCGACCTCGGTCTTGAAGTTGTCGTAGTCGATGTCCTGCGCCATCTGCGTGAGCGCAGACGCCCACTGCGCGTGGGTGCAGGTGGCGCGGTACGGGTAGTCGGTGCCGCCGCCGGCGAGGGTGGGCGAGAGCTGCGGCACGTAGCGCGCGCGCAGCGCGTCGAGGTCACCGTGCACGCGGGCGCGCAGGGTCAGGTGGGAGTCGCCGGTCTTGCGGACCGCAGAGAAAAAGCCGATGGGGGTCAAAAGCCACATGTTGTACTCGGGTGAAGCGGTGACCCCGTTGAGGGGCAACCTTCAAACGCCGGTAACGTGGGGCTGGCTGGGTGCGGTTTTGCGCAAATTTGCGGTGCGGGCAGGACCCGCCTTTACGTGAAGTGCTCGACCGTAGATTTGATGTGCCAACCTGGGTAGATCACCGCGTCGGTCAAGTCTGCGCCGGTGAGCTTGCACGCGGTCAGGTTCACCCCGCTCAGGATCGCGTCCCGGAGGTCTGCGCCGGCGAGATCGGCGTCCGTCAGGTTGGCGTCGCTGAGGTTGGCTGCGGTCAGGATCGCGCGCCGGAGCTTGGCTTCGGTCAAGTTGATCCCGGTGAGGTTGGCGCCGAAGAGCTTGGTGTTGGTCAGGGTCGCGCGCGAGAGGTCTGCGTGGGAGAGGTCCGCGCCCATCAGATCGGCGTTGCTGAGGTTCGCGCCGCTGAGGTTCGCGGCGGTCAGCGTCGCGGCGGCGATGTTCGCGCCCGTCAGGTTCGCGCCCGCGAGGTTTGCGCCGGTGAGGTCAACTTTGCGAAGCTTTACACCGGACAAGTCTACGCCGGCCAGCACCGCCGCGCGGCCGGTGGCATGGTCGGTCAGCCAATTGGCGTGGTCGGCGAGCACAGCAGACAGTTTGGCGGGATCCATTCGCGAGTCCCTATCACGGGGGGCGCAATCAACCGCGGCTCGCTGAGCACGGCGTGTACGCAAAGATCGCAGGTCACGACATTCTTGTCGCAGGTGAACGTCGTCTGCCCTGAAAGTCGGCGTTCACCGATAGTGGCACGGGGTGTGCTTCATAGACAGCGCACGGAGTCTCTCATGTCCCAATACTGCTTCTCCACCCTTTGCATCCTGTCCGTCCTCTCGCTCACCGCCTGTGATCCCGCGCCGTCGGACACCGGCGCAGAGACCGGACCCGCCGCCGCCGAGCTGCAGCTCGAGGGAGGCTCGGTCACCTCCGAAGCCTGCCCCGACACCTACAGCTGCGACGCGACCGACATCGCGACCGGCCCGCTGGAGGTCACGCGCACGGCCATGGACCCCGCTGCGGACCTTGCCATCACGGTGGACGGCGTGGCGTTCAGCGTGCACTCGCCGACCGGCGTCGATCTTGCCGAGTTTGTAGGGTCCGAGGTCACTGCGTCGATGCGGGGCGAATGGATGGTGCCGATCAGCTTCGAGCTCCACGATACCGACGGCCCGGTCTACGTGCTCGAAACCGGCCGGGGCAATGTCTTCAGCGTCGTCCCTGTAGACTTCGGCGAGGACTTGGGCTTCATCATCGACGACGATGACTACCAGCTCACCTTCCACGCGATCGACGTCTCCACCGACGATGGTGTCGTTAGCGTCAAGCCCGGCGACGTCGTGACCATTCACGTCGGCGGCGCGAGCTACCGCTTCGCCGCCATCGCGTCCTACACTGCCGGCGAGATCCCCGGCGGTGAGTATGCCGACTGCGGGGGAAGGCTCTCGGTGTTGAGCTACGAGCTGCTCCGCATCCCCGCCGACTCGACGTTCTCGTCGATCAAGCGCCCCGACACCGCGACGATGGCGCGGCATAGCGGGTGTGCGGGGTAGTCGCTTTGCCGTGAGGTGGTCACGGCATCGCGGAGCCTGCCAGCATGTACGCCTCGATGCGGCGCGCCTCTTCGGGGGTCAAGCGGGCTCGTCGCGTCATATCGGTGAACGTGGCGGACCATGCTGGGGTGCGTGCTTGCCTGGGATGCGGGGGTGTGTGGCAATTGCCGCAGCGCACCCGTAGCAGGTCGCGTCCTTTTGTGAGCTCTTCGACGGTGATGCCGGGCGTCGCCGCTGCCATGGCTTCGTTGGGCTCCGGCAGCTGTACCGTCGCGCACGCAAAAAGCAGCGTCAGCATCACAGGTCGATCCCCAGCAGCACGCGAGCCTCGATCGCGGCGTCCTCTCGGGTCGGGCCCGTCAGACCGTACAGCACCGACACGGTGCCGTTCAATGCTCCCTCGCCGCCGCCGAGGTGCACCGAGGGGCCTGCCCACGCGTAAGGGCCCTCCGCCGCTACTCCGAGCACAGTCTCGACTTTTGCCTCGGCGCCGAGCGCCAGTCCTTTGTTTGGGCGCCACATCAGCCCTGCGGTCGGCTCCAGCACCGTCTCTACCTCCTCCTCACCGAATTCAAGCTCCGCGGTGAGGTTGAGCGCGGCGCGCACGGTGTCTCCTTCCCGCGCCGCGATCAGCTTCAACTCGGCGCCGTGGGCGTCCAGCGTCGGCGAGCCGATGTACTCCAGGTAGAGCGCGAGGTCGACGGGCAGCGCGCCGATGGGGAGGGGGCGGTAACGCAGCCGAGCCTTGTACGCCGAGAATCGCAGCGAATCGGCGCCGCTCTGCTCGGATACGAGGTACAGCCCTGCTTCGAGGTTCGGGGTGATCCCATACTCGAGCTCGATCTCCTGCGTCCACTCGGGCGCGCCGCCTTGCGGCAGCTCGAGAGTGACGATCGGCTCCAGCTCTACGGAGCCCGCGGCGACCGTCGCGGCTCCGTAGGACCAAGCAAGGAAGCGCTCTCCAGCGAGGGCGGGGGCTGCGGACAACAGGACGATGAGCATCAGGACTCCAAGGTGCACAAATGATAACGATTATCATTATCAAGTGCAAGCTGGTCAGCAGACCGGCGGCGTTTTTGGAAGGGGACGCGCGTTAGGCGCTGGACGGGCTGCTGGAGTCCTCGGACGCGCCCCCCGCCCGACTCACCCCGCGATTCGCCCGCTCCGCGCAACGTCCCGGTACCAAAGCGCCGAATCCTTTAGCTTGCGCTCTTGGGTGGCGTAGTCCACCCAAACGATGCCGAAGCGTTGGGAATACCCGTAGGCCCACTCGAAGTTGTCCATCAACGACCACGCGAAGTACCCGATCAGCGGTACGCCGGCGGTGATCGCGCGGTGGCATGCCCGGAGATGGGAGTCGAGGTAGCTCAGGCGCGCCGCGTCGTGGATGCCGCCGTCTTCGCTGGGCGTTGTGGCGTAGCTGGCTCCATTTTCGGTGATCACCAACGGAACGCCGGGGTAATCTACGGTCAGGCGACGGAGCAGGTCGTACAGGCCGTCGGGGTAGATCTCCCAGCCGATGTCGGTGCGGGCTTCGGGGCCGGGCTCGGCGATGGTGCGCGGAAGATTCTCGGTCTCCGGCACGGTGGTGCTGCGCAGGATCGCGCGACTGTAGAAGTTGATGCCGAGGAAGTCGGTGGGGACGGCCATGGCGTCGAGGTCGCCGGGGTGGACGAAGGGCAGGGGGCCTTCGGGCAGGCGACCTAAGGCGCGGTAGTCGGTGACCATGTCTTCCGGGTAGCCGCGGCCATACAGCGGATCGAGGTACCAGCGGTTGAAGAAACCGTCGAAGTGGCGCATGGCGTCGGCGTCGGCGTCGCTGGGCGAAGCCGGGTAGCCGGGCACGAGGTTGAGCGTGATGCCGACGCTGCAGCCGGGCGAGGCCGCCCGCAGCACCGGGACCGCGAGTCCGTGGCTGAGCAAGACGTGATGCACGACCGCGAGCGCTTCGGGCCAATCCTTGTGACCGGGCGCGTGCTCGCCGTTCATGTGGCCCAACATCGCGACGCACCAGGGCTCGTTGTGGGTGATGTAGTGCTTGACGCGCCCACCCAGTCGGGCTGAGACGGCGTCCGCAAAACGGACGAAGGCGTCGACGGTCGCGCGGTTGGCCCAGCCGCCGAGGTCTTGCAAGCCTTGGGGCAGGTCCCAATGGTAGAGCGTGACCCAGGGCGTGATGCCGGCGGCGATCAGCGCGTCTACGAGCCGCTCGTAGAAGTCCAGGCCCGCGGCGTTGGGCTCGGTCTCTAAGCCGGTAGGGAAGATGCGCGGCCACGCGATCGAGAACCGGTACGCGCTCACGCCGAGGGACTGCATCAGCGCGATGTCTTCGGGGTAGCGGTTGTAATGATCGCAGGCGACGTCGCCGTGGTCGCCGTCTTTCACCTTGCCGGGCGTGCGACAGAAGGTGTCCCAGATCGAGGGACCGCGGCCGCCTTCGTGGACAGCGCCTTCGATTTGGTAGCTGGAGGTGGCGACGCCGAAGACAAAGTCTTTGGGAAATACATGATCGGACATCAGGCAGACTCCGCGAGGTGGCAGCGTACAAGGTGGTCGGAACGAACGGAAACGGTGGGAGGCGGCGTGCTTTGGCACGTCGCGGTCGCTTTGAGGCAGCGAGGGGCGAACGGACAGCCCGGGCCGGGGTCGATGACCTCGGGCGCGCCGGGGTGCGCCGGGAGCGGCTCGCGCAAGCCGCCGCCCCGTTGGGCTGCGGCCGCGAGCAGCTGCGAGTACGGGTGCTGCGGGTGGGACAGCACGCTCTCAGCGGGGCCGTCCTCCATCACCTGACCGGCGTACAGCACGACGACGCGGTCGGCGACGATCCGCGCCGACGCGAGATCGTGGGTGATCAGCACCACCGACCTCGAGCCTTCGTCGCGGATCCGACGAAACAGCGCGAGCACGTCCATGCGGATGGACACGTCCAACATCGAGGTCGGCTCGTCGGCGACGATGAGATCAGGCTCCACCGCAAGCGCGCGGGCGATCGCAGCGCGCTGGCGCTGACCGCCCGAGAGCGCGTACGGAAAGCGCGCGGCCATGTCGGCCGCGGGCGTCAGGCCCACCGACTCCAGCACGCGCTCCACCTGCGCGGCCACGGTCTGCGGCGTCGCGCGATCCTGCAGCAGCAGCGCGCGCGCGATCGGGTGGCCGATCGGGTGCACCGGGTTCAGCGATGCGAACGGGTCCTGAAAGATCAGCTGCACACGGCGTCGATACGCGATCGAAGCGGCGCGGGGCTCGGTCTGGAGCACGTCCACGCCGTCCAAGCGGATCGCGCCCGATCGCGCCGCTTGCAGCCGGGCGATGGCGCGCCCGATGGTGCTCTTGCCGCTCCCGGACTCGCCCACCAGCGCGACGATGCTGCCGCGCGCGACGTTGAAGGACACGTCGCGCACCGCGTGGAGCGTGCGACGCTTTGGCCAGCCGCCGAGCGGAAACGCGATGTGCAGGTGCTCGACAGAGAGCAACGGCGGGCCGTTCGGCGTCATGGTGCACCCGGCTTGGGGCTACTCACGCCAAGCTCGACGACGTGACAGGCTACGACGTGGTCAGGGCCCGCTACCCGCAGCGCAGGCGCCTCGGTGCGGCAGCGATCGATCGCCGACGCGCAGCGGGGGTGAAACCTGCAACCGGAGGGCGGATCCGCCACGCTCGCGGCGTGACCGGGGATGGAGACCGGCAGGCGCGCCTCTCCCGGGCTGGGCGGCAGCGCGGCGAGCAACCCGCGGGTGTAGGGGTGCAGCGCGCCGTCGGCGGCCAGCACCTCGGAGGGGGCGCGCTCGACGAGGCGGCCTGCGTACATCACCGCGATCGCGCTCGCGAGCTCGAGCAGCAGCGCGACGTCGTGGGTGATGAACACCATCGCGAAGCCGGACGCGTCCTGCGCGGCCAACAGCTGCCGGAGGATGTCGCGCTCGACTACGACGTCCAGCGCCGTCGTAGGCTCGTCCAAGACCAAAAGCGGCGGGTTCAAGGCGAGGCCCAGCGCGATCGTCACGCGTTGGCGCATGCCTCCGGACAGCGCGTGCGGGTAGCTGTCGAGGTGCACGGGGTCCAGACCGACGCGGGAGAGCAGCGCCGCCGCGCAGGCCCGGACGCCGCCTTCGGGCTTTACCCCGTGCGCGGTGAAGGTCTCGGCGAAGTGGTCCAGCACGCGCAACACCGGGTTCAACGAGGACAGCGCGCCTTGCGGCACCAGCGCGACCTGCGCGCCCCAGATGTTGCGCAGCCCCGCGGCGTCGAGGTCCAGCAGCTCGGCGCCGGCGAGCCGCACGCTCCCGCCGGTCACGACCCCAGGCGCGGGCAGCAAGCGCAGCGCGCCCAGGACCGCCGTGGACTTGCCGCTTCCGGACTCGCCGACCAGCCCGAGGGTCTGGCCGCGGCGCACCGTGAACGAAACGCCGTCTACCGCACGTACCGGCCCGTAGTCGACGCTCAGCGCGTCTACTGCGAGTAGCGCGCTGGCTGGATCTCCGCGTGGATCGCGTTCAGTCATCGCCCCTCCGCACCGGCGTGGGTTGCGGTCCCGGACCGCTCGCGCCGCTCACACGCAGCCGCGGGTTGGCCCGGGCGTCGAGCGCGAAGCCGAGCAGCGAGAGCCCGAAGCCGACGCCGGCGACGCAGACCCCGGTGGGCACGAAGGTCCACCACGCCCCGACGAGCAGCGCGCTGTCGTTGGTCGCCCAATACAGGTTGGTTCCCCAGGACACGCCGGAGAGGTCGCCGAGGCCGAGGAACTCCAGCCCGACCTGCGCGCCGATCGCGTACAGCGTCGCGCCGATGAACGCCGATCCCAAGAGCGAGGCGAGGTTCGGCAGGATCTCGACCACCACGATGCGCCACGTAGGCTCGCCGCTGACGATACACGCCGACACAAAGTCCCGCGAGCGGATCGACAGCACTTGCGCCCGCACGACGCGCGCGTGCCAGGGCCAGCCGGTGAGCGCCAACACCGCCGCCATCGTGACCGGGCCCGGCGGCAGCCACGCGGCGATCACCACCATCAGCGGCAGCCCCGGCATCACCAGCGACACGTTGATGATCCACGTCAGCGCCGCGTCCACCGCGCCGCCCAAGAACGCCGCGGTCGCGCCGGTGAGCGCGCCGATCGCCACGACGACGGCGCCGACCAGCGCGCCGACGAGCAGGGTCGTGCGCGCGCCGACCACGGTCTGCGCCAGTACGTCCTGTCCTTGACCGGTGGTTCCCAACCAGTGCGCCGCTGACGGTGCTTGCAAGGGTGCCGCGACAAACGCCGTCGGATCGCCGACGAAGAACGGCCCTATCAGCGCGATCAGCGCAAAGGCGCTCACCAGCGTCAGGCCCAAGCGGGTCGCTGGTGTGGTCGTGCGCGTGCTGTTTCTCGCGCTCATGTACGCGCCCGCGGGTCGAGGGCGATGATCAGCGCGTCAACGACGGCGTTGGCGCCGAGCACCGCGAGGGTGATCGTCAGAAATAGACCCTGCAAAAGCGGGTAGTCCTGCCCGCGCACCGCTTGCAGCAGGAGGTAGCCTTGGCCGGGGTACGCGAACACGATCTCGGTGAGCAGCGCGCCGGAGACCACAAAGCCGATCGCCATGCCGAAGCTGGTCAAGCTGGGGAGCAGCGCGTTGCGGATCGCGTAGTGCAGGAAGATGCGCCCGGGAGGCAGGCCGCGTGCTTGCGCGTAGCGGATCGGGTCGTCGCCCAACACCACGAGCATCGCGTTGCGCATCGTCAGCACCCAACCGCCGAGCGAGGCTACGACCATCGTCGCGCCGGGGAGCAAGGCGTGGCGCAGCGCGCTGGCTACGAATTCCAGCGTCGCGCCGGCTTGAACTTCGGGTCCGTACGCGTGACGCACTGGGAACCAACCGAGCTCAAAGCCGAGTCCCCAAGCCGCGGCCATCGCCATCCAGAAGTACGGAAAAGCCCCCAAGAACGACAACAGCGGCGGAGCCACGGTGTCGAGCCAGCCGCCGCGTCGCCAGGCCGCGAGCGCGCCGATCGTCGAGCCAAGCAGGAAGGAAACCACCAGCGCGCCTCCTGCTAAAAACACCGTCCAGCCGAGGCCGGTGCCGATCACCGCGCTGACGGGCTCGGGAAAATAGACCAGTGACGTCCCAAGTTCGCCATGCGCAAGCTGTTGCAGGTAGAGCACGTACTGCGTCGCGAGGGGCGCGTCGGAGAGCCCGAGCGTGACGCGCAGGCTGTCCAGCGCCGCCGGCTCGATGCGTCCCTGAAAGCGCGCGTAGAGCGCTTGCGCCGGATCACCCGGCATCAACCTCGGTAGCAGGAAGTTGAGCGTCAGCGCGACCCACGCGGCCAGCGCGTACAGGCCGAGGCGCCGTCCAAGCTGGATCAGCGGGCCCATCAATTGGCGCTCCGGGGACGCACGCGCGTCAGCACGAAGAGCGCGTCGGGCACGGTGTTCGGCGAGAGCGTGGCGTAGGGATCTTCAGCCGTCGGAAAGCCGGTGATGCGCGTGGTGTTGTACTCGCCCCACGCCGGCGTCGGGAACAGCGGGATCGCCGGGGCTTCGTCGGCAAAGACCGCTTGCAACGACGCAGAGAGCGCGTGCTGCTCGGCGGTGTCGTCGGTGGCTTCAAAGCGAGTCAGCAGCGCGTCTGCCGCGGGGCTGCTGTAGCGCTGCCAGTTGGATGGCGCAGGCTCGCCTACGGGTTTCACGGTGCCCGAGCCAAGCAGCCCCCGGTAGAACGCGTAGGGCGTCGGGCCGGACACCGACCAGCCTAAGGTCAGCGCGAAGTCCCCGCGCGACACGCGGTCGAACCACGTTCCGAAGTCCAACCCTTGCAGCGGCGCGTGGATGCCGATGGCGTCGAGGTCGTGGCCGATGGTCTGCGCGGCGCGCACCCAGTCCGACCAGCCCGCTGGACACAGGATCGGCAGCTCCAACGGCGCGCCGTCGAGCCCGTGACGGTGCCCGTCGGCGCCGATTTTGTAGCCGGCTTCGTCGAGCAGCGCGGCCGCAGCTTGGGGATCTTGGCGGACCCACGTGTCACTCGGGGGCTCTACGCGCCAGGACCGGTAGCCGTCCGACAACGCGGAGGGATGCGATGGCACGGCGTAGTCGTGCATCGCGACCTTGACGAGCAGGTCGCGATCGATCGCGAGGCTGAGCGCCTTGCGGACCCGCGCGTCGTTGAGCGGCGCGGCGGTGGTCTGCGGGTACAGGAACACGGTGTCGGACACCGCCGGGAACCAGTAGCCGCGGTGCTCGGGATCGCGGCTGACGTAGGTGCGCGCGATCGCCGGCACAAAGCTGCCCGCCCAGTCGACCTCGCCGTCGATCAGCGCGAGCAGCGCTTGATCGTTGGACGCGACCGCGGGGAATCGCAGCGTGTCGACCGCCGGGACTCCCGGCTGCCAGTAGTAGGGGTTCTTGCCGAGCTCCCAGACCTGCGGGTCGAAGCGCACGATCTCGGTGAACGGCCCGGTGCCGACGGGATCCGGGTTGGCGAACGCGACCGGGTCAGCCACCGCTTCCCACACGTGGCGCGGCACGATCGGCTGGTGCGCCACGAGCGCTAAGCCCGGGGAGTAGGCGCGGGTGAAGGTGATCTGGACGGTGTGCGCGTCTGGCGCCTCCACGCTCTGCACGAAGGTCCAGAGCCCAGCGGCGTCTAAGGCCGGAAAGCGCTTGAGCAGGTTCAACGTCCACGCGACGTCGTCGGCGGTGAACGGCTGCCCGTCCGACCAGCGCACGTCGGGGCGTACGGTGAATTCCAGCACGCGAGCCGGGTCCGTCCACCGGTAACTGCTCGCTAACCAAGGGACGAATTCCCCGGTCGCGCGGTTGTAGATCAGCAGCGGCTCGTAGATGCCGGCGCTGGTCGGCCAGCGCGCTCCACCGGTAGACAGCAGCGGGTTGAAGTTTCGCACCCACGCTGCCTGTTGCTCTTGCAGCACGGTCATCGTCCCCGGCGGCACCGGCGCGACAGGGTCTGCGCACGCGAGCAGACCCAGCGCGAGGATCACGGCACGGCCTGGGTGCGGTCATAGACCCGCACCGCGTCGACCAGCATGGTGGCGGGGAAAGGCGTGGAGTCGTCGGGCGCCTGCACGTAGTTGCCGCCGACCGCGAGGTTCAGGATCAAGAACCAGTCGCCGTCAAACACCCACTCGGTCCCTGCGGGAAGATCGCCCCGGCGCACCGTCTGTACGCGGTCGCCGTCTACCCAGAACGCGAGGTGATCGGGGTCGATATCTACCGCGAAGGTGTGGAATCCGTCGGCGAACGTGCCGTCGGTCAGGTCGTAGCCGTCGGAGATGCCGCCCGCGCCCGAATAGCCCGGGCCGTGCACGGTGGCGTAGCTGGTGCCGGGGTCCTCACCCTTGTACTCCATGATGTCGACTTCGCCGCAGATCGGCCAGCCTTCGGTGTCGATGCCGGTCCCCAGCAACCAGAACGCCGGCCAAAGACCTTTGCCTGCGGGGAGCTGGATGTCCGCCTCGTAACGGCCGATGCCGTGGGTGAACGTGTCGCGCGTTGTCAGGCGGGCGGAGGTGTAGGCGTTGCTGCCGACGGTCTCTTTCAGGGCGGTGATCGCCAGATGTCCATCCCCGTCTAAAGCCGCGTTTTTGAGGCTGTCGGAGTCGTACTCGAGCTGGTTGTTGCCCCAGCCGTCGCCGCCCACGTCGGGCACCCAGACGGTGGGATCCGGTGCTGTGCCGCTCGCACCGTCAAAGTTGTCCGACCACGTCAGCGTCCACGAGGTGTCGAGCGCGTCGGGCGTCGGGGCCGTGCAGGCCAGCATTGTCGTGATCACGACCAGCATCATCGTGCACCTCCGCGCGTGTAGTAGACATCGTCGATCAGCAGGTTGTCCCCGGTGTTGCCGCTGGCGCCCACCAAGAGCAATGCGACGGTCACCGAACTCAGGTCCGCGCCATCGAAGTCCGCGGTGGGGATGTCGAGCACGTGCCAATCGCCGTCAGCGACGAGCCCGTAGTCGGTCACGTCCACCCGCGACTCCACG